>CALNZE010000038.1:0-27694 GCA_942490955.1 uncultured Alphaproteobacteria bacterium
CTCGCGCAGATGTTCAGCAAAACCGTTATGTTTTTTGAGCGCCCCAAAGGCGTCCAGTCCGCCGCCATGGCCACCATCTGCCCGGCGGTTACCCTTGAATGCGGCCGCATCGGCGAAGCCGCCATCATTGGCGAGACCGCCGCTTACCTCGATAAATTATTGCACCTTCCCGCCTTGCCCGATGAGCCGATTGACACCAACGATCTGCGCCTGCTTCGCACCCATGCCATCATCCGCCTGCCTGTCGACGCCACTTTTTCCTTTGATGGCAGCGACGCGGATTTTCTCTTCCCCGAAAATCTCGATCATCTTAATTTTCAGGATCTGGCCCCAAAGCAGTCTTTCGGCCAGCTTGGCGGTGCAAAAATCCACCGGCTGGAAATTTATCCGGCCATTGAGGGCCGCATCGCAGATCAGTATTTTGATTATGGCCAGGACGAAATCAGCCTGACGCAACCGGCCATCCCGGCGATGCTCACCCGCGACGCCAATGCCATCCGATCAGATTGCCTCGGCTACCTGATGCACCCGATTGACGAGAGCGGCGCCCGTATCACGGGAAAATGAATAGCAGGCGGCAAGCACCGGGCTTTTAACCCGCCGCCCATTATACCGAGCAGAGCTATTGTCCAATGACCACTGAAAATGACCACTGAATAAGAGATCACAGCCACCAATGGACCAGACACCACAAAATCCCCGACTTCGGAGCGCTCACCCGCCCGGCCAGTCAGCAACCGCCCACCTGCCCGGTGAGCCACCAGCGCCCGAGTCTGTTTTAAAGGCTTTTGCCGCCTTGCAGGATCAACTCGAAAACACCTTCCAGAAAATTTTTGAAGATCCCAATTCGCCCAAAACCGTCGTTATCCTCCCCAGCCTCAGCCTCGATCAGGAGATCATGGCCAAGATCGCCGGCGTCCACCATTATGAAGAGCGCATGCTGTGCCTGCTGCTGCTGCTGCGCATGCCCCGCACCCGCGTCATCTATCTGACAAGCACACCCATCCACGAGATGATCATAGATTATTACCTCCATCTCCTCCCCGGCGTGCCGGCCCAGCACGCCAGAAGCCGCCTGACCCTGCTGGCCTGCGATGACCCCTCCCCCATCGCCCTCACCCGCAAGATCCTCGAGCGCCCCCGCCTGATGAACCGCATCCGCGAGGCAATCCCCGACCCCACTGTCGCCCATATGACCTGCTTCACCGTCACCGGGCTGGAGCGCGCCCTGGCAGTCGAGCTTGGCTTGCCGCTCTATGGCTGCGATCCGGCCTTGCTTGACTGGGGCTCAAAAAGCGGCTCGCGGCGCATCTTCAAGGAGGCCGGCATCGACCTGCCTGATGGCTTTGAGGATCTGCAAAACGGCGACGACATCGCCCGCGCAGTTACCGAGCTAAAATCCCGAAAGCCAGAGCTGCAAAAAGCCGTCGTTAAAATCAACGAAGGCTTTTCAGGGGAGGGCAACGCCGTCATTGACCTGAAAGGCGCCCCAAAAGCCGCTGACCTCTTGCCCTGGGTAAAGGATCAGCTCCCCGGCCTCGCCTTTGAGGCGAACGGCATGTCCTGGGATCTGTATCAGCAAAAATTCACCGCCATGGGCGGCATTGTTGAAGAATTCATTATGGGTGACGACAAGCGCTCCCCCTCCGCCCAGTTCCGCGTCAATCCAAATGGCGAACTCACGGCAATTTCCACCCACGACCAGGTGCTTGGCGGCGAGAACCAGCAGATTTTTGTCGGCTGCCGCTTTCCGGCCGATGAGCAATACCGCCTTACCATCCAGCACACCGGCATGAAGGCCGCCCGCGTGCTGGCAGAAAAAGGCATCCTCGGGCGTTTTGGCATTGATTTTATCTCTGTGAGGCAGGGCGATGGCTGGCGCCATCAGGCCATTGAGATCAACCTGCGCAAAGGCGGCACCACCCATCCCTTCCAGATGCTGCAATTCCTCACCGACGGCCATTACGACCCGGAAACAGGCCAGTATCTCACCGTCGCCGGTCAGCCACGCTGCTACTACGCTTCCGACAATCTCGAATCAGAGCGCTACCGAGGCCTCACACCCTTCGATCTGGTTGATATCTCGGTCATGAACGGCCTGCATTTCCATTCCGCCACCGGTGAGGGCGTCACCTTCCATCTCATTGGCGCGCTTTCAGAATTTGGCAAACTCGGCGTTGTCTGCATCGGCGAAACGCCAGACCGCGCTGAGACATTCTATCAAAGAACGGTTGAAATACTAAACGCCGAGGGCGGCCAGAATTACAATAAATGCTAAGCTGGTCATCTGAATTTGACGACGGCAATCGCTGCCGCAAACCGTATCACCGCTATCAGAATTCACCCGCCGCACCGGAGACCCACCATGACGCATGAACGTTCAGCAAATAACACCACGAGCCCAGCCAGTTCACTGGCGACAAGCCTCGCCGTGACTGTTTTCGCCGCCGCCATCACCCTCACCGCAACCACGGCCTCAATCGCCGCTCTGGCGGAAGACAGCCTGGACCGCATGACCTGGCAATATTATCAGTTCAACGATGACGCCAACCGTGGCCGTACCACCAGTCAGATCTCCGTCGGCATCCCCGAAACAGACAACCGCATCATGGAAGCCAGATGCAGCGCCGGCTCTAGCGGTGCCTTTTCCTATCTCACCCTCGCCGCCCCTGTTGCCACCTTGCGAGAAAATGACCCCATCGACATCACCTTCAAAGCCAGTAATTTTTCCGAAAAGCTGAGCGGCATGGTCTCCGGTGTCGATGCCGGGGAAGAAGCGCTCGTCGGCGTCCGCCTGCTTATGGAAAATGACTCTCCCGTCTGGGACAAATTCAGCACCCTGCCCGCCATCACCTATTCAGTCGCTGGCAGCGAAATGCCACTGCCACTAAAAGGCAGCCGCGCTGCCATCAAAAACTTCCTCACAGATTGCCGCTTATATGCCAGCCAGTTTACCGAGACAAAAGCCGTCGCCATTCACACGGCCAATGAAACCCCGATGGCACAGCTTGATACCGATCAGGAAGCGGCCGACCAGCCCGCACCCGATGCCGGCGAAGGCCCAACCGGCTGGTATCTCGACGCTGGTGAACCGGATGAAACCCTGGCGCTTTTTTATGGCGTCGAAGGTAACGACGAGCTGACCCAGCTTGTGTTTCTCTGCCTGCCTGGCGTTGGCAAAGTCGATGTGCTGGTGATGGAATCGAGCGAAAGCTACAAACCTGGCCAGGGCGCCTGCGTCACCTTTTCAACAGATGGGTCATCCGGCAGCAAATTCTGCGGCGCCACTGTCCCCAACGAACTGGCCGGCATTCCAGGGCTCGAGGCCGTCGCGCCGATCAGTGATCCGCTTTTCCAGAACCTGAAGCCATCCGGCAACCTCACCATGGAAGTGGACGGTCAAAAATCAGAGATCCCATTGGCAACCATTGCCGACAGCGCCGATAAATTTGTAAAAAGCTGCACCCCCCAGCCATAGGCAGCGCAAACTTAAAGCTTTGTCCCAAATCAGGAAAAAATTATGTATTTGTAAGCATTTAAACGCCGTGATCACGGTAAAATTGTTAATAACTTTCTACTAAATTCGCAAGTTAACGGACTTTGTCGGGAGTTGTTAGTAACAATGTTCACAGTCGTAAATTGCATCGTTAACGATCATGATTTGTTGATGGTATTTCTGGCCGCCATCATGTGTATCACAGGTTCCGCGGTTACCCTTCGGCTTTATCAGCGGATCCTGGGAACAGCAGGCGCCCAGCGCTTTGGCTGGCAATTTTTGACATCTGTTGCCGCCGGCTCATCAATCTGGGCAACGCATTTTATCGCCATGCTTGGCTACCAGCCCTCTGCGCCCATCAGCTTCGACCCGATGCTCACCATTATATCCCTGCTGACCGCGATCGCCGGCACACTTGTCGGCCTGTCTGTCGCTGGCATCAGGTTCGGCCGCATTTTTCCGGCCCTCGGCGGCGGCGTCATCGGCCTTTCAATTGCCGCCATGCACTATACAGGCATGTTCGCTTACCGCGTCGAAGGCTTTGTCGATTGGAGCATGCCCTATATCGTTGCCTCAATCTTTCTCTCTGTTGTTTTCTCAGGCCTCACTTTCAAAATCGCGACAACAAGGGCCGAGACGTTAAAAGAGCGCAGCATAGCCGTTGCCGCCTTTGTCACCGCCATTGTTTCCTTGCATTTTACCGGCATGGCCGCACTGACCATCACCCCCATGACCGAGAATTTTGTGACTGCCGACCAAGCCGCCATTCAAGCCCTTGCTCTGGCCATCGCCGGCGTCGCCCTGCTCATTCTTGGTACCGGCCTTTCGAGCTACCTGATCGACCGCACAATCCGTTGGGATTCCCACGAGCAGCTTCGCCTGATGGCGCTGCATGACCAGCTCACCAGCCTGCCCAACCGCGCCAATTTCAACAATCATCTCAGCCGCCAGCTGGCCCGCGCCACCGAAAATGGCGAGAAAGTCGCTGTCATTTGCGTTGATCTCAACCGCTTCAAGGAAATTAACGACACGCGCGGCCACTCAGCCGGTGACGAAACCCTGCGCCTGATCGCCAGCCGCATGCAGGCAAACCTTAAATATGGTGAGTTTGTCGCCCGCTTCGGCGGTGATGAGTTCGCTGCCGTAAAATATTTCACCCATGACGAAGAACTGACCGAGTTTTGCCAGCGCACCAACCGGATCTTCTTTGAACCCATGCAGATCAGCGGCCTTGAGACCGTTGTTGGCGCGAGCCTCGGTGCGGCTGTCTATCCGGATGATGCGGATTCACCTGAGCTGCTGGTGGCCAATGCCGACCTCGCCATGTTCCACGCCAAATCGAATTTTATGGAAAGCGTCTGCCATTACAATGAAGAAATCGGCAAAACCGTGCGTGATCGCCGCGGCCTGGCTGACGCGCTGCAAAACGCCATTCAGGACAACGCCCTGACCCTCCACTATCAACGCCAGACGTCCCTTATTGACGGCTCCGTTTGCGGCTATGAAGCATTGCTGCGCTGGAACCACCCGGTGCGCGGCAATGTACCCCCCGACGAATTCATCCCCATTGCCGAGGAAAACGGCCTCATCGTCAGCCTTGGCGAGTGGGTCTTGCGTCAGGCCTGTCATGATGCCGCCAACCGCTGGCAGATGAGCAAAGTGGCTGTGAACGTCTCTGCCGTTCAGCTTATCGATCCCAATTTACCGCAGCTGATCCACCAGATCTTGCTCGATACCGGCCTTGCACCGGAGCGCTTGGAACTCGAGTTGACGGAAACCGCCGTTATCAAGGACAAAATCCGCTCGCTCCATTGCATCCGCCAGATCAAGGCGCTCGGCGTCGGCATTGCGCTTGATGATTTCGGCAGCGGCTATTCATCGCTCGAGACCCTTCGGACCTTCCCGTTCGACAAAATCAAGCTCGATCGCACCTTCATTGAGGGCGTCCAGCAGGACAAGCAATCACGCGCCATTATCCGCGCCGTGCTGGCCCTTGGCAAAAGCCTCGACATTCCTGTCCTGGCCGAGGGCATCGAAACCGTTGATCAAATGGACCTGCTCCAGTCCGAGGGCTGCGACGAGGCGCAAGGCTACCTCCTTGGCCGCCCCGGCCCGCTTGACGACCTCACGAAACCGGCCCAGCTGGAATTGGACGAGGCTGCCGCCGCCGAAAAAGCAGCCGACAGCCAGTCTTTCACAGACGACGCCCTTGAAGAGCTGGAAAAGAAATCAGCCTGATTTCTGGACGCCGAAACCGCCGCCGTATCAGACCGCTGCGATATTGGTCAACACGTCAATAAACGCCTCACAGGAGGACTGCGCCACCGTTTCATCCATCGTGTGATAACCGGTGGTTGGAAACTGCAATGTCGTGCCATCGACCAACCCGTTAGACGCCGCAATAATCCGCCCCATCTCCGTGCTGCCCAGCGAGCGTAGCGGTTTGCCCTCGCTCTCAAGCTGTTTATTCTGCTCGTCAATATAGGCATCCTTGAACGAATATTTCACACCCGCCCCATCACAAACATCCACCAGCTTGTCGGTCAGCTCCGTGTTAAACCCGGCATTGGCATCCCGCCGGCGCAGCACCACATCCTGCTCGCCCGCCGCCTCAGCACCGGGATAGGGGCTGGTGTCCAGCACCAGCAACTGGTTGGTCTGGCCGCCAAACCGGCGGAACCATTCGAGCAAAAACCGCCAGCTTCGCCCGGCTTCTTCCTGCGCCGTAAAAAACGCCGTGCCTTTAAAGCCAAGCTCAAACAGATAAACCAGCACCGCCGCCGAGAGCACATTATCAAGCTGCGCCGAGTAGCTGCCATTGGTCACCGTCAACCGGTCGCGGAAGGCCACCGGCGTGCCCGCCATCATATAATCCAGCCCGCCCACTTCAAAAATCAGGTTGTTGCGATGCTCGCAGATATAAGTGCCGTTAATTTTCCCCTGGCCGAGATAAGCCCCCGACCATGGCTCATAGGCAAAAACGTCAACACCCTCAAACCGGTCCGCAATCGTCAGCATCAATTCCTCTGACACTGAATTGCCTAACAGGTCCGACCGCGCGCCGGAGACAAAGGCAGCATATTGAAACTCTGAAGGCCCGGTGCAGATCAGCCCATGCCGGTCGATATGGGCCGAAAACATCATCTCCCGCGGCCGGGACCCTTGCGCCACCAGCACCCCTTCATACCAGGTCACCTTGGCGCCGCGCTCCTCCAGCTCCCGCTCAAGAATGCGAAAAAAAGCATGCTCCGCCCCGACAACACTCGGGCTGCGTGTCAGTGTTTTTAAAATATCCTTGAAGGCCGCTGTCCGCCCCATATCTCTACCTCTGTAAATGCACCGCGATTGGCAAAGAAGACAGTTACAACAACCCACAGCCCACAACAATAAAAATCAGGCTGCAATCCGTCTTGAGACTGTGAGCCGGGCCGGTATATACTGCCCGAAAATGCCGCAACCATAAGCGGCAAACAAGGGAGGCGGCGCTGCGGCAAATGAGTGAACCAACAACAAAAACATACAAAGGATTAAGCCCCGCAGGATTCCACAAAATCTCTTACCGCCAGTGGGGCAGCGATCCGAAAAAGGACGCCATCATCTGCGCCCATGGCCTCACACGCAATGCCCACGACTTCGACAAGCTAGCAGCCCGCCTTTCAGAGCGCTACCAGGTCAGCTGCCCTGATTTTCCCGGCCGCGGTCAAAGCGCCTGGCTGGCCAGCGAAAGCTTGTATGACTACGCCCAGTATCTGGCCGACATGAACGCCCTGATCGCCCGCCTCGGCAAAACCGAGATCGACTGGATCGGCACCTCCATGGGCGGTCTCGTCGGCATGATGCTGGCGGCAATGCCATCAAGCCCCATTCGCCGTCTGATCATCAACGACATTGGCCCCCTGGTGAAAAACGAAGCGCTGGAGCGCATCGCCGGCTATGTTGGCCTCGCCCCCTCCTTCTCCAGCCTGGCAGAGGTCAAGACTTATTTGCGCCGCGTCCATGCCCCCTTCGCGCCAATGACCGATGAAGACTGGCAGCAAATGGCAAAGACCAGCGCCACCCGGTCCGAAAGCGGGTCTTTTGACCTGAATTACGACCCCAAAATTGGTGACGCCATCCGCACCAGCCTGACCGGCAGCGATGTCAACCTCTGGCCGGTCTGGGACAATGTCTCCTGCCCGACTCTGGTTCTTCGCGGCACCCAATCCGACCTGCTCGATCGCCCAACCGCCATCGCCATGACAGAACGCGGACCAAAAGCCCGCCTTATCGAAGTCCCGGGCGCCGGCCACGCCCCCTCACTGATGTCGCATGACCAGATCGAGATGATCGAAATGTGGCTGCACGAAACCGCCCCATAAAGTCACACCATTTTAACCCGCCGCCCATCCGGAGAGCCCCGACTTTGTCGCAACAGGACAAACAACAAAAACCAACTGATTTTGACGAGGTTTGCGCCTTTTTATCCTCAAGCCGCGCCTTTGCCGATGCCAATAGCGCGCCCCATGCGAATGGCGCAATCAAAGTCATTAAAACCCATGCGGCCATCATTTTTCTCGGCCCAGACACCGCCTATAAAATCAAGCAGCCCGTCACCTTCGATTATCTCGATTTCTCAACCCTTGAGAAACGCCGCGCCGTCTGCGAGCGCGAGATCGAGATAAACAAACCCAATGCGCCCGGGCTTTATAACGGCCTTGTCCCCATCACCCGCGAGTCCGATGGCAGCCTGGCCATCGACGGCGAAGGTAAGGCGATTGAATACGCCATCAAAATGCGCCGCTTCGATCAGCAAAACCTCCTGCACGCCATCGCCGAGCGCGGCGAATTCGACAATGACCTCGCCGCCAATATCGGCAATCAGATTGCCGCCTTTCACCTGGGCCTCGCACCTGAAACAGTTGACGACGGCGCCCATCGCATCCGCGAAATAATTGACCAGATCGCCGCCGTTTTCAAATCTGTCGAGCAGCACCTGCCACCCGGCGCGCCAGATGACTTTCTCACCAATGCCGCCACCTATCACACCCGGGTTGCAGGCGCGCTGAACCGGCGCGGCAAGGAGGGCATGATCAGGCGCTGCCACGGGGACTTGCACCTCCAGAACATCCTTTTGCAGGATGGCAAGCCCACCCTTTTTGACGCCCTCGAGTTTGACGAACGCCTGGCTGTCATCGATGTGCTCTATGACCTCTCATTCCTGATCATGGATCTCAACCATCTCGGC
This sequence comes from uncultured Alphaproteobacteria bacterium, assembly GCA_942490955.1. GTDB lineage: Bacteria > Pseudomonadota > Alphaproteobacteria > Rhizobiales > HXMU1428-3 > HXMU1428-3. The sequence continues at coordinate 8,721 of CALNZE010000038.1, forward strand.
CTCAAGCAGGCCGCCAACCGGCTTGTCAGTGTCTACACCCTTAAGGCCTGGCCGCTCATCCGCAACAAGGGTTTTCGCTTGCTGCCATTATTCATGGGGCTACGCGCCGCCATCCGCGCCATGGTCACAGCCCAATCTGCCGAGCAATCCGCCGCGCAGCCAGACAACACCCGCCAGCAGAAACAGAGGGAGGCCGCAGACTATCTCAATCAGGCGATTTCATATTTCACGCCGCCCGCCCCCGCTCTTATCGCCGTTGGCGGCCTTTCCGGCTCCGGCAAATCAACCCTCGCGGCCAGCCTCGCCCCCGCCATGCCGGGCCCCATCGGTGCCATCCTGCTCAGAAGCGACGTCGAGCGAAAAATCCTGTTTGGCGTTGCCGAACTCGCCCCCTCGCCCGCCGCCGCCTACACACCAGACAATGTCCAGCGGGTCTATGATCACATCATGGAAAAAGCTGACTTCATCCTGCGGCAGGGGCAGTCCATCCTGCTTGATGCCGTCTTCTCCCGCCCGCATGAGCGTGCCGCCGCCAGAGATCTGGCGCAGCATGTTGGCGTTGCCTTCACCGGCCTCTGGCTTGATGCACCGGGCGATTGCCTCTATCAGCGGGTCGCCGCCCGCCGTAATGACGCCTCGGACGCTGATACCAGCGTCGTCACCAAGCAGCTCACCCGCATAGCCGGTGATGTTGAGTGCGAGAATGAGGGCTGGATAAAAATCGATGCCTCAGGCAGCCCGGCGCGCAGCCATAAAAACGCCCTTGAAGTAATCGAACCCGGCACCGCGGCCTGACCGCAAATGCCCAGCCAAGCTGGCAGCTTTAATGGGTTTTAGGCTTCAGCGTAAAATTCTCACCCAGCGACCGCCGCCAATTGTCCCCCCGCCGGCCCGCCTCATAACCGACTTCATACAGCGCCTTCATATATGCGGGGTCAAATACCTCATTTGGCTTTAGTGTGAAGGTCTCGGGCACCGATGTCAGACGAAAGCGAAAGCCATCCCGCCGCGCCAGCCGCTCAAGATCCAGCAGGTCACCCCGCCCCTGATATTTAATCAGCGTGCTGATCGAGCGTTCGGCAATTTTCGCAGCCCCCAGCTCCACCGGTTGGTAGCTTGCCTCAATCTTCTTGTTCCGTATCAGCCACATTGTTTTTTGCGGCCGGATGCCCAGCCGCCGTTCAATCTCGCGCATCTGGATCGAAGGAGGATAAGCAAACACCTCATGCGTCACGCCGCCGTCAACATGCAGTTCCTGATAGCGCTTGCCATCAATCACCACATCAAACTCCACCGGCGGGAACGCGCCCGGTATCGAGGCAGACGCCAGCAAAATCTTGCGGATCAAATCCACCCGCCCAGGCTGGCCAGATGCCGCGATCCGCCCGATATTCCAGATCATCTGCCGCTGCGCATCCAGATTGGTTGTGCCCACCAGGAGAATGCGCCCGCGGCTGTTCTCCCGCGCAATCGCCCGCACCAGCTTCGCATCCACCACCTTTTCAATAATCATTCTCAATGGCGTGGAATCGCCGACAGACGCGCCGCCAAACAGCGCCGCAATCGGTGTAAAGGTGATGACGTTGCTGGTCGACGTCTCCGTGTAAAACCGTTTCATCTCATCGTCATAGGCCGGGCCGAGATAGGCAAAAGGCGCAATCAACGCGCCGGTTGAGACACCTGTTACCAGCGAAAATTCCGGCCGGTTGCCCCGGTCGCTCCAGCCCTTCAAAAAGCCGGCGCCATAAGCACCATCCGCCCCGCCACCTGAGAGCGCCAGCAAGTCATCCCGCCGCGCCAACGCCGGATTGATGCGCAAAATCTGCCGCCGCTCCTCAACGAAGCGATCGATAAAGGGCGGCAGCTCATCGCCCCAGGCTCTGATCTGCTGATAGCCATCAATTTTAGCTTTGTGATAAATCGCCGCTGAAGGGGCCGGAAATTGCCGCGGCATCGCCGCGCAAGCCGTCAAAGACGCCGCCATTCCGGCAACCAGCCCCACAACCAGCCCGGCCTTCACCGCTCCCCGCAATCTCGGGTGAGAAAGACGACTGATCGTCGCAAATTTTAAACGCAAACTTAGCGGCGACATCTGCCCGAACCCAATACGCATACCAATCCAAAGACACTCTACTTCAGATGGTGCCACGCCGGCCCGCAAAACACAAAGAAAAGCACGCACTTGCGGCATTCATTTGCCAAACCGTCACCTTCGGACAACACCGGTAGCAAACGAAGAATCCCAGCCCCAAAAATGCTTAATCAATCACCCCCTCCTGCCGCAGCAGCGTTTCCGCCATCTGCCGCGCGTCCCGCGCCGCGCTTTTGTTGTAGCCCATCTCGGCCGCGACAATGGCCCCATCCTTTAGCAACAGCAATTGCTGCGCCGTTAACGACGGATCAGCAACCCCCGCAGCCTTTGCCAGCTTGCGCAAATAACGATAGAGCAGCCTTTTATGCGCCAGGGCCTCCCGCCGCACCGGATCACCCTTTTGCTGAAATTCCGCCGCCGCCTTGATAAACAGACACCCCTGAAACCCTGGCTCAGCAAACCATTCCCCAAGCGCGTCAAACAGCGCCAGCATGCGGGCCTGAGGCGTCTTCGCCAGCGCTTCAATACGCCCGAACAGCCAGTTACAGAATTGCTCATCCCGCCATTTCAGCACCGCAACAATCAGCCCCTCTTTGGTGCCAAAATATTTATACATGGAGGTTTTTGAAATGCCGGTTTCCCCCACCAGCCTGTCCATGCCGGTCGCCGCAAAGCCGTGGCGATAAAACACCGCCATCGCCTTTTCAACAAGCTCACGCTCTTTCGAAACTTGCATACCACCTCCTGCTCCTGGCTTAAAACCAATATCTCTCGCCAAAATCAATCCGATTGACAAAATGAACTGATCGGTACATTTTAAATATCCGGACCACCAGCGCAACCAAATTCTTCTCGCACCGAAAGACGCCCAGCCATGACCAGACCGCCCCTTCCCCCCTTCACCGAGCAAACCGCCATCACCAAAATCCGCGCCGCCGAGGATGGCTGGAATGGCCGCGACCCGGCGAAAGTCGCCGCCGCCTACACAGAAGACAGCCAGTGGCGCAATCGCAATGAGTTCATCTCCGGCCGCACCGAGATTGAAGCCTTCCTGACAAAAAAATGGCAGAAGGAGCAGCAATACCGCCTCATCAAAGAGCTCTGGGCCTTTACCGAAAACCGCATCGCTGTCCGCTTTGCCTACGAATGGCATGATGACACCGGCAACTGGTTCCGCTCCTACGGCAATGAAAATTGGGAGTTCGATGAAAACGGCCTGATGCAACGCCGCATCGCCAGCATCAATGACCTCGCTATAAACGAGAGCGAGCGCAAATATCATTGGCCCCAGGGCCGCCGCCCCGATGACCACCCCGGCCTGACCGAACTTGGCCTCTAAAATCCGGCCTTTAGCCGCCGCGCCACCACCCGCCAGAGCAGTACCGCTTGCCGCATAATTGACTTTCATCCATACTAAAAGAGTTAGTCGTCTAAGATGGTTAGCAGCCCGGGAGCACGCTAAGGGTATGGAAAATCAGTTTCAAAACATGAGTGCCGCCCTGGCCAACTGGACTGGTTTTATCAACGAAAACATCCTCACCCAAGCCATCGCCATTCAGCTCGGGCTGATCATCGCAATCGCCGTGATCAGCTATTACCTGCGCAAAATCATCGTCCGCACCATATATGAGCTTGGCCGCAACCACAGAGACAAGATCGTCAAATACCAGGCGCAGATCAGCCAGTTCAAAATTGTCCTGCTGCCGCTGTTGGCCGCAGCTTTGCTCTGGGCCGCCCAGATCATCCTGACCATCAACGACCGCGAAAACGACCTCATTCGCATTGTCTCGATCCTGCTTTTTGCCTGGGCCATCATCCGCTTTATTTCCATTTTTATTGCCTCACCACGCTTTGCCCGCAGCTTCGTCATCTTCAGCTGGGTTACCGCAGCGCTCGCCATTCTTGGCTGGCTCGAGCCGGTAATGAACGGCATCGACAGCGTTGGCTTCTCCGTCGGTGAGGTCCGCGTCTCGGTGATGTCGGTGTTCAAGGCCATCTTCATGCTGGCCGTGTTCTTTTGGCTGGCGCATTATATATCAACCTTCCTGCAAAAGCAGATCAATCAGACAACGGCGCTCTCCTCATCGCTCCGCGTGCTGATCAGCAAGATCGTCCAGTTCACGCTAATGGGCCTCGCCGTGTTGCTGGCCCTTGGCTCCGTCGGCATCGACCTCACCGCCTTTGCCGTCTTCACCGGTGCGCTTGGCGTCGGCGTCGGCTTCGGCCTGCAAAAGATCATCTCGAATTTTATCTCCGGCATCATCCTGCTGCTCGATAAATCCCTCAAGCCGGGGGATGTCATCGAGGTCGAAACCGGCAATGGCATCACCTATGGCTGGATCGAAAAACTTGGCCTGCGCTACACGTCCGTTACCACCAGAGACGGCACCGAAACCCTGATCCCGAACGAGACCTTCATCACCAACCCGGTAACCAACTGGTCTTTCTCCAACAGCCGCGTCCGCCGCAAGCTGCCCATCGGCGTCTCTTATAATACCGATGTCGAAAAGGCCATGAAGCTCTGCGTTGAAGCCGCCAAAAGCGTCGAGCGCATCATTGATTACCCCGCCCCCGTCTGCCAGCTGCGCGGCTTTGGCGACAGCGCCGTCGATCTTGAACTGCGCTTCTGGATTGGTGACCCGACAGGCGGCGTCAAGAATGTCGAAAGCGAAGTAAACCTGAAAATCTGGAAAGCCTTCAAGGCCAACGATATAGAAATCCCCTTCCCCCAGCGCGACCTCCACCTCATCTCAGCCGATGGCCAGCCGATCAAATTCCAGATGGTCCCACCCGAACGTCCAGCCGAAACGCCAGCGCCGGAAGACCCCGCCGCACTACCCGCCATCGAAAACAAAGCCCCGCAAAGCGAAAAACAAAAACCCACGCCCCAACAAGCGCAAAAAACAAAGCTACAAGACGATTAAATCAACCTCCCCAGCGCCCGCATTCGACACCTCGTTCCGCCCCACACCCAACCCTCCATCCTACACGGGGCGGATGCAAAGTGGGCATCTGAACCCACTTCACCACAGGAAGCAGCGCAGCTGCGAACATGGCGAAGCCCCGGCGCAGCCCGCGCATTTTGCGCCCCATTAGGGCGCAAACCTGAAGCGCGAAACGATTTCCCGCGCTGCCCCGCAGTCGCGGAATAGCCCGTGAGATAAAATAACCCTGAGATAAAAAAAGACCCCGCATATAGCGGGGCCTTTTCAATTATTTTGTTTAATAAGCAACAGGAAAGCTTAAGCCGCGTGCTGCGCGCCCTGGGCACTACGGCCACCGCGACGACCGCCGCTCGTGCCCTTGTTGCCACCGGATTTGTTAAACCGGGAAGCGCCGCTTTTCGGCCCACCGCGTTTTCCGGCAAAATGCTTGCCTTCACCGTTATCTGCGTGATTGGCACCTTTGCCTTTTCCGCCGTTACGGCCATTGGCATCGCCCGCTTTACCGGCTTTTTTGTCAGCACCGTTTTTGGCGCCAAACTTGCCAGCTTTAAAGCCACCGGCTTTTGGCCCACCGCGACGTTTCTGGCCGCCCTGCTTGCGGCCCTTGCCGCGACCGCCGCCTGGCTTTTTCATATCACCAACCGGCACAGCCGCCACATCCACATGGAAAGGCTGGTCCTTTTCCACCGCGATCGAGATGCCAATCAGCCGCTCGATATCCCGCAGCAGCAAAACATCGCCCGGATCACAAAAAGAAATCGCAATGCCTGTGTTACCGGCCCGGCCTGTACGGCCAACGCGGTGAACATAATTTTCCGGCTCAATCGGCAGCTCATAGTTGATCACATGGGTAATGCCATCAACATCAATGCCGCGCGCCGCGAGGTCAGTGGCGACCAGCACATCAGTGCTGCCATTGCGGAATTTGCGCAGGATCTTCTCCCGCACCCGCTGGCGCTTGTCACCATGGATAGCTTCCACCTCAATGCCCTGTTTGCCAAGCAACATCGAGAGCCGGTCAGCGCCGCGTTTGGTGCGGGTAAACACCAGCGACTTGCCGGTTACCTCGTCTTTCAGCAGTTTTAACAGCAACTCGCGCTTGTTGGCGTTCACCACCGTCATCATTTTATGGTCGATGGTCTCGGCAACACTTGTTTCCTGTTCAATCTCCACATAAACCGGGTTGCGCAGCAATTCTTTTGAAAGCTTGCGCACCTTGTTGTTCATGGTGGCAGAAAACAGCACCGTCTGGTGGCTTTCTGGCAGAGCAGCAGAGATGCTCATGACATCTTTGATGAAGCCCATATCCAGCATCCGGTCCGCTTCATCAAGAATATAAGTCTCGGTCGCATCAAAACGGATGTTGCCTTGTTGCAGATGGTCCATCAAACGGCCGGGTGTTGCGATCAACACGTCAACGCCGCGGCGCAATTTTTGAATCTGCGGGCCATAGGGCAAACCGCCAGCAATCACCAGATGATTGAGCTTCGTGCCTTTGGAAAAATCCGTAACGCATTTGCCGATCTGCTGCGCCAGTTCACGCGTCGGCGCCAGAATGAGCGCTTTGGTGGTATTGGCCGCTGGTTTTGAGGGATGCTCAATCAGTTTATTGAGAAGCGGCAAAGCAAATGCCGCTGTCTTACCGCCGCCTGTGTGGGCAATGCCCATCAGGTCAGAGCCTTGCATCAGCGCCGGAATGGTTTTTGATTGAATGGGGGTTGGGCTTGTAAAGCCTTGTTGTTTAATAGATTTAAGTAGTGACTCGGCAAGGCCGAGCGTATAGAATTGCGTCAAAGCAATTGTCCTCTCGAAGGGTTGAATGATCCGTGCTTTTTAAAAACACGTTTTTCATCTCCGCAACACTGGGACCCAAAATAGAAAATGTATAAGGGGAATTTTTTCTGGCGGGTTAGATTGCCAGAACCTGAAAGCGGATAAATCATTAAATGAAAAACGCAGGCCCGAACAATTTCGCCCTGCGTGACTGCACAATTGGTTATTCCCCACAATAAGTCAAGGAAATAACCCGAAACAAACCCCGCCCAATTGCCGCAGCCAAGCGATGACTTACCCCCAAAACTCAATCACCTCCATCTCTCAATACAAAGAAGGAAGCCGCATTTAGGCTGACATGGCAAAGCCCGGCGTGTCACGCCGCCCCTCGGAGGCTCGGACGCGTAAGCGCCCGAAATAGCCGTGAGAGAAACAAAAGCAAGCCGCATCTTGGCGGCTGACATGGCAAAGCCCGGTAAACGCGGTTGTTGGTGGGCAACCTGAAGCGCCACAAAAAATCCCGCCTCTCGGAGGGCCCGTCGCAACAGCGGTGAATTAGCCGTTGAGAGAAAAAGCGACAATCCCTCCCCAAACCCTTACCGTGAAATCATCACGACTCGATCAATACTCTATTTTACCCTACGATGCAGGAAGCCGCGCAACTGTGAACATGGCGAAACGCCAGTGCAGCCCGCGCATTTTGCGCCCCATTAGGGCGCAAAAAATATTGCACGCCCCATCAAAGGACCCGCGCTGCAGGCGGTTGCTGGTGGGCAACTGAAGCCAAAGTCTGCAGCCGCGGAATAGCCCGTGAGACAAAAAATGACCAGCTTCACCCTCGACCCGACCCTCGCCGCAGACACCATCCCCGTCACCAAACTCCGCCTCTGCCAGATCATCCTGATGAATGACAGCCGCTACCCCTGGCTCATCCTGGTCCCCAGGCGCGACGACGCCGCCGAGATCATCGACCTCACCCGCGATGATCAGATCCAGCTTATCGATGAGATCAGCATCGTTAGCCGCATCATGCAAACATCATACAACGCCCATAAGCTGAATGTCGCGGCACTCGGCAACATGGTCCGCCAACTCCACATCCACATCATCGCCCGCCAGCAAAATGACCCGGCCTGGCCGGGCCCGGTCTGGGGTGTGGGGCAGGCGGCGCCATATAGCGAGGAAGAAGCAAAAACGCTTGCCACAAATTTAAAAGCCTCCATCGACAAAAAGCTTGACCAGTAACGCCGACCGCTCAAGCCAGCCCGCAAACCACCTTGTATGCGCAGAAAAAAATAGAATCACACGCGCGAATCACCCCGCATCAATCCAAACAAAAAGACCTTTTGCGTCACAAAAAACTGATGCGTACAAGTAACAGCGCCCAACATTCATCAATCAAAACCGCTTTTACTGGTTGATTTCTGCCCACAAGCCCCTCGCCGGCCCAATCCCTTACAAATATTAACCTTTTAGATTCAACTTTGTAGCTAAGTTTTCGAATCGTTTAACTCTCATCAACACTGGATCAAGACAATGGCTGTAAAAGCAAAAACACCGACTAAGAAAGCGGCAACCACCGCAAAGAAACCAACAATGAAAAAAGCGCCTGCAAAAAAGGCACCCGCGAAAAAAGCACCGGCTAAAAAACCAGCCGCTGCAAAAACAACCACACGCAAAACAGCAGCTGTGAAAAAGGCGCCTGTGAAAAAAGCACCAGCGAAAAAGCCGGCCGCCAAAAAGCCTGCTGCCAAAGCTGCAACAACGCGCAAAGCCGCAGTGAAAAAAGCGCCGGTGAAAAAGCCTGCTGCTAAAAAGCCAGCCGCAAAAAAGGCTCCGGCAAAAAAAACAGCCGCTAAATCTGCCGCTGTAAAAAAAGCACCGGCTAGAAAAGCTGCCGCAAAAAAGCCAGCTGTAAAAAAAGCAGCCGTAAGAAAAGCACCGGCCAAAAAAGCCGCCGCTAAAAAACCAGCGGCAAAACGCGCGCCAGCACGTAGCACAGCGCGCAAAACAACAACGGCCCGCCCTGCAGCAAAACGCAGAGCACCGGCCCGCAAAACCACAACAAGAAGAGCAAAAGCGGCGTAATGCCGCTTATGCAAACAAATATTTTGACCTTCAAATGCGCCGGATAACATGATTATCCGGTGCATTTGCCTTCTTTTTCAATTTCCCTCCTGGCTTTAGTGAGCTGGCGGCCTTGCGGCTTCCATGCCTGCATGGCCGCGACGTCACGTTTATCCGGCTTTTCCACACGCTTCCCACATTCGACATGAACACCCCGCAATGACTTGACTTCCCATCCCGCGCCCCTTAGAACAAATCATGAACTTATATGTCAGGTCAAGCCCCTGTAAAAATCTGTCCAAGACCCGCGCCAGCAGGCTGATTGCCCGGCCCGACTCATGGTAGAGCTGAAACGGAACGAGAAAGACAATCGACCAAGGCGGAGTGGAAGTAATGAGCGTGATGAAGACCAACTGCCCCAACTGCGGCGCCGAGATTAAGCTGGAGGACACCATCGCCGCTCCCCTCCTTGCCGCCAAAGAGCAGCAGCATCAAACCCAGCTAAAGGCCGAGCGCGAAAAAGCCGAACAGGCCGCGATGGCAAAAGCCACCGCCAAATCCGCCGAGTTGTTGGACGCCCAAACCAAAAAACTCGCCGAGATGGAAACCCTGATGGCCGAGCGCGCCAAAAAGCTGAAAGCCGCCCAGGAAAAAGAAGCCCAGTTCCTCGCCAAGGAGCGCGCCCTTGAGGACCAGCAGCGCGAGCTGAACCTGACCATCGAGAAAAAAGTCTCCGCCGCACAACAGGAAATTTTCAAAAAAGCCCAGCTTGAGGCCGGCGAAGCCCAGGCACTGAAGCTCAAGGAAAAGGACGAGCAGCTCGCCTCCATGGCCAAAAAAATCGAGGAGTTGCAGAAAAAATCTGCGCAAGGCTCGCAGCAGTTGCAGGGCGAAGCGCTGGAGCTGCATCTGGAAGACATCCTCGCCGCCAAATTCCCGACCGATCGCATCGATCCGGTTGGCAAAGGCGTCAACGGCGCCGATCTGCAGCAATTCGTCATCGCCCGCAGCGGTGAGGTGGCGGGTTCAATCCTGTGGGAATCAAAGCGCACCAAAAACTGGTCAAATGACTGGCCCGCCAAACTGAAAGCCGACCAGCGCGCTGCTGGGGCAGAGATTGGCATTCTCGTCTCCGAGGCCCGCCCAGATGGCATCGACAGTTTCGAATTTCATGAGGGCATCTATGTCGCCGCCCCCCGCTATGTCTTGCCGCTGGCCCTTGTCACAAGGCAGATGCTGCTTGGCGTTGCCAAAAGCCGCGCCAACCAATCCGGCCAGAAGGAAAAGTCAGCCCTTGTTTATGAGTATCTCACCGGCAGTCAGTTCCGCCACCGGGTGGAGGCCATCTGCGAGCATTTCAATGCGATGCAGGACGAGCTGCAAAAAGAACGCGCCGCCATGCAGCGGCTTTGGGCCAAGCGCGAAAAACAGATTCAGGGCGTCATCGACAACACCGTCGGCCTTTATGGTGACCTTGAAGGCATCGCCGGCCGCGCCATGCCACAAATCGACGGTCTCTCCATCGACCTGCTCGCCCTGGAGGAAGAGGTAGAAGGCGAAAGCTGAAGGCACGCCCGACATCTTCCCCCGGTCTTGATTTTTCTATCCCCCGCTGGCCTGCAGGCCGGTGCGGTTTTTCGCCGTTTTCTCATCATCTTGACGAGTCCGGTTTATCCTGAAAATCACACCCTGCCGCCCCCATTCCGCTTGACTCACCTCCTTGTCCTCTATAGAACAAATAGTGAACAAAATTCACAGAAATCCAGCGGAGCCATCAATGAAAACCAGCGCAGAACCCAGCCAAAAGCACGCCCGCCTCAGCAAATTACGCCGCCAGATCAAGGAGCTGGAAGGCTATAAGCCACAAACCGGCCCCGATGGCATCAGCCATCACACCCTCCCCGTTAATACGCTTCCGCTTGGCCTTACCGCCATTGATGGCATCCTGCCTGAAGGCGGCCTCAACCCGGGCGCCATTCATGAATTCACCGGCCCCGCCGCCCCGGCCCTTGCCCTGCTCTTTGCCCGCCAGATGAAAGACAGGCCCCTTCTCTGGATCAGAGACAACAGCCAAAACCACCGGCTTAACCCGCTCGCCCTTCCCCGCTTTGCCCTTGACCCCGGCCAACTCACCCTCGTCAATGCAGCTGACGAAAAAGCCCTCTGGGCGGCGGAAGAGGCGCTCAAATCCGCCAGCCTGCCGCTGGTCATTCTCGAGATAAAACGCCTGCTTTCTCTGCGCGACAGCCGCCGCCTGCAGCTTGCCGCCAGCCAAGGCGGCAGCGCCTGCCTCATCCTGCGCCCGGGTGACCAGCAGGGCACCACCGCCAACGGTGCTGAGCGCAGCCACTGGCACGCCGCCCCCGCCCCCTGCGCATCAGCCCTGCGCCCTGCGCAAGCCATCCCTTCCGCTGCAATAAGTAACTGGCACATTGATTTAATGAGAAACCGCAATGGAAAAACCGCAAACTGGACCATCACATGGGATGAAAAAGCGCATCTTATCGCTCTATCTGCCGCGCCTTGCCATCAACAGGCACGCCCGCAAGGCACCAGCGCTGTGGCATAACCAGCCGCTCATCATCACCGCCCGGCTTGGCAACCGCAAGCTTGTCACCGCCCTTAACCACCCTGCCGAAAGCCAGGGCCTCCACCCCGGCATGACAGAGGCCGACGCCCGCGCCCTTGCACCCGGCCTTCTCACCATCGCCGATGACAAAGCCGCCGATGCCAAATTCCTGCGCATCCTCGCCAGATGGTGCTACCGCTTCACCCCCCGCATCGCGCTGGATGGGGCAGACGGCCTGCTGCTTGACATCACCGGCTGCGCCCGCCTGTTCAATGGTGAGGCAGCCCTGCAATCAAGCCTTTTGGCAAAGCTCGAAACCCTCGGGCTTCAGGCAAAAACCGCCATCGCCCCCACACCCGGTGCCGCTCATGCTCTAGCCCGCTTCACCAATACCAACCCGATCATCGCCCCCGGTGCCATCCGCCCGGCGCTGCAAGCCCTGCCGCCCGAAGCCCTGCGCCTTGCCCCCAACATCATCGCCAGCCTTTATCAACTCGGCCTCACCAGCATCAATCATCTGCATGAACTACCGCCCAAGGCTCTCATCCGCCGCTTTGGCGAGGAAACATGGCGGCGGCTCGAGCAAGCGCATGATCACCAGCCCGAGCCGCTCAGCTTCATCACCATCCACCCCGCCTTTAAAGTCACCCTCACTCTGGCCGAGCCGCTGCTGCATCAAAAAGCCATTGAGATCGGTGCCGAGAAACTGCTGCACCAGCTTTGTGAAAAACTCACCACCAGAGCCGAGGGCCTGCGCCAGCTCACCCTCACCCTGGAGCAAAGCAACCACAGCGCCACCACCCTCCATATCGGCACCGCAAAGCCGCTCGCCGACCCGGCCAGCATCATGCGTCTTCTCCGTCTCAAGCTTGATAGCCTCGAGAAAGGCTTCGACATTGGTTATGGCATCGACCGCATGCATCTTCATGCCATCCACACCGCCCCGCTGGAAGCCCGCCAGGTTGACATCACCGGCCATACCTCCGGCCACTCTCACAGCAGCGCCTCCGGCAACAAAGACGACAACCTCACCTCACTGCTGGACCGCCTCGCCGTTCAACTCGGCGCCGAAAACATCCAGCGCTTCACCCCGGCCCAAAGCCACATTCCCGAGCGCGGCTTCACCAGCCACTCAGCCCAATACATAACTGCCCAGCATCTGCCAGCCCAATCACCGTCCGGTCACCCCCTGCGGCAGCACTCGGCTGGCCCCCACCGAATGGCTCACCACCCCCGCCCGCCCACTTTATCTTTTCAAAACGCCCATCCCCCTCGGCCCTTTAAAAAGCAACAGCTTCACCTACCAGCGCCAGCGCTATCACATTGCCCATCACTGGGGGCCGGAGCGCATCGAGCCGGAATGGTGGTGGGATGACCCGGCCTGGCGCAGCGGCACCAGAGATTACTGGCGCCTTGCGACAACAGGCGGCACGCATTTTTGGGCCTTTTGCACCGCCCCTTCTCATGTCAGAGATTCAAAAGAGCCCACCCCCGCCTGGTATCTGCACGGCTGTTTCACATGACATCTGAAATGACCGCTCCCAATACACCGCCCCCCTATGCCGAGCTTCACGCCCGCTCCGCCTTTAGCTTTCTCGAAGGCGCCTCGCTGCCGGAAGAGCTGGTCGAGCAGGCCGCCAAACTCGGCCTGAAAGCCATCGCCATCACCGACAGAAACAGCCTCGCCGGCATCGTCCGCGCCCATGTCGTGATGAAAGAATTGAGAGAAAGCCCCACACCCATCACCCTGGTCATCGGTGCAGAGCTGAACCTCGCCGATGGACAGACCATCCTCGCCTACCCGAAAACCCGCAAAGCTTATGGCCGCCTCTCCGCCCTCATCTCAAAAGGCCGCCGCCGCGCGCCTAAAGGCGAATGCCTGATAGAGGAAGAAGATCTCGCCAAAATTCAGCAAGACCTCATCCTCGCCCTGCTGCCCCCTGACGATATTGAGCAGTTACAAAGCCCCCTCTGGCAATCCCATCTCGCCTTTTGGCAACAGGCCCTCACCACCCCGCCCTACCTCATCGCCGCCTGCGATTATCAGGGCGCGGACCGGCAAAAGCTCGCCCTCCTCAAAACCCTCAGCGCCCGCCACCACATGCCACCGCTCGCCGCCAACAGCGTGCTGATGCACGCCAAACAGCGCCGCTACCTTGCCGATGTCCTCACCTGCATGCGCGAGAAAACCACCATCGACGCCCTCGGCAAACAGGCGCTGAAAAATGCCGAGCGCCACCTCAAATCCCCAAACCAAATGGCCAGACTGTTTAGAGACTGGCCCGAGGCCCTCGCCAACAGCTGCAAGATCGCCGACCAGTGCCGCTTCTCGCTGGAAGAACTCGCCTATGAATACCCCGATGAAATCACCAGCGAAGACCGCACCCCGCAACAGGAGCTGGCGCATGAAACCGAAAAAGGCCTCAAGCGCCGCTACCCCGAAGGCCCACCGAAAAAAATCCGCGAGCAGGTCACCCATGAACTGGCAATGATCAGTGAACTCAATTACGCCCCCTACTTCCTCACCGTTCACGACATCGTCCGTTTCGCCAGATCAAGAGACATCCTCTGTCAGGGGCGCGGCTCCGCCGCCAACTCCGCCGTCTGCTATTGCCTTGGCATCACCTCGGTTAACCCCGCCCATATCGATCTTTTATTCGAGCGCTTCATCTCCGCCGAACGCAACGAGCCGCCCGACATTGATGTTGATTTTGAGCATGAGCGCCGAGAAGAGGTCATCCAGTATATCTATGAAAAATACGGCCGGAAGCGCGCCGGCCTCACCGCCACTGTCATCCATTTCAAAAGCCGCAGCGCCATCCGCGAGGTTGGCAAAGCCATGGGGCTGTCAGAGGACATCATCGCTTTGCTCGCCAGCCAGGAATGGGGCTCGCCGTCAAAAGGCATCAACCCCGCCCACCTTGCCGAGCTTGGTCTTAATCTGAGTGACAAGCGCCTGCGCCAGACGCAATATCTCATCCGCGAACTCATCGGCTTTCCCCGCCACCTCAGCCAGCATGTCGGCGGCTTTGTTATCACAAAGGACCGCCTCGATCATATGGTGCCGATTGAGAACGCCGCCATGGCCGACCGCACGGTGATCGAATGGGACAAGCAGGATCTCGATGCGCTCGGGCTTCTAAAAATAGATGTGCTCTCTCTCGGCATGCTCACCTGCATCCGCAAAAGCCTCAATCTTTTGCGCAACCATTATGGCAAAAACTTCGAGCTTGCCACCCTGCCTCAGGAAGACCCGGCCATTTACCGCATGCTCTCCAAAGCCGACAGCATCGGCGTTTTCCAGGTCGAAAGCCGGGCGCAGATGTCCTTCCTCCCCCGCATGAAACCGCGCAACTTTTACGACCTTGTCATCGAGGTCGCCATCGTCCGCCCGGCCCCATACAGGGCGACATGGTCCACCCCTATCTCCGCCGCCGCGATGGCCGCGAAAAAGTCTCCTATGAATCAAAGGATCTGGAGGAAGTATTGAAACGCACCCTCGGTGTGCCGCTGTTTCAAGAGCAGGCCATGAAGATCGCCGTCGTCGCAGCCGGTTTTACGCCGTCTGAGGCAGACCAGCTCCGCCGCGCCATGGCCACCTTCCGCCGCGTCGGCACCATCCAGACCTTCCATGAAAAAATGGTCAACGGCATGGTCAAGCGCGGCTATTCAAAAGACTTCGCCAGCCGCTGCTTCAAGCAGATTGAGGGCTTCGGTGAATATGGCTTCCCGGAAAGCCACGCCGCCTCCTTCGCCCTGCTGGTCTACGCCTCCGCCTGGATCAAATGCCATTATCCGGACATCTTCGCCGCCAGCCTTCTCAATTCCCAGCCGCTCGGCTTTTACGCCCCGGCCCAGATCATCCGTGACGCAAAGGAACATGGCGTCGAGGTCCGCCCACCGGACATCAACTACTCTGAGTGGGACACCATATTGGAGCCGGCCACCGCCGGGCCATACTACGCCCTCCGCCTTGGCCTCCGCCAGATCAAGGGGCTCCGCGAAGAAGACGCCAACTGGCTCACCGCCGCCCGCCACAATGGCTATGACAGCCCCGAGGCCATCTGGCACCGCGCCGGTGTTTCTCCCAAAGTCATGGAAACTCTGGTCAAGGCAGATGCCTTTGCCTCACTTGATTTAAGCCGCCGTGAGGCCCTCTGGCAAATCAAGGCGCTAAAAGCCATCCCCCTGCCGCTGTTCGAGCAAGTCGGAGAGGCCGAAACGAGCGAAGAGTCAATGCCGGCCCTGCCCAAAATGACCCTCGGGCAAGAGGTCGTTGCCGACTATAGCGCGCTGCGCCTCTCGCTAAAGGCACACCCGTTAAAAATCCTCCGCCCCTGTTTTGAGGCCGGCATCACCAGCCGCAAGCTAGACGCCACCCCAAACAACGCAACCGTCCAGCTTGCCGGTCTTGTCATCATCCGCCAGCGCCCCGGCACCGCCAAAGGCGTCATCTTCACCACCATTGAAGATGAGCACGGCACCGCCAACATCATCATCTGGCCCAAGGTCTACGAACAGTTCCGCCGCATCATCCTCACCGCCCGCCTGCTGGAGATAAAAGGCCGCCTGCAAACCTCACAGCCTTCAAAATCCAGCCCATCAAAGAATGGCGACACAAAAATCATCCACGTCATCGCCAATGAACTGATCGACCGCTCTTACCTGCTTGATCAACTCGCCAACCCCGATTTCTCGCCAACAGCCCAAAGCCCGCAGCAGCGCCCGCAACCCGCCAACCAGAGCGCATCACCTCCCGCAACCGCAACCACCACCCCCATTCCACGCCCGCGCCACCCCCGCGAACAAGCCAAAGTCCTCTTCCCCTGCAAGGGATTTTCATTGGTTTTTTCCCCCTATCTCACGCGCTATTCCCGCGGCTGCAAGGCAGCGCGGGCACTCCAACGGGGCGCGCAATATTTTTTGCGCCCCTATCGGGCGCAAAATACGCGGGCCGGGAGCAGCCGTCTCACATACTTACTGTCGCCGAAGCATCTATTTTCAAACGGCCCGGCGCAGACCACTTCTTAAGAAGCGAGGCGGCGCTCCTCACTTAATTTCATGAAAAAACCCGCCAAGCGAAGCTGGCGGGTTTTTTGATTCTATATTTAAGTATTGAATTTTCTTGGGCCGCCCCAAGAAAATTCAATTCAATATCGAAACTTAGCAAAAGTACACTGAGGCGATAGCCGAGGGACTTTTGCTAAAATTTAGCCTTTATTCTGCCGATGCTCAATCAGATCATCAACCACAGCCGGCTCGGCCAGTGTCGATGTATCACCAAGGTTCGAGAAATCATCCTCAGCAATCTTGCGCAAGATCCGGCGCATGATTTTACCTGAGCGTGTTTTCGGCAACCCGGGAGAAAACTGAATCAGATCCGGCGACGCAATCGGGCCGATTTCTTTCCGCACCCATTGCACCAGTTCTTTTTTCAACTCGTCGGTCGGGTCCTGGCCTTCCATCAGCGTCACATAGGCATAAATGCCCTGACCCTTGACGTTATGCGGGTAGCCAACAACAGCCGCCTCCGCGACTTTGCATGGGCAACCAGGCACTTTCGACCTCGGCCGTACCCATTCGGTGACCGGAGACGTTGATCACATCGTCAACCCGGCCGGTAATCCAGTAGTAACCATCCTCATCTCGGCGGCACCGTCACCGGTGAAGTATAGCCCCTAGGCGGAGCAGTAAGTCTGCACGAAGCGGTCATGATCCCCGTAAACCGTTCGCATCTGGCCCGGCCAGCTATCGGTGATCACCAGATTGCCCTCCGTCGCGCCGTCAAGGAAATTGCCGTCATTGTCAACCAGCGCCGGCTGCACACCAAAGAATGGCCGCGTTGCGGAACCGGGTTTCAGCGCTGTTGCACCGGGCAGCGGCGTAATCAGAATACCGCCGGTTTCCGTTTGCCACCAGGTGTCAACAATCGGGCAGCGTTCTTCACCAACGATATTGTAATACCATTCCCAGGCTCCGGGTTGATCGGTTCACCAACTCCCCAAGCAGACGCAGGGTCGAGCGATCTGTCCGCTTGACGAACTCTTCACCCTGCCCCATCAGCGCACGGATCGCCGTCGGGGCGGTGTAGAAGATATTGACCTTGTGTTTCTCA
Organism: uncultured Alphaproteobacteria bacterium; assembly: GCA_942490955.1. Taxonomy (GTDB): domain Bacteria; phylum Pseudomonadota; class Alphaproteobacteria; order Rhizobiales; family HXMU1428-3; genus HXMU1428-3. The sequence goes on from CALNZE010000038.1 coordinate 26,282, forward strand.
CACACCTGCCAGAAACGGGACGCATCAGGATAATTGGGAACCCCTTCAAACACAAGGGTTGTGGCTCCATTGGCCAGCGGGCCATAGACAATATAGGAGTGACCGGTCACCCAGCCAATGTCGGCGGTGCACCAGTAGATGTCGCCCTCATGATAATCAAACACATACTTATGCGTCATCGCCGCATAAACCAGATAACCGCCGGTGGTGTGAACAACACCCTTTTGGCTGGCCGGTTGAGCCAGGATGTTATAAAGCGATAAACAGCGGATCTTCAGCGTTCATTTCCTCAGGAGGGCAGTCCGCATCAGCTTTTTCCAGCTCTTCATGCAGCCAGAAATCCTTACCATCGCGCCAGGCCACATCGCCGCCTGTACGCTTGACAACCAGCGTCGTCACTTCAGTACCGGCTTTTTCAATCGCCGCGTCTGTATTGGCTTTCAGCGGATCTTCCGCCCGCCCGCAGCCCTTCATCAGCTGTGATAAGGGCTTGATGTCGCCTTCAGGCCGGCCAGCGCATCCGGGCTTAAACCACAAACACAATGGAGTGAACTGCGCCGATACGCGTACAGGCCAGATCGCGAAGCAGCTTCAGGGATCATCGGCCAGAAAAGTGACGCGATCGCCCTTTTCACGCCATGCGCTTTCATCAAATTCGCGAATTTGCACACACGCTCATGCAACTGCTTGTAGGTGATGGTCTCATCTTCGGTCGGGTCATCACCTTCCCATATGATGGCAACCTGGTCGCCGCGTTTCTCCAGATGGCGGTCAACGCAGTTGTAGCAAACATTCAGCGTGCCATCTTCATACCATTTGATGTCAACATTCTCATGGGCAAAAGACGTGTTCTTAACCTTGGTATAAGGCTTCATCCAGTCAAGCATTTTGCCCTGCTCACCCCAAAATTCCTCCGGGTTGTCAACACTGGCCTTATACATTTCAAGATACTTGTTATTGTCAATATGTGCATGGCTTTGCCATTCGGATGAAACTTCATACATTTTTGTTTCCGACATACCGTAAATTTCCTCCCCTGAGAGCGTCTTTTTAAAATTTGCGAGCTATTATCAAATTATCATACATCACTGGCAGCGCCATGCTCAAATGGACCGCCAGCCTCAACCCAACAAGATCATCTGCTCAGCCCAAGGTCCACCTTCAGCCGCAGATATGATTAAGCCGGTCACAGCGGTTCGGGTTTAAACCACTGCCGTTCAATTTTGCCCCGCAACAACGGCGAAGGGCCAGAAACGGGCAAACACATTGCATAAAGAAAAGAAATGTTGCAAAAATCACCACGAATAATAAGTGTTATTTAGGCCAAGTTTTCCACGAAGCCAATTAAAATTACCCATTAAATGCCATTATTAAGCGCTCAGAGCCTTACAACAGCTCGCCCGGGTTTGGCGA
>CALNZE010000039.1:0-29560 GCA_942490955.1 uncultured Alphaproteobacteria bacterium
CCGCTCTTTCAGATGGGTGTGAACCTGACGGAAGGGCTCGGCGCCGGCTCAAATCCCGAGATTGGTGAAGGCGCCGCGGAAGAAGTGATGGAGGAAATGAAAGGCCTCCTGACCGGTGCGCATATGGTTTTTGTGGCTTGTGGCATGGGCGGCGGCACCGGCACCGGTGCGGCCCCGGTGATTGCGCGGGTGGCCCAGGAAATGGGCGTGTTGACGGTGGCGGTTGTCACCAAGCCGTTCCATTTCGAGGGGCGGCGGCGCATGCGAATTGCTGACGCCGGCATCGAGCAGCTGCGCAAATATGTCGATACGATGATTGTCATTCCCAACCAGAATTTATTTCGGCTGGCGAATGAGCAGACGACGTTCGCCGATAGTTTCCGCCTTGCCGACCAAGTGCTGAATTCGGGTGTTGCCTGCGTGACTGACCTGATCATGAAGGAAGGTCTGATCAACCTCGATTTTGCTGATGTGAAAACGGTGATCACCGAAATGGGCGCGGCGGTGATGGGCACCGGCATGGCGCATGGTGAAGGCCGGGCGCAAAAAGCGGCTGAAGCGGCGATTGCGAATCCGTTGATTGACGATATTTCTCTGGCGGGCGCGAAGGGATTGTTGATCTCGATCTCGGGCGGGCAGGATATGACGCTGTTTGAAGTGGATGAGGTGGCAAGCCGGATCCGCGCCGAGGTTGACCCGGATGCGAATATTATTGTTGGCGCGACATTTGATGACCTGTTGCAAGGCCATTTGCGGGTATCGCTGGTGGCCTCGGGGCTTAATCATGCGCATCCCCAATCGATGCATGAGGAAGCCGACCGGACACGGATGGAACAGGATGCCGAGAATGAACGGCGCCAGTTGGGCCTAAATGACCGGTTGCGGCAGCTTGAACAAGGGGGTGGGCCGCAGCCTGGTGGACGCCCCGGCGCGCCGCAGGGCGGTCTGCGCGGGCCCGATGGCGGGCCGCAGCGCGGTGTCAACCCTGGACGGCAAGCTGGCCAGCAACCGCCGCCGCCGCAACCGAGCGATAAAAATTCAGCTCAGAGTAAGGGCAAAGTACAGATTGTGAACAAGCCACCGCGCTTCATTACCGATGGGCTTGGTGATCAACGCGATTCATCGCCGCTCGGTTATGGCAGCGATGACGGGCCGGCGACGGGGCGTGAATTTGTACCTGGGGCGCCGCAGGCGATTTCGCGGCCAATGCGGCGGATGCCAAGCATGGATGATCTGCCGGTGACCGGGCAAAATCAACTCCGAGCTTATGAGGCGCCGCCCAAAACCCATGGCATTGAAGCGCAAAAGAAGAAGGTTGGTTTTTTTGACCGCATCACCGGGCGCAACCGCGACAAGGCAGAGCCGCAGGATGAAGCGCCGCCGCAGCGTCAGGCCGGGGAGTTACCAGGGGGTGATCGCCGCAGTGAGGCCTATCACCCGGAGCCGGGCCAGCAGCCGATGCCACCCACCGACAGGATGCGGGGAACCCAAGAGGATCAATTTGAGCCGGGCCCGCCACAGGCTGCCCCCATGCGGCCAATCACAGCTGCGGCGCAGCCTGATGCCGGGCGTCATGATGTGTCCAATTCACCAGCAAATTCAATATCCGGGGCGCGCTCTCGTCATGACGCGGCGTTTGAAACGCCGCCATCAGGGGAAGGGGTGCAGGGTCCAGCGATTGAGGGCCAGCAGCATCATGGTGATGAACGGCACTATGGCGATCAGGATGGTGATGATGTTGCTCATTCTGGGCGCTCGGCCGGGTATGTGAGCGGGGCCATCCGCGACAATCAGGAGCTGCATGGCCACCATGTGCAAGAGCCGGCGCCGCCGCAACGGCAATCAGGTGACCATCACGCTCAACCGCCTCAAAATCAGGGGTTGGCAGATGAGCGTCCCCACCATCATGTGCAAGGGCCGGCAACGGCCGGGGAGCGCTACCCGACGATCGAGATTAACAAGGGTGCGCCGCTCGATCATGGCTATGATCCGGATGATGATGAACCGATTGCGGACATACCGCCATTTCTGCGAAAGACAACAAATAAGCGCTAAATCGCCACTTTTGTGCGAATCACTTTTCACGATTCGTAACAAAGCGGGCGAATTTCGTGCCTGTTGCAACGAAATTTCATTTAAAATCAGTGGCTTAACGGTGGTAATAGACTGTAAGAAACCGTGATTTGTATGGGGTGGGGGCTGTAGCTATGGTTATTCAAGTAATAAGCCATAAGCTTAATGGTCTCGGTTTGATACCATTTTCGGTGGTTCCATTTTAGAACTTGACGGAACTATGATGGAATAAGGCACTTATTATCTGATGCGTTTTTACGGGTTGCGAGCGGATTGTTTTTAAAGCGCGCAATGATCTTGGGATCAACTGGCTAAATGACAGCCACTCGGCATCCAAATGGGTGAATATCCAAAATGGATGTTGGTTATCATAGGGTTAGACGTCTCACCGTAGAATTGTCCGTTGTTAGGGCAACGCTTTTGTTGATCGGGGCAAATGTCTCTTTATTGATCAGGGCAATGTCTCTATCAATCGGGGTAATGCCCATAGGATCGGGGATACGCCTGTGTTGATCAGGGCAGTGTCCGATTTTTGATCACGGCAAAGTCCCGTTGTTGTTTAGGGCAACATCGACGACGTCAGAGAACGGTAACGCCAGACGAGCTGCATTCACGCAGCTTTCGCCGGAATGTCAGCGTGTTTTCCAGATCAGCTGTTGGTAACCTTTATGGGATAGAATTTAGGCATTTGTTTGCCGTTATTCTCTCCCTATCAATGACTGGAAGAGTCGCCCGGGCCGAAACATTAACGGCCACAATAAAAAGCATCGGGGCTCTTTTATCTGGCGAAATGAGTTTTTTCGTCAGGCGTTTGCCCCGAAGCGGGTGAATGATCCCGAGCGATACGGGGCATTGAGATGGTCCTGATTGAGCAAGATGCTCGAGATGGACATGCCTGGTGAAGATGAGGCCTGATGGAAAGGGCCAGACTTTGAAACAGGTTTTGAAGGTTGCAACGACTGAGACGGATGCTTTGATCAGAGTTACTTGGTTTGGGGGGCTCCAAACTGCTTGTTGAACTTGAGGCGTTGATTGTTCTTTAAGTTCCCATGCGTTCTGGATGTCTAGATAAGACAGGGTAAAACAGAGGGTAAACTCTCATGGGTAATTCTATTGCAGGGGCAACGAAAAGCACCAAAGACGTCAAGATAGCGGCCAAGACGGCTTCCTATGTCGGCGCAAAGCAAACCACGGTGGCGCAGGTTATCAGCCTGACAGGGGTTGGTGTTCATTCTGGCGCGCCGGTTTCTATCACACTGCATCCGGCTGATGCCCATAGCGGTATCCGGTTTGCGATCGCCAGGGGTGATGTCGATGTTGAGATCCCCGCACATTGCGACTTCATTGAAAATTTAACCCTTTGCACCGTGCTGGGCAGTGGCTGCGGCGCGATGGTGGCAACTGTTGAGCATCTGATGGCGGCGCTTCGCGGCTTGTCGATCGACAATGTTTTGATTGAGATCGATAATGGTGAAGTGCCGATTATGGATGGCAGTTCCATGCCGTTTGTGCGGGCGATTGAAGAAACTGGCATTGCTGAGCTTGATGCGCCGCGCCGCTTTATCAAACTCTTGAAGCCGATCCGCGTTGAGGAAAATGGCTGCTGGGGCGAGTTGCTGCCGCATAATGGCTTCCGCATCGAAGTTGAGATTGATTTTCAAACGCCGGTTATCGGGCGGCAGAAATTTGCCTCCGAGATGAACCCTGGCATCTTCCGTGAAGAGCTGGCGCGTGCCCGCACATTTGGTTTCATGGCCGATGTTGAAGGGCTTTGGGCCGCAGGACGGGCGCTGGGCGCATCGCTCGATAACACCGTTGCGATTGATGACGGTAAGGTTCTGAACCCGGACGGGTTGCGCTGGGTTGATGAATTTGTACGCCATAAGGCGCTGGACGCTGTTGGTGATCTGGCGCTGGCCGGGCATCCGATGCTTTGTTCCTACCGCTCTTATCGCGGTGGTCATGCGCTGAATGCAAAGGCTGTTCGCACAATGTTTGAAGACAAGGATGCCTGGGCCTACGTCGATGTGCCGATGGCGCAGGCCGGTGTGGCTGAGCATCATGGCGAAGGGCAGGGCACGGCTGTGCTTTCTGCTGCTAATTTTGCGGCTGACCGGAACTGATCTGGATCTGCCGAATTGATGACTTTTGGTTATAGAGTTTAATGCGTCCCCCATTGTAATAAGACAGGCTTAAAAAGCCTGTCTTTTTTTTGCCTGACCGGCTATGGCTGATAGGCCGCGCTGGGGGCGTTTTTCTTAACGATATGATCGGCGGCGTGTTGCGAAAACTTGGTTAATCGTGCCACAGTTGCGGGATCGGTGTTCGTCTGGTTGTCCAAGGGCTCTGTCTGGCCGTGGTCATCTGCTGTGGCCGATGAGTGTCAGGATTGTTTAAAGGGCTGAACTGCTGGTTGGAATCAGTCGGTTAATATTGTAATTTTGCCGCATGCGCGCTTAGTGTTGGGCATAGAATCTCCACAATCATGGCCTTTTGTGAGGCTACCAATCGATTGATTGTTATATTGCCGCGAGTTGCGGTCAGATGGCGTGGATATTCGGGTTGCAGGGTTTGGTCCCCGCCTTGTCGTCTGAAGTTTATGACAGCTGGTTTTTGATGCCGCCGCGCTCATGTTTCATGCCGTAGCGCTGGACATATCTTAATTTTAGGTTTTGCGGTGGCTGCATTTGTGATTGGTGCTTTATTTGCTTTGCCTTTTTCCTTCAGGGGGGAGTTTATGGTTATCTTGAAGCGTCTGGCTTTGATCCTTGCGGTGGCAATGACACCGCTTATTGCCGGCTGTTCCACTTCGCTTCCCACAGTGAGTTCACTTGGGGGCTGGTTCGGCAATGAGAAAAAAGAATTCCAGGACCCGGAAAGCGTTGAGGCTGCCGAAAAGCTTTATAAAGACGCCGACCGGCTAATGAGTAATGGCTCCTATGCCGATGCGGCGAAAAAGTTTGAAGATGTCGACCGGCTGCATCCCTATTCGCCTTATGCGCGGCGGGCCATCGTTATGGCGGCCTATTCCAATTACAAAGGCGCCAAATACACCGAAGCGATTGCAGGCGGCAAGCGCTACTCGACCCTTCACCCAGGTACAAAAGAAGCGGCGCTGGCACAGCATGTGATCGCCATGTCCTATTATGATCAGATTGCTGATCCGAAGCGCGATCAGAAGCGGACAAAGCGGGCGCTGGCGTCACTTGAGACATTGGTGCGCCGCTATCCTGATAGCCGCTATGCCAGCGAGGCGCGGAACCGCATTCGCATCGCGAAAGATGTGCTGGCAGCGGCAGACATGAATGTTGGACGCTACTATCTCAATCGGAAAAATTATCTGGCGGCGATCAATCGTTTCAAGGCGGTGGTGCGGGATTATCAAACGACCAAGCATGTTGAAGAAGCCTTGGCGAGACTGGCTGAGGCTTATATGGCGCTCGGCATTGCCTCGGAAGCGCAAACGGCTGCTGCAATCCTTGGCCACAACTTCCCGAATTCGCCGTGGTACAAAGATACATATGCGCTGCTGCAATCCGGCGGGCTGGAGCCACGAGAAAATAGCGGCTCGTGGATTTCGAAAAGCTGGAAAAGTGCGGTTAAAACGGCGAAAAATCTTAGTCCGTTATAGGCGCTTTCGGCGAAATGATTTAATGATGAAACGCGGTGCATTTGTGCCGCGTTTTTTCGTTGGACGGCAATAAATGGAATGGAGCGCGGTGCGCCTGTGGGCAAGGATTTTTCAAAACTTGGAGTGGAGGCGCTTGATGAAGGCCAGGCGAGGGCCGAGTTGGCGCGGCTGGCGGATGAGATTGCGCGCCATGACAAGCTTTACTATAGCGATAACGCGCCAGACATTGACGATGCTCAATATGACAGGTTGCGGCAACGCAATGACGCGATCGAGGCGCGGTTTCCTGATATTGTGCGGCCCGACAGCCCGAGTATGCGGGTTGGCGCTGCACCGGTAGACGCCTTTGCTTCAGCCCCACACCGGACGGCGATGCTCTCGCTGGGCAATGCCTTCACGCCGGAGGATGTTGAGGATTTCCTTGCCCGGGTGCGTCGGTTTTTAAGCCTTTCAGACGAGGCAGAGCTGACGGTGGTGGCAGAGCCGAAGATTGATGGATTGTCGGTATCGCTCAGCTATGAAGACGGCTTGCTGGTGCGGGCGGCGACGCGGGGTGATGGCCAGGTTGGTGAGGATGTAACCCATAACATCCGCACGATCTCCGAAATTCCAGAGAAGATTAGCGGCAAGTTCGTGCCTGACCTTGTTGATGTGCGCGGCGAGATTTACATGAGCCATGCCGATTTTGAAAGGCTGAATGAGGCGCAGGAAAAAGGCGGGCAGAAAGTTTTTGCCAACCCGCGGAATGCAGCGGCGGGCTCCTTGCGCCAATTAGACCCGGCGGTGACGGCCAAGCGGCCCTTGCGGTTTTTTGCTTATGCTGCCGGGGAGGCTGGCGCGTTGGCGGCTGCCAGCGCAGACGCCAGCGGCGCGCCGATTGAGAGCCAATCTGACATCCTGGCGCAATTTGAAAGATGGGGCTTTCCGGTAAACCCCCTGGTAACCCGGTGTGACAGCGCCGAAGAGTTGATGGCATTTTATGACAAGGTCGCGCTGGGGCGGGCTGAGCTTGGCTATGACATTGACGGCGTTGTTTACAAGATTGATGACCTTGGGCTGCAGGCCCGGCTCGGTTTTGTATCGCGGGCGCCGCGCTGGGCGATAGCGCATAAATTCCCGGCGGAAAAAGCTGTTACCCAGGTTGAGGCGATTGACATTCAGGTGGGGCGCACTGGCGCGTTGACACCGGTCGCGAAACTGGTGCCGGTGACGGTTGGCGGCGTTGTTGTCTCGAATGCATCGCTGCACAATCAGGACGAGATCGAGCGCAAGGATGTGCGCGTTGGTGACTGGGTGGTGGTGCAGCGGGCGGGGGATGTTATTCCGCAGATTGTGGAAGTGGTGAAGGAGAAGCGCAAAAAGGGCCTAAAGCCGTTTGTGTTTCCTGATAGCTGCCCGGCCTGTGGCTCGCCCGCCGAGCGGGTGGTCGACCCGAAAACCTGCACAGCGGAGGCGATCCGCCGCTGTGTGGGTGGCTTTGGCTGCCCGGCGCAGGCGCAGGAGCGGCTCAAGCATTTTGTCTCGCGCAACGCGTTTGACATTGAGGGGCTTGGCGACAAGCAAATCGCTGCTTTTTATCATGAGGGGCGGGTGCGGTCCCCGGCGGAGATCTTCACGTTGGCGGCGCGGGATGAGGACGGGCTGACCCGGCTGAAAAATATGGATGGCTGGGGGGAGAAATCCGCGGCCAAGCTGTTTGCGGCGATTGAGGCGCGGCGGGAGATTGGCCTCGACCGGTTTATTTATGCGCTTGGCATTCGGCATGTTGGTGAGACGACGGCGCGGGATCTGGCGCGGCACTATGGCGAGGTTGAGCGGTTTCACCAGGCGATGCAGGCGGCGTTTGACGAGGAAAGCGCGGCCTTTGAGGAATTGTCGAATATCGACGGTATCGGCTCGGTGGTGGCGCGGTCACTGACGCATTATTTCGACGCTGAGCAGAATGAATCTCAGGTGGGTGACCTTTTGCAGCAAGTCACGGTCACGCCGGTGGTGTTTGAAGCGGTGGAATCTAAGGTAAGCGGCAAAACGGTGGTTTTTACCGGCAAGCTGGAGCTGATGAGCCGGGGCGAGGCGAAGGCGCAGGCCGAGAGGCTGGGCGCTAAGGTGGCCGGTTCCGTTTCAGCAAAGACGGATATACTGGTCGCCGGGCCGGGGGCAGGTTCGAAGCTGAAAAAGGCTGAGGAAAGCGGTGTCGAGATATTAAGTGAGCAGGAGTGGCTTGATCTGACAGGTGGCGCGTAATAGAGGGGCGGCGTAATAAGGCGCGTAACAATGGCGGCTGGCGCCAGACTTAACCAGACCGCAAACTTCCTCAGGCCGGTGCTTTTTCTGCCGCGTGTTTTTTGATCGGTCTTGTCGCTTCCTTCAACCAGGATTTTTCCGTGCCGCTGAGCTCAGGGCCAATGGTTTTCCAAACCTGGCGGTGGTAGCTATTGAGCCATTTCAACTCGGTCTTGGTGAGGAGCTCTGGCTCAATCAGGCGCTTGTCGAAAGGCGCGAGGGTGAGGGTTTCAAATTTCATCATTGGTTGTTCGCCGCCCGAGATGTCCTCCGGCTGGGTGACGAGGATGAGATTTTCAAGGCGGATGCCATAGGATCCCTCGCGATAATAACCCGGTTCATTTGAGATGATCATCCCCGGTTCAAGCGGCACCATGGCCCGGCGGGAGATGCCTTGCGGCCCTTCATGGACAGAGAGAAAACTGCCAACACCATGGCCGGTGCCATGATTGAAATCGAGCCCGGATCGCCAGAGCGGGGCGCGGGCGAGGGGGTCCAGGTCAACGCCGCGTGTGCCGGAGGGGAAGTGCGCGGTGGCCAGGCCGATATGCGCCTTCAGCACCAGGGAATAGTGGCGGCGCATGGGCCCGCTTGGCTCGCCAAGCGCGATGGTGCGGGTGATGTCTGTCGTGCCATCCTGATATTGGCCACCCGAATCAACAAGATATAGTTCGCTGGGATTTAAGGAGCGGTTGCTCTGCTCGCTGACACGGTAATGCACGATGGCGCCGTTTGGCCCGGCGCCGGAGATGGTTTCGAAGGAAATGTCCTTGAGTGCGCCGGTGTCACTGCGGAATTCTTCCAGCTTTTTGGCGGCGGTGATTTCATCCAGATTTTCTTCCGGCATGGCGCTATCGAGCCAATGGAGGAAGCGGGCAATGGCGGCGCCATCGCGGATATGGGCGCTGCGGGCACCGGCGATTTCGGCCGGGTTCTTGCGGGCTTTTGGCAGGGCGCAGGGGTCGTCCCCGCGGATGATCTCGGCTCTGGCGGCGCGCAGGATCTGGTAGATGGCGCTGTTGGTGCGGTTTGGGTCGATGAGCACTTTTTTAAAGCGGGAGCCAAGCACCTTGAGCTGGTTTTCGAAATTCTCGGGCGGCATGAGGCGGGCGTTGCCAGAGACATGATCGGCGGCCTTGGCATTCATACGGTTGGCGTCAAGAAACAGCTCTGGCTTGGCGCGGGCGTGGATGATGGCGTTGGCCAGCATAATGGGGTTGTGGCCGACATCGGAGCCACGCAGGTTAAATAGCCAGCAGACGCTCTCCGGCGCGGTGGCGACAAAGGCATCAACGCCCTGATCGCGCAGGATGGTCTGGATTTCCTTTATTTTATCAGCCGGGTCCTGGCCGGCGTATTTTTTCGGGTGGCCGATGACCGGGTTGCTTGGTCGCTCCGGCTGGTCGGGCCAGATGGCGTCGACCGGGTTTGCCCGCACCGAGACGAGGGTGGCGCCAAGGCGGCTTATAAGCTCGTTATAGCGCTCATAAGAGGTGACGCTGTGGTAGCGCGGGTCGAGGCCGATGCGCATGCCGCGTTTGAGGTTTTTCTCCAGCCAGTCTGTCGGCGAGGTTTCGGCAATCGCGACGGGGGTGATGAGCTCGGGGTCGATTTCTGAGCGGACCTGGAGGGTGTAGCGGCCATCGACAAAAAGGGCGGCGCTGTCTTCCATGATAATAGCAAGGCCGGCGGAGCCGGAAAAGCCGGTGAGCCACAACAAGCGCTCGTCATGGTCGGGGACATATTCGTTCAGATGCTCGTCGCTGCGGGGCAGGATGTAGCCATTCATGTTGCGCTTTTTTAATTCGCTGCGAAGAGAGGCAACGCGCTCGGCGGTGTTCTCCGGTCCGCCGCGATTTTCAAATGACTGGAACATAAGGGGCCCTTTTTATTCGTGCGATTTTTTTGGCGCAAGGCGTGGTTGCGGCCGAATTGCCGCGCCGGGTGCAGCGGCGGCAGGCAAAATTGCGGCTTTGTTGATTGCTCTATTGTTACCCCTAGTTGAAAGGGTTGAACAGAGCTAATGCGGCTTTTGAAACAGGATGGTGGCCCACTCGCCAATCAGGCTGGTCGAGCGATGGGTGAGGCCGGCATCGGTGTAGGCGGTTTCGACATCCTTTGCCTGCTTATCGAGAATGCCGGAGAGCAGCAGTGTGCCTTGAGGCGCGACGGCGCCGGTGATTTCACCCGCCATGGCGATGAGCGGCCTGGCGAGGATGTTGGCGATGAGGAGGTTAAAGGGGGCGGCGCTTTGGATGGTGTCATCCTGCAGGCTATCAGCGCACAGGGTGGTGATGGCGGCCGAGTTGTTCAGGGCTGTGTTTGCGGCGGCGATGTCTACCGCGATGGGGTCAATGTCGCTGGCGATGATGGTGGCATCCGGCCAGGTGAGGCTGGCGGCGATGGCCAGGATGCCGGTGCCGGTGCCAAGGTCGAGAATGGTTTTGGGCGGGGTGATGCTTTGGCTGAGGTCATCGATGGCGATGAGGCATCCCTTTGTGGTGCCGTGGTGGGCGGTGCCGAAGGCCTGGGCGGCATCAATCTCGATGCCATAGTTGGCGCCCCTTGCCGTCTCCCGGTCGTGGCTGCCATAGATGAGGAAGCGGCCAGCTTCGACCGGGCATAGTTGGCTCTGGACGTGGGAGACCCAGTCCATATCCTCGACCTGTTGAGTCTCAAATATCAGCTGGTTCTGATCCGGGGAGAAGTGAGCTTCAACGAGGCCGCGAGCGGCACTCAGGTCATCAGAGGTTTGATAGGTTGCGCTGGCGGCCCAGCTTAACTGGTCCGGCTCCTCGAAATGACTTACGGAGAGCGGCTCGGGGTAGCTGTTTTCCAGGAGGGCAGCGACCTGGCCGCTGAGGGCTTTGTCGCAGCGGATTATGATTTGGTGCAGCGCGGGGGTGGACATGAGGGGGCATACCTGTGGGATGGTCTCGCGTGAATTTAATCATGCCGAGGGGCTGCGTAAAAAAATTGCGGGCGGTGATCAGGCGGTTTTGGCGTGATCGCCAGTGTCGTCACCCGCTAAGGCAGAGGCGTCGATGCCCGAGACGGGCGGCAGCGGGTCCGCTGCAGCGATGACGCTGGCCGGGTGATCTGCAGGGTCTTCCTTGAGATGCAGGACGCCATGCCAGAGGCTGTGAATGCGCCCAATGGCGGCCTTGGGTGGCAGGACCTGATAGCGGCCATCAGCCTGGGGGATGACTAGCCCATCGCGAAGCAAACGGCTAAAGGCATCGGCCAGGTCGAACTCTATGTCGACGTTAAAGGCCGTGCGCATGAAGGTCTCTATGTCATCCTTTGCGCCGGAGAGGCTGGTGCCGTGATTTGTGTTGCGAACCAGAAAACAATAGAGCAGCAGCTCTTCCTTGGTGTCTTCCTCCTCGGCGCGGTCAACGAGCAGGGTGAGAACGCCGCGGTTATTGGCGAGGTTGTGGAAGTAGAGATTTTGCGCCAGCGTCATCATGTATTCGTTGCGCTGGTTGAAGAATTTTGTGACCTGTCGAACGATGAGGCCAATGAAACCGGCGAGGGTTGTGAGCAGAGTGATCGGGTTAAGCAGGGTTGCAGCGACGAATAACTTCGGCAGGATGCCGAACAGGCCCGCAACCGTGCCACCGCCTGCTGTCAGGCCGAGTTTAATTTTATCCAAGAGTTTGAAGGTGACCTTGGTGTTGGGAAACAGCATCTCAAGGTCATCCTGAGGGATGTTTTTAAAGAGCTTGAGATAGATATGATCGCTGGTGACGCCATCTGGCAGCAGCTTGAGGTTTTTGGCGGTGCGCTTTTCTGCCTGCTGGCGGCTGAGGTCTTCCTTCGCCATTAATTCGCGGATCTGCTCTTCCTGTGGTTTTAATTTCAGGGCGACGAAGAGCCGCTGGAAGATGGGTGTCTCGACATGTTTTTTGCGCAGGTAAGCCCATTTCCAGTCACGATATTCGACAGCTTTGGTGCTGGCGCCGCGAAAATAGATGACGACGTCGTCGAAGGCATCAAGATCAACATGCAGGGAGAGGCCATAGGGGCTGTCTGATGTGAGGAGGAGGTCAAGATCCTCCTGGGTGATTTTCTCGAAATTGGCGGATTCGAGCAATTCGCCAATGAGGTCAATGAATTCGTGGCGCATCTTCAGGAGCTGGCGCTGGCTGAATTGCTCGGTGATGACGGTGTCTGTATCCGGGCTGAAAGTGAGGTAGGCTGATTTCAGGTCTGACAGGCGCTGGCGGTAGGATTGGTGGCGCCAGGCGGCCAGGTCATGGATGATGGTTTTGCCAAGCTGTGCCTCGCCTTCGGCCCACATATCACTTTTGGCAAGGGCACTGGCAAGGGCGTGGCTGGCGACCGGGATGAAGCGCTCTTTTTCCGGTGCGTTGACCTGGGTGAGGCCGTCAACGACTTTTGTGCGGTTTTTTGATTCGCCGCGCTCATGGCTGCGGGCATCGGGGTTTTTGGGGCGGAAAAGGCCGTAAAAACGCTTAAGACGGCTGGGGGGCGTCACAGATTGCGGCATAGCTGATGGCGGCATCGTGGCCTGGGTTACCTGCGCGTCACTCATGTGCGAACTCCCCTTGCACGCGGCAAATGCACGGTTTGCCGGTTATAATCCTAGAGATAATATTTATAGTTGGTGTCATTGGTTGATGCAATTGGTCAACCGGTGATGGTGCTTTTAAAGCATATTCGGGTAAATATTGTGACAATTTGGCCATTTGCGCTGGATTTTGGCGGCAAAATTCCGGCTGGTGGAAAGTGCGGCGCAATCCTTCTAGTGGGCGCTGCTAGTGGCGCTCAACGAAGGTGGCGATGACATTTTTTGTGCCGGATTTTTCAAAAGCGATGGAGAGTTTGTCGCCGTTGATATCGTTGATGGTGCCGTAGCCGAATTTTTGGTGGAAGACGCGCTCGCCGATGGTGTAGCTGGTGCTGGTCGCTGGCTTGCTGGAGACAAACTCGCCCTCGATGGTTTTGGGCGTGGGGGATGGGCGGCCGGCGGGTGAGCGGGTGGTTACAGCCTCTCTGGTGTAGTTTTGCGCCATATTGTCGAAGCGGGAATTGATGTAGCCGCCATAGTTGCTTTGCTGGTCGATGACCTCGATATGAGCCTCTGGCAGTTCATCAATGAAACGGGAGGGGAGCGGCGAACTCCATGAGCCATGGATGCGCCGGTTTTGGGTGAAGGAAATATGAGCGCGTTTTTTCGCTCTGGTGATGCCGACATAGCCGAGGCGGCGCTCTTCCTCGAGGCCAGCGCGGCCTTCTTCATCGAGGGAGCGTTGGTGGGGAAAGAGGCCTTCTTCCCAGCCGGGTAGAAAGACGGTGTCAAACTCAAGGCCCTTGGCGGCGTGCAGGGTCATCAGGTTGACGCGGTCACCATCGCTGTTGGCGTCGGCATCCATGACCAGGGAGACATGCTCCATAAAGCCAGCGAGATTTTCGAACTCACCCATATAGCGGACGAGTTCCTTAAGGTTCTCCAGGCGGGTCTGGGCCTGAGGGCTTTTGTCTTTCTGCCACATCTCAGTGTAGCCGCTGTCGTCGAGGATGCGCTCGGCAAGCTCGGTGTGGGGCATTGTTTCGATGTCGCGGCGCCATTCGGCAAAGCGCTCGAGAAGGGCGCGCAGGCTGCCGCGCGGTTTTGGCCGCAACTCTTCTGTATCGACGATCTGAACGGCGGCTTCGAACAGGGAGATGCCATTGGCCCGGGCGTGCTGATGGAGCAGCTCGAGGGTTGCTGTGGCGAGGCCGCGCTTGGGGGTGTTGATGATGCGCTCGAATTTAAGGTCATTGGCGGGGTTGAGGGCAACATCGAAATAAGCGCAGGCGTCTTTGATTTCGAGGCGTTCATAAAATCTCGGCCCGCCGATGACGCGGTAGGGAAGACCAAGGGTGACAAAGCGGTCCTCAAAAGCGCGCATCTGGAAGGAGGCGCGAACAAGGATGGCGATTTCATTCAGGGAATGGTTTTTGGTTTGCAGCGCCTCGATTTCGTCGCCGATGGTGCGGGCTTCTTCAGCGTCGTCCCACAGGCAACGCAGGGTCAGCTCCTCGCCGAGGGCGTCGTCTGTGTGGAGGGTTTTGCCAAGGCGTTCTTCGTTATGGGCGATGAGGCCGGAGGCGGCGCCAAGGATGTGCCCGGTGGAGCGGTAGTTGCGCTCAAGGCGGATGGTTTTGGCGCCGGGAAAGTCCTTTTCAAAGCGCAGGATGTTGTCGACCTCGGCACCGCGCCAGCCATAGATGGCCTGATCATCATCGCCAACGCAGCAGATGTTGCCGGTGCCCTGGGCGATGAGGCGAAGCCAGATATATTGCGCGATGTTGGTGTCCTGATATTCATCGACGAGGATGTATTTGAAACGGCGGTGGTAGAGGGCCAGCACGTCCGGGTTCTGCTGGAAAAGGCGGTTCATCTCAAGCAGGAGATCGCCAAAGTCAACGGCGTTGAGCTCCTTTAAACGGGTCTGGTAGGCCGTGTAAAGCTCCTGGCCTCGGCCATCGGCGAAGGAGTAGCTCTCACCATTTGGCACTTTATCGGGCGTGAGGCCGCGGTTTTTCCAGCTGTCAATCAGGTGGGCGAGGCGGCGGGGCGGCCAGCGCTTTTCGTCGATACCCTCGGCCTTGATGAGCTGCTTGAGAAGGCGCAGGCTGTCGTCCATATCGAGGATGGTGAAGTTGGATTTGAGACCGGCCAGCTCGGCATGGCGGCGCAAAACTTTGACACCGATGGCGTGGAAGGTGCCGAGCCAGGGCATGCCCTCAACTGTGCCGCCGATCATCTGGCCGATGCGGTTTTTCATCTCTCTGGTGGCTTTGTTGGTGAAGGTGACGGCGAGGATTTCGTTGGGGCGGGCCTTGGCGTTGCTTAGAATGTGACCGATGCGGGTGGTCAGCACGCGGGTTTTGCCGGTGCCGGCACCAGCAAGGACCAGAACCGGGCCTTCTGTTGTCAGCACGGCTTCGCTCTGGGCTTCGTTCAGGCCAGCCAGGTAAGGCAGGGAGGCGGTGGAGCCAACGCCCCGGGCGCGATCTGACAGGGAACCGGTTTTGCCAGTTGGCTCTGTGGGCTCGTCTTGAGAGAGTTTTTCAGCTTTGGGTGGCGTCATTCAAATGGTGCTTTGTTTTTGGTGTGGGCACAGTTTATCGGGCCGGGAATCATTTTTGATGCTGGTCGGAGGGTAGCGGAGAATAGGGGAGAATAAAAGGCGAACTGATCTTATCGGGCCGCATTGTGAGGGATATGATGGTGGTTATCCACGGTGGAGAGCGGCGATGGCCTGAAATGGCAAACGTTTAGTGATGCTCTTCTTCATGGGCGCGGATGAGGGACTGATTGTAGGCATTGAGGGCGCTGAGATGAGTGGCATAGCCGACGATTTCATTGTCTGATTTTTCAATGATGACCGGCAGTTCATTGACGCCATGCTGGCTGAAGGCGCGGAGCGACTGCTCGATATTGTCATTGAGGCGCAGGCTTGGCGGGTATTTGCCGTCTTCATTGGCCAGGAGTTTTTCCGGTTGCTCGGCGGGGGTGTAAAAATCATTGACGGTGAGGGTGCGGGCGATTTCCTTGTGTGGGCCCTTGAACAGAAAGATACCGCGTGTTGAAAGCTGCCAATGGAAAAAGCTCATACCGAGGACGGATTGGGTGATGGCGGTGGAAATGGCAACGGTGACGAGAAGGGCGATGGTCATGGTGTAGCCGCCGGTGAGCTCGAAAACGATCATTGTGGTCGAGATGGGCGCGCCAAGGGTGGCGGCGGCGACCGCGCCCATGCCGAGGATGGCGTAAAGGCCATTACTGGAGGCGGCGCCGGGGACAAGCTGCTCGGCAATGAGGCCGAAGGCACCGCCGGTGCAGGCACCTAGATAAAGCGTTGGCGAGAAGACACCGCCGCCAAAGCGGCTGGCAAGGGTGATGGCGGTGGCGGCGGTTTTTGCGACAAGCAGGCTTATTAGCAGCACAAGACCGAGATTTTGCTTCAGGGCGGCGTCGGTTGTGTTGTAGCCAACGCCGAGGACTTCGGGGAAAATGAGCGCGATGAGGCCAACAAGGGCGCCGCCGACGACCGGGCGCAACCAGATGGGCATGGTGAGGCTGGCGGCCACGCGCTCCGCCGTTGAGAGGGAGAGCTGGAAAATGATGGAGACCATGGCGGCCACCAGCCCGAGGATCATGAAAGCGGGGAATTCGAAATAGGAGGTGATTGAATAATCAGGAATGAGAAAGGCCGGGAACTCACCAACGGTGAGGCGAACAATGATGGTGCCGGCAACGCTTGAGAGGACAACGGGCACAAAGGCGGTGAGGCCATAATGGGCGAGGATGACCTCATGAGCGAAAAGCACGCCGGCGATGGGGGCGTTAAATGATGCTGATACGGCGGCGGCGACACCGGCTGCGAGCAGGATGCGGCGGTGCTCATGGGCAAAGTTTGTGTGGCGGGAAATAAAAGAGGCCAGCGTCGCACCAAGGTGGACAACCGGGCCCTCACGCCCGGCGCTTGCGCCGAAGCCCAGGCCGATGGCCGAGACGATGGCGCTCCAGATGCCGGTTTTCAGGTCAATATGACAGCCTTTGATCGCTTTGGCCTCGATAACATCGGCGACGGTCTGGGCGCGTTTGATCTCGAGAAAATGATGCAGAATCTGCCCGACGATGAGGCCGCCAATGACAGGGGCGAGGAAAAACAGTATGCGCGGCGTGTCCTGATAGAGGGTGCCGATGCTCTCTTCCATGGTGCCAAGCCAGCTCCACTGGACAAGGCCGATGGCCTTGCGGAACAACAGGGTGGTGTTGCCAACGGCGATGCCGATCAGCAGTGCCAGGCACCAGAGGGTGATCTGATTGCTTTTAAGGAAGCCGCGCAAATGGGGCGCGATGCGGTCGTAATAAAGTTCGAGATAAGCGGGTTTGAGGGTGCGCAAGACGGGGATGGTTACTCGTCTGATGCTGTTGTTCAAACTGCGCCGTCGGGCCATTTTTAGCTTCGCTTACCGGGTGGGTGTTCAAAATTTTGTCTGAAATGACAGTTATTGATAGCAAATTCGAAGATTCGCACAAAATGAAGCCGCCGGAAAGTGGCGTTTAAGCTTAATGATGTGGATGCCCGCCCTCCCATCCGGGTCCGCTTGTGGTTAATGGTTGGGGTTTTGGAGCGGGGGTGCTAATTTTAATGGTTGATGCGGGCCAGTGGCGCTGAGCGGTTTGGCGCTTTGACAAGATTTCCCGGTTCGTATTTTAAAGGTTTAGGACGGTCGCGTTGAATAATTTACTGACAGCAATTGCCGTGTTTATGGTTGTTGTGCTCTCGGCGCTGTTTGCCGTGCCGATGATGATTGACTGGGATGATTATCGCGGTGATTTTGAGGCGCGGCTCTCTGAGATTCTCGGCTCTCGGGTGGAGCTGGATGGCAGCCTGAATGTGCGCCTGTTGCCGACACCATATCTGCGGGCTGAAAATCTGCGTATTGGTGAAAGCGGCGTGCAGGGCAAGCCTATTCTCGATGTCAGTGAAATGACGCTGTGGGTGGGCATACCGCCATTGATGAAAGGCATCATTGAAGCCAGCACCCTGACGCTGGAGCGGCCGCGGTTGCTCTTGCAATTTGATGAGGATGGCCAGCCGACGTTCAACACGGTGAAAACCGAAAGTGCGGCAGGGGCAGATGGCGAAAAGTCGCTGGTTGAGGCGCAAATCTCCGGGTTTAAATTATCGCCGCAACTTATCTCGCTCAAGAATGTGCGGGTTAGCAATGGCGAGCTGGTTGTGCAGTCTGTCTCGGGCACGGAGACGTTGCGGCGGGTGAGTTTTTCGGGCATTGCGGGGGTTCTCTCGGCGGTGACGCTGAACGGGCCGATTTATTTTAACGGGCGCTATGGCAGCGAGGAAGATCCTTGCTTTGTACGTCTGGCCGTTGGCCGCGAGGTGCGGGCCGGGCAATATCCGGTGCGGACAAAACTGACCTTGCCGCGCAATGATCACCGCTTTGATTTCGATGGCATGCTGGTGGAGAAAAAGGGTCGCTGGCAGGCAAAAGGCGACCTGAAGGCAACGCTTGGCCGGTTTGGCGTTCATGGCGGGGCGGCAGCTCTTGGTGCTGAAGTGTCGGCGATGCCGGACAGGGTGGTGGATTATGATGCCACGGTGAAAGAGCAGGTTGAGGCCATCGCCGCGGATGAGCTTGATGAAGATGGCAAGCCGAAAAAACCGAAAATTCGCATCGCTGGGCTGACCAGCGGCGAGCAGGAAATCATCCTGACGTCAAAAGTCGAGCTTGGTGGCACCAAGGCGACCTTTAGCGATGTGCTGCTGCGCGGTGGCAGCCTGGCGCAGCCACAGACGGTGCGGGGTGAAGCGGTTGTTGACTGGGACAATGAACTTAGCCTTGTTGGCAAAGCGGACGGGCAGACGATTGACCTCAACATGATTTACGGGCTGCGGCCGAATGGGCGGGTGGATAACATTCCGCCGTCGGTGGCGCTGGGCAATCTCAACCGGTTGCTTTTGCGGCAGGCGAACTGGTTTGAGACGATTGATTTCAAGGCGACGGCCTCGCAGATCGCGGTTGGGCAGGGCCAGGTGCGGGACTTCCGCCTGACAGTGAAAAGCGAGAATGGCGCGATTAATGTCAAGGAGCTGGGAGCATCGCTGCCGGGCTCCAGCCGGGTTGATGTGGCGGGCCGGTTTGGCAGCGGCAAAACTGAAGGCTTTAACGGCAAGGTATATCTGCGCGGCCTGCAATTTGCCGAGTTTTTCGGATGGGCGGCGCCTTCCGTTAAAATGAATCTTGGTGATGATGAGGACGAAAAGAAGAAAAAGAAACAGCAAGCGCGTGAGCAACTGGCCGAAGATGGCGAGAGCGATGGTGATGGTGAAAAGACCGAGACCGCAAAGGTTTTTGGTAAGGGGAAATTTATTTTTTCCGGCCGTTTGCAGACCGATGACGGCACCGTTGAAATGACCGACATGCAGGGCACCATTGCTGATGCAGCGCTGCGCGGTGAGTTCATGCATCAAAGGGCCATGAAAAAGGGAGAGACCGTAACACCGGGCGAAACCCGACTGACGCTGCGCGCCGGGGTTGTCAATCTCAGGCAATTGCTGGGTAAGCGGGTCGAGGTGCTGGATTATGAGCAGGGGCTGACCGATTTTTTGAAAGCGGCGGGGCTTGAATTTGGCGGCCCGGCCCGGCGTGGCGGTGATGCGGGTGATGACAGTGTGCCGCCGGATGCGGTGACGCTTAATTTCACGGCGCAAAAGCTATTGTTTGATGATGGGGCGCAGCGCGATGTGCGCTTGAGCTGGCGCGCCGATCAGCAGGGGGCGCGGATTGTCTCCCTCGCGGGGGTTAGCCAGAACGGGCTGCATGTGGTGTTTGACAAGGTGGGCCAGGAAAGCGGCGATGCGGCCACTGATGGCGGCGAAGCGCCGAAGCTGTTTGTTGTTGAGGCCAGCAAAGAAGCCGCGGTGCAGGACCTGCTGGCATGGTCAGGGCTGTTTGGTGATGTTGATTTTTCCAATGATACGCTGACGCGGTTTTTACCGCTGCGGCTGGCTGTCAGGCGACAGGGAGGTGAAGGCGTCAAGCATTACCGGGTGGATGGGGTGATTGGCGGCAATGATGCGGCTTTTTCCGTCACTGTGCCGGAGAGCAAAGATGATGACGATCCGCTGCCGATCACTTTGTTTGGCGGGCTTGAGGCTGAAAATGGCGCGGCGCTGGCGGCGCGTTTGTTGCCGATCGGGTTGGGCAAGCGGGCCGACGCGACGGCTATTGTTTCGGCCAAGGAGTTCGGCCGGGCCCGTATGACCTTTTCCGCCAGCGGGACAGCGCGGGATGGTTTCACCGGGCAGCTGGATTTGAACAATGATGCACTGTCGATGACTTATCACGGCAAGGTGCGGGTGCGAGATGAGAAGCTGGTCTCCAACGGCATTGTCACCATGGAGGGCGACGACTCGCGCAATGTGGCGCAGCTTTTCGGCTTGCAGCAAACCGGGCTGACGGAGCGGCAACCGTTTAAGGGTGAGGTTACCATTGCCCAAACGGCAAAACGCTTTGAGATGAAAGATCTGAAACTGGCGGTTGGTGATGTGCAGATACGCGGCACGGGCGCGCTGGAAGAAGTGAACGGGCAGAAGCAGATGCGGCTGGCGCTGGCGACCGAGGCGGTTGATATCAGGACGTTGCTATCGCCATTGCAAGCGCCTGGTTTTGCGCCGCGGGGCGGTGAGGATGGCGAAACGGGTGAGGTCTGGTCCGATGTGCCGTTTGATACGAGCGGGGCTATCCAGCAGGGTGATGGTGGTGACCAGAATAATGAAGAGTCATTGGCAGGTTATGAGGGCAGTGAGCCTTTTGTGAGCGCTGGCGATGGCATTGTCGGTGAATTTTCGCTCAGCACCAATGAGCTGCTGATTACCGACCAGTTGAGCCTGGCGGATGCGCGGCTGCAATGGCGGACAAGCGACAAGCTGATTGAGATTGTGCGGGTTGAAGGCAAGAGCCTTGGCGGTGTGTTTGTCGCCTCGGGTGATATGCGCGAAGGTGAGCAGGGTTATAGCCTGAACGGTGTTGCCACGCTAACCGGGGCGCGGCTTGAGGAAATTGGCGCGGCGCAGGAAGCCAGCCTCGGTACGGGTGAATTTTCTGTCAACCTGTCGCTCAGCGGGGCGGGGCGCAGTGTGAAAGGGCTGGTGACAAATCTTGTTGGTGAAGGGGCGGTGCAGATTACCAATGGTGAGTTGCGGCAGGTAAGCCCGGCGCTGGTTGGCGGTGTGGCGGCTTCGTTCCTCAGTGCATCGGAGGACAAAAGCGATGTGGTTGACGCCGAGCTGCGAGAGGCGATTGACCAGGCCGGACCGATCAGGGTTGGCACGCTGGACCTTGGCCTGCAGATGCTTGATGGGCGCATAAGATTGCGCCAGCCGGATATTGGCGTGACACCAGGGAATATCGGCCTTGAGGCAACGCTTGATCTTGAGACATTGAGCTGGAGCGGCGATTGGCGCATTCAACCGCCAGAGGTGAATGAAGCGGCACCGCCGGCGGTTTACCGGCGGGTTGAAGGGCGGCTAACGTCCAATGCCGGGTTTAAGTCGGCTTTGGATGCGGGCGAATTTGAGCGGTTCATTAACCTGAAATATAAGGAAAAAGAGCTGCGGCGGCTGGAGCAAATACGGCTCGAGCAGGAGCAGCGCCGGTTGGCGGAGGAGCGGCGGCAGGCTGAAGAAGAGCGCCGCTTGGCTGAAGAGCGGCGCCTGCAGGCCGAGGAAGAGTTGCGCCTGAAAGAGGAAGAGCAAAAGCGGCTCGAGGAACAGCAGCGGCAGCTTGATAAGGAGATAGAGCGGTCGCAATTGCCGTCACTCTTCGAGTAAGCTCCGGCTGATTTCCCCGTGCCCTCTCCTTATATAAGTGGATAAGGGCGACTTCAGATAAGTCTGTCTGTTCAGTATTAGACGTTCGTTTCACTGCAAAGACTGGCCAGGAGTCTAGTTGCTGGCCAGTCTGTTTCTTGCGCGGAAATAATCCAGAATGTAAATTCGAATGGCGCTTGAGAGGCCGGCTTCGCCGCGCGCGGTGTCGATAAATTCCACCAGTTCAGAAACTGATTTTGTCTCATCGACAGCGATGTCGCGAAGGGCCTCCCAGAAGGCGTCTTCAAGGGAGATCGAGGTGCGGTGACCATTGAGGGTAAGCGAGCGTTTTTTTGGCAGATCTGGTGCTGGCGTCATCGTTTGCTTTTTAAAATTGCCCGCTACCCGGTTGGTCACTTATTTATTTGGGGCCGATCATATCCTCTGGTCTGACGACCTGATCGAATTCCGTTTCTGTGACGTAGCCGAGGGCTAGGGCTTCCTCTTTTAGTGTTGTGCCGTTTTTGTGGGCGGTTTTGGCGATCTTTGCGGCGCGGTCATAGCCGTACTTCGCCTTTAGGGGGGTTACCAGCATGAGCGAGTTCTCCATAAGCTGGGTGATTTCGATCGCGGTTTCCAGACGCGGTTCGATGCCGTCAACGCAGTTGTCCGTGAACGAGTCAGCGGCATCGGCAATGAGGCGGATGGACTGCAGCAGGTTGTAGGCCATCACCGGCTTGAAAACGTTGAGCTCAAAGTGGCCCTGGCTGCCTGCGATAGCGTGACTGTCGTGTGTTGCCCATGAACCTGGGCGCGACCTTGGGTCAGCGCTTCGCACTGGGTCGGGTTGACCTTGCCGGGCATGATGGATGAACCGGGCTCATTGGCGGGCAGGCTAAGCTCGCCAAGGCCAGAGCGGGGGCCGGAGCCAAGAAGGCGGATGTCATTGGCGATTTTAAACAGGCTGGCGGCGATGGTGTTGAGAACGCCGGAGAATTCGACAAAGGCATCATGGGCGGCCAGCGCCTCAAATTTGTTTGGCGCGGTGATGAAATCGAGACCGGTGATATCCGCGACATGGGCGGCGAATTTTTCGGCAAAGCCGGGTTTGGCATTGAGCCCGGTGCCGACGGCGGTGCCGCCCTGTGCGAGGGCATACATGCGCGGCAATGCGCCATTCACGCGGTCAATGGCGTAATCAAGCTGGGTGGCATAGCCGGAGAACTCCTGGCCGAGCGTTAGCGGGGTGGCGTCCTGGCAATGTGTGCGACCGATTTTGATGATGTCTGTCCAGGCCTCGGCCTTGGCGTTCAGGGCGTTGTGCAGATGTGTGAGGGCGGGTATCAGCGTTGATGGATCTCCTCGACGGCAGGCGATGTGCATGGCGGTCGGGAAGGTGTCGTTTGAGGATTGCGAGCGGTTGACATGATCATTGGGGTGGACGGGGGTTTTCGAGCCGATTTCACCGCCAAGGATTTCGATGGCACGGTTGGCGATGACCTCATTGGCGTTCATGTTGGACTGGGTGCCGGAGCCGGTTTGCCAGACGACGAGGGGGAAATGGTCATCAAGCTGGCCGTTGATGACGTCGTCGGCGGCTTTGGCGATGGCGTCGCTAAACGCGGGCTCCAGATTTTCAAGGGCGCGGGTTGGGAGGGCGGCGGCTTTCTTGACGATGCCGAGCGCGCGGATGAGCGGCTTTGGCATGGTTTCCGTGCCGATTTTGAAATTGCCGAGCGAGCGCTGGGTCTGGGCGCCCCAGTATTTTTCGGATGGCACATCGAGGGCACCGAAGGAATCTGTCTCTGAGCGTGTTGGCACGAATTGTCTCCTTGTCGTGATTGATCGGCTTTAAACCGCGGGCAGCCCGCCAGTTGGCAAAACACTGCGGCAACGGGGTACCGCAATTGGGCCTGGGTTATGTTTTGATGCTTTGAGTTATCTGTTTCAACCCCAAAGTGAAAAAACCGAAAAATTACAGGGCAGTTCGTTTTGTCTAACGCCTTATTTTTCCCCGGCATTTAGCGGAAAAAGGCGAAGAGTAAAAAGGTAATTTTCTGGCCCGTCTGTCTATTGGACAAAAGGATAACAGGGGAGGCCTGCGAGGTTTAATCGCGGTTTTTCAGGATGGGATATTTCGGGGGTGGGAGGCCGGTGCAATTCCGGCCCCGGTCGAAGATGCTGCTTTAGTTGTTTTTCTTGCGGAAGGCGTCCAGGGAGACGATCTCGGCGCCGTCTTCGCCTGCTTCTTCGTCCTGTTTGGCGGGAGCGCTTTCGCTCTCCTCTGCCGTGGACTGGAAATCAGGCATGGCGATGTCGTCATCCATGGCGGCCGCTTCATCATCGAGATTGTCGGCGTCGGGCGCGATGATGGTTATCTCGTTCAGTTCATCCATAGAGATGTCGCCATTCTCCGTCGCGATCTGCCAGTCATTATCAAGAAAGTTGCTTTTGTCCTCGACGGCTTCCGGCCGGGTGGACTGATCGAATTGCAGGCCATAGGAGGCGGCCGGGTCGAAGAAGACCTTGATGGCTTTATAGGGGATGACCAGCGTCTCGGGGATGTTGGAGAAAGAGAGGCTGACCTCAAAATGGTCTTCCAGCACTTTCAGGTCCCAGAACTGATGCTGCAGGACGACTGTCATTTCTTTTGGGTATTGGGCGCTGATGCGGCTGGAGATTTTTACGCCCGGGGCGGTGGTGTGAAAAGAGATAAAGAAATGATGGTTGCCGGGCAGGCCTTTTTCGACGACGCTTTCCAGCACGCGGCGAACCACGGTGCGGAGGGCTTCTTTTGCCAGACTTTCATAATCAATAGATTGGCCGCTCATGACGGTATTATAGGCCTTTTTTTGTGGCTGGGAACTTGTGTCATTTAAAACGTGTCGGCGAAATTCAAACGGGCATAAAAAATAAAGTGGAGGGCTTCTGTTGCCCGGTGCCCTCCAAACCGCGCCTAAGCAGGCTTAATTGCTTAGGACTTCATTTCAGTGCTTAAAACTGCTTATGCAGCTTGGGCTACTGGAGCATAGTTGTCATTTGCAACTACTTGTATGGTCCGATGCGGTGGTACCATGCCGAGCGAAAGATTCATCCTTTACACCCTCGTCGATCCTATTTCGCCCCCATCAACAACCCATTGTCATGTGCAGGGTATCTGGTTTTATCCTTAAGCCTTCGATAAGCTTTTGGAACCAATGGGCTGATGGTGGAGGCGCCGGGTACCGCCCCCGGGTCCGAATGGTTTATTACGATGTCCATTTATCGCCATAGCGAAACAAGTTCCGCAAAATCAATATAGTCACTTTAATGGGCAAAAAAAAGGTCTTCTGTTACAATTGGGTTAGGGAAAAGTTCTGTTTCCTTTGGATAATTCGAGATTTTACCCGAATTGTGGGGTTCTCAGTGCTAAGAATGTCGACGGAATTTACAATCTTTAAATTGGTTCCGCGGCGATTAAATATAGTAATTCATTAATTGCATAATTTTCTGAAAACTATGATGATTCCTATAAGGAACCTTCTCGGAAGTACGCTATGAAACAATACTTAGATTTGTTGAGTGATGTGATCAAGAATGGAGATGTTCGCTTAGATCGAACACGTACAGGAACCAAAGGTATTTTTGGTTACCAGATGCGCTTCAACTTGGATGATGGTTTTCCACTTTTAACTACTAAAAGACTACACTTAAAGTCCATTATTCACGAACTCCTTTGGTTCTTGCGCGGTGATACAAACATAAAATATTTGAATGAGAATGGTGTACGAATTTGGGACGAATGGGCCGACGTTAACGGTGATCTTGGCCCTGTTTACGGCTCGCAGTGGCGCTCCTGGCCCGCATCAGACGGCCGGCGGATTGACCAGATTGCCAATCTGATTGAGGCGATCAAGTCCAACCCTCATTCGCGGCGGCATATTGTCAGCGCATGGAACCCGGCAGAGGTGGATGAAATGGCACTGCCGCCCTGCCATTGCCTGTTTCAGTTTTATGTGGCGGAGGGGCGGCTCTCCTGCCAGCTTTATCAGCGCTCGGCGGATATATTCCTTGGCGTGCCGTTCAACATTGCCTCTTATGCGCTTTTGACGCTGATGATGGCGCAGGTGACCGGGCTTAAACCCGGTGAATTTGTGCACACGCTGGGTGATGCGCATCTTTACCTCAACCATCTCGAGCAAGCTGAACTGCAATTGAGCCGGGTGCCGACGGCGTTGCCGGTGATGGAGCTGAACCCTGAGGTGAAGGATCTGTTCGCGTTTGGTTATGATGATTTCAAGCTCACGGGATACCAAGCCGAACCAAATATAAAGGCGAAAATCGCAGTTTAGATTGGCGGCTTTATGAAAATTGCCCTGATAGTGGCGGCGAGTGAAAACGGGGTTATCGGGCGAGATAACCAGTTACCGTGGCGACTGCCGACCGACCTGAAGCGGTTTAAAGCATTGACCATGGGCAAGCCGATGGTGATGGGCCGCAAGACCTTTCAATCGATCGGCAAAGCGTTGCCGGGGCGGGCCAATATTGTGGTGACGCGAGATGAGGGGTTTTCAGCAGACGGGATTGATGTGGCGCATTCGCTTGAAGCGGCGCTGGATCTGGCACGGGCCTGGGCTGAAGGCCGTGATGGCGGTGATCTAAAAGACGTAACCCATCAAGCGAGTGAGATTGCGGTGATTGGCGGCGCGAATATTTATCGCCAGGCATTGCCGCTTGCCAGCATTGTGCATATGACGGTTGTGCATGACGAAATTGAAGGGGATGCCTTCTTCCCCCGGCTGGATCCGGAGCGGTGGGAAAAGACCGAGGCGGTGGCGGTTCCGCGCGGTGAGAAAGATAGCCATGTGATCAGCTATGAGACCTACAGGCGGGTGTCGCCGGGCTAAGGCGCGGTTACCATTCGCGGCTCGATCTGGTTTTGAGGCTTTATCGGCCCCTCCATAGTTGCATAATTGTTAATTTTTATTGGCCGTGGCGGCATAATTGTCCGTGTTATTGATAATCCGTTAACCAACAAATACCTACTATTACCCTTTGGTAAACCGCAATGCGCGCCGATAACCGGTGCCTTGCGGTTTTGGCCCATGAGCAATTTATATTGGGGGGATTTATGTCTGCACAGGCTGTTCATTATGATTTACCGAATGAGGATGGTGCGCCGATGGAAGACATTGCGGCGGTTCGGGAGTCTTTTAATGAGTTAAGCGGCAGGGTCAGCCAGCTTGGGCTGGATATTGCAGAAGCCTCCGGCATCATCGATGGGCTGGCGACCAGGGCGACGACCGACAAGTCGGTGTTTGAAACCTTTGTTGATCAAATCAATGAGTTGCGGGCCATCAATGACGACATTGCGGGCGACATCAGCCGATCAAGCGAAACGGCGCGGACGGCGAATGGTGAGATGACGGCCTCGAAAGAAAGCGTTGCCGACACGGTTACCAAATTGAAGGTGCTGATTGACGCGGTTGAGGAAATCGGCACGGAAATGGCCAAGATGAGCGGCTCGCTGGAAGATGTTGGCGCGATCACCACAAGCATCAATGGCATTGCAAAACAGACAAATATGCTGGCGTTGAATGCGACGATTGAAGCGGCGCGGGCCGGGGAAGCCGGGCGCGGCTTTAGCGTTGTGGCCAGTGAAGTGAAGGCGCTTGCCGCCTCCACTGCTGCCGCAACGACGCAGATCGAGACGACTTTGGCCGAGATTAAAAATGGTTTCGGCCAGTTGAGCGAGCGCAGCCAGGCGGCGACCACAACGGCCGGTGAGGTCGAGCAGCAGGCGGCGCGCTTTACTGAAATTCTCGATAACTCGGCGAAGGCATTGTGCGATGTGGATGCGGCGACAGACCAGATTAGTGAACGGATGACTGTGGTGCTTGGGGTGTGTGAGGAAATCCTGCATTCGTCGGATATTGTTGCCGGCAATGTGGATTATTCGCAGAGAAATCTGGGGCAGGTATCGACCCGCATGCAGGCGGTTTGTGACGCTGGTGACAGGCTTGTTGTTATGGCGGCATCGAATGGGGCGGAGGTCTCTGACAAGGCGATGATCAATCTGGCGATGGAGACGGCCGGTGAAATCAGCGCGGTTTTTGAAGCGGGGGTAAAGTCAGGCCGCATTTCCCTCAGTGATTTGATGGACAGCAACTATGTGCCGATTGAGGGCAGTGACCCGGTGCAGTATATGACGCGATTCACATTGTTTACGGATGAAGTTTTGCCGGCCATACAAGAGGCGATCCTGGAGCGCTTTTCCTGTGTGGCTTTTTGCGCGGCGATTGACCGGGGTGGGTACCTGCCGACGCATAATAAGAAATTTTCGCAGCCGCAAGGTGATGACCCGGTGTGGAATGCAGCCCATTCGCGCAACCGCCGGATATTTAATGACCGGACAGGCGCTCGCTCCGGCGCCAATAGGGAGCCTGTGCTGCTGCAAACCTATTTGCGCGATATGGGCGGCGGCGATTTTGTGGTGATGAAGGACATTTCAGCGCCGGTTTATGTATCCGGCCAGCATTGGGGCGGGTTCCGGATCGGTTATAAATTTTAATCCTGTCACTGCCGGGACGTATGGCGGTGGATGTGTGCATTGACTGTGTTGTTTTGGACTTTTGATCAATGAAATGCGTATGAGCGTAAAATTCCGTTAACGAATTATCCGTAGGCTCTGCAAAATAAAAGGTCTGGAGGGTTTTCAATGTCGGTTGCTTTTGGGTATTGCGCCTGTCGCCTTAAAGGATGGTACGGCTGACGGGGAGGCCGAACTGGAGGTTGCCGAGCGGGGGCAGGATGCTGATCGTCACCTGTTTGGCGAAAAGCTGACGCGGCTGGCGCTTGATGTTGCGGTTTCTGCCGACAATATCCAGGCGGTTGCCAATGTCTCTTCGCAGGACATTGAGCAGTTTGCTTCCTTTATGCAGGAGCTGGCGGGCTTGCGAGAAACCGCTAGTGAAATTTCCTGCAATATCTCTGAGGCCACGGTGGTGGCCGCCGGGGCAAATTCTGAAATTCAGGAATCGAAATCAACGGTTGATGAGGCGCGCGAGGAAATCGCGCGACTGGTCGAGGCGGTTGAGGCCAGCGAATCGCGGATGGGCGAGCTGAGCGTGGCGATCGACAATGTCGGCGATATTATCAGCGTGATTAACACCATTGCCAAACAGACCAACCTTTTGGCATTGAACGCGACGATTGAAGCGGCGCGGGCTGGTGAGGCCGGGCGCGGCTTTAGTGTGGTGGCGAATGAGGTGAAGGCTCTGGCGTCGTATACGTCTGAGGCGACGACGCAAATTGAAGAAACGCTGGAGGAGATCCGGCGTGGGTTTGACCTTTTGAGCAACACCAGCAAGCAGACAGCCACGACGGCGTTCAATGTCGGGGAGAAGACCGGCAATTTTGAAATCATCCTTGATAGCGTCTCCAGCGCGATGGATTCCATTGACAGAAAAACCGGCATCATCGACCAGCAAATGGGTGTGGTGAATGAGACCTGCGATGAGTTCATGCAGATCAGTGAAAATGTATCGAAGAATCTGGCTGAATCGAGCGCCAAGCTGACCGATGCCTCTGGCGTGATGCGCAAGGTTGCCGATGATAGCGATGAGCTGGTGCTGATCACCGTGGTGGAAGATCAGAATCCGCAAGAAAAGGTTATCATTGAAAAAGCGACACTTTCGGCGCAGCGCTGTGAGGAAATTCTGAATGATGCCATAAGCAATGGTATGCTGTCGGTATCTGACCTTTTTGACCGCGATCACAAGCTGGTTGAGGGAACGGACCCGGCGCAGCATATTGCAAAATTCACAGCGTTTTTTGATCAGCATATTTCGCCGCTGATTGAGGAGATTGTCGCCAGTGATGAACGGATTGCCTGGTGCGCGGCGATTGACAACACCGCCTATATTCCGACCAACATCAAGAAGGTGTCGCAGCCGCAAGGTGATGACCCGATTGAACAGGCGAACAGCCGCAACCACCGTTATTTTGATGACTGCATCAGCAAGCGCGCCGCCATGAACCAGGAGCCGTTGCCGCAGACCTATCAACGTGATATGGGCGGCGGGCAGGCAGCTTGATGAAGATATCAGCGCGCTGATCCTGATTAACGGCGCCATTGGGGCGGGTTCCAGCATTGGCTACACGCCATAGAGTGGCGGCTACGATGATTTTGCCAGTGATAAGCTTTTGCAAAGCAGGCCGGATTGGCCTGTCTTTT
>CALNZE010000040.1:0-5131 GCA_942490955.1 uncultured Alphaproteobacteria bacterium
AAGCGGCACCAACGGATTATACTGATTTTGCCCCGTCAACGGCCTCTCAAAACCGCCAACCAAGCTTGACGCCGCCCCCCCTTTCGCCTTAAGCAGATAGAAATTTTATTTGATCCGCCGGCCGGTAAGCTGCCGCGCAGCGGTTTTTCAAGCAACAAGGCCCCGAACATGAAAATCAACGGCAACGAGATCCGCCCCGGAAACGTCATCCTTCACAAAGACATGCTCTGGGTGGCCGTCAAAACCCAGGCCGTCAAACCCGGCAAAGGCGGCGCCTTTAATCAGGTCGAGCTGAAAAGCCTCACAGAAGGCACAAAGCTCAACGAGCGCTTCCGCGCATCCGAAACAGTTGAGAAAGTCCGCCTTGAGCAAAAGGACCACCAGTTCCTCTATGCCGAGGGTGAGATGATGGTCTTCATGGATCTGGAAAATTATGAGCAGATCGAATTACAGCGCGACTTCATCGGTGACCGCGCCATCTTCCTGCAGGACGGCATGAATGTCGTCGTTGAGAGCTATGAGGAAAAAGCGATTGGTGTGTCACTGCCGGACCAGGTGGTGCTGGAAATCACCGAGGCCGAACCGGTCGTGAAGGGCCAGACGGCCGCCTCATCCAACAAACCCGCCATTCTGGAAAATGGCCTGCGCGTTATGGTGCCGCCCTTCGTTGGCTCCGGCGAGAAAATCGTCGTCGATACCAATGAAATGACCTACCTGAAACGCGCTGATTCATAGGCAGCAAAGCAGCCCTTACCCACCCGCAACCCTTCGCAAAGCTAACGCCGCCCACGGCCTCAAGGAGCTACCCCCGTGCCCGCCTCTGCCTTAATGAACATCATGTTTTCTGCGGCCCGCAAAGCCAGCCGGCGCCTCAACCGCGACTTTAACGAGGTCGAGCAGCTGCAGGTCTCCGTCAAGGGCCCGTCAGACTTCGTCACCCAGGCGGACCTGCGCTGCGAGCAAACCCTGTTTGAAGAGCTTTCCAAAGCCCGCGAGGGCTACAGCTTCCTTATGGAAGAGCAAGGCACCATCAAGGGCCGCGACCAAACCCACCGCTGGATCATTGACCCCCTCGATGGCACCACAAATTTTCTCCATGGCATCCCGCTCTTTGCCATTTCCATCGCCCTTGAACGCGAAGGCGAAATCGTCGCCGGGCTCATCTACAACCCCGCCATGGACGAATGCTTCACCGCCGAGCGCGGCAAAGGCGCCTTCCTCAATGACCGGCGCATCCGCGTCGCTGGCCGCAAAAACCTCGATGATAGCATCGCCGTCACCGGCATTCCCCATCGCGGCAGAAGCGACCATGAACAGTTCATCGCCGAGCAACGCCGCATCATGCGTGAAACCGCCGGCATCCGCCGCTCCGGCTCCGCAGCCCTCGACCTCGCCTGGGTGGCCGCTGGCCGCTATGACAGCTACTGGGAGCGCGGCATCAAAGCTTGGGACATCGCCGCCGGTGTGATCATCGTTCGCGAAGCTGGGGGCATGGTCTCAGACCTGGATGGCAGGGATGCTATGCTGACCAAAGGCCATGTTCTGGCCGCAAATCTATCCATCCATAAAGAGATGCTGAAAACACTGGCCGAATAAAGCTGAATTTAGGGCACAATTGATGCCAAACGCCTTTGAAAATGCTGAATTTGATTTTGCAGCGTTTTAGGATAATGTTGTGCAGGTTTGATTGGATAGGGAGCGCGTAGGGCCGGGGATTTACAAAATTCGGTACGCGTATGGATGAGTGTCAAAAGCAATTGTAACCGTGTCACGGCCAGGTGTGTATCTATGGCGTATGCTGGTTTTTCTCATCCTCATCGGCTTTCTCGGCGCCATCCTCTACCCGCAGGCCAAAACCGCTTTCATGGCCAATCCGGCGCTTAATGGCATGATCCTCGCGGTCCTGTTTATCGGCACCCTGTTTTCCTTCGGCCAGATCTTCCGCCTCTATCCCGAAATCCGCTGGATCAACAAATTCCGCTTCTCAGACCCCAGCAGCACCACAGGCGGCAAAGCCGCCAAAATGCTCGCCAGCATGGCAAATATGCTGCGCAATTCAGCTTGGCCCGCTCAACCTCTCAACCAATGTCACAAGTGCCATCCTCGATAGTGTCGGCTCCAGCCTTGATGAAGCCCGCGACACATCCCGATACCTCGTTGGCCTGCTTATCTTTCTCGGCCTTTTCGGCACCTTCTGGGGCCTGTTGGAGACCATCCAGTCCGTCGGCAAGACCATCTCATCGCTCGATACGTCCGGCTCAAGCAACATCGGCGTATTCACCGCCCTCAAGGAAGGGCTCCAGGCCCCGCTACAGGGCATGGGCACCGCCTTTTCCTCATCGCTGTTTGGCCTTGCGGGCTCGCTCATCCTCGGCTTTCTTGATCTCCAGGCCGGCCAGGCACAGAACCGCTTTTATCATGAAACGGAAGAATGGCTCGCCAGCATGACCGTTGTCGGCTCAGATGGCGCGGACGCCATGATCGCAGATGGCAATGCCAACGCCGCTGAAATTACCCAGGCGCTTGCCGCCATCGCCAGCCGCATGGAGCGCTCCGGCGGCGGCATGGTCAGCCAGAGCGGCGTTAATATTGCGGACTAGCGTCTGGAGGCCCTTGTCACCCAGATGCGCGCCGAACAAAAAGTCGTGCGCCAATGGATCGACGAGCAAGCCAATCAAAACTCGGAAATGCGCCACCTAATGGCTGAGCTACTGAAGAACAGAGGCAGGTAAATGGCATTCGGGCGCGGCAGACGGCAACATCGCGACAGCGGCGCCTACTGGCCCGGCTTTGTCGATGCTATGGCCACATTGCTGCTTGTCATGACCTTTCTGCTCTCCATCCTCTCCGTGGCGCAATATTTTGTCACCCAGGAAGCCACGGGCAAGGACAACGCCCTGCACCGATTCAACCAGCAGATTCTTGAACTAACAGATCTGTTGCAGCTGGAAAACAGCAAGGAAAATCTCGAATCCTCCATCTCCCTCCTCAAGGCCACCCTTGCCGAAAGTCAGGAGAAAAATGAAGAGCTGCAGGGCATCATCGGCCTCGAGACCGGCAAAACTCAAAGCGCCGCAGACATCATCGCTGAGCTGAACCAAAAACTGAAGGGTGAGAAAGAACTTTCAGATAAAGCCACCGCTCAGATCGTCATCCTTAACCAGCAGCTCGCCGCTTTGAGACGCCAGATCGCCGCCCTTAATGACGCGCTGGAGGCCTCCGAAAAGCAGGACCAGGCGCAAAAGGCCCAGATAAAGGACCTCGGCGCGCGGCTCAATGTGGCGCTTGCCAAGCGTGTGCAGGAGTTAAGCGAGTACCGCTCCGACTTCTTCGGCCGCCTGCGGCGCCTGCTTGGCAACCGCCCCGGCATCCGCGTCGTTGGCGACCGCTTTGTATTTCAGTCTGAGGTGTTGTTCCCCTCCGGCTCAGATGAGCTGAACCCGGCCGGCCGTGTCGAGATGATCAAACTCGCCCAGGCCATTAATGAAATCCGCCGCGAAATTCCGCCCAAGATCAACTGGGTCCTGCGCGTCGATGGCCACACAGACCGCCAACCTATCTTCACGCAGAAATTCCCCTCCAACTGGGAGCTCTCCTCCTCGCGCGCCATCTCCGTCGTGCGCTTCCTGATCAGCGAAGGCGTCCCGGCCAACCGGCTTGTCGCCGCAGGCTTCGGTGAATTCCAGCCGCTCGACCCGTCAACCTCGCCAGAGGCCTTCGCCAAGAACCGCCGCATCGAACTGAAGCTCACCGAGAAATAAATAAACCGCGCCACCAGTGCCCATTGGATCATCGGATCATGAGATCATAGGTTCAGGGGGGGGTGAGTGTCACCGATTTGAAACAAGCCAGGCCAAGCGCTAAACCGCCTCGGCCCCTTCGAGCTGCGTGCGCGCCAGCGCCGCATAAACACCGCCGGTCGCCATCAGCGCCGCATGGGTGCCCTCCTCAATAAACCGCCCCTTTTCAAACACCAGGATCCGGTCCGCATTGCGCACTGTGGAGAGACGGTGCGCAATGATCAGGCTCGTACGCTCCTGCATGATAACCTCAAGCGCCTGCTGCACTTTCTCCTCGCTGCCGGCATCCAGCGCGCTCGTCGCCTCATCCAGCAGCAAAATCGGCGCATCCCGCAATATCGCCCGCGCCAGGGCAATTCGCTGCCGTTGCCCGCCTGAAAGGCTCTGCCCGCCTTCACCCACGACCGTCCCATAGCCATCCGCAAAGCCGGTGATAAAGTCATCCGCCTCGGCTGCCTTGGCCGCGGCAATCACGTCTTCCTCAGCCGCCTCCGGCAGCGCAAAAGCGATATTCTCATAAATGCTGGCATCAAACAGGCTGGGCTCTTGTGGCACGAGGGCAAAATTCTCCCGCAGATCCGCCAGTTTGAGCGCCGAAATTGGCGTACCATCAAGCAGAATCTCCCCGCTCACCGGATCATAAAACCGCGCCAGCAACGCAAACAAAGTCGACTTCCCCGTGCCAGAGGCACCAACAATCGCCACCCGCTCACCAGGGCATATGGCAAAGCTCACCTCATCCAGCACCGGCTCATCCGGCCGTGTCGGGTAGGCAAAGCTGACATTCTTAAATTCAATTTCACCGCGCACCGGCTGCTTCAGTTTGGCTGGCTTATCCGCCTCAGTCACATCCGCTTCAGCATCAAGATAATCTGTCAGCCGGTCAGCCGCGCCAGCCGCCTGCATCACCTCGCCCCACACCTCGGTCAGTGAGCCCATCGAGCCGCCGGCAAACACCGCATAAAGCATAAACTGCACCAGCGCCCCCGGCGTCATCTCCCCCGCCGCAACATCCCGCGCGCCATACCACAGGATCAGCACAATCCCCGCCATCACCAGAAAGATCGCAATCGCCGTCAGGATCGCCCGCGCTTTGGTGCGCACCATAGCGGCCGCAACCGTCTTTTCATTCCCCATCTCAAAGCGGCTGGTAATATGATCCTCTGCCCCAAAGGCCTGCACCATCCGCACATTCGAGAGCGTAATAGATCCACACACTGAGGAAAGCTGCAGACTCGAGTTTGGCCCTTGTCATGGCTCATCAGTACAGCAACGGCCCATGCAAAGGCCGGGGTTTGAACCTCCGACCATCGACATGCGAGGCAGCTGTG
>CALNZE010000041.1:0-107890 GCA_942490955.1 uncultured Alphaproteobacteria bacterium
CATGGCGCACGGAGTCTCTGGGTCGGCTATTTCAATCGCTACGCTCTTGAGCCGAAAGCGGATCAGCTAACCCGCACTCGCCAATGCTCCGCCGGGCTGATCCGGCGCGCGGCATCGGCTTTAAACTGGTGACCAGAGAAAAAACCAACTAAAATATCCCGGAACCGAAGTCCCGGGATATTGGCTTACGTAGAGAGGCTAACATGTCACCGCCGCGCTTTATTCTTATTCCGGCGGATCTTCCGCTTCAGCGCTTTCTTGTTCAGCTTCATAATCTTGACCTTCGGCTTCACACGTTTGGCAGGTTTGATGCAGCGCCCGCGAAACTGTTTATAGCCTCGCTTACAGACACAGCGCTTGCCAACCCGCCGCTCACCGGCCGTGCACTTGATCACCCGGCCAGGCTTTTTCACACATTTGTTGCCGCGGCGGAGATAGCCCTTTTTGCAGCGGATGCTGATCGGGGTCTTAATGCAGCGTCCCTTCACCCGGCGCTCACCGCGCTTGCATTTTGCAGGTTGCTTGATGCAGCGGCCATTCACCAGCTTGAAGCCACGCTTGCAGTCAATGACGACGCCAATGCACTTGCCCTTGACCCGGCGCTCACCGCGCTTGCATTTCACCGGCTGCTTGATGCAGCGGCCATTCACCAGCTTGTAGCCGCGTTTGCAGTCAATGACGATGCGCACGCACCGGCCATTGATCAGGCGCTCATTGCGCTTGCAGCTTTTCGGCTCAGCGATGAGACCAGCCGGCGGCGATGGCTCGTCATGGCTCGGGTCAGGTTGGGCTGTCAGATCATCCGAGGCGCCCTGGTCACAGCTGAAGCTATGGCCCGCCATCGTCAGCAGTTTCACCTGGCCAGCAGGGCCGCCTTTCAGCGCGCAGGAGACCTTCTCATGCTTCTTGATCGAAAAGCTCTTCACACCCGCCGCGATATAAGTGTCCGGCCCGGTTTTGTGCGCCTTGACTTTGCCAGCCCATTTCCGGCCACCGGTGCAGGCGACATGATATTTCAGATTGCCATTGATTGAAGTCTGGATAGCAAACGCCACCTTCACCTGGCGCGGGCAACGGCCAAAATCTTTGCCCTGAAAACTCAGCGTGCCTTTCACAGCCTTCAGGCATGTGACCTTCAAGGGCTGCCAGCCGGAATTGAGACCAGAGTCATTGGAGCTCTCCGCGATCAGCTGGGTGTCAATCTCACCCATATTGAACACCTTGGTCAGCCGGCCGATATACTGCTTGCCTTCCCGCTTCACCTTGACACTCTCAATCGCCATCACCACACCGGCCTGATTTTTAATCTTCGTCAGAACACTGCCAGGCTGGTCGGCATCAATGCGGATTTTCGCTGTCACCCGTTTCGTACAGCTTGCCTTTTTCTGTTGCGACAAAGTCATCCACATGGCGGTTGGTTTAAACGGCCCGCAACCAACCTTGATGGTTTTCGGCGCTGGATTTTTGCTGCCCTGCAACCGCAGCCCAAATTTGTGGCTACCGGGGTCAACATTATAAAACTGCACACGCTCCACAAGATAGTCATCGGCCTTGATCTTGCGCGCCTTGATCTCAATCAACGCGGTGCGCTTGCCATTGTGAACAAAGCGGAATTTCGCCGTTGTCGGCTTGGCATAACGAATGCGCGTGCGCACCTCAATCCGGCGCGGGCAGGACCGGGCCGCGCCAAGTTTTTTGACAATCAGCTTCACCGTTTTCGGGCTGTCGTTGGCAGCGCTGTGAGTGAGGCTTGTGCAGAAAACCTTCACCGGCACAAAGCCGCGCACCAGCTTGTCGCGGCGCTTGTTGGCACTGGTATTGCCAAGCTTGTAGCGATAGCCCTTTACCTGCATCGCCACCGGGAAATTAAACGTCGATTGCCCGTTCGACATTCCGCTGCCGTTGCAGGAAGCGATGATGCCATTCTTGATATGAGGCGGCAGGCTGGTCGCCTCAACGTCAAATTTGAACGTCCCGGTTCTGGTCTTTGGCGGAATCCACGGGTCACCAAGCCCGGTCCGCAGCTCCCGCACATTCGAGCCGTTATATTCAATGCCGATGTCCGTATCATAGACATAGCCCCGTTTCATCGTCGCATAGTAAGCGCCGTAGATCGTCACCGTGTCTTTAACAATCTCGCCAAACGTCTCTGCATCGGCGGGCTTGATCACCTCAAACCGCGGCATCTCGGCCCCCGCCCCCGGCAGCGCATTGCCCTCAGTGCCGGAAAAAGTCCCCTTGATCCAGGCGTTACCAAATTGCGGCTCTCCCACCGCAAACGCCGGCTGCACCGCCGCCAAAAGTGACGCGCTGGCGATTAATCCTGCTGAAATTAATTTGAAATGACGATGTAACATGATCCTGACCCTTCCCATTACTGCAACGGCACAAATGCCGATCTCTATGCAGTTAGTCGCGCCATAATCGAAAAGGGTTCAAAGATAGGCCCTCACCTTAAACAGGCAGATCAAACATGTTGGGTAAATTGCAACGCTTTAGAGAAAAGTCGCATTTATTCGAAACAACAATAATAAAATCATGAGTCCTTAATAATAAGGAAGAAAAACTTGCACCAATGGATCTGAAAACTCAATAAACCATCAATAACGTATCATTACTTTATCAAATCACACCGGTTACAGTCTCCCCTCAACCAACAAACGAGTGGGAGGAAAAATGACAATTCACTCAAAACGAAATCGGCCGGTTGCTAAACTGGCACGATACGCCGGCGCAACAGGCGTGATGC
Organism: uncultured Alphaproteobacteria bacterium; assembly: GCA_942490955.1. GTDB lineage: Bacteria > Pseudomonadota > Alphaproteobacteria > Rhizobiales > HXMU1428-3 > HXMU1428-3. The sequence goes on from CALNZE010000041.1 coordinate 2,750, forward strand.
TCAGCGTCGCCTTTGCAAGCTCGGCCATGGCGGATGTCAAGAAGGTCACATGGGATGATCTCGTTAATGACGCCAAATCAACGGACAATGTCCTCAGCTACGGCCTCGGCCTCAAAGCGCAGCGCTATAGCCCCCTTGATGGTATCAACAAGGGCAATGTCGCCAAGATGAAGCCCGCCTGGTCATTCTCTTTCGGTGATGAAAAGCAGCGCGGTCAGGAGGGGCAAGCAATCGTCCATGACGGCGTTATTTACATGACAGCCTCCTATTCCCGTATGTTCGCACTCGATGCCAAAACCGGCAAGAAGCTCTGGCAATACACAGCCCGCCTGCCGGAAGACATCCGCCCATGCTGCGATGTCGTAAATCGCGGTGCCGCCATTTATGGTGACAAGGTGTATATGGGCCTTCTTGATGCATCCATCGTGGCGCTCGACCGGGCAACCGGCAAAGTTGTCTGGAAAAAGAAATTTGATGATCACACCGCCGGTTACACCATGACAGGTGCACCCTTCATCATCAAGGATCAGAAATCCGGAAAAGTCATGTTGATCCACGGCACATCCGGTGACGAGTTCGGCGTTCTTGGCAAGCTCTACGCCCGCGACCCGGAAACCGGTGAAGAGCTTTGGATGCGCCCCTTCGTTGAGGGCCACAAAGGCCGCCTCGCTGGCAAAGAGTCAACACACACAGGTGACCCAAAGGCACCATCATGGCCGGATGGAAACTACAAAGACACCGGCAAGCGTGAGGCCTGGAGTCACGGCGGTGGTGCGCCCTGGCAAACCGCAAGCTTTGACATTGAAACCAACACCATTGTCATCGGCACTGGTAACCCGGCTCCGTGGAACACCTGGAAGCGGACACCAAAAGGCGGCAACCCTCAGGAGTATGACAGCCTCTACACATCCGGGCAGGCATATCTCGACCCAACTACCGGCGAAGTTGTTGGCTTCTTCCAGCACACACCAAACGATGCGTGGGACTATTCAGGCAATAACGAGATTATACTGTTTGAATATAAAGACCCAAAGAGCGGCAAGATGATCAAGGCTGGCGCTCACGCTGACCGCAACGGCTTCTTCTTCGTAACCGACCGGGAGAAACTCACCAACCGCGGCGACAAGAAGATCAACAAGCCGACATCGCTGATCGCAGCCTACCCCTTTGTGCCTGAAATCTCATGGGCAAAAGGGTTCGACCTTAAAACAGGTCGCCCGATCGAGGTGGAAGGCCAGCGCCCGCCGCCACCGGCTGAGGGTGAAAAGCAGGGCAAAAAGATCAAGGTGACCCCGAACTTCCTCGGCGGTAAGAACTGGAATCCAATGTCCTACAGCCCGGAAACAGGCCTCTTCTACATCCCGTCAAATGACTGGTCAGAAGATTACTGGACAGAGAACATCACCTACAAAAAAGGTGCTGCCTATCTTGGCCAGGGTTTCCGCATCCACAAGCAGTTTGACGATCACATCGGTGTGCTTCGCGCCATGGATCCAAAAACCGGCAAGATCGTTTGGGAAGCCAAAGAGAAGCTGCCGCTATGGGCAGGCACTCTGGTCACCAAAGGCGGTCTCGTCTTCACCGGCACCAGCGATGGCTATCTGAAAGCCTTTGACAAAGAAACCGGCAAGGAGCTTTGGAAGTTCCAGACGGGTTCAGGCATCGTGTCAATCCCCGTAACCTGGGAAATGGATGGCAAGCAGTATATTGGCATCGGCTCAGGCTATGGCGGCGCAGTGCCACTATGGGGCGGCGACATTGCCGACCTGACCAAGCCGGTCTCACAAGGTGGTTCATTCTGGGTGTTCGAAATCCCGAAAGAATTCGCTTCCAAATAAAAGCGCCCTCTTCCTTCCCCGGGCATTTTTAAAGACGCGAAACAGGTTCGGCAGGGCGCAATGCCCTGCCGGGCTACCCATCCCCGAACAACATATTAGCCAGTTAAACTGCCGGAAGAACCAGATGAAAATTATTTCAGTTTCAAAATTGGGCGCACTCATCCTGCTGACAGGGCTCAGCATGACAGCAACCGCTGCCGCCTATGAAAGTCACGTCAACAAAAAGACCCGCCCCACCCCCTGGGTGATAAATGGCTGCGAAATAAAACCGAAAACCATTTGCCAGAATGCAGATTTCCGCTTTGCAGACCTGAAGCAGGCCAACCTCGCCGGTGCGGATTTAAGAGGCGCCAATTTTGCCCGCGCCGACATGCGCGGTATCAACCTGTCCGGCGCGGACCTCTCTGGTGCCAATCTCGAATCGGCAGACATCCGCATAGCAAAATTAGTAAGAACAAAGTTTGTGGCGGCATCGCTTCGCGGTGCCAATCTTGAGTTTTCAAGGGCCGCCCGGGCGGACTTCAGCTACGCCGATCTCAGCGCCGCCAATCTGGAGGCGGTCAAGATTTATTACGGGAAAATGGTCGGCGTGCGAATGATCCACACCAACCTGCAGGAAACAAAGCTCTACAACGCGAACCTGGCCAACGCGGTCATCAAAGACTCAAAATTGACATATGCCATCTGGCAGGGCGCTTTCATGGAAGGTTGCGTCGGCTGCCCGTTCAACTGGTAAATGCATGGCAAACCCGCCGCGACCTGCCAGTCTCCAACTGGAAACATCCAGCGCCACCACCCAAAGATGTTGGCCCGCCGATGACGCCTGTTTAAAGCAAACCCTGCCCGGCAATGGGAGAGCCCGTAATGATTACAACGCAGGCCTGCTCGTGGTCTTCATAGCCTTGCTTTTGCCAGCCAATTCAAACCCCGCCGCGGGCGACGGTCTCAATCAGCTTCAGGAACAAGACGCTGCAAACATCATCGGCGCCTGCCGGCGGATAGAGGAGTACAAAAAACGCCTGCAATGCTATGACGCCGCCGCGTTGAAATTGATACCGCCACGCTATACTGGCCGCCTCGGGTTTATCACAGAGCCGTTTGAGCTCGCTGGCCCGCATCGTCTTCGCTTCCGCAGCTACGGCGCGATCTTCGTTTTGTACCTGCGCGATGAAAACGGCAACGTCCTGCAGAACCTGCACATCGGTGGCGGCGGTGAAGACAGCTACATGATCAGAACCGCCGGCACTTACTCCCTTAAAATTCACGGCAGCGCCGCCTGGTCCATCTGGCTCGAGCCGCTGCCGCAAAAGGATCACGAAAACAAAAACAACTGATGCGACAACGCATATGACGAGGAGTTAAACACCGACATGAAAACCAAACTAAAATTTTTATCGCTTGCAGCTTTTCTCAGCCTTGCAGCTTCAGCGCCATCGCACGCCCATGGTGATGGCGCGCCGCAGCCCGTTGAAACGCAAGGACTCAAGGAACTTGGCAAAGAATGGCTGACCGAGAACCCATATAAGGGCGACGAAAAAGCCATAGAAATTGGCGCGCGTGGCTACAACTCCAATTGCGCGCGCTGCCACGGGCTGGATGCCAAATCCGGCGGCATCGCACCGGACCTCCGCTACTTGGAGAATGACGCTGATGGCGATGCCTGGTACATCAACCGCGTGCGCAAGGGATACCACCAGAACGGGGTAACCAAAATGCCGACATTCGAGGGGCTGATGAGCCAGGAGGCCATGTGGGCCATTCGCACCTACATCAATGCCCAGCCTGATGACGACTAGAGCAGTGATCGTCTCACGCCCAGCTGGCAAGCCATCCGCTCGGGTCAAAATCATCGCCGGTGCCACTCTTGGCATCGCGATGATCCTGGCCCCGCCAATTTCAAAAATTGCCAGGGCCGAGATCCTCGAATATCAGATCAGACGATTGATCCGGTTTGACAGCAGCTGCGAAATTCTCACCCTCAAGCGCGAGCTAATAGGGAATGGTGGCTTCATCTATTACGGGGTCTGCGACAACACCACCTTTTACCCGGATGGCATCATCGTACTTTGTAATGATCGAGATGATGAAACGAGCTGCAAAGTGCGAACAAAAAGCCGCGAATTCAATTTTCTTGAAGCCATGCGACCGTCTGGAGCACCAGACGCCAAAGCAGATGTTGAGGAGGTCAGCAAATAAGCAAGCTTAGTGGCTGGCAAAAACCTCCGTCTTCCCCTCCTCATCAAAACTCAGCACATCATACTTTTCCGTCCGCCCATCCGGTGCTTCCATGCCTGGCGAGCCAATCGGCATGCCCGGCACCGCAAGCCCCTTCACATCCGGCTTTTCTGAAAGCAGCCGCTTGATGTCCTTCGCTGGGACGTGGCCTTCTATGACGTAAATTCTTTTCTTCGATCCCTCCGGCGTATCAGGGGCGGATGCTTTGTGGGCATCTGAAGCCCCGTCCAAAGAATCAGCGGATGCTTTGCGGTTGGTATTGGGCAACTGAAGCTCAGAGGAGTGGGCATCTGAAGCCCCCAGAATAGCTGTATGGCAGGAGCGTAAATCTTTCGTCACCCCATAAGCCTGCTTCACCTCTGCCATCGAGCGCATTGGTTTTTCATCGACCGTGAAGCCATTGTCGCGCAGATGCTGCGCCCATTTTCCACAGCAACCGCAGTTGGCATTTTTATAAACGGTGATGGCGCCCGCCTCACCAGCCCGCAGCATCTGCGGCGCAAGCATCAGTGACCCAATCACAGTGATAGACAAAAACATCCTTGCCAGCATAATCTAAGCCCTTATTTCTAATATCTCTGCGAACCCGAAACGGTGCGCCCGCTATAATTACCACAAACCCTGCATCAAAGGCCATTTCATGACCGCCGACCCAAAAGGCAATGAGCCCTCTGGCGACCAGCCCAAATCTCCCATCCTTGAGACAACAGATGACGCCATCGCCCACGCCAAAAAAATCATGCGCCTCGCCCGCTATGGCGCAATTTCTGTGGTTGAAGCCGGCACTGGCCATCCGCTGGTCACCCGCACCAACTGCGCCCTGACCATGGCCGGCGATCCGATCTTCCTGATGTCAGACCTGGCCGCCCACACCAGGGCGCTGATGCACGACGCCCGCTCCGCCCTGCTCATTGGCGAGCCCGGTAAGGGGGATGCTCTCGCCCACCCCCGGCTCACGCTAATGGGCAACACAACCAGGTTAAACAGATCGACCAATCCGGAGCGGGAAACAGAAGCGGCCTTGCGCCAGCGCTATATGTGCCGCCACCCCAAGGCCGAGCTTTATAACCAGCTGCCGGATTTTCACCTCTATCAAATGCAGGTGGACCGCGCGCTGTTTAACGCCGGCTTCGGCAAGGCATATACCCTGACCAGAGATGACCTCATATTGTCCGATGAAGAGGTGGCCGATTTGCAAACCGCCGAGCCGCGCATCATCAGCCATATGAACGAAGACCATAGCGACGCCATATGTCACTACGCCAAAACCCATTGCAATTGCGGCGATGGCAACTGGCGCCTTACCGGCTGCGACCCGGAAGGCGTGGACCTGATGAAAGGCGACGAACCGGCAAGGCTTAACTTCAAGCAACCCTGTTCAACGGCAGACAAAGTCCGCAAAGCCCTTGTCGATTACGCCAGCCTCGGCGGGATGTAGCCCGCGTTCGCCTGAATGCGGCGCCTCATTGCGGCAGTCTGGCTGTCGCCTCTAACTGCGGCCTCTGCACGCGGCACACAAAGGCGTTGCCTAGCCCTCACGCTCTTTCATCTTGGCAAGTTGCTCCGGCGTTGCCTCGGTCTGGTGTTTGTCCTTCCATTCCGAATAGGGCATGCCATAAACAATCTCCCGCGCCTCATCCTTGGTAAGGTCGATCCCTTTTTCCTCAGCTGCATCCTTGTACCAGTTCGAAAGGCAGTTGCGGCAAAAGTTCGCCAGATTCATCAGGTCAATATTCTGCACGTCCGGGCGGCTGCGCAAATGCTTCACCAACCGCCGAAACGCCGCCGCCTCCAGCTCCGTCTGCGTCTCCTTATCCATCTCAGTCATAAATCACTCCTGGTTTGATATCTCAAAATTATTCATTCCCGAACCTATCACCTCTAAATCTGTCTACACGATGAAGGTAGCAAGCCTTTTCGGCTTGCGAACATGGCGCGCTAGCGCCCGAAATAGCCGTGAGAGAAATAATTACTTCCCGATGAAAAGTACACCGAGGCACAGCCGAGGGACTTTTCATCGAATCTGACTTACAACTCTTACAATCCGCTCAGCCCACTCCTGCTGCCCCGCCTCATCTGCAATCAGATCCTGGCGTATTTCCAGCAGCGCATGCGCCAGCCCGCGCTGGGTGCCATGCCGGTTCATGCAGTCACCCTCCAGCCGCCCGGTGTAGGGCTCATTGTCACCCACCACCAGTTCTGGCTCTGCGCGCAATGCCGCCAGCAGCGGCTCCACCAGCCGCGCGTCTTCATCCCATAGCACACCAGCATGCCAGGGCCGCCGCATGCCGCGCCAGTCGTCGGTAAAGCTGTGCAGCGAGAGCAAAACCGGCGTGATGCCCTCATCGAGAAAATTGTCAATCTCGTCGTCAACCGCCTGATGATAGGGCCGATAGTAAAGCGCCTTGCGCCGCTCGGCTTCATCGGCGTCAACATGCGCATTGCCCGGCACCACCGCGCCATCCGACAGCCGCATGATCAATGTCGGGTCCTCTTCGCCCCGGTTGGGGTCGATCAAAAGGCGGGAGAATTCCGTCATCACCACCGGGACATCCAGCAGCTTATGCAGCCTGGTCACAACGCCCTTGATGCCGATGTCATAAGCGATGTGACGAATGAGTTGATCCGGCCCAAGGCCAAGCGTGCCATAGGCAGCCGGCAGTGCCGCCGAGGCATGATCAGCCAGCAGCAAAAGCCCATGTCGCCGCTCCCCATCCAGCTTGGTGAAGGGCGAAAACACAGCGGATTGCGTGGCCGGCGTTGGCGAAGATCTGTCCATAAAAATCCAAAGTTAAAGGGCCACAGCGGCAAGGGCAAAGTTACGCCACATTTAGGCCGCAGCTAACAACCAGAGCGGGTTGCGGGCGTTAAGCTATTCCCTAAAAATTTACATGCACTGTATGGTTTGTCGTGCTAGTTAGGATGAAAATATCTCAGCGCGGGCCAATTCATCTATGAATCGAATAGGTTATTCGCCTCGTTCATCTTAATGGATCGCAAACGCCGCCCGCCCCACAGCCTGTATCTGAGGCTGAAACACCGCCGCACTGTCGTTAACAAAGCAGAATTAGTATCAAATGAACAAACAGATGCAAATGGTTAAATTGCCAGCAAACATCAGCGCAGCAAACATCACCACTGGCCCGGCAGACATCCGCCCCGGCCCGCCAGCAAAACGCCATTTTCTTCCTCACAAATTTTTCTTAAAAGCCATCTGCGCCGGCATCCTGGGGGCAGCCGCCCTTGCCGGCAGCGCCGTCCCGGCCAGCGCCGAACTGAAACTCTGCAACACCACGTCAAGCCGCGTTGGCGTTGCCATCGGTTACCGCGACAAGGAGCGCTGGGCCACCGAGGGCTGGTGGAATGTCGCCTCAAACACCTGCGAAGTTTTGCTGAAAGGCAAACTCATCGCCAGATATTACTACATCCACGCCGTCGATTATGACCGGGGCGGCGAATGGTCCGGCAAGGACACCATGTGCACAACCGACAAGGCCTTCACGGTCTTCGGAGTGAAAGAATGCGTCAAGCGCGGCTATAAGCGCACTGGATTTTTTGAAATAGATACTCAAAATGAACATGACTGGACTGTCCGGTTAAAATATCCAGACGAAAATGGAAAAAAATAATGAGACGCAACCGCAGGGTTAAAATTCTAGCAACCCTCGGCCCGAGTTCCGATACACCAGAGATGATAGAGCGCCTGTTCCATGCCGGCGCCGATGTTTTCCGCATCAATATGAGTCATGCCAGCCACGAAAAAATGAGAGAGCTGCATGGGTTTATTCGCAAACTGGAAACAGAAGCAGGCCGCCCCATCGGCATTCTCGTGGATCTTCAAGGACCGAAACTCCGTTTAGGCGCCATCCATAACGACAAGATCAAGCTCGACATTGGCGATCAGATCACCTTCGATCAAAAGAAGGAAGAGGGCGGCAAAAAGCGCATCCCGCTGCACCATCCTGAAATTTTCAAAGGCGTAAAGGTCGGCCACCGGCTGCTGATTGACGATGGCAAGATGACGCTTGAAGTCACCAATACCTCCGCCAATAAAATCACCGCCACAGCCGTCACCGCTGGCAAGCTCTCCAGCCGCAAAGGCATAAGCCTGCCGGATAGCGTCTTGCCTATGGGCGCGATGACCGACAAGGACTTTGCCGATCTCGACTTCGCCGTCAACCAGGGTGTTGACTGGATCGCCCTCTCCTTTGTGCAGCGGGTCGAAGATGTCGCCCAGGCGCGGAAGCTGGCACGCGGCCGCGCCGCCATCCTGGCAAAACTCGAGAAACCCTCCGCCATCGCCTGCCTTGAAGAAATCATCGAAGTCTCGGACGGCGTTATGGTTGCCCGCGGTGATCTGGGGGTTGAGATGCCGGTCGAGCAGGTCCCCGGCATTCAAAAGCGCATCACCAGAGCCGCCCGCAAGGCCGGCAAACCCGTGGTCATCGCCACGCAAATGCTTGAATCCATGATCGCCTCGCCGGTGCCAACCCGCGCTGAGGTCTCCGATGTCGCTGGCGCCGTATTCGACGGCGCTGATGCCGTCATGCTTTCGGCTGAAAGCGCCGCCGGGGAATACCCGGTCGAGGCCATCGCCTGTATGGACCGCATCGCCCAGGAGGTTGAGACTGATCCGCTTTATAAGGACGCCGTCCACACCTATCACACCCCGCCAGAGCCAACTGGTTCAGACGCCATCGCCGCCGCCGCCAACACGGTATCGGAGACGGTCAATCTCGCCGCCATCATCTGTTACACAGCCTCCGGCTCCACCGCCATGCGTGTCGCGAGAGAACGCCCAAGCCAGCCCATTCTTGGCCTGACACCCATTGTAGCCACCGGCCGCCGGCTTGCCCTCACTTGGGGGCTGCATTGTGTGCTCACCAAAGACCCGGAAGACCTCGACGACATGGTTGATAAGGCCTGCCGCATTGCCTATCAGGAAGGTTTCGCCGACCCCGGCCAGCGCGTCATCATCACCGCTGGCGTGCCGCTTGGCACCCCCGGCGCCACCAACATGCTGCGCATCGCTTTTGTCGGTGATGACGGTCAGATAGGCATGTAACCGGCATCCGGTGCAGAGCGCCGCTTCAATTTAAATCTGACCAGAAAGTTTCAACAATAGCAGCAAGTTAATGGCAATCATCGCCACCGCAATCGCCTGCCAGAAGCGCTTCGGGTTGCGCTGCATCAGCGGGATCACCTGTTCGCTTTCAAATTTCGGGTTCGGCTTTTTCAGGTCATGCTCAAAGGCCGACAAAGTCTGATAACGAAAGGCCGGGTCCTTATGCACGGCTTTTGCAAGCGCGGCGGAAACCCAGTAGGGCACATCCTCACGCACATGATGAGCGGGCACATGGCTGAGCCGCCGCGCCAGTGCCGGCGTGGCAAACCCCTTGCCATAGGGGAGCGTGCCGGTGATCATCTGGTAAGCCAGCGTCCCGAGGGAATAAATATCCGCCGCCCGGCCCGGCTTGGCGCCAAGGTGATATTCCGGCGCCGTATAATCAACCGTGCCGCGCATCACAAGCGCCCCTTCGCTTGGCAACTCCTCCAGCCCCGCCACATAGGTCGAGCCAAAGTCGACCAGCTTCACCACACCATTGGTGTCAATCATGATGTTGTCGGGTTTGAGATCCTGATGCAGCATTTCCTTGCGGTGAAAGGCACGCAGCCCCTTTGCGACCTGAGAAATAATATCACGCACCTCTTTGAGGCCTGGCTCAGGATGCGTGTCCATCCATTCCTGCAGCGTGATCCCCTCGATATAATCTGTCGTATAATAAAGGAACTGCCGCGCGCCCGAAGGCTCGATGACCTTCACCACATGCGGCGAATTCAGCGACCGGCCAATCCATTCCTCCCGCGTAAAATGCTCAATATAATCGGGATCATCGGCAAAGCTGATCGATGGCGTTTTCAGTGTCAACCGCGCCCCCGTCGCCTTGCATCTGGCCAGATAAATCTGTGTCTTTTTACTGGCATGCAGCAGCCGCAGGATCTCATACCCCTCCAGCGTCATCCCCGTCTCAAGATCCGGCGGGAAAGGCAGCGCGGAGTGCGGCACCGGGCCGTCCACACCATCTGAAACACCTGGCGTTTCAATCGACACAAGCTGCACAGTCAGATTGTCATCACTGCCATTTGCATAGGCCGCCTCTGCCAGGAATTTGGCCCGCTCGGTCAGCCCCAACTCCGCCTTCGTTGCCAGCTCACCAAGCTCGGCCGCGCTGAGAAAATCATGCACCCCATCCGTGGTGAACACCAGCAGATCGCCTTGATAAAGCCTGAGCGAGCGATAATCCACGTCCAGCTCCGGATCAATGCCAAAAGCCCGCGACAGCACATCTTCATTGCGGGAAAGCCGCGTGCGATGATCATTTGTCAGCGGCTCTGCCTGGCCGCCGCGTATCAGCGTGATGCGCGAGTCGCCAGCGTGAAAGACATAGCCCACCGCGCCCTTCACAACCATGCCAGAGAAAGTGCACACCATCCCCCGGTCGGAAAGATACTGTGTTTGCCCCTGGCCATAGAGCCAGCGATTGACAGCAGAAAGCACCCGCGCCACTGAAGTTTTGACGGTCCATGAATCATGCGTCGCATAATAATCAGTGAGGAAGCTTTTCACGCAGCTCTCGCTGGCCTCCTTGGCCGCCTCGCTGCTGCTCATGCCATCAGCAATGGCCATGGCGATGCCCTTATGCGCCAGCATCGCCCCTTTCGGCGTTACGACACCATAAGAATCGTCATTGCGGTCTTTGCGGCCCTTGTCGGAATATTGCCCGACTGTAACGCTCAAATCCGACATCACATTCCCTCTCACCCCACCCAATCGCCAACGCTGCACAAGGTGTCCAAGGCACCGAAATAGCAAAAACGGGGCAAGACAGCCAGCATAGGCAGCCTTACCCCGTCAATTGGCCCAGCAAAAAAAAGGCCGGTTCAGGTTACATCAATCATCTGGACCGAGCCATCCGGCATCACTTCTGCCATCTGCCCTTTTGGCTCACGCAGCAGAATGACAGTGAGGATAAGCGTTAACAACGCCGCTCCGGCAATCACCAGGAAGAAGATGCGCGGCTCAACAAATGACAGCACGGTCAAAAAGCATACCGCGCCGACATTGCCATAAGCGCCAACCATTCCGGCAATCTGGCCCGTCATCCGCCGCTTGATAATCGGCACCATTGCAAAAACGGCCCCCTCACCAGCTTGCACGAAGAAGGAACAACACATCGTCAGCGCCACCGCAGCCGGCAACCAGAATTCAGAGGTGATCTGCGACATGCCAAGATAACCAATGGTCAGCCCGGTCAACAGGATCAGCAAGGTTTTGCGTCGTCCAAATTTATCAGACAGCAACCCGCCGCCAGGCCGCGCCGCCAGATTCATAAACGCATAGCCGGAGGCCAGCAGCCCGGCCAGCACCTGCGATAGCCCGAAGGTATCTGCGAAGAACAGCGGCAGCATCGAGACAACCGCCAGCTCCGAACCGAAGGTGACAAGATAAGCCAGGTTAAGCACCGCCACTTGCCGGAATTCATAGCGATGAACCTCGGCCACCGGCGTTGTAAACACGGACTTGTTGATCCGGTAAGCCTGAAAAACCTGATACAGATAGAGGAGGCAAAGCACGGAATAAACAATATAAACGCTGGTCGCTGAGAGCATATTGAGGTTATCGGGGCCAAGCTTCCATGTCAGCACAGCAAGCGCCAGCAGCAGCGGTGCCTGCATGGCGATGTAAAGGAAAAAGTCTCCCTTGCTCGTCACCTCAAGCGCGCCGGATTTCTTCGGCTTGAAATAGGTCGCGCCCTTTGGCGTGTCCGTCACAAGGCGGAGATACAAAAGACCATAGAGAAAGGCAACAACGCCAGTTGAGCCCACCGCATAGCGCCAGCCATCATCGCCGCCAAACAACAGCGCAATGGTCGGCACTGTCATCGCCGCCGCCGCCGAGCCAAAGTTGCCCCAGCCGCCATATACGCCCTCGGCAACACCGACCTGCTTTGCCGGGAACCACTCACCAACCATGCGAATGCCGATAACAAAACCGGCACCGACAAACCCAAGCATGAAGCGCGAAATCGCCAGCGTCTGAAAATCCTGCGCGGTGGCAAAGAACAGACAGATCACACCCGAGATCATCAGCAATCCCGAGTAAGTCAGCCGAGGGCCGAAGCGATCAACAGCAATACCGATGGCGATGCGCGCCGGGATTGTCAGCGCCACATTGAGGATCAGCAGCGCCTTGATCTCCTGATCAGAAAGACCAAAGGTCTCACGGATGGAAGACAGCAGCGGCGCATGGTTGAACCAGACAAAAAAGCTGATGAAAAAGGCGATCCAGGTAAAATGAAGTGTGCGGATTTTGGGTTCAAATGAGAACAGATTAAACCGCTCTGGCGATGCAGACATAATAGCTCCTGTTACGGTGAATGTTGGGTCGCAGCGCTTCAAAAATTTTTCAAAAAGCACCCGACGCGATGGCGTACTTAAGCGGCCAATCAGCAATGCGCGTGCCAACCGCCCTGGAAAACCGCTAACCGCTTGTATTGCTTGAAGTTGCGCCCCAACGCGGCGGAGAGATCAAATTTTAGGCATGCAAATTAATGCCCAATATTTAATCATGTATTTTAGATATTGTTTAAAATAATGGCACTCAGCGCGCCTGCCTTAAAGTTCACGATTTTATATAACCATTTGATATAAAGCAGAAAAATACAAAATTGTTTTCAGCCGTAAAACTGGCATATGATTTGCGACATTAATTCCAGAATCACGCGGAACAAGGCGTTTCGGCGGTCGGTCCTGGGGAGGACACCGCCAGTCTTTAATGATTTGAGAAGTTGTTGATCATTTTAATAATCAGACCCGGTTGAGCATAAAAACTCTAACCACCACATCTTCGGCCCTCAAAATGACGATTGAAAGCAGCGCCATAAATTCCGCTTAAACTCAACGGCACCACCGCCCTGCCACGCAGCAGCGTCTGGCCAATTCAGGCATGGGGCACCGCAAAATCGGGATGTATCACAGTGAAAGAAAATCTAGTCGTCATCGGCAATGGCATGGCCGGCATGAGAACCGTCGAAGAGCTCCTCAAAATCGACCCGGACCATTACAACATCACCGTCTTTGGCGCCGAGCCTTACGGCAATTACAACCGCATCATGCTCTCGCCTGTGCTTGCTGGTGAAAAGACCGTCGGTGAAATCATGCTCAACACCGATGAGTGGTACGAAGAAAACAACATCACCCTCCACAAGGGTGTGCCCGTCACCAAAATCGACCGTGCCCGCACCCAGGTGGAAGCGGCCGACGGCACCATCGTCCCTTACGATCGCCTGCTGCTGGCAACAGGTTCCAACCCCTTCATCCTGCCTGTCCCCGGCGCCGAACTCGAGGGCGTCATCGGCTTTCGCGACATTCATGACGTCCACACCATGCTCGATGTCTCCAAAACCAAAGATCATGCCGTCGTCATCGGCGGCGGCCTTCTCGGGCTGGAAGCCGCCAACGGCCTTTTGAAAAACGGCATGGAAGTTACGGTTATTCACCTGGGTGATACCCTGATGGAGCGCCAGCTAGACAGCATCGGCGCCCGCATGCTGCAAGACAGCCTCATCGAGCGCGGTCTTAAATTCCGCATGCAAACGGCGACGCAGGAAATCTTCGGCGATGGCAAGGTCGAGGGCATCCGCTTCCAGGATGGCACAGAGTTAAAAGCCGACATCATCGTCATGGCGGTCGGCATCCGCCCCAACATCGCGCTCGCCAAAGAAGCCCGCCTGCATTGCGACAAGGGCATCGTCGTTGACGACACCATGCAGACATTCGACCCCAAAATTTACGCCGTCGGTGAATGCGTCGAGCATCGCAAAACCTGCTATGGCCTCGTCGCGCCATTGTTCGAGCAGGCCAAGATCTGCGCCCAGCATTTGGCCAAAGCGTCTATCTTCCATTACAAGGGCTCCGTTACCTCTACCAAACTGAAAGTCACCGGCATTGATCTTTTCTCGGCGGGCGATTTCCAGGGCGATGAAGATAGCGAAGAGCTTGTGCTGCAGGATGCCAAGTCCGGAATCTACAAAAAAATCGTCCTTAAAAATGATAAAATCCAGGGCGCCGTGTTTTATGGCGACACCGCAGATGGCACCTGGCTGTTCCAGCTCATGCGTGATGGCTCGGATGTTTCCGAGATCCGCCGCAGCCTGCTGATGGGGCAAAACCATATCGGCGACACCGGCACCGCCGGCGTTGATATGGTCGCCAATCTAGACGACAGCGCAGAGATTTGCGGCTGTAACGGCGTCTGCAAGGGCGATGTGATTAAAGCCATTTCAGAAAAAGGCCTGTTCACGCTGGATGATGTCCGCGCTCACACCAAGGCCTCCTCGTCCTGCGGCACCTGCACCGGCCTTGTCGAGCAGCTTCTTATCGCAACCCTTGGCACCGACTACTCCGCCAGCCCGTCGGAAAAACCACTCTGCGGCTGCACATCCTTCTCCCATGACGCCATCCGCCAGACCATTGTGAGCCAGGGTTTGAAAACCATCCCCGAGGCCATGAAGGCGCTCGACTGGACCACAAAAGACGGATGTCATTCCTGCCGCCCTGCGCTCAACTATTATATGATCTGCGCCTGGCCGGGCGAGTATAAAGACGACAGCCAGTCCCGCTTCATCAATGAGCGCGGCCACGCCAACATCCAGCGCGATGGCACTTATTCTGTCGTCCCCCGCATGTGGGGCGGCCTCACCAATCCCAAAGAGCTGCGCGCCATCGCTGATGTCGCCGACAAATACAACATCCCGACCGTCAAGGTCACCGGCGGACAGCGCATTGATCTGCTCGGTGTGAAAAAAGAAGCATTGCAGGATGTCTGGCGCGACCTGAATGCCGCTGGCATGGTCTCCGGCCATGCCTATGGAAAGTCGCTGCGCACAGTGAAAACCTGCGTCGGCCAGGAGTGGTGCCGCTTCGGCACCCAGCTTTCCATGAGCCTGGGTGTGGAGCTGGAAAAATTCACCTGGGGCACATGGACGCCGCATAAATTCAAAATGGCCGTCTCCGGCTGCCCGCGCAACTGCGCCGAGGCCAGCATCAAGGACTTCGGCGTCGTCTGTGTCGATAGCGGCTATGAGCTGCATGTCGGCGGCAATGGCGGCATCAAGATCCGCAGCACGGACCTGCTCACCAAAGTGAAAACAGAAGCCGAAGTCTTTGAATATTGCGGCGCCTTCCTGCAACTCTACCGCGAGCAGGGTCACTATCTTGAGCGCACCGCGCCCTGGATCGAGCGCGTCGGCCTGAAATATGTCAAGGAGCGCATCAACGACGACCCCGAGGGCCGCAAGGCGCTTTACGACCGCTTCGCCTATTCCCAGCAGTTCATGCAGGACGACCCCTGGGCCGAGCGCACCGAGAAAAAAGACGACTTTACCGAGTTTAAACCAATGAAGGAGCTAAGCCCGGTTTAGCGCGGATGCGAAGTGGGCATCTGAAGCGCCGAAATAAGCCCTGATGCCCGCGACGGTTGCTGGTGGGCAACCTGAAGGAGCCACGAAAAAAGTGGGCATCTGAAGCGCCAGAAAGTAAAACGCAAATCAAAGGCCAGAAAATTCTATGACAGACTGGATTGAAATTGGACCGCTGTCCGAAATACCGCAGCGCGGCGCCCGCATCATCCGGCGCCAGGCTGGCGACATCGCCATATTCCGCACCAGCGATGATGAGGTTTTCGCGCTTGATGACAATTGCCCCCATAAGGGCGGGCCATTAAGCCAGGGCATCGTCCATGATTGCCGGGTCACCTGCCCGCTGCACAATTGGGTGCTGGAGCTGAAAACCGGCGAAGCCGTCGCCCCAGACCAGGGCCGCGTTGCAACGCATCAGGTCGAGCTGCGGGATGGCATTGTCTTTCTAAGCTTCGCCGCCATCGCTACTGAAGAAATCGCCACACCGGAATATGAGCAAAAGGGAGCCGCATAAAATGCTGTTCGGCCGCGCTGTACGTAACCCTGTTAAAATCGCCGACAAAGGCGTCAAGGAATGGAAATACGCCACCTGCGGCTATTGCTCGACCGGCTGCTCGCTTGAAATCGGCATTGATGAAAAAGGCACCCCCGTTGCAACAAGAGGCGCGGCGGGCGCCGACGTCAACCGCGGCAAAGCCTGTATCAAGGGCATCTTCGAGCATGAGCTGTTCACCTCCGCCGGCCGCGGCACCAAAGCGCTCCTCCGCCCCAACAGGCTCGAGGCCTGGCAGGACGCCAGCTGGGACGAGGCGCTCGACAAAACCGCCAGCGAGATCAAGCGCATTCAGGCAGCTTATGGCCGCGACAGTTTTGCCATCGTCTCCACCGGCCAGTTGCTAACGGAAGAATTTTACACCCTCGGCAAGCTCACCCGTGGCTGCATCGGCACCAACAATTACGATGGCAACACGACGCTCTGCATGGCCTCTGCCGTCTCCGGCTACAAACGCTCCTTCGGCTCCGATGGCCCGCCCGGCTGCTATGATGATTTTGACCACACAGAATGCCTGATGGCCTTCGGCTCGAACCTGCCGGAGCAACACCCCATCATCTATTGGCGCCTTAAGGAGGCCCGCGAAAAACGCAACTTCCCGGTCATCGTTGTTGACCCGCGCGTCACCATGTTCGCGCAAATGGCAGACATTCACCTGGCCATCACACCGGGCACAGACCTCGTCCTCCTCAATGCCATGGCCAATGTCATCTTCAAGGAAGAGCTGGAAGATCGCGACTATATCAACGCCCATTGCGAGCAGGCCAATGACTTCATCGAGGTGATCGAACAATACGACCCCGAAAGCGCCGCAAAAATCTGCGGCATCGATGCCGATACCATCCGCCTCGTCGCCAGAACATACGCCAATGCCGGCGCCGCCATGGCCATCTGGACCATGGGCATCAACCAGAGCACTCACGGCTCCGATGGCGTCTCGGCCATCAACAACCTCAATCTCATCACCGGCAACATCGGCATCCCCGGCGGCACCAGCCTCTCCATCACCGGCCAGTGCAACGCCATGGGCACCAGGGAGTGGTCCTCCTGCTCCGGCCTGCCCGGCTATCGCATGCTGGAAAAAGAACAGCACCGCAAGGAAATGGCCGACTTCTGGGGCATCGACGAAGAGATATTTCCCCACAAGCGCGGCATGTCAGAAACCGACATTTTCCCCGCTATTGAGACCGGCGCCATCAAGGGCCTCTGGCTGGTCGCAACCAACCCGATGACCTCAATGCCGAACACGCCGCGCATCCGCAAAACGCTCGAGAAACTGGAATGCCTCGTGGTGCAGGATTGTTATCAGGATGTTGAAACAACAGATTACGCCCACATCTTCCTGCCCGGCGCCATCTGGGCAGAGAAAGCCGGTGTTTTCACCAACACCGAACGCCGGGTCAATTACGTCTCCAAAATCACCGAACCACCCGGCGATGCCAAACCCGATTTCTGGATCTTCTCGGAGTTGGCCAAGCGCTTCGACAATGGCAGCAAAATCAGGTTCCCCGAGACCACCTCGGAAATTTTTGACGAGATGCGCGCGCTATCGAAAGGGCGCCTTTGCGACATCTCCGGCATGAGCCATGAAAAGATAGAGCAACATTCCGGCCTGCAATGGCCCTGCCGCGAGGGTGATGAGCTGGGCGATGCCCGCCTTTATGAAAATGGCGGCTTCTGCCACAGCGGCGGCAAAGCCAAAATCCTCGCGCTCCCCTTCGTCAACAACAACGAAGTGCCATGTGAGGATTACCCCTTCTGGCTGAATTCAGGCCGCCTGGTCGAGCATTTCCACACCCGCACAAAAACCGGAAAAATCGGCAATCTCAACAAGTTCCACCCCACCGCTTTTATGGAGATCAACCCGGATGCCGCCCACGCGCTGGATGTCGCCCATGGCGAATTTGTCCGCCTTGTCTCAAAACGTGGTGATGCCGTCGTGCTCGCCCAGCTCACCCACCGGGTGCCGCGCAACATGGTTTTTATCCCCTTCCATTTCCATGATTGCGTCAACCGCTTGACGCTGGGCCTGCTCGACCCCTATTCACGCCAGCCCGCCTTCAAGCAGGCATCCGTGCGCATCGAAAAAACCGACCAGAAACAGGCCGCCAAATTAAACGCAGAAATGCGGGAGTTTTAAATTTAATGTTCCCACGCCGAGAGAATGAACCTGACTATGCCTTGCTGAAGGACAAAACCGTCGAGCAGGTCAACCGCTATGGCCTTGAGATTGACCTCCTCGAGCGCACTGACCAGCCAGAAGGCGTCAGCTTCCGCATCAATGGCGATGAGGGCGTCGGCAACAATCCCAACCGCTACAAGCAGCATGGCTTTCACTTCACGGCGGACAATTGCATTGGCTGCCACGCCTGCGAAGCCGCCTGCTCGGAGAAAAACAACCTCCCCCCCCATCTCAGTTTCCGCTCTGTCGGATTTGTGGAGGGCGGCTCATATCCTGATTTTAACCGCATCAACATTTCAATGGCTTGTAACCATTGTGATGATCCGGTGTGTTTAAAGGGCTGCCCGACACGAGCTTATACAAAGTTCGCCGAATATGGCGCCGTGCTGCAGGACCCGGACATCTGCTTCGGCTGTGGCTACTGCACCTGGGTCTGCCCCTATAACGCACCGCAACTCGACCCCGTCGAGGGCCAGGTTCAAAAATGCAACATGTGTGTTGACCGGCTCGAGGTCGGCCTCAAGCCGGCCTGTGTCGCCGCCTGCCTTGGCAATGCGCTCGACTTCGGCGTCATCGAAAACACCCCTGAGCGCCGCGCGCATATCAAAACCGAAATTCCAGGCTTTCCAACGCCGGCCATCAGCCAGCCCAACATCCGCTTCCAGCTCACCAAAAGCCTCGCCCGCGTTTTCACCCGCGGCGACAGCGCCGCCATCCAGTATATGCGCGATGACGACACCGGCAGATACATCCCCGGCGTTGACTTCAGTCGCGCTGGCGACAAAATCTCCGCCAACTGGAAAAAGCTGCTCACCTCGCATGAAAACGCCCATATTGCCTTCACCCTGGCCAGCCAAACGGTCATGGGCGCATTTTTCTATCTCCTCGCCGGCAGCGCCATCGGCCTCACAGAAATGACCTTCGCCAATCAGACCAGCTTTTTGCCCATCGTCGCCGTAATGTTTGCCGTCCTTTCCTACGGCATGCTGCGGCTGAATTTACACCTCGGCAAACCGCTGCGCTTTTACCGCGGCTTTAACAATCTGCGCTGGTCGCCCGTCAGCCGCGAGATCGCCGGTGTAACGCTGTTTTTTATCGGCTTTGCTGGCTACGCATTCATGACCCTTGCCGGCAGCTTCCTGCCGCAATTTGCATTCGTCACCCAGCCCCTTGCCACCCTCGCCTCCATCCTTGGCGCGCTGGGCGGCATCTTTGGCCTTTATTATATGATCAAGCTCTACCTCATCCCGGCCCGGCCTTTCTGGAATCACCCGCAAACAGCCACCAGCTTTGTCGGCACGGGGCTCACCCTTGGCGCGGCGCTCATCGGCCTTGTAACCGCCCTCACCACCGGGCTTGATGCCTCCGCCACCCTCATTCGCCAGCTCGCCCAGTTCGCAGCCTTTGGTCTCGCCATTGAGGGCCTCGGTCTTCTCGCCCATGACCGCGCCATGACCCACGGCAAGAATGAAGGCGCCGTCTCCCATTACGAGCAAAAAACCAAATATGGTTACCCCTATCTGCTGCGCAACATCTTGCTGCTTGGCAACCTTGTCGCAGGCCTGCTGCTCAGCTATTATGGGCTACCGGAAAACGCCCTCGCCCCCTATCTTAGCGCAGCGTTTGTCGTCTCGCTCCTCGTCATGGCCGTCATTGGCCGGGCTCTGTTTTACGTCCTTGTCATCCCGACAACCATGCCCGGCGCCTTTTTCTGGAAAAACAAGGGCTTTGAGGAAATCGCCCGCGAAAGCGGCCTCGCAAAAATGCCGCAGGTCGGCGTCATTGATGCGCATTGATAAAGTTACTGATTATATGAGCAGAACCTCTCCCAGCAGAACCTCCTTGAGCGGCTATGTCCGCACGCTGGCCCGTGGCCCTGGCCGCTCGCGCAACCTGACGGGCGAAGAGGCCTATGAGGCCATGAGCATCATCCTCAAGGGTGACGCCCCGCCAGAGGCCATCGGCGCGCTTTTGATGCTCATGCGCTTCAGAGGTGAAAATGCCGATGAAATCGCCGGTTTCATTCGCGCCACCCATGAAACTCTCCCCCCATGGATGGGCGATCTTGGCATCACGCTTGATTGGCCCTCCTACGCCGCCGGGCGCACCAGGGGTCTGCCCTTTTTCCTGCTCTCCGCCCTTTTGCTTGCAGAAAATGACATACCTGTTTTCATGCACGGCTTTAACAGCCACCATATGCAGCGCCTCTCCAGCACCGAGGCAGCGCTCGCAGCCTTGGGCATAACCCCGGCAACCAACGAGCAGCAGGTGCGCCAGAGCCTGGCCGCCAATAATTTCGCCTATATGCCGCTCGCCGCCCTCAGCCCGGCCCATTATGAGCTGATAAACCTGCGCGATGTTCTGGGCCTGCGCTCACCGGTCAACACGCTGCTGCGCGGTCTCAATCCAGCGCGCGCCGCTGCCTCGATCATTGGCGTCTTCCACCCGCCTTACGTGCCGCTGCAGGTCGAGACAGCCATCAGGATGCAAAATGGCGACGCCATCATCTTCAAAGGCGGCGGCGGCGAAGCCGAGCGCACCCCCCTAAAGCCGGTGAAGATGGCCCACACAAAATCAGGCAGCCCCGACGAGGTGATCTTTGGGCCGCTTCTCGATAAGGCAAATTTTGATACCAAACCGGAGGAGCCGGACCCGGAACATCTCCGGCAGATCTGGGCTGGCGAGGTGAGCGACGAAAAAGCCGAAGCCACCATCATCGCATCAGCCGCCGCCGCGCTTTACATTCTCAAGCGCGCCTCATCGCCAGAGGGCGCCGACAATTTGGCGCGCTCCATGTGGACCGCGCATCAAAACAACACTAAGCCAGCAGCAAATACATCGCCGCCCGAGAGCATCCCCGCTGCCCTATAACCAGCAAAGCCGGCAGCTTTCTGAACGATACCGTTAATTTCAAAGTAAGATGGGCCTTTAACTGGCCGCCCTTTCATCTCATAATAGCCCAATGTCACGCAGCACCCGGCCCGGCCCCAAATCAGCTTTGATCAGGGCAAAAACCAGCCGCTGCCCAAAGGGCAAACGCCGCAACCAATCGCTTAAGAAACCTTTCACATGCGCTACTTTCCCGTCTTTATGGACCTTCACAACAAGACCGTCGCCGTCATCGGCAGCGGTGAGCAGGCAGCGCAAAAAATCCGCCTGCTGCGCAAGACATCGGCCCATATTCGCCTGATCTCGCGGCAGCCCAACGACGAGCTGAAACAGTTGATCGATGATGGCCAGATCAGCTGGGAAACCGACAAATTCAATGAAGACCACATCTCCGATTGCGCCCTTGTCTACACCGCCAGCGACCCGGAGATAAATGAGCGCGTCATGTTCATGGCCAACAAACTTGGCATTCCCGTGAATGTGGTTGACGAGCCGGATATGTGCTCCTTCATCACCCCGGCAATTGTCGATCGCGACCCCATCGTCATCGCCATCGGCACTGAGGGCGCTGCCCCGGTCATGGCGCGGCAAATCAAATCAAAACTGGAGACCGAGCTGCCAACCCGCCTCGGTGATCTGGCAACGGTCGCAAAAACCTTGCGTGATCGCGTCGCCGGAATTGTCAGCGAGGACAAACGCCGCGCCTTCTGGGAAAGTTTTTTCAATGGCAAATTGGCGGCCTTGTTTTACGCCGGTGAAAAAAAGCAGCTTAAAACCGAAATTGATTGCCTCCTCGATGAAAAAAGCGACGAGCCGTCCAAAGGCCCAGGCCGTGTCACCCTTGTCGGCGCTGGCCCCGGCCCGGCCGACCTCCTCACCTTCCGCGCCATGCAAAAGCTGCAGGCCGCCGACGTCGTGGTTTATGACCGCCTGATTGATAACAGCGTTATGGAATGCTGCCGCCGCGATGCTATCCGCCTCTATGTCGGCAAGGAGCCAAACAACCACTCCGTCCGCCAGGAAGAAATCAACGAGATGCTGCTCGCGGAAGCGAAAAAAGGCCTCGATATCGTCCGGCTTAAATCAGGTGACCCGCTGGTCTTTGGCCGCGCTGGCGAGGAGATCGACTTTTTGCGCAAGCACGGCATCAAGGTTGACATCGTGCCCGGCGTCACCGCCGCGACCGCCTGCGCCGCCGAGGTGGGAGACAGCCTCACCTACCGCGACAAGATCCGCGCCATCACTTTTCTTACCGGTCATTCCATGCGCGGCGCCACCCCCTATGATTGGGACGCCGTTGCCCAGCCCGGCACCGTGCTGGCGCTTTATATGGCTGTGAAAATGGCACCAAAGATACAGGCCAACCTTCTCGCTGTAGGGTGCGACAGGGCAACCCCCGTCCGCATCGTTGAAAAGGGCTGTTCGGCCGAGATGCGCACCATCGAGACCACCCTTGCCAGCCTCAAGCACGACATCGAACATCATCAGATCACCAACCCCGCCATGATCTATGTCATGCTCGAGCGCGACGTTGAAAATGACGGCGAAGATGTGATGGCCGCAGATGAGCAGCCAATGCCCGCCCGCCAATCTCTGCCGGAAGATGACCGTTAAGGCAGGGTCTGCCAAGCCGCACCTTGCTTTGCTTCAATGCCCGGGTCGTCGTCTCTTGCCCATCAGGCCGTTCCATGATTACCTGATGCTCACACCGGGCGTCACGCCCCTTCGCGACGGATAATCAATGCCGCTGAATCTCATTTCGCCAAATGTCATCATGGTGATCGCCACCGCGCTGATCGCCATACTCCTCTTCCAGCCGCGGCTGTTAAATACGCCAAAATGGCGCGCCATCGTCACGCCGCTGGCCTCCATCATCGGCTCTGGCTTCCTCGTCGCCGGGCCGATCCTCGCCCATGTCGCGGGCAATTTCGCCTGGATCGCAATGGCGGCCCTTTGCGCCCTTGCCTGGCTGTTCGGCGCTGCCATCCGCCAGAATATCAGACTTGTCGAGCCCGTCATGGAGGCGGAGGATCCGCCCGCAATCATCCTCACCCTTGAGCGCGCCTCATCCTTCGCGCTCGCCTTCGCCTATTTCATCTCTGTCACCTACTACCTGAATCTGTTCGCCTCTTTCGCCCTCAAATCAGCGGACATTGTCGACCCCCTGCTGATAAAGTCGCTTTCCTCGGCCGCCATCATCACCCTGGGTGCCATAGGCACCTGGCGCGGCCTGCGCGCCCTTGAGAATGTCGAAATCGTCGCGGTCAGCATCAAGCTGGCGATGATCAGCGGCCTGCTTTGTGCGCTTCTGGCCGCCGCGTTGCTTGCCGTCTCAAATGGAAATTTTGCCCTTCAGCCCATCACACACACCACCGGCACGAAAGAAATTGGCATTCTGCTGGGTCTGGTTATCCTTGTGCAGGGCTTTGAGACGTCGCGCTATCTGGGCGATACCTACGACGCAAAAACCCGTGTCGCCAGCATGCGCATGGCCCAGATTATCGCGACGCTGATCTACATCACCTTCATCATCCTCATCACCCCCTATTTCGAGAATGATCTGCCGGCCGTCGGCGGCGAAACCCAGATCGTTGACATGCTGGCAGCCGTCGGCACCCTGGTTGCGCCGCTCATCATCGTCACCGCCATCGCCTCACAAATCTCTGCCGCCGTTGCTGATATGAACGGCGCTGGCGGCCTGCTGGAGGCCGCCAGCAACCACCAGCTTTCCGTCAGCATTGGCTATCTTGCAACCGCTGGCGTCGCCCTCATCATCACCTGGGTCGCCGATATTTTTGAGATCATCGTTTACGCTTCAAAGGCCTTTGTCTTTTATTACGGCCTGCAATGCATCACCGCCAGCGTCATAACCTTTCAGCAGAAAAGCGGCCTCGCGCGGCTGCATGTTGCAACATTCGCTGTCGGCGCGATCTTCGCGCTGCTGGTGTTGATGTTCGGCCTGCCGGTGGAGGGCAAAGGTTAGCCTGCTGGAAGATCGCCCGGCCAACGCACAGAGGCCGCCCCCCTTTAGCCGCGCACCTGTTTTTCCGCCGTCGTCAGGGAGAGCTGCTGAATGCGCCAGTCAAGCGCCTTTGCGGCTTCCAGCGCAGCTTCAATATCTTCCGGCCGCACATTGTTGCGGGTGGTGGTGAAAAACACTTCACCGGCAAAAAGATGCCCCTGCTCATGCATGCGAATGACCGCATCATCAATCCAGTCGAGGCTGAGCATATAAGCCTTGATGCGCGCCGGCACATCGCTGTCCGTGCCGTCAAGCTCACGCGGGGCCCGGTTGATCAGGCTCGTCACCGCATCGCGGCAATGGATATAGCCATCGCGGAAAATATCGGCAGAGATAATCAGCGCCGCCACCGCATCCGCCCACCAGACACCAAAACCGATGCCTATGATCCCGGCCATCGCCGCGGCCGCCGTCATCCAGTCAGCCTTGTTCATACGCGAGTCGGTATAAAGCACCTTGTCAAACAACGGCGCCGCCAGCTTTGCCTTCATCCGGCCCAGCAGCAAGGGCGGGAAGGTGCCCCAGAGCAGCACCAGAATCATCCACCAGCCCAGCCAGAGGTCAACACCGAAATATTCCTTCATGCCAATCGTCGGATGCTCCGCCAGCAAAAGCTTCATGCCGGAATCAACAATCAGATAACCACCGACCGAAAGCAGCGCGATGGCAGAAACCAGATAACCGATCGACGCCGCCCTGTGAAAGCCATAGGGAAAAGTCGTCGTCGGTTTCATATTGCGGATTTTATTGGTGATCAGAAACACCGCCGGTGGCACCATCGAGAGGATATCCTCGACCCAGGCGCTCTTCATCGCCTGCGATGAGCCCATCACCAGATACATGAGCACAACAACACTGCACAGATAAAGCAGCGTCACCCACTCCAGCAACATGGCTCGCTTTAGCAACCCGCGCTGCTCATCAGAATATTCATGGCGATGCGCCGGTTTCATTGGCGGGCCTCCGGCGCTGTTTGTGCCTCGTCCCGCAAATAGCGATCAAGAGTTACCAGCAGACGGTTCTCACCGCGCGGCACGGCGATCACATGCGGCGCGCCATCACCGTGGGTGGCGTTCTCGGTCTCTTCCCGGTCATAAGGCCGGGTGAAGCCGGCATCGGTAAAGGGGGTTTTCGTGGTCAGCCCGCCAATCAGCACATCAATGCGCCGCTCCGCCAGCCGTTTGAAGCCGCTGGCAATATCGACCACCTGCCAATTCGGGGTGACATCCAGTTTCCTGGCAAAGCCCGCCACAAGCTCAACTTCACGCCCGGACGGCGCGGTGCTGGCGGGGGTATCATTCTCACCACCCTGTTTCTTGGTAACAATATTTACGAACGGCGGGTGATGAATGACGCCAACAATCATCACGCCGTCTTTTGTCACCCGGTCCAGTGTCTTGTCCGGGTCCATCGGGATAAACTGGTCGCAACCGGCCAGCGCGCCAACCAGCAACAGCAACGCTACACTCAGCGGCCTGTATCCCACCCGCGCCATCACCAGTTTACCTCGTTGCAACCACATTGCCATCACAACAGCGCCCACCTTTCGCGCCCGCTTTTACTAAGGGTCAATCAGGCAAAGATTAAGCAGGAACCAGCGATAAGAGCGATAGGCGGCAACAAAGCGGCTAAAATCAATTTTGCCTAAAGGGCGCAGGCGCAGATGAGCAAAGCCTTAACTTGACCTCAGCCTCAAGTTGCCCTCAGCTTGAAGTCGCCCCGGCCTTAAATTAGCGCCATGTCGGGGCATAAGCTGGCCATGTAAGTTGTTTGTAAGGGCCAATCGCCTCGCATTGACGCTGGCAAAGCATCAGCGCTACCCTGCGCCCACCAGCCAGACTGATCGTCGCAATGCAACGATTTGCTCCGGCAGCAAACGCACTGATGACATGTAATGGTGGCATCCACTGGGCGCAAAACCATATGTGCCGAGATTATTTTAGGAAGGAAAAGCCATCAATGGCACCCGTTAAAAGATTTATCATTCTCGCCGTCATGTGCGCCGCAGCGATCAGTTCCTCCCCGGCCCGAGCAGAAACCCCGGCGGCGCAAAATACCCAGCAACGCTCCGTCGCCTTTTTCGATTTCACCCTCATCAACACCACCGTCGAGCCGGCTGGTGAAGACGAGTTTCACCGCATCAGATTGCTCAATGGCATCCTCGCAGACTGGTTCAAGCAGAGCGACAAATTCAAACCGGTCGAAGTGCCCGCCGCTGTGATGAAAGAAGTCAAAGCAGGGCAGGATTTCGGCAGCTGCGCTTGCGAGGCCGGCTTCGGCAAAAAGGTCGGCGCTGATCTTGTCGCATGGGGCACGGTCGAGAAAATCAGCAACCTCATTCTCAACATCAATGTTTATATTTCCGATGTCGAGACCAACAACTACGTCTTCGTGAAAAGCGTCGACATCCGCGGCAATAACGACAAAGCCTGGACCAGGGGCCTGCGCTGGCTGATCCGCAACTATCTCGAAAAACTCGAGTAAACCGCCAAAGAACCACCAGCCACGCCGAGTAGAACCATCACCTTTATATAGCCGTCACCAACATGGGTTAGCATCGGAGCGGGCAATCGATGGCGCCGCGCTGCCGACCAAAGCCTGAAACTCCCAGGCTGACAAACCATCCATCGCCCGCTATGGTGACCCGCATGACCTCACCCGCAAACTTTTCATAGAAACAACCCGGCCAAATTATCCTGCCATGATCGCAGCCATCTACTCAGTCGTTAAAAACACCGCAGTACGCGCTTCGGAAACCATGCTGATGATTTACGCCGGTTACGCCGCGCTGGCCTTGCTATTGGCGCTGTTCCCCTTCGCGATATTCCTTGTGGCGCTGGCCGGTCTGCTGGGCACCTCAGAGCAGGCCGAGCAACTCATCACCTATCTGCTTGCCATGATGCCCGAGCAGATCGTCCAAACCGTCGCTCCCGTCATAACCAACATCATGACCAGCCAGAACACAGGCCTGCTGACCATCGGCATCGTCGTTGCCATTTGGGTGGCCTCATCCGGCCTCGAGGGGCTGCGCATCGGGCTTAATCATGTCTATGAAGTCAAGGAATGGCGCGTGTGGTGGAAGCGCCGTTTGCAGGGGCTGATTTTTGTACTGTTCGGCGCAATTGCTTTTTCTTTGCTGACCACCCTGGTCATCGTCGCGCCGCTATTCATCAACATCATCGGGGCGTATTTTTCCCTCACCTATGAGGAGCTCATCGCGCTGAACATCGTGCGCTACGGTTTTGGTTTCATCCTGCTGGTCGGGGTCACAACCTTTCTCTATACAACCCTGCCCAATGTCCGCCTTTCCTGGAAAATGCAACTGCCCGGCGCCGTGCTGGCCGCTGTCCTATGGATGGGCCTTGCCGCGCTCTTCTCGCTCTATCTCAGCAATTTTGCAAATTATGAGGTAACCTATGGCAGCCTTGGCGGCATCATCATCACCATGGTGTTTTTCCACTATTCAGCCGCCGCCATCCTGCTGGGCGCGGCCTTCAACATGGCCATCCGCCAGCGCAGCATCAGCCAGCCACCAGACGAAGACGTGACAGAAGAAGTCGCCAATTTAGATTAGTGGCTGGCCGCAACCACCGCCCCCTTGGGCTGGCCAATCTCCCCAAGCATCTCATCGAACCAGCCTTGTGCTGTGTCAAACGGCTTGCCGCCCGCAATGCGCTCAAACTCGCAGGCTCTCAGGATCCCCCGATTGTCCTCATCATGGCCAATCACCCCGCTCTCACCGGCAAAGGCCGCCTCGACCGCCTTATCGACACAGGATTTGATCAGATTCAGATCGCGCGCATTTGGCGCCGCCGCCCGTGAGTAATAGCCGCTCTTTTGCACCAGCACTTTTTCCGCGCCAATCTTGTCCTTGAACTGCTCAGCGAAATATTGCCCCGGGTTGATTTCCTCCAGCCGCACATGGCCAAAAGCATCCCGCGCCACCGTCTCACCGGCCGCTTCCCTCTCGGCAACAATGTCATCAACGCCCGCCCCTTCGGAGAGAAAAATATTCACCGCGTCATGTTCATCAAGCAGCGCCTTCAGCCGCGCCGCTTCGCCCTCAAGGTCAATGGCAAGCTCAGGGATATAAACCGCATGCACATCATGGCGCTCGCGCGTCAACCCCAGCTCCGGCATGAATGATTTCGCCGCCAGCCGCGCCCGGTATTCCAGCGCGGTATAAGCCGTCAGCCAGCCGCAATGCCGGCCCATCACCTCATGCACAATCAGCATGCGCGGGCTGGCATTATGCTCTGCAACCACATTTTCAAAATAGCGCGCGCCTTGCTCCGCAGCCGTATAGGCCCCCAGCGATTGCTGGATCGGAAAAACATCATTATCAACCGTCTTCGGCAGGCCAATCACCCGGAGCTGATAGTCATTGGTGGCCAGATATTTCGCCAGATCAGCCGCCGCTGTGTTTGTGTCATCGCCGCCAATGGTGTGCAGCACATCAACGCCATCGGCAATCAACTGATCAGCGGCTTTTTTCTGCGGGTCTTCACCCTCCGCCACCAGCCCGCGCTTCACGCAGTCTTTCACATTGGTCAATTTCACCCGGCTGTTGCCAATCGGGCTGCCGCCAAATTTTAACAGCTCCTCGGCCCGCGCCCGCACCTCGGGCGTCACCTTGTAGCTGATGCCCTTCAGCAAGCCATAATAGCCATTCTTGTAGCAGATGATCTCAACATCAGGGTCAATCTCATTGTAGCGTTGGATCAACCCACCAAGTGATGAGGAAAGACAAGGCGCCAGCCCGCCCGCTGTCAAAATGCCAACCTTGTTGATTTTCATATCCCGAATTGTCCCTTCTCATTTTAACCCGCGCCGTGAGATCAAAGCCTATCACCAGTCCTTATATCAAACCGCCTCGAAAAGCGGCGTGATACAAAAAACTATAAGGGAGGTGATAGAACCAGCGTCATTCTTTATCCCGGCCGCTAGATAGCATCAGGGCCGGGCCCACGCCAATAGAATATGGCAACCGCCCCATTAGGCCGGGGAATAACAACGCGAACGCCATTGCGCGGCGTAACTCAGGCTGTCTTGAGCTGCGGTGAAACGGCATCTGCATCATCCGCGGTTTCAACATTCCGGCGGCTCATCTGTTTATGCAGAGCCGTGGAGCGCACCAGCACTGGCTTCGGCGTCCGCTCATCGGGGATTACCAGCCAGTCAAAAAACAGATATTTGGAATCGAAGCCAAGCGCCCATGCCATCACCGGCGCCAAAATCAGCCCGGCATAGATCAAAGCCAGCCAACCCGCCAGCGCCGCTGAAATCCAGAAGCAATAAAGCGCAAAAGCCAGGCCAATAAGCGTGTAAGCACCAAACTGCATCACCGCATTGCGCAAGGGAATGCGGCCATCTTCCCGCCCCTGGGCGGCCCAGCCGGCATCACGCCCAAGCGCCAGATTGGTCAGCGCGCCCACATGCGCCAGCATGAAGATCGGCGCAATCAGGCCAGAGAGCATCACCTCGACAAAAAAGCCCATTATCATTTTTAACCGCGACACTGTGCGGCCCCAGGCCGGGTCGAAAAACAGCGCATATGTCAGTCCCAGCACCTTCGGGCTGAGCACAACAATCGCTGTAAACAGCATCACCTCCAGCGCCCGCGCCGCGTCCATAACCGGCCAGGTCGGGAATAGCGCCACCTCATCCGGGAAATAGTTATGCTCATGGCCCAGCCATTGATAAGCGGTGACCAGCCCGGCCAGCAATGCCATCAGCCAGAACAAAGAAGCAAGATAGGACATGATCCCCGTCACAAGATGAAAACGGCTCACAAGCTTCAGGTTGGGGTAAGACAGCAAACGCGCATGTTGCAGATTCCCCTGGCACCAGCGCTGATCGCGCACGATGATCTCGTTGATGCCCGGCGGGCAGCCTTCGTAAGATCCCTCCATTTCAGGCATCAGATGCACACCCCAGCCGGCCCGGCGCAGGAATGCCGCCTCAATAAAATCATGGCTCTGGATGGTGCCACCAAAAGGCGGCTTGCCCGCCAGCACCGGCAAGCCGGCAGAAGCCGCAAACGCCCGGCAGCGAATAATCGCATTATGGCCCCAGTAATTGCTGTCCCGCCCATGCCAGAGAGCGCTACCCTTGGCCAGCAGCGGCCCATACATCCGCGCGGCAAATTGCTGCAACCGCGCGATGATCGTCGTGCCGCCAACAAGGCGCGGCACCGTCTGGATCAACCCGGCATTCGGGTTATGCTCCATCGCCGCTGCCAGTTGCAGCAGCGTCTCGGCGGACATGATGCTATCGGCATCAAAAATCACAAAATGGTCATAGGCACCGCCATGGTTCTTCACCCACTCGGCGATGTTGCCTGCCTTCTTGCCATAGTTATCTTCGCGCCAGCGGAAATAAACCGGCACCAGATCCTTGAGCCGCCGCGACAGCGATTGGAACACCTGGCTTTCCTCACGGCGCGTCTCACCGCCCCGGCTGTCACTCAAAATGAAAAATTCAAAATTTCCGACAATGCCGGTGTCGGCACAATCCTGCGCCACCGCCTGAATGGTCGCGGCGATTCGCACCGGGTCTTCATGATAAACCGGAAACAGCAGCGCGTTTTTGCTCTTCAGAGGCCGGGGCTTCTGCGGCAACTCAAGCTCATCACGCGGCCGGAAGGAGGCCGCTGCTAACGCCAGAAACCCGCACAGCGATGTCGCCGTACCAAAGGCAATCCAGGAAAAGCTGATGGTGCTGAGGCCAAGCAGAATGGCCTGCACAAAAGTAATGCTGTTCAGTGACAGCACCATATAAAATTCAAAGGCAAAAAACCCGGTTAGTAACAATGTCGTAACCGCCATCACAAACCGCCAGGCAAACACCGACCAGAGCTGCCGCCCGCCCAGCCTGTCAGAAACATCAGAGAGCCGCTCACCCGCTTGCACTGGCATTGAAATCGGCCGCCTGTCCGGCAGGTTCGGGTTCAGCATGGCAACGGAGGCACCGCCGCTGCCGTCACGCCCGCCCGCCTGGTTCCGTTGGTTTGTCTGTGCTGCGATTGTTGATTTGGTCATGTGTCTTTCGTCCAGCGGTAGGTAAACACTTCTGATATGGGTTCATCATCCTCAGTCAGCGTCAGGCGAATATCGACACTGTCTTCATTGCCCGGATCAAGCAGGAAGGTCGTGCGCAACCGCCCGGTAACCGGGTTTGGTACCACAACGATGTTGCTGATTTTGCCCCGGTCAGCGCTGGCCTTCACCTTTGGCAGATCAGACTTTTTTAAGCGCCGGCCCTTGGCAAATGCTTTGCCCTTGAATTCGATGACAAACAGCCGCCGGCCGTTATAGGCCTTCGATGTCATAAGGCTGGAGACGATGGCGGCCGGTTTCTTGCCGCGCGCACCGGTGCCCCAATACATTCTGTAGGCAAAGCTGCGGGGTTGGCCCTTCTCCAGCGGAACCGCCGGCTTCCACTGCGCAACGATATTGTCATTAATTTCGGCATTGGTCGGAATTTCGTAAAGCGTCACAGCGCCTTTGCCCCAGTCGCCCTTCGGCTCGATCCACAGGCTTGGCCGCTTGTCATAGCGCGCTTCAAGGTCCTGATATTGGGAAAAACTACGGTTGCGCTGAATCAGCCCGAAGCCCTTGGGGTTCTCATCAACAAATGAAGAGACCTGCAGATGCAACGGGTTGCGCAGTGGCCGCCACAGCCACTCGCCGCGCCCATTCAAAATAAGCAGCCCTTCCGAATCATGCACCGCCGGGCGAAAATCATCAAAATGCCGCGAGTTGGCGCGGCCAAACTGGAACATACTGGTCAGCGGTGCCAGCCCGACATGCTCGACTTTCTGGCGCGGATAGGCTGTCATCTCCACATCAATAACCGTGTCGCGCCCCGGCCGAATGCGGAATTTATACGCCGCCGTCAGCGAGGGGCTATCGAGCAAACCATGAACAACAATCGATTTCGCCCGCCGTGAAGATTTCTCAATCCAGAATTTGCGAAAATAGGGAAATTCCTCGCCGGTCGGCTGCGCCGTGTTGATCGCCAGCCCCCGGGCTGAAAGCCCGTAATTCTGCAAATAGCCAATGGCGCGGAAATAGCTCGCGCCCTGGAAGACCGCAAACTCCTCGCGGTAGGTGCGGTTGTTGATAAAGCCATGCACACGAAATCCAGAATAAGTCAGCGCGGGCCCGTCCTTGGCGGTGCCATTGCGCCGCCGCGGATGCTCATTATCTTCGCTCAAAAGCGGTTTCACGCTCTTGAGCTGCTCGACGATGCCCGGCCGTGACTGGGTAATGAACTTTCCAAACTCGAAATGATCGCCCGAAAATGGCAAGGGACGCGCCTTGCCATTCTCCACCAGGTGAATCTCGACAGGCCGGTTATAAAGGCCGCCGGGAGCAAACAGCTGCAATTGAAAGGCGGAGCTTTTACCCCGCCAGATTGCTTTGTCTTTCTTGAAGCGAATATCGCGATATTCGTCATAGGTCAGCGGCGCGCCCGATCGCTCTATCTTCAAAAACCGCTCTTTAAACGGCTTTTTCGATAGCTCTTCGGCCAGGGTTTTCACCGTGTCATGTGAGAAAGCGGATGAACTAAAGCCCACCGCCGCCTGGGCCGATCCGGCCAGAAAAGTGATACTGTAACTCGCGGCCAAAATTGCCAGCGTTAGCCGGCCAGAAATTCGCCCTGAACACCGCTTTAACGGCATAGCAAAAGCGCCGCCATCGCCAAGCGGCAACGACGGTTTAAAGAGCCAGTTATGCATTTGCAGAAAGATCATAAGCCGACCCTATAACTCCGGATTTATGGATAACGCTACCTGTAATTGTAAAAGCATAAATCGTCCCTGTTTCTACGCTTTCATCTTAAAATTTTTGGGTCAGAATATGTCAGCGAGATGACCAGGAACCTACAATATAATGGTTTCATGGGCATAAAATATCGATATGTTTTCATTGATGATTTTCTAAAAATTCAATTGCCCGGTTGTTGCGCAAATGCCTGCTGGTTGCTCATTGTATGAGCAGAAAATGCAGCCCGGTTCAATCGACCGGGCGCAACAGCAGAACCCTTCGGCGCAATACCAAAGCAACCTGAAAATGCATTGTCTTCTTGATCAACTGATCCCCGCAAAACTCACATCATTATGGGCGCTAATGCTGTGTTGCAGCATGGGGTATTTTGTCGCGCAATTATCCGCGGCTTGCCGCGCGGGCGCTCGGTCATTCCGGCCCTCGGCCTTTTTGGCTCCTTTGGCTCAAGACACTGGCCGCCGAAAAACCTTTGACTAATTTGAAACCTTTTCGCGATTTCCCCGTTGCTATAAGTGCGGGCAAATTTGCACCGCTGACCGAATTTACGGTTACGAAATTTAAGGGAGTTCAAATGATGAAATCGCTAAAAACCACTTTAATTACCGCCGCCGCCCTTGCCATTGGCGCAGGCACCGCCATTGCAGCCCACCACGAAATGGGCGTCATGGGTGATGATCAGGATGTATCCGCCGGCACGGTTACAGCCTCTAAGGTCATGGCAGAGAAAAATGGCTGGCTGGTTGTTCACCGCACCGACAAAAATATGAAGCCCGGCCCTGTCGTTGGCCACGCGCCGCTGAAAGCCGGTGCCAATAACGAAGTGACCGCCATCCTGACAGAGGAAGTCGCCAAAGGTGACATGCTTATGCTGATGCTTCACGGCGAAGACGGCGGCTCAAAAACCGGTATTTTTGAATACACACTTGGCGCCAAAGAAGACGGCCCCGTCAAAGTTGACGGCAAGCTGGTGATGAAGGTCATCACAGCCAAGTAAAGGGTAACCCCCAAAACACTTCCCCCTGCCATATATCGGTTTATACCGAAGCATTGGTAAAGTGTCTGACCGCCCGCTTGCCCACAGCAAGCGGGCGGTTTTTTTGACCGGAATCGGTAAGGGCGCTGCCTTTATTGCGCGCATAAGTTGTTATGAGACCGCCTGCCGGAGAAGGCCCATTGACATTGCTATCTCAACAGCTTGAAAATGCCGTCGTAACATCAGTGGTGGCACTCAGTTCGCGCAGTGGTTGTCATGCCCTTCCTCAACAGGCAATCAACGCCAACGTCCATGATCCCAAAAACCACTGAAGCCCGGTAACCACTGAGACCTGGCAATCACTGAGGGACAAATGGGAAAAGATATATTTCTGGTCGGCATCGGCGCCTCTGCAGGCGGTCTGAAGCCGTTGCAATCGCTGGTATCATCCCTCCCCGCCAAAAGCGACATGGCTTATATCATTGCCCAGCATCTTGACCCGCCCGGCAAAAGCCCACTCCGCGATCTGCTCTCCAAAAACACCAGCCTCACTGTCAGGCAAGCCGAAGACAATGAACGCCTTAAACAAAACACCATCTACGTTGCCCCGCCGAATGCCTTTTTAAAGGTCGATGGCGATCAAATAAGACTGACGCCGCCACGCCCAGAGCCTGAGCCTGAGACGGAGCCTGGGCCTGGGCCTGGGCATGCCATGCGCTGGGCGGTTGATCAGCTCTTCCGCTCCATCGCCAACCGCGCCGCTACAAATTGTGCTGGCGTAATATTGTCAGGTAGCGGCAGTGACGGTGCCGCCGGGATCCGCGTCATTAAGGCGGCCGGCGGACTCACCCTCGTTCAACCCGCCGATGAGGCTGAGCATCCCGGTATGCCACAAAGCGCCATTGAAACCGGCGTCGTCGACAAGGTGCTGCCGGTTAACGAGATGGCAGCAATACTCGAATATTACTCAACCCATCGAATTGAACATATCGCGGATGCGGGCGAAGCCCATGATCAAGACGAGGATATCTCCGATCCGGGCGGCCCGCTGCTGGACACCGGCGATCTACAGGAAAGCCTGCATGACCTGACAGCCCTTCTGGAAACCCATGAAAATTTTGACCTGCGCCAGTATAAGCCCACCACCGTACAGCGGCGCGTTGCCCGCCGCATGAGCATGACGGCCATCACCAACTACCAGGACTATATCGATCATCTCAGGCAGGATGCCGGCGAACGCGAGCAACTGAGCCGCGACCTTCTGATCAACGTCACCGATTTTTTCCGCGACCGCAAAGCGTTCACCTATCTAGAGGAACAAGCCATTCGCCACATCTTCGAGACCGCCTCGAAGGGCGAGGAAATCCGCGTTTGGGTGGCAGGATGCGCGACCGGTGAAGAAGCCTACACAATGGCCATCCTGCTGCTCGAAAATGCCGAAAAATATCAGAAAGAAAATCCCATCTCCGTCTTTGCAACCGACATTGATGAAGACGCCATCGCCACGGCGCGCAGCGGGCGCTACACGGCCAGCATTGCTGGCGAAGTGCCAAAGCTTTATCTTGATCGCTATTTCAGCAAGCTCGACAATGATCACTACCAGATCCATCAGCGGGCGCGCGATGTAATCTCCTTTGCAAAGCAGAATGTCGTCTCCGACCCGCCATTCTCGCGCATGAATCTCATCAGTTGCCGCAATCTTCTTATTTACCTGCGCAAGGAAGTGCAGGAAACGGTCATGCAATCTTTTTACTTCGCCCTCCGCGATAGAGGTTTCCTCTTCCTTGGCACCTCGGAAACGGTGGGCCGCCAGGTGGATTTGTTCAAACCCGTTTCAAAAAAATGGCGGCTGTATGGAAAAGTCGAGGGGCGCAAAGGTCACGTCCAACCCTATAGCAAATATATTCCCGGCAATTTCAAACCCATTCGAAAGCGCGAAAAAATGAAAGACCCGGCATCACCGATTGAGAAGATTGGCACATCCATACTCAATACCTTTCAGCCACCGACTCTGGTTGTCAGCGAAGAGGGGCACGTCCTTTATAAATTTAAGGACCTCTCGCCGTTTCTCGTCATCCCCAGTGGCGAACCGCGCAATGACTTTATTGCAATGGTGCCCTCCGAATTACGCCCAAAATACAAAAGCGCATTGTTTCGCGCCCGCAAACATCAGGAGAAGGTGTCTTTTCTCAGCCCGGTCAACGCCCGCACAAATGATGGCGAGGTCAAGCGTTATCGCGTCACCCTCGCCCCACTCGAAACTGCCGATGAAGGCAGCGAAGGCGCCATTGCCATCAGTTTTGAGTATGAAAGCGATGTGCCGCTTGACCCGCCTCCCAACCAGGCCGCTGACGAAAGCAACTTCATCCAGAAGCTGGAATTGGAACTGGCGGAAACACGCGAAGAACTGCAAACCACCATTGAGGAACTCGACGCCAACGCCGAGGAGCTAAAGGCCGCCCATGAGGAAACCCTCTCGACCAATGAGGAGTTGCAGTCAACCAATGAAGAGCTGGAAGCCAGCGCCGAAGAGCTGCGCTCGTTGAACGAGGAGCTGAGCACTGTTAATTCCCAATTGAAAGAAAAAGTCGACGAACTCCAGCGTGCCAATGACGATGTTGAAAATTTTGTCGCCAGTACCGACCTTGCCACAATCTTCCTTGATGCCGATCTGAAAATCCAGCGCTATACCCCCGCCGCCGAGCGACTGCTGAATATGGGGCCGCGCGACATCGCCAGGCCGATCACCGCCTTAGGCCGCGACCTGATAGACAAAGATCTCCCCGATGACGCCAAAACAGTGCTGAACGAATTCGCAACGCTGCGCCGCGAGGTCAGGAATTACGACGGCGAATGGTTCATCCGCCATATGACGCCCTACCGCACAGAGGACCGGCGCATAGAGGGCGTTGTTATTTCTTTTCAGGATGTCAACGAGATCAAGCAACTTTCAAAGCGCGCCGAAATGCGTGAAAGACAACAATCCGTCATCGCTCAATTGGGCCTGGTCGCCCTGCACGAAGACAATCTGGACGAGCTGATGCGTCAGACAGTGCGCCAGGTCGCCGAAGTTCTTGATGTGGAATATTGCAAAATCCTCAAATACCAGCCTGAGGAGAAAAATCTGAAAATGCTTGCCGGTGTCGGCTGGAGCCCGGGCCTGGTCGGGGTCGCCGTTGTGCCCTCCGAAATGGATTCGCAAGGCGGCTACACTCTCGGCGTCAAGGAGCCTGTCATTGTCAATGATCTCTCACGGGAAACCCGCTTCGCTGGCCCCGCGCTATTGATTGATCACCATGTCGTCGCCGGCATGAGTTGCGTCATCAACCATTCCGACCCGCCTTATGGCGTTCTCGGCGTACACACCCGCGAATACCGCGAGTTCACAGAAGACGACGCCCATTTTCTCGTCGCCATCGCAAATCTTCTTTCCTATGCCGTCAAAAACGCAGCCTTTCAGCACGAGCTCCAGATCAGCGAAACACGGTTGCAACTGGCGCGCGAAGCGGCTGATCTCGGCATTCACGATTGGGATACAACAACTGACAAAATCCGCTGGGATGATCGGATCTATGAAATATGGGGCGTCGATCCCTCAACAGACATCACATACGATATCTTCATCAATGGCGTTCATTCAAGTGACAGAGAGCGGGTTCATGAAGAAGCCCAAGCCTCGTTGCAAGAGGAAAACGGCGGGTTTTTCCAGTCCGAATACCGGGTCATCAACCAGAAAAGCAAGCGGCTATATTGGGTCCACGCCAACGGCAACGTCACCTTCAAAAATGGCGAGGCGGTGCGCCTCGTTGGCACGGTGGCAGACATCACGGCGATCAAGGATTCGGAGCGCATCGCTGAGGAAAGCAAGGACAAGCTGGAGGCCGCACTCTCCGCCGCCAATCTCGGCACCTGGCGGCTCGATCCTGAAAGTAATTACATCACCCGCCACCCCAATCTCAGCCGTCTTCTCGGTTTCACCGCCAAAGAGACCACAGAGCCGCTGGAAGAATTTGTCAATCGCCTCCACGAGGACGACCAAAAAACCTATCTTGAAAACATAACCGCCTCATTGAAAGAAGACGGGGTGCATGAGCTGGAGCTGCGGGTGGCTTGCCCCGAGGGCGGCCACATCTGGGTCAAGGACAAGGGCCGCGTTATTGAGAAAGACGGCCAGCGCTTCGTCACCGGCGCGATGGTTGATATTTCCCGCATCAAGGAAATAGAGCAGGAAGCGATCAAAGCCAACCATCATAAATCCGAATTTCTTGCCATGATGAGCCATGAAATTCGCACCCCCCTCAATGCCGTTGTCGGCATCACCAACATCCTGCGCGATATGCCCGACTTACCGGCCGAAAAAGTAAAGGATCTTTACGCCACCCTTGCCACCAGTGCAGAAGCATTGCTGGCGCTGATCAATGACATTCTGGATATTTCAAAAATTGACTCCGGTGTGCTTCATCTTGAGAAAAATGCCTTCGCGCTGGATGAATTGATGCAAAACGTTACCAATCTCACGCTGTCAAAAATCAAAAGCCCGGCTGTTAACCTGAAGCTGGAGTCATCCGCCATCGCCGACAAAAAGTTTATCGGAGACGAAAATCGCATTCGGCAGATACTGCTTAACCTTACAACCAATGCTGCCAAGTTCACCAGTGAAGGCGAAATAGAATTCAAGGCGCAGCTCGACAGGCAGGGCGCCATAATTCTCACCGTCAAGGACACCGGCATCGGCATCCCTGAGGAAAGCCAGCAGCTGATCTTTGACCGCTTCACTCAGACTGATGTCGGCAGCGCCAGGGAATATGAAGGCACGGGCCTCGGGCTGGCGATTGTTAAATCGCTGGTCGATGCCATGGGCGGCACCGTTTCGTTAAAAAGCGAATTAGGCCAGGGCTCGACCTTCACGGTTACACTTCCGCTGGAGCAGGCAACAAAAGATGAAAGCGCCCCGCAAGAGCTCGTCACGCCGCAACAGGAACCGGACCAGATCGGCGGTAATATTCTTTTGGTTGAGGATAAGGATGCCAACATCCTCGTTGCAAAAATGATGGTTGAGAGCCAGGGCTATGCAGTTGAAACCAGAAACAACGGCCAGGCCGCCATCGACGCCATCACCAGCAACCATGAAAAATATTGCGGAATTTTGCTCGATATCCGCATGCCGGGTCTGGATGGCTATGAGGTTATGGGCCGCATTCGCGCCATGGAACAGCAGAAAAATCTCAGCCGCATCCCCATCATCGCCATCACTGCAAATGCCCTTGTCGATGACGAGCAGAAATGCCTCTACGCTGGCGCCGATGCTTACCTGCCAAAGCCCTTTGATCCGGAAATCCTCTACCAAACTCTAAATGCTTATTGCTCACCCGCTGACGACACCCGGTAAATTTTGAGGGGGGCACAAAATGTATGGAACAAATTGCCAAAGCGCGCGGCACTGGCAAAAGAGCGCGAGGCACTGGCGAAAGCCAGACCAACGCGATGGGTTAGCCGATGCGGATCGCTTAACGAATACCGTCAGTTTGTATACTGCTCTATGATATCCTGCAGGCTGTTGGTCGCCAGACTTTTGTCAAACAGATCCTCCATCCCGCTCGCCTTGCAACGCTTGCGAATTTGCGGGTCGCTGTCTGCACTGATGCCGACAATTGGAGCCCTGTGAACCGGTAAGGCGCGAACCTCACGGCACAAAGTAAAACCGTCAATATCTGGTAAACTGAGATCCATCAGGATCAGGTCAAACGGCTCTTTGGCGGCAATCTGCAATGCCTGTTTCCCGTCGCGGGCAATGGCACAGCTATGGCCAGAGGTTTCTATAAGCAACTTGAGAAACGTCATGTTGCCATCATTATCTTCGACCAGCAAAATCCTGGCGGATTTCGTTGCGTCCGAACTCATTGATTCAGTGTACGCGGTCATTATTTTATACCTGAAATGTATGGCGGGTCATCGCTGACCATGCCAATAAACGTCCCACAACGTTCAATTGTTGTAAAGTCAGATTAAACTGAAAAGCACAGCAGAATTACAACCGCTGCGAGCATTTTGGCCAATGTTTAAGAATTTCTTAATTGCAGTGCGGCCGCATTGATGCATCACCTTTCGGGCAAAATTACGAACGGTTACGCAACATCGGCAATGGACATTATGACGCACCGCACGTAGTATCTGGCTAAGCAAAAACCAAGCATGTTCAAGGGAGTCCTTTAAAATGAATAAATCTTTGATCAAGTCCATAATCTGCGGTGCTGTCGCCGTTAGCTTTGTGACCGAGGCCGCCGCCACTGAGTGGAACGTCTCGCTCTGGGGCAAACGCCGCGCCTTTACCGAGCATGTTGAAAAGATCGCTGAATTGGTAGAGAAGAAAACCGACGGCAAATTCAAGCTGAACATTTCCTATGGCGGTCTTTCCAAAAACAAGGAAAATCTCGACAATATCTCGATTGGCGCTTTTGAAATGGCCCAGTTCTGCGCCGGCTATCACGCCGACAAGAACCCCTCAATCACAGTGCTTGAGCTGCCATTCCTTGGCGTAAAAACGCTCGAGCAGGAAGTGGCGCTTTCCAAAGCTGTCTACAATCACCCGGCCGTCAAAAAAGACCTCGCCCGCTGGAACGCGACATTGCTGATGCCAAGCCCAATGCCGCAATACAACATCATCGGCATGGGCGATGCCCCTGAAAAACTCGCCGATTTTGAAGGCCTCACCGTGCGCGCCACCGGCGGTATCGGCAAGGCGATGAAAGCCGTTGGCGCCGTGCCAACCTCCATGTCAGCAACAGAGGTGCGCCCCTCCATGGACAGCGGCGTTATTAAGGCCGCAGCCTTCGCCCCTCACGCTCACATGGCTTTCGGCACTGTCGACAATGCCAAATGGTGGACAACAAACCTCAACCCCGGCACCGTGAATTGCCCGGTCGTTGTCAACACTGATGCGCTGAACGCCCTCAGTGACGAGGAAAAAGAAGCGCTCCTCGGCTCCGTTGATGAAGCCCTCGATTATTATGTTGATTTCTACACCAACAAGACAATGGCCGCCTGGGGCCCTCGCCTCGACAAAGCCGGCATCCAACGCATCACCTTCAGTGATGCCGCGTTGAAAGACTTCCGCGAAAAAGTGGCCGCACCTGCAGCCGAAGAGTGGATCAGCGCCAACAAAGCCAGAGGCCTTCCGGCTCAGGAGCTTTATGACATGGTGACCGAAATGGTCGAAAAGAAGTAGGCATTAGCCTGTCTTTCCGCCCGCCGCTGTCACAGCGGCGGGCGATAATTTTTTCAAAATTCTTCTGGGAGGGAGACGTCCATGGCTGGCACGGGGGCAGTGCTTGAAGACGACAGCTTGTTGAGCCGCATCGACCGCGGCCTTTATAAGCTCGAATCCATCCTCGCCCTCATCTGCGGCCTCGCTGTCTTCTCGCTCATGCTGCTTGCGGTCTACAGCGTCTCTGGCCGCAACATATTCGATCAGCCTCTGCGCGGCTATGTAGACTGGATCGAGCAGGCCATGCCGCTCATCGCCTTCCTCGGCATTTCCTATTCACAGCGCATCGGCGGTCATATCCGCATGGATATCCTCATCTCCTTCCTCAAGGGGCGCCCGTTATGGGCAGTGGAGCTCCTCACCTCAATCTTGATGCTTATGCTGTTATTGCTGCTTGTCTGGGGCAGCTGGGCCCATTTCCAGCGCTCATTTGATTTTGCCTCCCCCATGTGGAGCCGCGATTCCAGCGTTGACATCCGCCTGCCGCTCTGGCCGGCAAAGCTTGTGGTGCCGGTGGCATTCTCAGTCCTCTGCCTTCGCCTCGCCCTGCAAATCTGGGGCTTTGCCCGCGCGCTGATAAACAACGACCCCCGCCCGGTTGCCGTACCCTTGCATGAAGATGCCGCCACCATCGCCGCCAATGAAGCCGCTCTGGTCACCGGTGACGATGTCGAGCCGGTCGATCTCATTCGCGAGGCGGACAGCCCCAATAACAAACAAAATGGCGGGGGGAGATAAGCCATGGATACCATCACGATTGGCCTTATCATCTCCGGTCTGCTGCTTGTCTTTGTGTTTCTTGGCATGCGCGTTGGTTTCGCGGCCGCCCTTGCCGGCCTTGTCGGGCTGGTATGGGTGTTCTGGTCAAAAAAGGGTTTTGACCCGGCTGAGTTTTTCTGGGCTGTCACCATCGCCGCCAAAATCGCCGGTCAGGTGCCCCATTCAAAAATCGCCTCGCAGGCCCTCTCCCTCATCCCGACCTTCATCCTTATCGGCTATCTTGCCTATTACGCTGGCCTGACCAAAGCGCTGTTTGAGGCCGCCAAACGCTGGATCGGCTGGCTGCCCGGCGGCTTGGCTGTCGCCACTGTATTCTCAACGGCCGGTTTTGCCGCTGTCTCCGGTGCCTCCATTGCCACCTCGGCCGTCTTTGCCCGCGTCGCCATTCCCGAAATGCTGGCGGAGGGCTATGACAAGCGCTTCGCCGCCGGTGTTGTCGCCGCCGCTGGTACATTGGCCTCGCTCATTCCGCCATCCGCCGTGCTGGTGATCTACGCCATCATTGTCGAGCAGAATGTTGGCGCGCTGCTGCTTGCTGGCTTCTTGCCGGGTGCTTTTTCCGCCGTTGTCTATGGCGGCTTGGTCGTCGGAATGGCAATGGCCATTAAAAATTTCGGCCCGCCCG
The DNA here is from genome assembly GCA_942490955.1 of uncultured Alphaproteobacteria bacterium. Classification (GTDB taxonomy): domain Bacteria; phylum Pseudomonadota; class Alphaproteobacteria; order Rhizobiales; family HXMU1428-3; genus HXMU1428-3. The sequence goes on from CALNZE010000041.1 coordinate 45,383, forward strand.
TTGGCGGCTTTACCTGGGGCCAGAGATTTCAGTCACTCCCGGGTGTCATGCCGATTTTCTTTGTCGTCGCCATCATCATCTTTTTCATCTACAACCCCTTCGGCGGCGATGCCTGGGGCACGCCGACAGAGGGCGGCGCTCTTGGGGCTTTCGTTGTTTTCGTCATGGCGGTTTACAAGGGCATGCGCTGGTCGCAGCTGCGCGAAGCGCTGATCGAAACCGCAAAACTATCAGTGATGATCTTCACCATCATCTGGGGTGTGCTGATTTACGTGCGCTTCCTCGGCTTTGCCGATCTGCCAGGCGCCTTCTCCGTCTGGGTCTCATCACTCGATCAAAGCCCCATGCTCACACTTGTGTTTATTTTGATGGCCTATGCCGTGCTCGGCATGTTCATGGACGCCATCGGCATGCTGTTGCTCACCCTGCCGGTTGTTTACCCGGCGGTCATCGCGCTCAATGGCGGAGAAGGCGTCAGCGCCGCTGACAGCGCCTTCGGCATGGACGCCACCGGCTGCGCCATCTGGTTCGGCATCATCGTCGTGAAAATGGCGGAGCTGTGCCTCATTACCCCGCCCATTGGGCTCAACTGTTTTGTTGTCGCCGGCGTCCGGCCGGACATCTCCGTGCAGGATGTTTTCCGCGGCTCCGCGCCATTTTTCGCAGCCGACGCTCTCACAATCGCGGGCCTCATCGCCTTTCCGGGCATCGTGCTGTTCCTGCCAAACCTGCTGCTTGGCAATTAACCGCGCGGTTAATTCTGCATCGAAAACCATCGGAACGCGCTTCTTAGAGGACTGTTTTCGTTCGGAAAAAGCCTGTTAGACCATCGACGGCAAGGCAAATCATTAATTATTTTGCAACTATTGCAAAGATGGCGTCGTACCTATGGGGAGCTCGAAAACAGAGCAGTAACCCAAAGGGAAGTTAATTTATGTTTATGAAGAAAAGCCTGTTGACCCTTGCCGCAATTGCGATGGCAAGCCTTGGCACAAACGCCATTGTATCACAGACCCCCGCTTTAGCTGAAAAAACAGTAACCGTCGGTGGCGCAGAAATGTACCCCTCAAAAAATATCATTGAGAACGCTGCCAATTCAAAAGACCACACCACACTGGTCGCAGCCGTAAAAGCTGCCGGTCTTGTTGAAACTCTGTCCGGCAAAGGCCCATTCACGGTTTTTGCACCGACAAACGCAGCTTTCGACAAACTGCCAGACGGCACTGTTGAAGATTTGCTTAAGCCAGAAAACAAGGAAAAACTGAAAAGAATCCTGACATATCACGTTCTTTCCGGCAAAGCGCCTTCAAGCAAAGCCATCACGAAGATGACAAAAGACGACAACAACAAACATCCCGTGAAAACAGTATCAGGTGACAAATTCACCACGATGCTCGAAGGTGACAACCTGAAGATCAAAGACGCAACTGGTAACGTTGCAACTGTGACCATTGCTGACGTTAAGCAATCAAACGGTGTGATCCACGTTATCGACACGGTTCTGATCCCAGAATAGTCCCTGGATCAACCAAATGATAAAACCGCGTGCCATCTGGCGCGCGGTTTTTTTTTCGCCTGAAGGTATTTTTAACACCACCAGATCGCTTATAAAATGATCGCGGTTTTTAAGGATACAGACAAGGAGGCGGGCCAGTCATTTTACCGCATCCGGCCGCTGGCGAGGCAGAAATTGCAAAAACCTGCCAGCCCTTTAACCATGAACGGCCCACACCGAATGGCAGCTTTACACCCCGCAAAACCGATAGTAGTTTGCAGTTTGCAGATCGTCAGGCGATAAAAAAGCCATTCAGTAACGAAAAACCCTTACGTTTGATTGAGTTGGAAAGCCATACTCATACCGGAAAGCAAAAACTATGGCCCAGTCTAGCGCCGATTTAATCGCACTGCTTGATCGAACCTCAAAGGGTGACCGGAAAGCCTTTGCCGCGCTCTATGATGCGACAAATATGAAACTTTTTGGCATAGTCTTGCGTATCTTACGTAAGCAGGAAATCGCGGAAGAAATTCTTCAGGAAGTCTATGTCAAAATCTGGCACAGATCCGGTGATTTTCGTGCCAACCGCGGCTCACCGATAACCTGGATGGCAACCATTGCGCGTAACCATTCACTTGATGAACTGCGCAAGCGAGCACCGGTCTTCGTCGATGAGCCAGCGGCGATTGAAAATGTCGCCGACCCGGGCAAAACGCCCGAGGGCAGGGTCGAGGCCAGCGAGGATATGAACCGCCTGGAGATTTGCCTCTCCCAGCTCGAGGAGCAAAAGAGAGAGGCAGTGATGCTGGCATATCTGGACGGATATTCCAGGGCAGAGTTGTCAGAGCATCTCGGCCAGCCGGTGAACACGGTTAAGACGTGGTTGCACCGCAGTCTGAAAAACTTAAAGGATTGTCTGGGAAAATGATGGCACAGGAAGAGAGAGAAAATACCGCCGCTGAATATGTGCTGGGCACGCTTGATGCGACCGAGCGCAGCGCCATCAGCGCGCGCCGCAATGTCGATACTGCGCTGGACGCCGAGATTGCCGGGTGGGAGCAACGCCTCTCACCTCTGTTGGAGCAAGTCGGCTCAGCCCGGCCGCGCGCCGATCTGTTCGCCGCTGTCGAGCAAAAAATCGAAAGCGAACAAATCCTGCCCAAAGCCAGCGTTATTTCCTTAAGGCGCCAGGTCAACATCTGGAAAACCGCAACGGTTGGCGCCGCTGCAATTGCTGCCAGCATATGCGCTTTCATTGTCTCCACCGGCACATTGGCGCCGCAACTGACGGGGCAGGATCAAAGCTTCGTCGCTGTGTTCCAGGACAACGATAAGTTGCCGCGCTTTGTCATGTCCATAAATCTGGAAAGACGCGAGTTGACCATCCGCCCTGTTGATGCATCCCTGCCAGAGGGCAAAACCTACCAGCTGTGGATCAAGCAGGATCAGCTCGGGCCAAAACCGAAATCGCTCGGCCTGCTCGCCAGCAAGGAAGCCCCCTCCCGCAAGGCACTCGACCAATTCGACCCCGGCCTGTTGAAGGCCGCCACCTTTGGCATCAGCATTGAGCCAGAAGGCGGCTCGGTCACCGGCCAGCCAAGCCCTGGCGCCCTGCACAGCAAGCTGATCCCGGCAGTGTTTTAAAAAATTCACCCGGCGGCCCCAAATCGACCGTCATTTCCTGTTCCAGTCAATCAGTAAAGAACAGGAGATGTCTCATGAAATCAATTTTCTCTTTCAGCGCGCTCGCCATGATTGTGGCTTTGTTCAGCGCCATCCCGGCCAATGCCCATCACGGCTGGGCCTGGACCACCGGTGAAAATATCGAGCTTACCGGTGTCATCACCGGAACCAATCTCGGCAATCCCCACGGCGAAATCACCATCAAGGTGGGTGAAACCCAATGGACCGCAGAAGTCGGCCAGCCCTGGCGCAACGAACGTGCCGGATTGAAAAAAGGTGATCTGGCCGAAGGCGTCGAGGTCACCCTCATCGGCGAGCCCTCCGCAGATTCCTCCGAAAAACTGATGAAGGTTGAACGCCTGAAAATAGGCGACAAAAACTACGTGCTCTACCCCGACCGCGATTAAGCAACATCATCAATGTCTGAAATTCTCTCACTGGTCGAGGCCAGCGCCCTGGCGCAATATCTCAAAACCGCGCGCTGGGGCTACGCCGCCGTTAACGGCCTGCATGTCTTTGGCATCGCCATGCTTGTCGGCTCAATCCTGCCGCTCAATCTGCGCCTCCTCGGCCTGTGGCCTTCTGTTGACCATAAGGCGCTGGCAAAGGTGCTGGTGCCGGTCGCAGCTGCTGGCCTCGCCCTTGCCATCCTCACCGGCCTCTGCCTCATTTCCGTGCGCGCCAGTGAATACGCCGCGCTGACCGTCGTGATAGTAAAGCTGTCGCTGGTCGCCATCGGCACCATAGCCGCCATCACCTTCCATGTCCGCACCGGCTTCCTGCTGGACGGCGCCGCCCCAGGCCAACGCCGCCTCCACGCCATTCTCTCCCTCACCTGCTGGCTCGGCGCCCTGACCTGTGGCCGCCTCATTGCCTTTATGATGTAGCTCACGCGAGGTCCACATCCCGCCGAGAATTTTGCCTTGCGAAAAAGCATCGACAGGCACCAGTGATGTTGGATAGGCTGCGGGCCGAAGCCTGTTTATCAGCCCGAGCACAACCCATGAGGCGCCAGCATCGCATGGCATCCGAGAACCCAACCGATGAAGATCGCCCCGCCGCTGCCAGCACAGCCACGGCCGCCGCGCCCCCATCGAGCATTGCCGAAGTCTTCTTCGTCTTTTTGCGCCTCGGCTTAACGTCTTTCGGCGGGCCGGTCGCGCATCTCGGGTTTTTCCGGCAGGAATTTGTCGCCCGCCGCAAATGGCTCAATGAGCAAAGCTATGCCGACCTTGTCGCCCTGTGTCAGTTCCTGCCCGGCCCGGCAAGCAGCCAGGTCGGCCTTGCCATCGGCTTGTCGCGGGCCGGTTACTGCGGGGCCCTTGCCGCCTGGATAGGCTTTACACTGCCATCCGCCGTCGCCCTGGTGCTGTTTGCTTATGGTGTAACCGCCATCGAAGGTGTTGCCGGCAGCGCCTGGCTGCAAGGGTTGAAAATCGCCGCCGTCGCTGTGGTCGCGCAGGCCGTCCTTGGCATGATGCCCTCCCTCACCCCAGACAGGCAGCGAGCAACGCTGGCCGTCGCGGCCGCCATCATCGCCCTTGCCATCCCCTCCGCCTTTGGCCAACTCGGCGCAATCCTTTTTGGCGGAATAATCGGCGTGACGAGCCTTAAAGGGCACCCGGCTCCGGTGGATCATGCGGCCATGCCGCTAAAGGTCGGGCGCAACACCGGCGTCTTTGCACTCCTGGTATTTGCTGGCCTGCTGATTGCCCTGCCGCTTATTGCCACCACATACAACGCCGGCCCTCTCACCCTGATTGACAGCTTCTATCGCGCCGGATCACTGGTGTTTGGCGGCGGCCATGTGGTGCTGCCGCTGCTGCAAGCGGAGGTCGTGCCACCCGGCTGGGTCAGCAACGATCAGTTTCTTGCAGGCTATGGCGCGGCGCAAGCCATCCCCGGCCCGCTTTTCACCTTCGCGGCTTATCTCGGCGCGGTCATCGGCGGCTGGAGCATCGCCGCTCTTTGCCTTTTCGCAATTTTCCTGCCGTCATTTCTGCTCATTGTCGGGACCCTGCCATTCTGGCAAGCCCTGCGCAGCAAGCCCTCGGCCCAGTCGGCATTAATGGGCGTAAACGCGGCGGTGGTCGGCCTGCTGCTCGCCGCCCTTTACGATCCCGTATGGACAGCCGGCATCACCAGCCCAGGCGACTTTGCCATCGCCATGGCGGCATTTCTCGCGCTTTATATGTGGAAAGCCCCCGCCTGGCTTGTTGTTACGCTCTGCGCCGCCAGCACCGCCGCTCTGGCCGCAATGCCATCCACTTTGGTGTGAGGGGTCACTAAGGCGCAGTGCGGACTCAGTGGTGGGCATAGCTTAGCGGCCGCCGCTGCTAGCAGTTGGCATTCTCCAGATCATCAATGGCGCCCGCAAGGTTCGGGTCCGTCACAAGCTCGCGTGCTTTCACAGCATCACGGCAGTTCAGATTTTTGTCATTATTGGCCGAAGCGCGCAGAGCATGGAACATACCAACCAGCGAGTTCTCCTTGGCAGCATTATCGATAAGCCGCGTGCAAGCCGCAACAACGAGGCCGTTCGCAACCTTGCCCTGGCCTGTGGTGCAGGTCTTGTAATCCGCTGTCAGCCCGTCATACCCTGCAGCTGGAGCGGCATATATGAAACTGGCCGCAAGTAAACCCATAAATATTTTGTACTTCATAACAGCCCTTCCTCGGCAGCAAGGTTGATTTCGAAGTATTATCAGGCCGTTATTACGAATAGTCCAGCATTTCTCACGATTGAAACTTAAAATACCACGGCACTGCGTCTTTGATGCAATGACGCCGGTGAGCCCGCCTGGCAAAACCATGCCAAAGGGGCGCCCACCGGCGTCAGGTAAAATCATTGAGCTAAAGAAATAACTTTAACTACAAACTTCAGTTAGCTATTTGCACCGCTCAACTTGAGCAACCGGCCCTTCGAGCCCTTGCCGCCATCTTCCAATATCCAGATGGCACCATCGGGCCCCTGCTCAACTTCGCGCACCCGCTGGCCCCACTCAAAGCGCTCGGTTTCTTTGGCCTCGGTGCCGTTGATGGCAACCCGCACCAGCGCCTTGGCAGACATCCCGCCGATAAAGGCACTGCCCTTCCAGTCGGGGAAGCTGTCGCCGCTATAAATCATCAGCCCGGCAGGCGAAATCGCCGGTACCCAATAGGCCTTAGGCTCGACATACTTGTCCGTCGTGTCATGATCCGGGATGGGAACACCAGAATAATTGTCACCATAGGAGACCTCCGGCCAACCATAATTCTTACCTTTCTCGACAAGGTTCAACTCGTCACCATGGCGCGGCCCCATCTCGTGGGTCCAAAGGCGGCCCTCGCTGTCAAAAGCGATGCCAAGCATGTTGCGGTGACCCATCGACCAGAAAGATTTAGCCAGTTCGCCATCATCCTGCCAGGGATTGTCAGCAGGCACGGTGCCATCGTCATTTAACCGGATCACCTTGCCAAGCGCCTTTTTCATGTCCTGCGCGGGCTTTTGCTTTTGCCGCTCACCTGAGGTGATAAAGAGAAAACCATCCGGGCCAAAGGCGATGCGGTGGCTGTAGTGCCCCTGACCGGGCACCTTCGGCTCCTGCGTCCAGATTTTTTCTTCATCCACGAGTTTCGGCTTGTCGCCAGACATGTCGAGCTTCGCCCGGATCACCACGGCGCCAAAGGTCGAGCCCTTGTCGAGGGTTTCAGCAGATGAGATATAAACAAGCTTGTTGTCTTCAAAGTCGGGATGCAGCACCACATCACCAAGGCCGCCCTGGCCGCCATATGCAACCTTCCAGATGTTGCCGACCTCGACTTGCTTGCCATCTTGCGTCACGTGGAAAAGCTTGCCCGGCTTGGTCGTCACCAGCATAGATCCGTCTGGCAAAAAGGTCATCGCCCACGGCTCGTCAAAATCGGCAACCACATTCGCCGAGAGCGTTGTGGTCTTCGACTTAACCTCAAATGAGGCTGCATTGGCCATTGCTGCTGGCGTCACACTGGCAATAGCCAAGCCCAACGCCGCACCAAATCCAGCCCGCCGTAAATCTTTAACACGCGTCATGATGTAAAATCCTTATCCGAAAATATCAGTTTGTTTCTGGCAGAGTAAATGAAGGCGGGGACATGGCTCCATTAGGCGCCGCCGCCAAAACATCAACAGAGCATAAATTTAAAAAAACGCAGCAAAACGTACAAGCTTCGCCCAGCCAATAACCTACCCGATAAAGACCGCTACCCACGCACCTTCGTCGCCAGCTTCAACTCCGCGAGTTCTTCCGGCGTAAAAATGTAGAGCTGGTCAGCAGATGTCTGCATCGCCTTCACCCACACCCGCAGGTCAACACCCATTTCCGCCAGATGATCCTGAACCCTGGCGCTCACATTTTGCGCCTGCGCCATGCCATCATTCAGGTTGCCCGGGATTTTATTGTCATTGGTCGCCGACATGGCCGAAACCTGATGCACGCCGATCCACGCGGTCTTGCCAGCAACACGCGCCTTCCCGCCGGAGAAAACAATCGGGCAAGACGAAGCGCAATAACCGTTATTTGGCACGACTGTGTCGATGCCTTCCTCCCGCAGCAGTTTTGACATCGCCAGCGCATCATTCACCGACCCGCCGGGCGAATGCAGATGCACCGATTTTATCTCACCCTCCTGGCCTTTGATAAACTGGGCAAAGTCAGCGGCCGTGCCAACTTCAATCCGCCCGATCGCACTCACCGCCCCTTTCGGCCCGCGTAGAAACGTCATCCGCTCGCCGGTTTTTTCATCCTTTGGCGGCTTGGCATAACCCGGCATTTTTGGCCCCGCGCCCTTGCGCCGCACCGGATTGGTGAGCGGCAGATAGGGGCGCAGATGGTCCTGCCGTTTCGCCGGCTCCATGGTCATCGGTGAGCGCTCGGTGACTTTGCCGGGCAGCGGCGCATTGGCCTGCTCATAAATTTCACGGAAATCAAGCGCAAGAAACACAATAGTGCCGACCACCAGCGCGCGGAAAGCCGATTTCAGCAAAAAACCCTCGGTCACCCAGCCGAAGCGGGCTGTCTTCGCCGTCTTGGCCGATTTTTTATCAGGCTGCGAACCCGCCAGGTCGGGGGCAGTTTGCCGCTCTGGTTTTGCGTTTCGTTTGAATATCATTGTTGTAAAACCAGTCACTCTTTCGGTGTTAGCCGTGCCACATTTTGCTGCGCTTGCTGGCGTTCATATATGTGCCGCTCGTCCACCGGTTGAGGGTCTGCCGGGCCTTCACTTGTCTGCCACTCCTCAGGGGGGGCAGCATATTCCGGCTGTGGTCTCGCTTCGTCCTGCGGCAGCCTGGCGTCTGTTGCTGTAATGGCCGCTGCGTTAAACCGCGCGTCCATCTGACGGAAAATCTCCACACCGCGCATCACATCAGCCGCGCTCATACTCTCCGCATCAAGCTCGCCGCCGCCATCACGGCGGATCGCCCCTTCAACAATGATCATGATAAAAATCAACACCGCTGGCAGCAGGTCAATCGAGATCGCACCGGCCCAACTCGGCAGGAAATCACGCGCATAGAGCAGCACCGCCTCTGGCGGTGACAATGGCTGGAAGCGCGGCGCCACCGCCGGGTCACGGGTTAAAATTTCATCGGCTGCAACCGAGAGCGCGTTGCTCTGCGCCTGAACGGCCTTTTCAACACTGCCGACCACTTCGGTCTGGCGCTGCTGCAACGAAAGGCTGCCACCATCGGCGGCAGGGGCGATAAAGGTCTTGCCAAGGTCCACCGCAGCCCGTTTCACAGAGGGCGCAACAGACGTCTGCTGCAACGCTGCGATAACGCCGATCAACCGCAATACCTCACCGCCAAAATCATTGGCCCGCGCATCTATCGGGCCGTTGCCGGATGCCAGCTCCCGCATACGCGCCAGATGCTGCCCGCCCTGCTCGAACTGTTGCTTGGCGCGGCCGCGGCTTTCATTCACCTCTTGCGCCAGCCGGTCGAGGTCGGTTGACATTTGCGTCAGCAGTTGCGCCACGGTGCCAGAGCCGGATGTGCCGGTCAGCGCACCGGAGGAGCGCTCCTGTTGCCCAAGACTGGCAAAGCGTTTCGAGGCCAGCTGAATATCAGGCAGCAGGCTTTGCGCTGCCAGCGCGTTGGAGTGCGCCTTGTCAAATTGTTCCTGATAGGTCTCGGTCGCATTCGCCATATGCAGCTCAAGCGCTGCCGATCCCGCCAGCGCCGCCGCGTTCAGCCAGCTTGACATGGCAATGATCATCGCCGAGCCAATGGCCATGGAAAGATAAAGCCAGGAGCGCGACCCCGCGCTTTCCACATGCGGCAAAAACCGCATCAGATAGGACCAGAATGCGTAGATGCCAACCGAAACCGCAGAGGAATAAATCACCGCGCCAAAAAACACCACGCTGGTCGTGCCGTTCAGCAAGCCGCGCACACCAAGATAGGTATAAACACCGCTCGCCAGTGCCAGCACGGCGAGGGTCACTTTCGTCGTCGTCTCCAGCCGGGCCTGCCCGAGCCTAAGTTCTTTCGTCATAGTCGCCTTCCGGTAAGCTTATTGCGCAGCCTGCAAGCCCAGCACATTACACCGCACAGTTCATAACACTCTGGCATTATAATTACGCCATTTCAGAAGCTTAAATTACCTGAAACTATCGACGCGAAGCTGCAATAGGGTATGCGATCCTACATAAGTGCAAAGTTGGTCGGCATTATGTCGCCCATTCGCAGGCCAGTGATGCAGGTCAGTGATGCAGGTCAATGATGGCGGCTTTTATTCTTTGCGGGCGTCGCCATAAAAACGCGTTGGCTGGCCACCACATAAGCGGAGGCCAGCCAGCAATCTTACTTTGTTATCGCAGGCCCTGAATCAGGACCTTAGACATTCAAGTCATTATTTGGTTTTGGAAACGGCAAACCCGCTAAAACCGCCCATGCCGAGATCAGCAACAAGCTTGGCTTCGGCTGTTTTCAAATCGACCGTATAGAGACCGGCACTGTCTTTACCTTCAACCTGAAGAACGGCATAGGCCTGGTCATCACCTTCTGAAGGGGAGACGATATCAAAGCCGCCCATTCCTGAAACGTCGGCTTCCTTGCCGTCGATCATGATCACGCCAATTGTTTTCAGAGTACCGGCATTGTTGGCCAGGCTCACAAGGGCGTTTGTACCGGCGTCGATGGCATACTGGAAGGTGCCGCTGGCTTTTTTGCCGTTAATCGCATTGGTGTAGGCATTGGCAAAAATCTGCGGTGTTGCACCGGCATTCTTGTCGCCTTCTTCATAAGCAAGACTTGTGAAGCGTTTTACGCTATTGGCCTTCGGGTCATTGTCGCCAAAGCCTTTGGGGAAATAAACCAGGTTATCACCTTTGGAAGAAACCACACGGACAGCGTCGATCTTATTGTTAAAATCGAAGCCAACCATGGCACCGTCCGCGATCGTCGCGTCATCCGCGAATTTGGCGCCAAGGTCCGTCATCTTGCCGGATGCCGGATCGATGGTGAATAGTTTGCCGTTTGCAAACCCGAGAAGATCGCCGGTAACAGGGCGATAGGCGATGGCGGAGACAGCCGACGCAAGGTCGTATTTTTTAATCGCAGTCGGCTTTGCCAGATCAGACATTACGGCAAGGGTCTTGCCATCATTTGCAAGACCATAACCAGTGGCACCAGCATGGTGCATGGCGAAAGCGGCAGTGCCTGCAGTGATCATTAAAGGCAAAGCTGCCAGGGCTATTGACCATTTAAACATGTTATTTTCCTTTTACTTTTATCATATGAGACACCGTCGAATGCGCTCTTCGATGCTGAGACGCGATGTATCGTCCTCAGCTAAAAGTTACGGAGAATTGTTTTTCTGGTTTCAGATTTTTGGAAAATTATTTCGCAAGGCAGGAATAATCATGCCGAGCTTGGCAAATAGTGCCGCACAAACATGACCCCGCCCGTCTTAGGCCATAAACAGCGGCTGGTCTTCATTGTGAGAAAAATTAAGAGGGAAAATAATCATAAAATTTTGGTTGCGGGGGTAGGATTTGAACCTACGACCTTCAGGTTATGAGCCTGACGAGCTACCGGGCTGCTCCACCCCGCGACAAAACAAACGCTTAAAGAGCGCTTTAAGGAATACTCCCTGAAAGCGAAATGCCTCACACACAGTGTGCATATAAAGACAGTGTGCATATAAGAATGGCCAGTTGCGGCGTCAATCGCAGGCGGCCAAAAGGCGAGAACAGGCTTTATAACAGGTTGTCACAAAATGTGAAGATATATTTTCCCGCGCCCCGGGAATTTAAGGTTTTCGCCTTACAGTACAACAAGTTAGAATAAAAATTACCCTAAAAATAATCATTAAACACCGCCGCCGGCCACAGAATTATGGCACCGGCCCGCAGCGCCTGCTAAATATATCAAACGGCAACAGCGGCAACCGCCAAAACCACCAAGAGAGATCAATTGGACCAGCTTAATCATCTCCAGCCCCCCTTTGTCCTGCTTGAGAACAGCCTCCAGCCGAAAGAGGGCGGCGACCTGTTCGAAAGCCCCCATGAGATCATTACCGCCAGCTCCATTGCTGAGATCGAGCCGGCCTTTGCCCTCATGGAGGCCGCCATCGCCCGCGGCGACCATCTCGCCGGCTATATGACCTATGAGCTTGGCCTCGCACTGGAGCCAAAGCTGGCAGGCCGGCTGAAAGAGCCAGTGCCGCTGCTATGGTTTGGTGCCTTTCGTGAGCGCCAGCGCGTCTCCCATGCAGAGATCACCAGCTTCCTCGATAGTGCCAGCCCCGCGCTGACAACCACAGGGCTGACAGCAACAGGCACCACTGCATCAAACGCCCATCTGACCATCACACCCAGCCAGAGCTACAACAGCTACCTCAACAATTTTAATAAGGTCAAAGCCAACATCGCGGCTGGTGATATCTATCAGCTTAACCTCACCTTCAAGGCAGACATAACTAACGCGGTCAACCCGCTGGCCCTTTACGCCCGCATGCGCCGCGCCCAGCCGGTTGCCTTCGGCAGCTTGATCATGACTGGTGACCGCACCATTCTCTCCGCCTCACCGGAGCTATTTGTTGAAAGCCGCGATGGCTGGCTGGAGACCCGCCCGATGAAAGGCACTCTGAAGCGCGGCCCTAGGCTGGAGGAAGAAATGGCGGAACAAACCGTTCTCGCCAGCGATGAGAAATCCCGCGCCGAAAATCTGATGATCGTTGACCTGATGCGCAATGACCTCAGCCGCATCGCCGAGCCCGGCACTGTCTCGGTAAAGGACCTCTTCAAGGTCGAGACCTATCGCTCCCTGCATCAGATGATCTCTGTCATCCGCGCCCGGCAAAACCCGGCCATTGGTTTTCTCGATCAGATGCGCGCCCTGTTTCCCCCCGGCTCCATCACCGGCGCCCCGAAAATCAGGGCAATGGAGCTGATCAACGAGCTGGAGCAAAAACCGCGCGGCTTATATACTGGCGCCATTGGCTTCCTCTCCCCAAAGCGCGATTATGTTTTTAACGTCGCCATACGCACCATTGAGCTGGACGCCGATGGCAGCGGCGAAATAGGCATCGGCAGCGGCCTTGTTTATGATTCCAAGGCGCGCGATGAATATGACGAATGCCTGCTGAAAATGAAATTTCTGGAAGCCGAGACACCGGATTTCCAGCTCATTGAAACCATCGGCTATTTCCCGGGCGAGGGGCTGGTCCTGCTCGATGAACATATGCAGCGGTTGCAGAACTCGGCGCGCTATTTTAACTACCCGCTGGATCAGGACCGCCTGGTAACCGACCTCACCCTTCTCACAGACCAGGCTGCCAAACCGCTGCGCATCCGCATATTGCTAAATGAAAGCGGTGCCACCACCATCACACCCGTTGAGATTTCCAGGCCCCTGCCCACTGACTGCTGGAACATCACCGTCGCCAAAACGCCAATGCACAGTGAAAACCCGTATCTTTATCACAAAACCACCCACCGCGCCTTTTACGACGACGCCAGATTCGCAGCCCAAAAAGAGCGGCGCAGCGATACGGTTCATGAGGTGATATTCATCAACGAGCGCGGCGAAATTACCGAAGGCAGCTTCACCAATATATTCATAGACGACCAAAGCGGCCCGCTAAAAACACCGCCTGTATCCGCGGGGCTTTTGCCGGGCACCCTGCGCGCCAGCCTTCTCAAGGTCGGCAAAGCAACCGAGGCAAGGCTCACCATCACGGATTTGGAAAACGCGGAAAAAATCTATGTCGGCAATTCCGTGCGCGGGCTGATCAGGGCAAGGCTCGTCTAAACCGTCTTATAAGGGCTGAGGCGCGCCGCACGTGCCCGGCCTAGCGCCAATGCTCGGCAATCCACGGCGTCGGCCGCACAAACTTATAGCTCTTCTTGATAAAGTTTTTCTCCGGCCAGGAGCCGATGACCGCATCCTCAGGATCCGGCTTGCCAGTAAAAGCGACAACCTTGGCATCCTCTGGCAGCTCCGGCGTTTTAAAAAAGCGCATCGGCCATGGCGGGATCAGGCTGTGCTTGAAGCTCAGGCACCATTCCTCGGGCCAGAAAACCCGATCTTTAATCTGATCGGAAATATACTTCTGGCTAATACCATACTGTTTGAGCCACGGCTCTGGGTCGGCGTTGAACTGATCGAAGATGAACTTGTGTTTTCCGACAGTGAACCTGTAAACAGATGTATTGCCAACACTCAGCTTTGGCTGCGTCCAATTATGAATGACCGCGAATCTTCCCGGCTTGTAGGTGAAAAAATCATCAATATTACCGGTGATCACCAGATCAAGGTCAAAATAAAGAATATCACCTGTCAGATCATCGAGCGGGTCCTGCCAGAGAGACACCTTCCGCCACGGCCGGTTACTCACCCGCTCTGGCAGGTTGATCGGCGGTAGCGGCTTGATCTCCACTTCCGGGTTCACACCTGTCGGATCTTCCGTAAAGCAAACAAACCGTGTCGGATTTTTCGTGTTCCGCATCACCATATTATAAAGGCGGTTCACATAGTCAGAGCCATAGCGATCGCCCCATTTAATCGAGATAACGGTTTGCAAAACGAAACACTCCTGCGCAATATCATAAGGGAAAACAGTTGCTGGCGGACCTTACCCAAGGGCCCCCACCGGCGCAATTGAATATCTCAACTCAGCCACACCACACATCCAACGGCAGGCTACAGCCGGAACGACATCAACAGCGGCCGATGATCCGAGCCAAGATCAGGCCCGCGCCATTTCTTGACAATGGTCATGCCTTCCTTGACAAAAAAATGATCGATATCAAGTTGCAGAAACGGCAGCGTGATATAGCCCATCTGCCGCAGCCGCTGCGGCCATGTCGGCGTAAAGCTGCCCGCCGGTTTCATGTTTGAATTGGACGTAAAATCCCTGAGCGGGGCCGAAAACACTGTCGAGTTCATATCGCCGCCCAGCACCGCCGGCGCGACCGCATTGACAGCCAGATGCGCGGCCAGATCTTCAAATTGCTGGCGCTGAGTTGAGTATTTCCAGTGCGGCCGCGCCGAATGTGTGGCGAAAAGTTTCAGCCCGTTTAGCGGCTTGCCAAATGTCGCGGTGATCAGCGGAATCTGATGCGTGCCAAAATTACCAGCCCGGATATTCGCCCATTTATGACGCGAGAGCAGCGCCACGCCGCACAGCCAGTCATCGCAATAGGTCATGTGCGGGTAAATATCTTTCAGGCTCTTTAGCGCCCGCCAGTCCTTGGTGGTGATTTCCTGCAGGATAACGAAATCAGGCTTTTCAGCACGCAAATAACCCTTCAGCCGGTCCATGATCTTCACCCGCTCCCAGGCGTTGAAGGTCATGATTTTATAGGTCTTCACGCCAGCGCTCTCACTCGCCACGGTCTTCTCGATGGCCGAGACCCGGTCATAGGTGAGCGCCAGCCCAAGGCAAAGCGCAGCCACAGCAACCGAGACGATCGCCGTGCGCGGCAGCCGCCATTGCAGCGCTACAAAAAACAGGATGACGCCAACCAGCGCAAAATGCAGATAGAAATTTGAAAGCATGTCAGAAATCGGCTGGCGCAGATGCGACAGGCCGGCAACACTGAGGATGATCAGTATCCAGTAAATGGTTTGGATCAAAATCCGCATCAATCAAAACATCCAAAGTTTGTTACATTTCACGCAGATAGCCAAAAAAAATCAGGCCTGACCGGACACTAAAGCAAGCAAAAACCGAAGTCCATCTGCAATCCCGCCATGCCGGTTAACCACGCCGCAATGACAGCCAAGGCCCTACCGAATGCCGCCAGCTTAAACCCGATAAACCACCGCCAAAACCGCTTAAGAAATGTCATCCACGCCTTTATCCGGCCTTGCTGGTGACTTGCCTTGAAGGCCGCAAAAATTAAACATATGATCAAATTTCGGGCTTTTAATTCATTTAACGACGCGTGAAGCGGTACTCAGGCCAACCGGCCGAGCCCTTATAATGGCCACACCGCTGGCAAAGGTCACAATGTTGGAATTGGCAACCATCCTTAAAATTGCCGTTGGCATCATCCTGCTGCTCGCGCTGTGGGGCCTTTGGGTAATCCGCCGCCAGTCCCGCGCGCTCGCCAAACAGAATGAAGAACTAAAACGCCAAAAATTCGTCAACAAGCAATCCCGCATCGTTGCCGAAATCGCCGCCCGCCTCGGCCCCTCTGCATCACTCCGGCCTGCGCGCCCTGCGGATGACGCAGCGGCGGCGCCCCGAGGCGATGCAGGAGAGCGACAAATCCCGCCAGTCACACCGCCCCCACAAGCTGAGCGGTCAGGCCAGGAGGCGATAACCGAATCCATAAAAACGCAAGCTGAAAAAGCCCAAAAACGCGCCATGCCCGACCCCGGCAAACTTGAGCGCGAGCGCCAGAGCCTGGCCAACCGCCTTGCTGCCGCCGGCAAAGCGCCCGGCCCCTTCGCTGAAAGCGAAGCATCAGCGAGCGAGGGCGAGCGAAAAGCGCAGCCCAAGCAATCGGTTCGTGACCACGCTGTACCAACTGACAGCAAAGCCGATGTCAGTAACAAGCTGCCGCCAGATGAGCGGCCCACCCCGGAAAACCGGCAGACCGCGCATGGCATTGCGCGAGAAAACGCCAGGCTTTCCAAAGCCTCACCGCTACGAAACCCGGCCAATCAGTTAATCCCGCCGCCGCCATCGCCAGGGCCTCTTGCCGCCGTAACAAACCCGCCGCAAAACAAAACCCACACCCCTCTGTCAGCCAGGCCGGAACGGCAACCGGCGCCATCTCCGCTCACCCCGGCGCGGTCAGATAAAGACCTGGCGCCAGCGCCGTCTAAAAAGCCTGAGTCTTTGCAAAAAACATCCTCTTCACAAAAAACAACGGGCCCTTTCGCGCGCGAGTTCGCCGCGCAATCCACCCCGCCCGAAACTAGCAAGCGGGCAGAGAGCCCGCAACCCGGCCCTCATATTCAGTGGCAAAGCACTGAAGAAAAGCGTGACGCGTCAGGCAGCAGCGCCAGGCCAGCGCCGAGAAACGGCGCGGCAATGCGCCCAGCCTTAAACGCCAACCCGCCATCAACCACCCGCATCAAAAACGGCAAATTTCAAATTGATCCCGAAGCCAGCGTCTACGACCAGATCAACAGCTATGCAGACTGGCTCGCCAACCAGTCTGGCCAGTTCATGCTCGAGCGGTATGAAAATGGCGAGCCGGTTGACCTCATCCCGTTGTGGTTTGATGCCGAGAGTTTAGAACGGCGCAATGGCCACTGGTTTGGCCTGTTTGAACCTGTCGAACTCGCGCCGCTGATGAAAGAAATGAAAAACGCTGACAACGCCATTTATTGTCCATTCTCCGACCAGGCCGTCGAAACTCTGCGTGGCCCGGCTCTGGAAATTCTCGCCAATGTTGCCGCCAACCAAAGCCAGCGCCAGCAACGGGTCATAAAGGAATGCGCCCTAAAGGAGTTTGTCGAATTTTTAGATGAGCTAAAAACCATGGCCACAAATGACGGCTGAGCACCGCTCGCCGCCGCCATTGAACACGCGCTTGCCCAAGGCCGCTTAATTCCCTGCGCCAACGCCGGATTTTGCCCGAAAATCATTGCATTTTCCCGTCAGTTCCGTAACGTGATCGAAAGCTGAAATCACTAGTGCATGACGGGGAAAAGCGGGGCGAGACAGCGCCCGTAAAAATATTATGAAGCATATCACAAGACCGCTGGCCTTGCTGGCCGCACTCGTCATTCTCACCATTGTGCTCATCGCACCGGGAATGAGCAAGTCTGGCCTGGCAGCCGACCCTTACACACCGCAAAAATACGCCCGCGACCGCGGCCTTAAGAACCCGCGCATTTTCGCCCCTGGCCGTTTGGTGATAGATGGCACCCGCATGATATGCGGCAAACGCTCCACCGTTTACGACCCAACCCTTGATGACTTTGGCGGCGCCTTTAATGGCTTCATCATCCTTAACCCGCGCCTCTTGAAACGTCTGCCACGGCAGGTAAAGCTCTGGGTCTACTCCCACGAATGCGCCCATCAGTTCAGAGGCGCAGACGAAGCAACCGCTGATTGCTTCGCCATCAAACGCGGCGTACGGCGTGGCTGGCTCAAGCGCACCGGCATGAATCAGATCTGCAAATTCATCTGGTCGGCGCCCGCCTCAAACATGCACCCCCCGGGCCCCGAGCGCTGCGAGCGTATGAAACGCTGCTTCGCTGAAGTCTCCAGGAAATAGCCGCCGACAAAGCGCGTTTCCAGGTCTCGCGCCGATCCACCAAGGCTTGACAGCCACCTGCAACTAATGGAAAACAAGCGGGCTAGCTGCCGACCGGGCAAAAAAGCGGGCCAGGCCCGCTCCGGTCGCCATACCCATTGAAAGCCGGAGCCATCCCATGGACAAATTCACCACCCTCACCGGTGTCGCCGCCCCATTGCCAATGATCAACATCGACACAGATATGATCATCCCCAAGCAGTTCCTGAAAACCATCAAGCGAACCGGCCTTGGCGCCAACCTGTTTGACGAAATGCGCTTTGACGATGATGGCAACGAGATCCCTGAATTTGTCCTCAACAAGCCGCAATACCGGGAGGCAAAAATCCTCGTCGCCGGCGAAAATTTCGGCTGCGGCTCCAGCCGCGAGCACGCCCCCTGGGCCATCAAGGACTTTGGCATCAGCTGCGTTATAGCGCCGAGCTTTGCAGATATTTTCTATAACAACTGTTTTAAAAACGGCATCCTGCCGGTGCAGCTGCCGCAAGACGATGTCGATAAAATCATGGCCGACGCCGAACGCGGCGCCAACGCCACCATCAACATCGACCTTGAAAGCCAGACGATAAAAGGCCCCGATGGCGGCACAATCAATTTTGAGATTGACCCATTCCGCAAGCATTGCCTGCTCGAGGGGCTGGACGACATTGGCCTCACCATGCAAAAGCAAAGCGACATCCAGTCCTTTGAAGAAAAGCTCAGCGCCGCCCGCCCCTGGGTTTAGCGCTGCCGTTGCTTTGATCACTCCTTGGCGGTCGCGCAGAGCATTCATTGCGCTCGGCACCGCCCCGGCCATTGTCAGCCCCGGCCTTTGTCAGCCATGGTCTTTGTCGGCCGAGGGGCCTTGAGCACGCCGCCATCAGCGTTGAACATTCGCCTTTTGGCCCATAACGTGACAACTTTCTTGCATTCCAGCACTGATTCCTGACTGGCCCCTGATGCGCCGCTCAGGCACAATAGCTTCATCAGTTTCAACGCCGCCCAATCAGGGAGCGGCGAACAGGATAATTGCAGGAGAATTTTAAAATGATCACCCGCACCAGCGGCGCCGCTCACCCCCGCCCCACATCTCTCTCATCAGGCCTCGCTATCGTCTTGGGCCTGGCCGTTGCTGCGGCGATGCTCATCCCCGCGCCAGCCTTTGCAGATACGGGAGACAATAAAGCCGACAATAGCGAACGGGTCGAGTTGGAAGATCAATTTGGCGAGAACAACCCGCAGGAATTCTCCATGAACCATATGATCAAGCACATGGATGACAATCTGAAACAGGGCAAGGATTTCGTCTGCTCACTTGGTTATCTGGCCACCAAATCCGGCCGCCATGTCGATGCCATGAAGATTTTTAAAACCTGCTCCGACCACGGCAACAAGGCGTCTAAAATCTGGATGTCCTACATGCACCAGAA
Source organism: uncultured Alphaproteobacteria bacterium (assembly GCA_942490955.1). GTDB lineage: Bacteria > Pseudomonadota > Alphaproteobacteria > Rhizobiales > HXMU1428-3 > HXMU1428-3. The sequence goes on from CALNZE010000041.1 coordinate 64,715, forward strand.
CGGCTTCGGCGTAAAAAAAGACGCTGATGAAGCAACCCGTTGGGTCGAGAAAAGCGCAAAGGAAGGCTACTCGATCGGTAAATATAATTATGGCCTCGCCTTGCTCAAAGGCTATGGCGTCGAACGCGATGCCGCCGCCGGTCAAGCCTTGATCGATGAAGTCGCCGCAGAAGGCGACATCCACGCCATCGAGCTGAAAGAAAACAACTACAACCCGGACGTCGTCACCCCCGACGCCGACCAGAACGATACACAACCTCTCTTTTAATCGCAGAGAAATTATCAGTCTATCGTCACGACAACGCGGCGCGTTTCATGAAGCGCGCCGCCGCGCGTGACTTTTACCTCGCCGTGATAGTCCCCGGCGGGCCACCGGGCCGCGCGCCGGCGCTTGCCAACCAGCCCGAGATACCGCGCCTTGTGCCGCGCCAGCGGCCCGTAGCTTTGAGACACGCGAAAGCCTTGTGGCCCCTCGATTGCCATCTCCAGCCTGTCGCCATCGCGAAAATTAATCACCCGCGCAAACAATACCAGGTTCGGGGACAAGGCGCTCACCACGCCGCCCGCCGTCTCGGCCTCCCGCGCCCCAAGCTTGATCGGCTTCGCCGCAAAGCCTGCCTCAATCACCCGCGATGAGCTATAGGGGAAATCCCGCAAAACATCTGCCCGCCACAGCGATGACGCGTCAGCACTTGTTCGGCATTTCGGCGCGCCGCCGTCTGCCAATCCCTCCAGCCCGAGGTAAGGATCGACGATCTTGCCCTTATAGCGAAATGAAATATGCACATGCGGCATTTGCGTTGCGCCGGAGAGGCCCACAAGACCGAGCGCCGCGCCGCGCGCCACCCGCGCACCCGGCCGCACCAGCAGCGAGCCCCGGCGCAGATGGCAATATTGGCTGACCATCCCCCCACCATGATCCACCACCAGCCCATTGCCGCACTCTGCCCCCTTCACCCGCGCCTGGTCGGCAGCGCTCTTCACCTGCCGGTCGGCCGCGTCATCCCGCACCCGCAAAACCCGCCCTGGCGCAGCCGCCACAACGCTCACACCGCGCAAATAAGCCACCGCATTGGTGATGCGAAAATCAGTGCCCTTATGGCCATTGTAGCTGGCCTTGCCGCAGCGGTAGTCCTGCCACTTCCGGCTCGGATCAATATCAACATATTGCTGGATGACGCAGTCTTGTCCCGCCTCACAGTCAATCGGCTGAGAGAAATAGCCAGCGAACGACGCTGGCGGTTCTACCGGCTCTAGCGCCGCAGCATTTCCGCTCACGGCGATCATTCCCCCGGCAAAAACAGCCACGGCAAAATATAGTCCATCAAAAGGCGCGCGCATTCATCCTCCTTGTCGGCCTGTCGCATGACAAAACCTTGCAAATTCTGCCACGCAGCGTTAAGCAGTCTCCACACCATATTCACGCAAAACAGTTAAGAGATTAAGATGAGCAACTTTAACCTGCTGATCCTGCCTGGTGACGGTATCGGCACCGAAATCATGGCTGAGGTCGACCGCATTATCAAATGGTTCAACGACCGGGGTGACGTGACCTTCACGACAGAAGACGGCCTGGTTGGCGGCGCGGCCTATGACGCCCACGGCGCTGCAATAGATGACGCGACGATGGACCTCGCGCAAAAAGCCGACGCCGTAATCTTCGGCGCTGTCGGCGGCCCGAAATGGGATGATGTTGCTTATGATGCACGCCCGGAGGCCGGCCTGCTGCGCCTGCGCAAAGACCTCGGCCTGTTTGCAAATCTGCGCCCCGCCATCTGCTACCCGGCGCTGGCCGAAAGCTCCAGCCTCAAGCAGGAGCTTGTCGAAGGGCTCGATATTCTTATCGTTCGCGAGTTGACAGGCGGCGTCTATTTCGGCGAGCCGAAAGAGATTACCGATCTTGGTAATGGCCAGAAACGCGCTGTCGATACTCAGGTCTATGAAACCTATGAGATTGATCGCATTGCCCGCGTTGCCTTTGACCTTGCCCGCAAGCGCGGCAATCTTGTGCATTCCGCAGAAAAGCGCAATGTCATGAAAACCGGCGTGCTGTGGAATGAAGTTGTGACCAAAGTGCATCAGGATAATTTTAGCGATGTGAAGCTGGAGCATATCCTGGCTGACAACTGCGCCATGCAGCTTGTCCGCAACCCAAAGCAGTTCGATGTGATCGTCACTGATAACCTGTTTGGCGACATCCTCTCTGATGCCGCCGCCATGCTCACCGGCTCTCTCGGCATGTTGCCATCCGCCTCGCTCGGCGCCGAGGATGAAAACGGCCGCGCCAAGGCCATGTATGAACCCGTTCACGGCTCCGCCCCTGACATCGCCGGTGAAGGCAAGGCCAACCCCATCGCCATGATCGCCAGCTTCGCCATGGCGCTGCGTTACTCCTGCGGTTTGGCGAAAGAGGCAGACCTGGTGGAAGCGGCCATGGCCAATGTCCTCGGCAAGGGCCTGCGCACAGCAGACATCATGCAGCCCGGCAAGCAGCAAATTTCCACCAACGCCATGGGCACCGCCATCTTAACCGAACTCGACGCGATCACGAGCTGACCTGGACTTTGTTAATTTGCAGAAACACGCCTCCTCTCGGTCAGGCAATTTGATAGAGGAGCGCAGCGACATGACGTCCCGCGCCAGCGGCGTCCGGCGCAAGCGCCGCCCGCGCGGACGCGGACGGGACATCGTCCCGTCTTCGCGGTGAGCGACAAAAGAGGAGCGCAGCGACATGACGGTATATTTCATCGGGGCGGGGCCTGGCGCAGCAGATTTATTAACCCTGCGCGCCAAAGCTCTGATCGAGCGCTGCCCGGTCATCCTCTATGCCGGCTCGCTGATCCCCGATGAAATGCTGGAATTTGCCCAACCGGATGCCCGCATCATCAACACCGCGCCGCTTAGCCTCGATGAAATCATCGACGAGTTAAGCGCAGCGCAGCAATCCGGCCATGACACGGCGCGGTTGCACTCTGGCGATACCTCGCTTTATAGCGCCATTGCGGAGCAGATAAACCGGCTAAAACAGCTTGAAATTCCCTTTGAAGTCGTCCCCGGCGTGCCAGCTTTTGCCGCCGCCGCCGCCGCCTTGGGCCAGGAGCTGACCCTGCCCGCCATCAACCAGACGGTGATATTAACCCGCACCTCAAAGCGCGCCTCGGCCATGCCTGAGGGCGAGCAGCTCAGAATTTTGGGCGCCTCAAAGGCAACCCTGGTGATCCATTTGTCAGCAAAAAACGCGGCGGAGATCGAGGCAGAGCTGATCCCCCATTATGGCGCTGATTGCCCGGTGATTATTGCCGTGGAGGTCTCCCGGCCATCAGAGCGTTTCATCCGCTGTACCCTGGGCGAGCTGGCGCACACCCTTGACAAGAATGCCATAGAGCGCACCGCGATGATCTTTGTCGGCAAAGCGCTGGACCAGAAAATAATTGCGGAGAGCGCCCTTTATGACAGCGCACATGCCCGGCATCTTCGGCCGGCAAAATAAGGGTGCAGGGGGCATCTCAAGCCAGTCAAATAAGCAGATATCTAGCCGCCGCCCCGGCGGAAAGCCAGATCAAAACCGCGCATAAACGCCCGTTGCCCACTTTCATCCACGCCGTCAAAATCGATCAGAACCTCAAGCTGCGGCAGACTCAACAGGCCCGTTACCCGGCGCGGCGGCAGCACGCGGTAAGAGATCTTTGCCTGGCCCTCCGATGTGGGCAGCGCAAACTCACTCTGCCCATCTGCAACTGAAAGCTCCGGCGCCAGCGCCCGCAAACTGCGATAAAACTCGCTCGGCGTTGCACTCATTATTTTATGTATTGGGGTCAAGCTGGTCATCAGCAATCTTGTAGCATAAAGAAGCCGCATCCCGGATGTCACTTTTGTACAAAAAGCGTCCCGAAATGCGGCTGAAAATTATTATAACATCGCGGCCCGGCAATTTGAGCCGCGCGAACTTTAATAAAGTTTCAGTTCAATGCGCCGGTTCAGCGCTTTGTTCTCAGGCGTGTCATTGGCAACCAGCGGTTGGCTCTGGCCATAGCCAACAGAGCGCAGCCGCTTTTTATCAACGCCCATCTCTGTCAGCAGATCCATAACCTGTTCTGCGCGTTTGCCGCTCAGCCGCTGGTTAACAGCTTCACTGCCATCAGAGTCGGTATGCCCGCCAACAACGGCTTTTGCATCACCGCAGCCATTGAGCAATCCGGCAATCTTTTCCACCTTGTCCCGGCCAGCGTTGCTGAGGGTAAAGCGGCCCGACAAAAACTCAATCGGGTTGCCACTGAGCATGTCGTCAATCGCTTTTTGACAGCCAGCGGTTGTCGACGCATCCATCGCCTCGGGCGCGGCCATTTCTTTTGCGGGTTCTTCCGGTGCCGCCATTTCTTTATTCTCAGCATCATCACCAGTGGAATCTTCGGCCATTGATTCGTCTTTGACCATCTCCTCCTTATCGTCGCTGGCAGCGCTGTCAGGATACATCGGGTCAGCCCCGGTTGGCACCTTGTAAACAGAGTCGGTGGCGTCAGGCTTGTCATCACCCGTGGAGTCTTCTGCCATTGACTCGTCCGTTACCATCGGTTCATCAGCGGCTTTCTTCTCAGACGAGCCCGGGTAAACCGGGTCCGCCCCATCAGGCACGCTCCATTCGGCGGCACCCGCCATCGGCGAAGCACTGAGCATCAACGCTCCCGCCACGCCAGCAATAATTTTCTTTCGGTCAAACACAATCATCTATGTATCTCCCCTTCCCTTATCTGGTTTACGTTTCCCCAAAACATTGCGCTATTCACGCTTAAACCACGTCTTTTCAACGCGGCATTCTATCAGCCAATACAATACAGCATTCACCCGGATAAACCAGTTTGCCCGGCAAATTATACTTAAGGAACATCAGATTAGGGGGATTTTGTAGCGAAAAAGCTCGTTTCAGGCAGGTCGTGACCAAAAACAAGGCAGGATTAAATGCTGCCAACAGCGCATCGCCGCAAGCATCATCATGCACTTTTCAACGAATCAGAGGGGTGAGTCAAGCGATCAGGGCGGGCTTTTAAGACGGCTCCCGGTGGCGCAAAGCATCGCGGTAGTTGCGCTGATAGCCCGTTGTCATCGCCGCAAGGCAGCGCTGCCAGACATCGGCATCAAAGGCGCCGTCGAAGTCAAAGCTGTCAAACCCACAGCGCTTCAGGTACGCCGCCTGATCAACCAAAACATCGCCTTTGACGCGCAGCTCATTGCTATAGCCCACCTCTTCCCGCAGCAACCGCGCCTGGCTATAGGCGCGCCCATCGGTAAAGGCCGGCAATTCAAGCACTATGATAGCCGCTGATTTGATCAACCCGGCATGCGCCTCTACATCAACATCATTCGGGATAAACAGGCCAATACGTCCGTTATGATTTGATAGCCGCTCCGCCTTCTCGATTGCCAGCTCAAGCGGGATGATAACATCACCCTCGGTGGGCACATCGCCGTCATCAAGCAGCATCACCCACGGGTCATTTTCGATTTCGGCACCGTCTTTAATGATCGGCATAAAGCGCCTCCTTGAAGGGCTCCAGCCCGACACGTTTTACAACGGCGAGGAAGGTCTCAGCCTCACTGTCTCTAATTTGAATGTAGCGATCTACCAGCGTGTCGATGGCATCGGCCACCTCCTCCGCCGCAAAGCCGGGTCCGAGGATTTCTCCAACGGCGGCGTTCTCATCGCCAGAGCCACCAAGGGTAATCTGGTAATATTCCTCACCCTTCTTGTCGAGGCCAAGGATGCCAATATGCCCGGCATGGTGATGGCCGCAGGCATTGATACAGCCTGATATTTTAATTTTCAGATCGCCAATTTCACTCTGCCGCTCACGATCAGCAAATTTATGCGAGATTTTCTGCGCAATCGGGATCGACCGCGCCGTCGCCAGCGAGCAAAAGTCCAGCCCCGGGCAGGTGATCATGTCGGTGATCGCGCCGATATTCGAGGTGCCAAGGCCATTGGCTTCCAGCTTTTGCCACAGCGCGAAAAGTTCATCGGCCTTCACATGCGCCAATACCAGATTCTGCTCATGGCTCACGCGGATCTCACCAAAGGAATAGTCATCCGCCAGCTTCGCCACCAGATCCATCTGCTCTGCCGTTGCATCACCGGGGATACCGCCAACAGGTTTCAGAGAGATATTGGCAATGGCATAGCCCGCCTGTTTATGCGGCGCCACATTGCGCCGGACCCAGGCATCAAATTCCTTATTGTCTGCCCGCGCTTCATCCAGCGCAGCAGATGCCACATCCAGCGTTTCATAGGGCGGGTTCTCAAAGAATTTCTGGATGCGCTCAATCTCGCCTTCAGGCGCACGCAGCTCATCCTTATTCAAATCGTCAAAGATCCCTTCAACACGGGCCTTAAAATCCTCAATGCCTTTTTCATGCACCAGAATCTTGATCCGCGCCTTGTACTTATTGTCCCGCCGCCCCTCAAGGTTATAAGCCCGCAGGATCGCAACCAGATAAGGAAGGAGATCATCAAAGCTGATAAAATCGCGGATTTTTTTGGCGACCATCGGCGTCCGGCCCAGCCCGCCACCGACATAAATGCCAAAGCCGATATCACCGGCGTCATTTTTCAAGAGCTCAATGCCAATGTCATGAAAAGCAATCGCCGCCCGGTCATTCGGCGCGCCGGTAATGGCGATCTTGAATTTGCGCGGCAGGTAGGAAAACTCCGGATGCAGGCTGGACCATTGCCGCATCAGCTCCGCGTAGGGGCGCGGGTCCGCCGCCTCATCGCTGGCCACACCTGACCATTGGTCAGAGGTGATGTTACGAATGCAGTTGCCGCTGGTTTGAATGGCATGCATGCCGACATCCGCCAGGTCATCGAGAATGTCCGGCAGGTCTTTCAGCTTCGGCCAGTTAAACTGGATGTTCTGCCGCGTCGTGAAATGGCCGTAACCCTTGTCATATTTCCGAGCGATCATCGCCAGTTGCCGCATCTGGTCGGAGGACAGCGTGCCATAAGGGATAGCGATGCGCAGCATATAGGCATGCAACTGCAGATAAACGCAGTTCATCAGTCTGAGCGGGCGAAACTGCTCCTCGGTCAACTGGCCTGAGAGCCGTCTCTCCACCTGATAACGAAACTGCGCGGCGCGTTCGCGCACAAATTTTTCGTCAAAATCGTCATAAATATACATTGGCTCACATTCCTGTATCTGTCTTTTCAAGACTGAATCGTCTCAAGCGCCGCAACGCCATAAAGTCTGCGTCTGCAAAAGTCCGTGTCCGCTTAAGCCGCCGGCCCAAAGGCAATCGACGGCCCTTTTGTCCGCAGCCGCTCGCGAATATGATCAGGCACAATCATGTCCGTTTCATCCCGCACCACGACAATCGGATAAATATCGATCACGACATTTTCCGCAACGCCTTTATTGGCCAGCGATTCCAGCTGTTCGACCTCGTCGGCGTTGGTTGCCACGCAGGCCTCCTGAATATCAACGGACCAGCCGCCATCTGCTTTCATGAAGACAACATCGCCTTCAATCAGCAATTGCCCGGTAAACACCTGATCGCCTTTTAATTTCTTCGCCATTCTCGTCTTCGACCAATCTTCGTTTGTCAGTGTCTGCTTCACCCGGCATCCGCGGCCCGGTTTTGTTTGTTCCCGTCTTACCCGGCCTGCCGGTTAATCAGCACCACATTGCTCGGGGCAAGCCGCTCAATCCGCGGGTCTTCCATCAGCCCCATATCCGCATAGGAAAGGCCGACGAACAAAATCGCCGGTCCATGAATGCCCGCTTGCTGCACAATGGCACCAAGCTCATTCAGCGGCGCCGCCAAAACCCGCTCCGCCGGTAAGCTGGCATTTTCAACAATCACCACGTCGCGGCTCATGTCGGCGCCAACAACGCGCAACGCCTCAACAATTTTATCCGCCAGCTTGACGCCCATATAAATCGCAAAAGGCCGCCCGGCCTTTATAAACGCCGCAAGGTCACTGGCCACCACCTGATCTTTGGTGGCCGCCGTTAGCATGGTGATCGAGCGGTGCTGACCGCGATATGTCAGCGGCAGCTTGATAGAGGCGCTTGCCGCCTGCGCCGCGCTTATGCCGGGCACAATCTCGATATCAAGCCCAACCATCTGGCAGGCCGCGATCTCTTCCTGCACCCGGCCGAATATGCTGGGGTCGCCGCCTTTCAGGCGCACCACCCGCGCGCCGGTCAACGCCTCGCGCACCAAAATCCGGTTGATTTCTTCTTGCGCCAGCGATGGCTTCCCCGCCTGCTTGCCAACATTTATGCGTTTGGCAGTCGCGGGGGCAAAATCAACAATCGCCGGGTTCACCAGCCGGTCATAAATCACCACCTCAGCTTCGCGCAATTTCAAATGCGCTTTCATCGTCAACAATTCCGGGTCGCCGGGCCCCGCCCCGACCAGCGCAACATTTGCCATTGCTTATGCCGCCGCCTCAGCTTTCACACCGTCCGGCAGCGCCGCATCGGTCAACCTCAGCTCGAGCCCATCCAGCTCTTCCTCATAGATAATCTGGCAGGACAGCCGCGAATAATCTGTCACCACTGGCAGGCTATCCAGCATGTCCTCTTCATCATCGCGGATCTCATGCAGCTTTTCGGCCCATTCCGGCGTCACCTCAACCTGGCAGGTGGCGCAGGCGCAGGCACCGCCGCATTCAGCCTTGATCGGCAAGCCATGCTCACGAATGATCTCCATCACCCGCCAGCCTTCAACAGCCTCAAGCACATGCACTTTACCAGCTTGATCAGTGACCTTTATCACGCCCATATCCAAACCTTTTTCATCCAACTCTTAAAACCAACTCTTATATCGAAGTCTTATATTCAAGACTTAAAATCCAAATCTTATTTCTCATGCGCCATTCTCGGGGCAGATTCTTGGGACGGATTGCCGGGGCAGCGGCTAGCCGCCAACCCGCACCGGCTTGCCATCCACAAAGTGAATGCCGCATTCTGTTTTGTCATTATCGCGCCAGCGCCCCGCCCGGGGGTCTTCCCCCTCTTTAACCGGGGAGGTACAGGGCGCACAACCGATTGAGAGATACCCTTTGGCAACCAGCGGATGCCGCGGCAGGTCATGCTCTTTAATATAGTCTGCCAATTCACGCGGCGACCAGTTGATCAGCGGGTTCACCTTCACCCGCTTGCCTGATCTTTCAAAAAAATCGAGAGCGGCGCGCCCTTCATTCTGAAACTTCTTGCGACCGGAAATTTCCGCCACATAGGGTTTCAGCGCCCGGTCAAACGGCAAAACCTTACGGATGTGACAGCAGGAATCGACGCTGCGCTGCCACAGTGTGCCCTCAGGGTCTTGCGCGTCAAGATCAGCCGCTTCGGGGCCAAAGCTCTGCACATTCTGCAAACCAAATTCACGGATCAACCGCTCACGATATTCAATTGTCTCTGGGAACAGCTTGCCCGTATCGATGAAAACCACCGGAATAAAGGGGTCGATCTGCGCAGTCATATGCAGCAGTACGGCGGATTCGGCGCCAAATGATGAAACCAGCGCGATCTGGCCGGAAAACAGCTTGTTGATCGAAATCTCCAGCACTTCCCGCGGGGTGGCATCGGAGAATTTTGCATTCAATTCGTCAATATCGGTGCGTGCCAGTACTTCCACCTGCGAAAACCGGTTTCCCGATCCCGCCAGCGTCAGCGCTGTGCCAGCTTGCTCCATCTCAGAAGCCTGCAAATTTTGCGTCGTTGCAGCCATTATACACCAATGAAGTTCTCGCCCGGCCCGAATGGCCGCGCAATTGTGACAGTTTCTACTAGAGTATTAGGTGAAAATTCTAACAAAAAGCAAGGTGCGCCAAGGAGAAAGGAATTTTATTTTATGGGTTCAGTGGAGGGAGAATAAAATTTCGTGCCGCGCCATAGGTTTGCAGAATGACATTCTCAGCAAATTCTGCGATTCACGCCGATTTTCACCCAACATTGCCCTATTGCCCTGCACAGACAAATCGCGCGTCTCGTCGCCCTCACCACAGTCACCAGATCTCAGTTCTTTTCTTCCGGCAGGCTGGGCAGCGGCAACACATTGATCCCCTCGGCTTTCAGCTTTTTCACATCGCTGACATTTGCCTCGCCATATATGCCGCGCTCCGGCGCATCGCCATAATGCATATCTCTTGCAACCGAGGTGAATGCCGAGCCGACATAATCCGCATTTTTGGTGATCTGCGCGCGCATTTCCCGCATGGCAGTGCGGATCTTACCGGCCTCATCATCGTGGGACTTAAGACTTTCCTCACCCCGATCGCGCGGCAGGACGTCACGCTGCTTGGCGGACGACTTGCCAGATGAAGACAGGTTTGGCGCCATCAGCGCTTTGCTTACGGCGCTGCTGCCACAACGGGGGCAGGCCAAAAGGCCGTCATCCTTCTGATGGTCAAAATCATCGCTTGAGCGAAACCAGGAATCGAACTGATGTTTGCACGTGCAAACAAGCTGATATCTTATCATCTTTTATCCGCTCCCCCGAAGGGGGATTTCCATAGAATAACCGGAGTAGATTACCATAAAGATATGGTCCCGTTTGCACGAGAATTCAAGCGCGGGGAGGAGTGGCCTGCAACCGCCCGCAACCCGGCAGGGGCTCACCCCTCAGCTGTAAAAGGGTCCACTTCAAACGCCCGGTCATGGGTCAGGGACGGCACCGCATTGCGCGCCACCTTCACCTGAGAAAAATCCACCTCACCAAAATAGACACCTGGCTCATCACCCGCATCGACAAGCACCTCTCCCCAGGGCGAGATGAGCAGGCTATGCCCATAGGTAGCCCGGCCCGTATCGTGATTGCCGGTTTGCGCGCTAGCCGCCACAAAGCAGCCGGTCTCGATCGCCCGCGCCCGCAACAGAATATGCCAATGCGCCTTGCCGGTATATTGCGTGAAAGCCGCCGGCACGCTGATCATCTCGGCCCCTGCCTGTGCCAGCCGGCGATAAAGCGCGCCAAAGCGCAGGTCATAACAAACCGTCAGGCCTATGCTGCCAAAGCCGCAATCAACCACGACAGAGCGCGTGCCCGGCCGGTAGGTCGCCGACTCGGTATAGCGCTCGCCGCCCGGCAGATTGACATCAAACATATGGATCTTGTCATACAGCCCGTGCAGCTTGCCATTCGGCCCGATCAAAAAAGAGCGATTGGCCAGCCTTGGCCCGCTCTCACCGGGCAGCACAACCGGGCTGGAGCCAATATGCAGCCAGATGCTAAGCTGGTCAGCAAGGTCAAAGAAATGCTGCAACGCCGCCGCATAAGCCTCGCTTGAGGCGACCTCTTCAACCCGCGCGGCGTTCAGGTCCATCAGCAGGCTGTTTTCCGGTGTCAGCACATAGCGCGCGCCCTGATCCGCCGCTTCCATAACCGCGTCATCGAGAAATTTGACGTTGGCATCAAGGGTGATGCTGGAGGTCATCTGCACCAGCGCAATTTTTAAGGGAGCGGTTTCGCTCTTTGTCTCAGTCACATTCATCGCCTTTAATTCAGTTGGATTATTTTGATCGTTCTGCGTTGAGGCTGCGGCCCTTATGCAGAACTTGCATCACCGCTTGTCTCGCCAGATAGGAAGGCGTCAAGCTTGCCCGCTCGCTCCATCGCAAACAAATCATCGCAGCCACCAAGATGCTCGTCATTCACAAAGATTTGCGGCACCGTGCGCGCGCCGTTCGCGCGCTCAACCATTTCAGCACGCCGGTCGGGCTGGCGGCCAAGGTTCACCTCGGTAAACGCAACGCCTTTATCGGTCAAAAGCGCCTTTGCCCGTTCACAAAACCCGCACATCATTCCGGTGTATATGGTCACCTCGGCCATTCAAAAATCCTTATGCCAGTTGCAATCAAATTTAGGCCAAGGGGCGGCAAAAGCGCCATAGCCTCTCAATTATATAGTAAATCGTCCGGCCGGTTACCAGCCACCCTGATCAGCAATGAGCGACCATGAGCGGGGCCAGTCAGCAAGCGCCACTTGGCCCTTCTCAGGCGAAATTGGCCCTACTCAGGCGAAAAGACCCAAAAATGGCGCGCCCCTAGCCGGTAACACCCATAACCCCGATGATCGCGCTGATCACCAGTAACACACCCAGCCAGTGGCCGGCATCAATCAGCGTCAACCGCAGCGGCCGCATCTGAAAGCCGTAATTCACCAACAATGTCGGCAGAATGAACCCGCCCCAGATAAACCCTGCTGTGATCAACCCATGCCTGAGGTCAACAACCATATGCGCCATTAACCCGGCCATGGTGAAGGCAATCACCAGATTGGCAATAATCGCGTAAAGATAGGGCAGCTTCGCACCGAGCGAGCCATCGCCTTTCACATCCTCTTCGCTGATCCCGGCCGCTGCCATCCATTGCCGGCCCAGCACGCCATACCACACACCGCCAAAAATAAACCCGGCCGCCGCAGCAATCAATATGGCTGTCCAGTTCAATCCCGCAAACGCCATGGCCTTACTTACCCTCCAACGATCCTGTTAGCCGCGCAGCAAAATAGCCTGCCGCCTTCTGCTCAGATTACGCCGATTTGCAAACCCTGCCAACAGCAACATAGCGCTGGGATATCGATCATTAAGCCATTAAAGCGGCGGTGATTTCAGCTTGCCCATCTTGCAAACCAGCTTCCATTCAGATTTTTTCACCGGCTGCACGGAGAGGCGGGAATTGTTCACCAGCACCATGTCCTTCAGCTTCTCTTCCCCCTTCACATCGTCAAGGGATACCGGCTCCGGTATATCAACAACGGCTTTCACATCGACGCATTCCCACCGCTCATCATCCGTGGTGGAATCCGGATGCGCCTCACGCAGTACCTCAACAATGCCGACAATTCGCTTTTCCTTCACCGAATGATAAAAAAAGCCAAGGTCACCTTTTTTCATCTCCCGCATGAAATTGCGCGCTTGGTAGTTTCGCACCCCGTCCCATTCTTCACCTTTTTTGCCCTTGGCCTTTTGGTCCTCCCAGGACCAGGTGTTCGGCTCCGATTTAAACAGCCAGTAATTCATATTGCCGCATCTCTCTTGTTAAAAAAATCCTGCACATATCCGTTGACCACCCGAAGAACGGCCCCAACGCGCCCTAACAGACCAAAATTGTCCCGCAGTTTCAACCAGCCATTCAGCCGCCATTAGATATAAACAAAAAGAACACTGGCTGCGCCCTTCAAAATATGGTCTCTTTCATCTCTATTCTTAAAAACCAGCCATCCAACAGCGCCATCGGTGGTCAGCCTGCAAAAGGGAGAAAAACCCGCGTCCCGAACCGGCGACGCCCGGCGCCCGTCATAGGAAACAATCCATCAAACGGTCAGCCAGAAAGCCGAAGCAGTTATCGCCGGGCCTGATCAATAACAAATGTACCCGGAGTAAAAGGGATGCCATCGCAGGACATTGAAAGAGGGCTGGTTGCCAAATATCTGCACCGCGTCCTTCGGGCTGATCACATCCCGACCCGCGCTGCCAGATACATACTCTACTGGCTTAATGACCGTACAGATGCTCTCCTTGCCGCTGCCAAAGCAGCTCAGCGGTGCCATCGGCAACATTTATTCATCCAGCTTCAGTCAGAGCGACTTTAACCGCGCCTTCCAGGATCACCGCGATGAGATTTTGACGATGCTTAAAAAGGCCTCGAAAGAAACCGGCTGGCCGGAGCCAATGTGGACGAACATCACAACCTGACCCGCGCCCTGATCTGCCAATTGAGACCCGCGAAATTGTCGCTTTAATCGCCTGTTTTCACCGCTACGACCAGGTCCAGTATCTTTGCAACTCTGTCACCGAATCAGTCGGCCCCATCAGCCGCTCACTGGCCTTGTTGGCAGATCTTAACATCACAGAGGCTGAGCGCCTCACCGGCCCGGCTGGTGATATGGTTGCCTCCGGCCTGCTACAGTTGAAAAACGACGGCAATGAGCTCTCCGGCCCCGGCGGGCGCTTCGCCATCACCGGCCGGCTTGATGGCTGCCTGGATCAAAAATTTGCCAGCTTTGATGAGATGCGCGCCGCCTCCTCGGTAGCCCGATGCAATCAAATATCGACCTGGTTGATTATGACCATATCAAAGACGACCGCGACCTCATCTGCCACGTGCTAAAAGGCGCCACCGCACCCGCGCTGAAGGTGTGAACATCTTGCTATATGGTCCGCCCGGCTCCGGCAAAACCGAGCTGACCAAAGTCGCCGCCGCCGAAGCCGGCCTTGATATATACGCCGCTGGCGAGGAGGTCGGTGCCGAAGGCGAGGCCGACCGCAAAGGCCGCCTGGCCGACCTGGTTTTTGCCATCAGCCTGCTGCGCGGCGCCAAAAACACCGCCATCCTGTTTGATGAGATGGAAGACATCGCGCTGCAACTCATCCGCCGGGGTGGCTCCAAGGTCTATCTCAACCGGCTGCTGGAAACCAACCCGGTGCCGATCTTGTGGACCTCAAACAACATCTCGGATATCGACACCGCCATCTTGCGCCGCATGATCCTGGCTTTTCAGCTCAAGGCACCGCCAACCGCACAGCGCCGCCGCATCATCAAGCGCATGGCCAAGCGCATCGGCGTCAAGCTCGGCAATGAGGAAATTTCAAAACTGGCCAGCAAGCTTGATGCCACGCCCGCCATCATGGAAAACGCCCTGCGCGTCGCCAAATATTCTGGCGGCGGCGCAGCCGCCGTTGAGCGCGCCGCCGAGGGCATCGCCCGCGCCGTCTCTGGCCTCCAGGCCCACCCCGACGAAGAAAGCTTTGACTATGACCCAAAAATTTCAAAAGCCAGCCGCGATATAAACGCGCTGTCCGGCCAGCTGAAATCCTCTGGCAAGCTCACTTTTTCTCTCTGCCTCTCGGGCCCGCCTGGCACCGGCAAATCCGCCTATGCCCGCTACCTTGCCAAACAGCTCGGCCTTGAGGTCATCCAGAAACGCGCTTCAGATATTTTCTCCGCCTTCGTTGGCGAGACAGAAAAACGCATCGCTGATGCCTTCCTTGAAGCGCGCGAAGCCAAGGCCTTTCTGATTTTTGATGAGGCAGACAGCTTCTTATACTCTAGAGAAGAAGCCTCACGGTCCTGGGAGGTGAGCCAGGTGAATGAAATGCTCACCTGGATGGAGCAGCACACCCTGCCGGTATGCTTCACCACCAACCTCATGGACCGGCTCGACAACGCTTCACTGCGCCGTTTCACCTTCCATGTGCGGTTTAGTTTCATGGATGCTGATGCGCTGGCCGCCGCCTATCAGATATTTTTCAATATCGCTGATGTCCCCGCCCACGGGCTGAAATTTGAGAACCTCACCCCCGGAGACTTTGCCCAGGTGCGCCGGCAGGCCGAGGTGCTGGGAGCCGATGGCGACATTGAGCGGCTTATTGAGCTGATGCGCGATGTCAGCGAAAACAAACCCGGCCGCAGCGAAAATATCGGCTTCGTCTCGTAAAGGTTTTGGTCAACGCCCGGCTGGCCACCACATCACACTTTTGTACCGCGCCCTACTGTGCCGCGCGCTATTCTGCTGTAACTTGCTGAGCCGCATCGTGCGAGCTGCCTTTGCTCAGCCGACGATTTTACAATATAGAATAGCTGCCGCCATCGCCTGCCCGCACAATAAGCGAGCCGCTGCCAACATCAAAATAGGCACCATGGAGCGCCAGTTTGCCCGCCTCTTCGCGTGCCTTCACAAAAGGAAAGCTGCGCAGATTTTCAATGGAAGCATTGATCGTCCGTTGCTCAAGCGCGTCCATTTGCGCGGCAAGGTCAGCATCCGGCATGTCCCGCAGCACAGCATCCCGCGCGTCGGCCATCATCGAAACCCAATTGCTGATAAATTTCATATCATCCCGGAGCGGCGCCTTCGGGTCCAGCATGGCATTCACCCCGCCGCAGCCGGTGTGCCCGAGCACAAGCACATGCGCCACCTTGAGGTGCATCACGCCAAATTCCAGGGCGGCGGAGACACCATGATAACTCTCATCATCCTGGTAGGGCGGCACCAGGTTGGCAACATTGCGCACCATGAACAATTCACCCGGATCCGCGTTGAAAATCTGTGTCGGCGAAACCCGTGAATCCGAGCAGGCAATCACCATAACGTCAGGGTTCTGCCCCTCTGTTGCCAGCCGGTGGTAAACCTGCTGATCCTGGCTGAAGACTTCGCCTTTAAATTTTCTGTGTCCGTCAATTAAAAATTCTGGAAATTCAGCCATCGGATACCCGGTAAGCCCCCATTTTATTGCTCTTTAAAATTAGCCAGGCCTTTAAAATTTTCTGAACCGCGCTGGGCGGCTCGGTCAAAATTTCACTCTGGCTTTTCGTCTGAAATCTTTTAATCAAAATTGTCCTGAAACTGAAAGACATTAATCAAAATATCTTAAAGCAAAAAGTCATCTCGGTTTGAAGTGAACTAAGGGCTAAGCCAATGCCAGCGCACGAAATTTCACAGAACTGTTATGAAACGTGCAGTGCAATCTATAATAAATTCTCTATTTTGGCCGTATTCAAAGATTTACTATTGATCCCATAGACCGGCGAAATATCAAAGGTCAATTCACTCAAGGAGAGCATCATGTCTAAATCCGTATTATCAACTGCTTTTTTAGCGGGCGCCGTTGCCACCGCCATGACAACCGCCGCCGATGTTAAACCCGCCAATGCGGCCGAAAATGTGCAATGCTATGGCATTTCGCTGGCCGGCAAAAATGACTGCGCCGCCGGTGAAGGCACCTCATGTGCCGGCACGTCAAAAGTCGACTATCAAGGGGATGCCTGGACCTATGTACCCGCCGGCACATGTGAAAATATGGAGCTTCCCGGCGACCGCAAAGGCAGCCTGAAGCCGCTTGATCGCGACCTGCCAACAAAGAGCTAGACCAACACTCAATGGGCAAGGATTAATAAAGGCAGGCGCCTGTTTAAGCAAGACAGGTGTAACAAAGACATCTAACCTACTGATCACCGGGCGCCTGCCCTTTTAACCCGCGCCATTTCCGCTTCGACCCGAGAACTTCGACCCAAGAACTTCGACCCAAGAACTTCGACCCAAGAACTTCGACCCGAGAACTTCGACCAGAGAACAAAGGGACTCCCTCCATGGGCTCACCAGCAAAGATTTTACCCGAGCCATTGCCGGCCACCACGCTGCCAAGGCGCGCTGGTGTCGGCCTGAAAAGCCAGCATTACAACGACATTCTGATCGAGCGCCCCGACATCGGCTGGTTTGAGGTCCACCCCGAAAATTACATGGGAGAAGGCGGCCCCCCGCATCACTACCTCACCAAAATCAGGCAGGATTACCCGCTCAGCCTGCACGGCGTCGGCCTCTCGATCGGCGGCAGCGAGCCGCCGTCAAAGGATCATCTTGCCCGCATCAAAACCCTGGTGGATCGCTATCAGCCGGCCAGCTTTTCCGAGCATCTTGCATGGTCCTCGCACGAGGCGGGCTATTTTAACGATCTCCTTCCCCTGCCATTGAATGAGGAAACATGCCAGACCGTCGCCAATCATATTGATCAGATCCAGTCGGTACTTGGCTGCCGCCTGCTGCTCGAGAACCCCTCCACTTATGTCGCCTTTGAGAACTCCACCATGGAAGAAATCGAGTTTCTCGGCGAAGTCGCAAAGCGCAGCGGCTGCGGCCTGCTGCTCGATGTTAACAATGTCTATGTCACCTGCACCAACCACGACCGCGACCCGGCGGGCTACATTGCTGATTTCCCGATGCATCTGGTCGGCGAAGTGCATTTGGGCGGCCACGCCCCGGATGAGGACGACCTTGGCAGCAGGCTTTTGATCGACGCTCATGACCGCGAAGTTATTGAGGAGGTCTGGCAGCTTTACGAGCAAACGCTGAAACTGGCCGGCCCGCTGCCAACCCTGATCGAGTGGGACAATGACATTCCGGCCTGGGCCACCCTCTATGAAGAATCGCAGCGCGCAGAAACCTTGCTGCGCCGCCACGCCGACCAACCCCACAATCAGGTGGCATGAGATGACCAGCTGGCTGACCCTCCAGTCTGAAGTGGCCGCCGCCCTGCAATCACCAGGCATCGCCCCGCCCGCCCCGATCGCGCATCTTGATGGCGGCACCATCCCGACCAAACGCTTCAACGTTTACCGCAACAATGTCGCTCTTGGGTTGATAAATGTGCTGGCAGACAGCTACCCCGTCGTCAAGCAGCTTGTTGGCGATAAATTTTTCACCAGCATGGCCCGCCATTATATCGCCGGCAACCTGCCAAAGACCCCGGTGATGCTGCAATATGGCGCTGAGTTTCCAGAATTCATCACCAGCTATGAACCAGCCAGCCGCCTCAACTACCTGGCTGACCTCGCCCGCCTCGAATGGGCGAGAAACCACGCCTATCATGGCCGCGACGTCACGCCCACCGCCATTGACAGCCTCGCCCAATGGCACGAGGAGGAAATCCCGGAGCTGGTCTTCACACTCCACCCGACCGCCACGCTGATCAGGGCGGCAGCGCCCATCGTCAGCATCTGGCATGCCCACCAGCAGGATAATCCCGAGACCGCCCTTGCCAACCTGCCGGCAAATGGCGAAGCCGCCCTCATCCTGCGCCCGCATCTCGATGTGCTGGTGCATCCACTAAAACCAGCGCCTTTCGCTTTCACCCACGCGCTCTTTGAAGGGCAAAGCTTTGCGGCCGCCGTTGAGGCGGGCGCGGCGCTGGACCCGGCCTTTGACATCCCGGCCAACCTTGCCGGCTTATTCACCACCGGCGCGGTGGTAAAAGTAGCGCTCGCAAAACCAAAATAAATAACAATTAAAGGGGACTGAAATGACTTCACCATTGCAAAAGATAGAGGCCGGCTTCGCCTGCCTGCCGGACTGGATATACACCACCATCGCCCGCTTTGCGGTTGGCTTCACTTTTCTGCTCTCTGGCCTCACCAAAGTCGATGACAATTACATGGTGCTGGGCAAAACAACCGCCCTCTTCAAAGACATCTATTTCAGAAGCGTGCCCCTACCGGAAAATATCATCACCTGGCTCTCTTATCTCGCAACCTATGCGGAGCTGATCCTGCCATTGCTGCTTTTCATCGGCCTGTTCAGCCGCTTTGCAGCCCTCGGGCTATTGATCATGACGCTGGTGATCCAGTTCGTGGTCTTCCCCGATCAGATCCTCACCTATAAGGAACATGGCCTCTGGGCGGTTGCCTTGCTGGCCATCCTCATTCGCGGGCCGGGGCCGCTGTCTTTGGACCATCTCCTTCGCAAATCCGTCACATGAGCTGATTAAGCTACCTCTATCTTGTTCGGATAAAACAGCAGAAAAGGCTCAATCGCCTCCTCGCCTCGGGCCTTTTCTGCAATCACCGCCAGATAGGCGGCGCTTTTCTCTGCCGCCCTCACCATACCATCCCCGCATAAAATCCTGCCGAGCATAAAGGCCGCAAAAACATCGCCGGTGCCCTTGGGCATATCGCTGAAATAGGGCGCTGTGAAAACATGAATGTCCGCGCCCGCCACCAGCACTGTCGAAATTTCGCCCTGGCTGCCCCTTACAGCCTCCTGCGTTGCAGCACCCGGATTGCCCCATACTTCATCCGCTTCCGCCTCGCGCACCTTAGCCGACGTCACCACGACATTCTTTGCGGCCAACCGCGCCGTTAACGCCGCCACATCATCCGGCCAGCGCGGCAATGGCGCATCCGGTACCGCCGCAGCACCCGCCAGCCACAACAATTCAAACTGATTGGGCGTAATCACATCTGCCAGCGGCACCAGCCTGTCCCGCACCGCCGCGGCCACCTCGTCGCTGACATAAAGCCCTGTTTCATGGTCGCCCAGCACCGGGTCCACCAGCACAATCAGCGCCGGCTTGGCAGCCTTTAGCTGCTCAATCCGCACCGCCGCGACTTCAACTTGCTCAACAGAGGCGAAATAGCCGGTCATCACCCCGTCCAGCGCTGCCAGCCGCCCATCGCCCGA
Source organism: uncultured Alphaproteobacteria bacterium (assembly GCA_942490955.1). GTDB lineage: Bacteria > Pseudomonadota > Alphaproteobacteria > Rhizobiales > HXMU1428-3 > HXMU1428-3. Next base: position 84,665 of record CALNZE010000041.1, read on the forward strand.
AAGCGCCTCAAGCTGGCCCGCCAGCGCCTCACCGGATATGTCAAGCCGCGCAACCCGCCCCATATCCGGCCGCGAGGCAAAAAACACCGTCGGCAGGCAAATGGCGGAAATATGGTTTACCGCGAAGGCAAAGCGGGCAATCGACAGCCCGACAGCACCAACCCCCACCTCCGAGCTCAACGCCAAAACAGTTTTCATGTCTCCATTCATAACGTTTGCCCGCGCCTTGATTTCATACTCAGTCATCAACCTGTTACCATAAAAGGACTACCGGCATCACAGACGGTATAGCGATACCAAATGCACAACCCAATCATGCGAAATTTACATTGGTAATTTTGCTAGACTTTAATACCGCTTTTGTTTAGGCCAATAACCCGTAAATTACACAGTCGCAAAAATAAACTTTACACCCAGGAGATCCCAAATGGCAGCCATTCGCCCCCGTCGTTCCGTTCTATATATGCCGGGCTCAAAGGAGCGGGCGTTGGAAAAGGGCAAAGAGCTGCAAACCGACGCGATTATTTTCGATCTTGAAGACGCTGTCGCCCCGGACATGAAGCAAATGGCACGCAAGCAGGTCGAAGAAGCAGTCAAAGCCGGCGGCTATGGCAAGCGCGAGCTGATCATCCGCGTCAACGGGCTCGATACCCCCTGGTTCAACGACGATTTAAAGGCCGCTGCCGCCGCCACGCCAGATGCTATTCTGGTGCCCAAAATCTCCTCCGGCTCAGAGGTAAAAACCGTCCGCGCCAGATTGATTGATCTCGGCGCCCCCAAAGAGGTCGCCATCTGGGCGATGATGGAAACCCCGCTGGCCATGCTGAAAGCGCTGGATATCGCAGCCTCTGGCCCCGCAGAATGTCACCCGCTTACAGCTTTTGTAATGGGCACCAATGATCTCGCCAAGGAAACCGGCGCCGTGCTTAAGCCGGGCCGTGAGCCGATGCTGGCCTGGCTTTCCACCTGCATTGCCGCCGGCCGCGCCTTTGGCATCGACATCATCGATGGTGTCTATAATGATTTCAAAAATGAAGATGGCTTCAAGGTGGAATGCGAGCAGGGAAGCGATCTGGGCATGGACGGCAAAACATTGATCCATCCGGCCCAGCTTGCCCCCTGCAACACCGCCTTTTCACCATCCGGCGATGCCGTTGATTGGGCCCGCAAAATTATTGAAGCTTTCAATCAACCGGAAAATCAGGGCAAAGGCGCCATCACTGTCGATGGCAAAATGGTCGAGCTGCTGCATGCAGAAATGGCCAAACGCACCGTCGCCATCGCCGACGCCATCCGTGAGCAGGAAGCGGCCGCGACATAGCCGCACCAACAGTAGGTTAAGCCCATGCAATTATACCGCTTTTTAACCGCGCCGGATGACGCCAGCTTTTGCCACAAGGTTTCAGAGGCGCTCGATAAGGGCTGGCAGCTCTATGGCAGCCCGCAATATAGCTTTGATGCCGCATCCGGCACCATGCGCTGCGGTCAGGCGGTCACCAAAACCGTTGAAGGCCAGCAATACAGCGCCGATATGAAGCTCGGCAGCTTTTAGCCCATCAGAAAAACTTTATCGCGCCCCTATTCATTATCAGCAATATAAACCAAAGGTTTAACTTATTAAGTTAGAGTAAGGATGAGGGCTCCCCCGTGTCACCGCTGCATCGGCTATGCAACGGAAAATCGGGTTGTTCCACTCACCTTAATTCTGGCCCGGCCGGCTGGCTAAAATCTGTCTGAAAAAGGTAGCTTTGGTCTCTCGCGCCATGCTTTTGCAAAGGGCCTTGCAGCGCGTAAGAAAGTGCGATGGTGACAGATTTGTTACGAAACCTGCAGGCAAGGTTTCAGCTCGAGCTGAACGCCGGCATTGTCTATGCGCTGCGCATCGCCGGGGCCTTTCTCACCTTTGTTCTCCAGGTCGTTCTCGCCCGCTGGATGGGCCAGTTTGAATATGGCATCTTCGCCTTCGTCTGGTCCTGCGTCATCATCCTCGGCGAGCTGTTAAGTTTTGGCTTTTACAACCTCATCCAGCGCCTCATTCCCGAATACCGCGTGCAAAAATCTGAAGCGCTGCTGCGCGGCGCCATCTGGGGCGCCTCCCATGTCATCATCATCGCCTCGCTTGCCATTACAGGTTTTTGCCTCGCGCTGCTCTATGGCCTCTATAGCGCCGGCATCGCCCCTGCAAATTACGCCTTTGCATTGATGTTTGGCGCCTTGGCGCTACCGGCTTTCGCCCTCGCGGACTATCTATCCGGCATTGGCCGCAGCTATGGCTGGATGGTCCGCGCCTTCGCCCCCACCGCCTTATTCCGCCCCATCGCCATCATTGGCCTGCTTGCCGGCATTGTTGCCCTCGGCGCCAGCGAAAGCGCTGTAACCGCCATGGCCGCCGCCACCGCCGCTGTATGGTTGACGTTGATTGTCGCCGTTATTTCCATTGGCACAGCGCTTCCCGCAGCGTCCTATCAAGGCACGAAAGAATATCGCTACCGCCCCTGGATCATCGCCGCCCTGCCTATGATGATGGTCTCCAGCTTTGAGCTGTTGTTGTTTAACGTCGATGTGCTGATGATCAGCTATTTCCTGCCGGCTGACAAAACCGGCATCTACTTCGCCGCCACAAAAATAATGGCGCTGGTCGCCTTCATGAATTTCGCCGTCGGCTCAGCTTTCACGGCCCAATATGCAGAGCATCACGCCAGTGACAACAAACCAGGCCTCATCGCCGCCATCCGCCGCTCTGCGAGCCTGATTTTTTATCCCTCTGTTATCATGATCATCGCCATTCTGCTGTTGCGGAATGAGCTATTGGGGTTATTTGGCACGGGCTTCACAGCTGCCCATATTGTCATCTTCCCGCTGGCCGCTGGCCTGATTTGCCGCGCCTTTGTAGGCCCCGGCGAGCGCGTCATGATGATGACCGGTCAGCAGGGGCGCTGCGCCGCCATTTACCTTGGCACCGTCGTTATCGATATCCTTTTGAATTTACTGTTAATACCGCGCTACGGCATTGAGGGCGCGGCCATCGCCACCGCCATTTCTTTCGCGTTGATGGCTCTCATGTTGTTTATCTCCATTCGCCAGCGTCTTGGCATCAGCTCGCTCCCCTTTGGCCCGCGCCGCGTTCTACGCGGCGGTCTTTTGCGGAAAATGAACTAAAGACGAACCCGGCCAAAAAAAATTCTTGTCAAACCCACTCACTGCGTTATCTCTCTGGCAGCGTAATCTGTTCGCCAGAGCGCCAGCGCAGATAAAGAAGAGATGGAAGACATATGAGCAAGACCAACCACGGCAATTACTTTGAAGATTTTCACAAAGGACAAATCTTGCATCACGCCACCCCCCGCACCATCACGGAAGGGGATGTTTCCCTCTACACGGCGTTATACGGCAACCGTTTTGCTGTTCAATCCGCAGACAGCTTCGCCATTGATATCGGTTATGAAGCCGCACCAGTTGACGATTTCCTGGTCTTTCACATGGTATTCGGCAAAACCGTAGCCGATATTTCCCTCAATGCGGTCGCCAATCTCGGCTATGCAGACTGCCGCTTCATCCGCCCGGTTTACCCTGGCGATTCGGTCTCCACCACATCTGAAATTATTGGCGTTAAGCAAAATTCAAACGGCAAAACCGGCGTCTTATATGTTCGCTCCATCGGGCGCAACCAGATGAATGAGGTCGTTTTGGACTATGTGCGCTGGGTAATGGTGAAAAAGAAAGACCCCGACTCTCCCGCACCCGAGCGCACCAGACCAACCCTGCCGGAGCGCGTCGATCCGGCCAATTTTGCCGAATGCACACCTGAGCTCGACCTGGAAAATTACAATAACGACCTCGCCGGCAGCCCCTACCGCTGGGGTGATTATGAGGTTGGTGAGAAAATCGACCATATCGATGGCATGACAATTGAAGAGGCCGAGCACCAGATGGCGACCCGGCTTTATCAGAACACAGCCAAGGTACACTTTAACAACCATAAGCAAATGCGTGACCGGTACGGTCGTCGGCTTGTATATGGCGGCCACGTCATCTCCATCGCCCGCGCCCTTTCCTTTAACGGTCTCGCCAACGGTTTCCACGTGGCCGCGATCAACGGTGGCCACCATGTCGCCCCCTGCTTCGCGGGCTACACCATGTATGCCTGGTCAGAAATACTGGAAAAAGCCGCGATACCGGGCCGCGACGATATCGGCGCCCTGCGGGTCAGGACAATTGCCGCCAAAAATCATCCCTGTAGCGACTTCCCTTACGAAATGGATGAGGGCTATCATGAAGACGTGCTGCTGGTGCTTGATTACTGGCTGGTCATGCCGCGCTAAGTGGCAGGTGGAGCGTAACCGGCTGCAGGCAAGCCGCCGGGCCGGTTACTTCTTCGGCGCGGTCATCCGCGCCAGCTCCTTCTCGATCATCCGATCCTTCAGGCTGGTATCCTGCGGCATCAAAAACACCTGCACGGCATGCAGCGCCAGCCCAAGCCCCCAGCCAAGCAGCACCCAGTAAAACCACAGCTTCTCCGGTGAGCCGGTCAGGTCCACTGCCGCGAGGATGGCATTCACGCCAACAAACACCGCCGCATGGGTATAAAAGCCGAGCTTTGCCTCCACCCGCTTTCTGGCTTTTTCATAAGCTTCATCATCATCATCTGGTTTTGCCGCGCCTGTTGCTTTTTTCGTCGTCGCCATAGCTACCTCTTATCTGTCTGCTCTCACCTGTTAGGCCGCCGATGCTTCGGCCATTGCCAAAATTGCTTGATTTTACCGGGGAGGGTTGTCAAGGGACCATTGGGAATGCGGCGCATTTATAATCTCCGGCGACACATGTTCCGGCCGCACGCCGAGGCCAATCAGCCGTGCCGGGATACGGTTCGCCATCGGCACCCCCGCAATCAGCCGTATCGGCCAGGGCGCCTTTGGCCGGGTCTCTGCCATCAAGGTTTTCGAGATCAGGTTTTTCTGCACAAAGACCTGCATTTTCTGCGTCATCTTTGCCGGAAATTCCCGCCGTGCCTGCACCGCCTCTAAATCATCTTCGTTGACAATCCCCCGCGCCAGCGGCCTGGCCAGCAGATTGGCCGTCGCCACCGCATCCTGCACCGCCAGATTCACCCCCACCCCGCCCACCGGCGACATCGCATGCGCCGCATCGCCAATGCACAAGAACCCGGGCCCATGCCAGCGCGGCATCCGGTTCACCTGCACCACAAGCAGTTTAATCTGGCTCCAATCCTCAAGGCTGTCGGCCCGGCCCGCCTCCACCGGCAGCAACGCACCAAGCTTGCTGCGGAAATCCGCCAGCCCTGCACCCCGCACCCGCTCATTCGCCCCCTTGGCGATGACATAGGCGCATTGCCAGTAATCCCCCCGGTTGAGCATGATGAAAATCCGCCCCGTATCAAAGCGGCCAAAGGTCTCGTCCGTGTCCGTCTCTTTGCGCGGCAAGCGAAACCACAGCACATCCATCGGCGCGCCGTAATCCGTCACCTTTAACGCAGATGCTGCCCGCAAGCGGCTGTCCCGCCCATCAGCCGCTATCACCAGGTTTGCCCGCACCTCAATCGGCCCATCCGGCCCCTCAGCTTTTACGCCGACAATGCGGCCAGCTTCACGGATCAGCCCTGTCGCCTCCGTTTGCCGCCGCAGGTGATAGCCCGGATAAGCGCTTGCCTTGTCATCGATAAAATCAAGAAAATCCCATTGCGGCATCATCGCGATATAGGGCGCAGCGACATCGAGATGCGAGAAATCCGCCATCTCATAGCGCGTCTCGCCAAATTTCACCGCAAGCTGACGCACCTTTTGATGCGGCAGGGCCAAAAACTCATCAAGCCATCCAAGCTCATGCATCACCTGCGTCGTTGAAGGGTGGATGGTATCACCGCGAAAATCCCGGAGGAAATCGGCATGTTTTTCCAGCACCACCACATCGGTGCCAGCCCGCGCCAGCAACATGCCCGTCATCAGCCCCGCCGGGCCGCCCCCCGCGATGCAGCAGGTCGTCTCGATCTGTGTGCTGTTTTCATTCATGTCGTTAGGCCATCCACCCTGCTGAGGGGCCGCGCCGCAAATCTCATTTCATGATACCATAGGCGAAATCTGAAAGGGAGGAGAACGATCATGCCGCCACCCACACCGCCCCGCGCGCCGCTTGCCGGGCTCGCCACCCATGATGTCACCAACACGCCGCCAGCCCAGGGCGATCAAGATTTATGGGCCGGCGACATTGCCTTGCGGGACGCCGTTGAGCGCGAAGGCGGCGGCTGGGGGCGGGGCAAGCTGGCCGCCTTTGGCAAGCTGGCCGGCCGTGATGAAACCTTCGAAAAAGCCACCGCCGCCAACCGCCATGGCCCGGAGTTGAAAAATTATGACCGCTTCGGCATGCGGCTCAATCAGGTCACCTTCCACCCCGCCTATCACGACCTGATGACCATGGCGCTGGAAAATGAGCTGCCCAACTTCGCCTGGCGCCACCGCCGCCCCGGCAGCCAGGTCATCCACGCCGCGCAAACCTATCTTTTTGCTCAAGCAGAAGGCGGCGTCCTCTGCCCTATGGCGATGACCTATGCCGCCATCCCCGCCCTCAGCCAGACCAGACAAATCGATGAGGAATGGACGCCGCGCCTCTTATCCTCTGAATATGACCCGCGCGACATCCCGGCCCATGAGAAAAACGGCGCCACCATCGGCATGTTCATGACCGAAAAACAAGGCGGCTCCGATGTCCGCCTCAACACCACAACGGCGGTGCCAATGGGCGCCGAAACCGGCCCCGGCGCCGACTATTCCCTCACCGGCCATAAATTCTTCTGTTCCGCGCCGATGTCAGATGCCTTCCTGCTGCTGGCCAACACGGCGGGCGGTCTATCCTGCTTTATTGTGCCGCGCTGGCGGCCCGATGGCACCCGCAATGGCCTGATGCTGCAACGGCTGAAAAACAAGCTCGGCAACCGCTCCAATGCCACCGGTGAGATCGAGCTGGAAAATTGCTGGGGCCAGATGCTGGGCGATGAGGGACGCGGCATCCGCACCATTCTTCACATGGTTGAGGGCAACCGCATGTATTGCCTTGTCGGCTCGGCGGGCATCATGCGCCAGGCACTGGTGCAGGCGCTGCACTATACAAAGCACCGCACCGCCTTTGGCAAAAAGCTCATCGACCAGCCGCTGATGCAAAATGTGCTGGCTGACATCGCGCTGGAGACAGAAGCCGCCCTCGCCCTGTCGCTGCGCATCGCCCGCGCCTTCGATGAGGCAGAAGAAGAGGGCGGCGCCGGCAAGGCACCCCGTGCTACCGCGCGGGCGCTTGCTCGCATTGGCACGGCACTCGGCAAATACTGGATCTGCAAGCGCACGCCGATCGTCTGCGGTGAAGCCCTCGAATGTCTCGGCGGTGGCGGCTATATGGAAGACAGTTTGATGCCAAGGCTCTACAGAGAAGCCCCGGTCAATAGCGTTTGGGAAGGCAGTGGCAACATCATGTGCCTCGATGTTCTGCGCGCCATGGCGAAGGAAGAAGCCACCATCCCCGCCGTTATGGAGGAGCTTAACGAGGCCAAAGGCGGCAATAAATATCTCGATAAAGCCATTGCAACCTTAGCCAATGACCTTGACGATCGGGAAAATGCCGAGCACCGCGCCCGCCGCATCACCGAGTCCATCGCCATCGCCCTGCAAGCGGCGCTGCTTGTTCGCCATGCCCCGACCGAAATATCAGACGCCTTCTGCGCCTCCCGCCTCGGTGAGCGCTGGACAGGGGCCTTCGGCGCGCTGCCCCAGGGGGTTGACACCGCCGCCATCATAAAAAGAGCCTCGCCAGTGTGAAACACCGGCGAGGCCTCTAAGCATTAAGAATTAAAAGGTAAAAAATTAGTCAGCTTGCCGCGTCTCAATCACTTCCGTCAGCTTGACAGCGGCGCCAGCCACATCCGGCCGCGGCGCAACGGCGACGGGGGCCGGCATATCCAGCTTTTTATAAACCGCATCGAGATTATCCAGCCGCTCAATGGCGTCCGGCTCGGCGACGCCCGGCGCCATGGCAGCCATTGCTGCTTTGCCGCCCTGGCCTTTCTCGAGCATCTCAGGTGTGCCCGCAGCAACCGGCCCATCACCAGACGGCACCGCCCAGCTTTTCCGGGCCTCAAGCGCCTCCATCTCCGCCTTGAGAAACGGCCGGTTCGGCAGCGCCTCAACCCACTGGTCACTATAAACAATCTCGTTGGTCGCCAGCGGCATCACAGCCGGTCGCGCATCAACAAAGGCGATACGCCCCTGCGCGGTTATTTGTGCGCTCATCTGCGCGCCCTCAGCCACCTGGCTGCGGAACACATGCACATTCTTGCCCGTCAACGCGCCAGCAAGCCCGGCAACCCGCCGGTTCGCGGCAATCGGCATCAGCTCAAACGGCTTGTTAAAAACACCCGCCGCCATCATGCCCCGCGTCGCCGCGTCTTGTGATTTATAATCAATGGGGAGAGAGGCAAACCCCCACAAAGCCAGCCGTTCTTGTGGCAGTTTTGTCGGTATCAGATTAAGCTGCACCCGCATCGGTGCCGCCGCCGCTTTGGCGCCCGCCACCTTTGCATCAGCCGCCTTATCCGCCAGCTCAAAAAGCGCAGTGTGAAGGGCGTCAGTCTTATTTGATCTTGCCAGGCTCTCAATCACATTGCCGGTGACAAGAAAACTGCCATCAACAACCCCCTCAACCCGGCACCAGGGCGCTGGTGTGCCCGCAGCATAAGGCGGCTGCCACTGGCAGGCCTCCATCGACAGATAAGTGATCTTGCCCTCACCTGAGACAAGCCCATCCTCATGCACATTCACCACAGCCGAAAGCCCCAGCACCATCGCCTTGATCGCATGGTCGCCAGAGTCAATCTCAATAACACCGCTGAGCACATAGGCCATCTCCCGCGCCGCAGCCTCAATGCCGGTCGCGTTCACTGACATCACGCCAGAGGTCTCACTCAGTTTTCCGGAAAATTTCTTGCTGCCAAAAAGCGAAGCACTCTGAACCCGCCCGCTCTCAGCCCGCTCAGGCTTATGCGCAAACCCATCAACACTCTTATCCCCGCCGCGCTCCCCAGCATGTACACCACCCGCATATCCACCAACGAATAACGCAACCAACACCACGCGCCAGACACCAAACATGCCAAACCTCCAATCAACCGCCCATATCCCGAATCGAACGAATCAAAATACGAAAAAAAGGTTGATTTTCAGTTGAGGTGAAGGGGAGGATTTTATGGAGTTGAGAGCAGTTGACTGTCAGTTCAAGCGGCTCTGCTATTAGGTCGATTGACTTGTCGTTCTCGTAGAGTCCCTGGCAGCTTTAAACCCTTTGACGCTATGAGCAATTCAGTTCCCTTACGCTTCGTATCGAGCGAATAGTTGATGTCAAATTGGAATTGACGGCGTGAGCGATATAGCTGACCGATTTCATCGATATTGTCATAAGTCACAATCCATGGATTTTCAATGCTTAGGATTGCGCAGGCTAAAATTGCATGGTCGCTGGGTTTATAAAAGCTAGTGTAAAGTCCACGGCCTTTTTCGAAATAGGGAGGGTCTACGCATAGAAATGTTGACATGGGTAAGTTTCCGCCGACTTCTTGCAAAAAATCTAAAGCGTCTAACTTAGTTAAATGTATTCTATTCCGATACTTCGCCACTCGGCGAATTCGTTTTTCGAGATCATCTCTGTTGAACCGGCAATCAATTTTGTATTTTCCTGTCTGATCTTGTCCGCCTATAACTCCAGCGTCTTTAATAATGCCTGAACGGTTAGTCCGATTCAGGAAAAAAGTGGAGAACCCTAAGGAAATCGGGTCTGACACGTCTTGAGCGAGATGAGTGGCCCTTTGTTGCTTCCATTCATCGACAGTTATTGGAGTATTAGACAGCCTACAAATAAACTCTTCCGTATGGTTCAGAATACTGTGCCAAAAAGCCCAAATAGAAGTATCTAAATCATTTATATGTATTTCACTTACATGCCCTTGATACAGTAAGGAGAGGGCAAGGCCGCACCCGCCGGCGAACGGCTCCGCATAGCGCTTTCTTTCCAATTTGTTGGTTTTGAGAATTTGCGCCGTTAAACTGTAGAGGCAACTTTTGCCTCCCGGATACCTCAGAGGTGAAGCGGTTCGTGACATATAAGAGGGTCCCCCGTACTAATTTTGAGCAATCTCGGTGATGCAGCATAAAATTAAAGGCGACAAGGTTTCAAAGTCGTTAGCGAGTTGTTCTCCATTGAAGGCAGCCGCTGTTTCATGGTGCTTGGTTGTATTTCCAAAATCCTGGATGCGACTTAGCACAGCGCGTAGCGTTCTCGTTTTTTGCTTGTCACCTAGGCCATACCCTTGCACCTTCTCGATCGTGAGGTAACTAACGAAGTCAACGTTAGTCTTGCGCCCCATTGCAGCTGTCAATGTTTCGAAGAATGACCATACACCAACCGAGAGCAATGGCACGTTCGCTTTAAGTGATATTTTGCAAACGGAACTATATAGACTTATAAGTTTCGAGTTTTCACTTGCCTGTATTGCCTCCCAAACTTGCTTGTTGTGCGGGAGCCTAGTTATAGGGAGGTGACTTGGAAATTTTTTTTGCGCCTGAGCCGACGGCTCAGATGACGATGGTGATTGTGGATCGACTCTGTCTTGTGATACACCTTTATGACCACCTAGCTCTCTAGCATACTCAACAATATTTTTTCTCTTAGCGCGAGAATTTACTTTTGGGTCAGGACCGGTCAGATCTGACAAAAATTTTGTCACTATTAAATTGAAATCGTTTTCGGGCCGAGTGAACTGCATCCCATCAGCATCAGAGTATAAAATTCCCATCGTTTCACGTAGTACTGGATTTGAAAGGTAACGCGAAACCGTGGTCAACTTTCCTTTGCGCTGATCCTTGGTGATCAAGTCGTTAGCTTCCGCCCAGTTTAAAAATTCCAAAGCTACGCGTTCTTTACTATTTGCCCCGCTGTGACGCGCTTTTTGGTCGGCAGTCCATTGCTTCTGTCCAATTCCTCCTTGATAGCCTTGATGTCGCCGATCAAGCCAAAATTTTACCTCATTTGGGTCATCAGCGACCCAACATTCGACGTTTGTTATTGGATCCCAATCTTTTGAGAGTTTTTCAAAATAAGCCTTCTTATTAGCTGGCGCTAATTCAGGATCACTTAACAATTTCATTGCACAAAGCCGACGATTTCCCTCGGTCATGTAGAAAGCGGAGGCCGGGTCATCGGGGTCGACCGTCATCACTCCATAACGGTCAAAAGGGCTTAGTCCATGCTCGGTGATATCTCGGGCAAGTTGCTCCACTTCCTCATCTCTGCAAAGATATTCTATCACTTCGGCCTGAGTGTCATAGGGCTCGTGACGCGGATTATTGTGATCGAGAAAAATTTGATCAAGTGGAACTTTGATGAATTTTTTAGGGTTTTCCGACATAGCGCGAACCTAAAGTAATCGAGAGAGAATCAGGAGTACAAAACCAGATTCGCAAACGTTGTTCTAGAAGTAATGAAATTAGAGTTGTTCCCCCACCGCAGAGCCGCCCCAACACCAACCCCTCCGTCGTACCAGGGGCGGATGCCTAGTGGGCATCTGAAGCCCCGTCAAAGAATCCAGCGGGACTTTCATCCAAGCCTAACTACACTCTCGGATAGGCGTCTCCACGCCCACTCCACTCTGAAACCGCCGCTTCATCTTCTCAATCACCGGCGCATAAGCCTCGGCTTGATCTGCCGGATAAAGCAGCGTCATCTCCGTCACCACCCGCTCCTTGCAGCTATAAACCACCCGCGTGTAGCGGTTGAGCCCGGCCTCATTTTTCCCCGTCAGCTCATACCACATGGCGCCGCTGTCTATTTTGGAAATCAGCGCCGCCTCGGGGGTGTCTTTAAACGTGGTGATGGTCGCGGCGGCCCCGGTGCGCATGCCATCGAGGAAGCTTTTTAAAATCAGCTTGCCGGCCCCGTGGCGGGACGCAAAGACATAAGCCCCATCCACCAGCCCCTTCGGCTCAAACCAGTTTTCGGGGTAATAAAGCGTCGCGCCAAGTTTCGGGTCCTGAAAGGCCGACCAGCCCTTCGGCTTCGGCAGCTCAGCCGCCATAGCCACAGAGAGCATCATGGTGATCGCCGCCACAAATCCTGAAACAGCCAAAAGCGCGTAACGCATTTTCTCGAACATAAACAATTCCTCTTTCGCTTTTCGCCAGTATGACAGCCAATTGCGGTGGGCCGGACGGCAATTTGATGGCATATCCATTCAAAAAACAAATCTATACGTTGCCGATTCAGATAATAAGTGTATAAAATCAAACCCGAGGCGCAAACCATCTGCAACTATCCGCAATCTATCCTTCGGGGGGTCTTATGGGCACGGAACAGCCCGTTAAAGCACGGCCGTTATCACCGCATCTTCAAATCTACAAACCCATGCTGACCATGATGATGTCGATTTTTCATCGGCTCACCGGCGTCGGGCTTTATTTCGCCGTTGCCATTCTCATCTGGTGGCTGATGGCCGCGGCCAGCGGCCCGGCCTATTTCGAGTGGGTCTCCTCGCTGCTGGCGACATGGCCCGCCAAAATCATCCTCATCCTCGCAACCTGGGCCTTTTTTCATCACATGATTGGCGGCATCCGCCACTTTATCTGGGACAGCCTTCATGGTTTCAAGCTCGGGCAGATCGAGGCAATGGCCAGGTTGAATGTTGTGCTGCCGCCGCTTTTCACCGCCATTTTGTGGGTCATGCTGTAAGCCCGTCTGTAACCTCTAGGCCATTGCTAAATTCCATCATCCCTTATTCCCGCGCCAGAAAATAAAAAACCATTGCCGGAGAACAAAATGTCATTCAGGACACCGCTATCAAAAGTAAAAGGCCTCGGCAGCGCTAAGGAAGGCACCGAGCATTTCTGGCAACAGCGCGTCACGGGGCTGGCCAATCTGCTGCTCTCGGTCTTCGTCATCTACGCCATCTTCCAGCTTGCCGGGCAAAATTACAGCACCGTCAAGGCCTTCTTCCAGAACCCGCTGCATCTGGTGTTCACCGCTGCCTTTATCATCAGTGTTGCCCACCATATGCGCCTTGGCATGCAGGTGGTGATTGAGGATTATGTCCATGCCGAGGGCGCCAAAATCCTGCTGCTGATATTGAACAGCTTCTTTGCCGCCTTTATCGCCCTGGCGGGTCTCTTCTCACTCGTTAAACTAAGCCTGGGGGCCTGATCAGCCAATGAACGCTTCACCTGAGACAAATGGTTTGGCCTATAAAACTGTGACACATGACTATGACGTCGTCGTCGTCGGCGCCGGCGGCTCTGGCCTGCGCGCCACGCTGGGCGCAGCGCAAGCGGGCCTAAAAACCGCCTGCGTCACCAAGGTCTTCCCGACCCGGTCACACACCGTCGCGGCCCAGGGCGGCATCGCTGCCAGCCTTGGCAATATGGGCGAGGATAGCTGGCAGTGGCACATGTTCGACACCGTCAAGGGCTCAGACTGGCTCGGCGATCAGGACGCGATTGAATATCTCTGCCGCGAAGCGCCCGAGGCTGTCTATGAGCTGGATCATTTCGGCGTGCCGTTTTCGCGCACAGAAGAAGGCACCATCTACCAGCGCCCCTTCGGTGGCCATATGCAGAATTTTGGTGATGGCCCGCCGGTGCAGCGCACCTGCGCCGCCGCCGACCGCACCGGCCATGCCATTCTCCACACGCTCTACGGCCAGTCCCTGCGCAACAACGCCGAGTTCTTCATCGAATATTTCGCGCTCGATCTCATCATGAGCGATGATGGCGCCTGCCAGGGCGTTGTCGCCTGGAATCTGGATGACGGCGTCATGCATGTCTTCAACGCCAAGCTGGTGATATTGGCAACCGGCGGCTATGGCCGCAGCTACTTCTCCTGCACCTCCGCCCACACCTGCACCGGTGATGGCAATGGCATGGTGGCGCGGGCCGGCCTGCCGCTGCAGGATATGGAATTCGTCCAGTTCCACCCGACCGGCATTTATGGCGCCGGTTGTCTTATTACAGAAGGCGCGCGCGGCGAGGGCGGCTATCTGGTGAACTCAGAAGGCGAGCGTTTTATGGAGCGCTATGCCCCCACCGCCAAAGACCTCGCCAGCCGCGATGTTGTCTCAAGATCGATGACGCTTGAGATCCGCGAAGGCCGCGGTGTCGGTAAAGAGAACGATCACATCTTCCTGCATCTCGATCATCTTGATCCGGCTGTATTGGCAGAGCGCCTGCCTGGCATTTCCGAAAGCGCCAAGATTTTCTCCGGTGTTAATGTCACCCGCCAGCCGATACCAGTGCTGCCAACCGTGCATTACAATATGGGCGGCATCCCCTGCAATTATTGGGGCGAGGTGCTGACCAAAAAAGGCGAGGATCCGGATAGCGTCGTGCCCGGCCTGATGGCCGTGGGTGAGGCGGCCTGTGTTTCCGTCCACGGTGCCAACCGGCTTGGTTCTAATTCACTGATTGATCTTGTGGTCTTTGGCCGCGCCGCCGGTATCCGCGCCGGGCAAATTGTCGATAAAGAGGAGGCGCCGCGCCGCGCCAGCCAGGGCCAGATCGATAAAATCCTCGGCAGGTTTGACAAATTGCGCCACGCCAGCGGCGGCTCCCCCACCGCCGAGCTTCGGTTAAAAATGCAAAAAGCCATGCAGGAAGATGTCGCCGTTTTCCGTATGGAAGAGACAATGGCAGAAGGCTGCCGCCGCGTCTCCGAGATATGGTCCGGCCGCGAAGACATCGCCGTTGCAGACCGCTCGCTGATCTGGAACTCCGACCTGGTTGAGAGCCTCGAGTTCGACAACCTCATGGCCTGCTCGCTCACCACCGCTTATTCCGCCGTAAACCGCAAGGAGAGCCGCGGCGCCCACGCCCGCGAGGATTACGCCGACCGCGACGACGAAACCTGGATGAAGCACACCCTCGCCTGGCTCGATGACGATGGCAACGTCACCATCGATTACCGCCCCGTCCACGATTACACACTTTCGGATGATATCGAGTACATCAAGCCAAAAGCGCGGGTATATTAGGCGCGGGGTTACTGATCCCGATCCAGACAAACTGCTGTGAAACAATAGACTAGAGAGCAAAAGGCAAAACCATGGTCCAGCTAACTCTGCCAAGAAATTCAAAGCCGAAAAGCGGCAAAGAATGGAACAAGCCGGAAGCCGGTGGCAACTGGCGCGAGTTTCACATTTATCGCTGGTCGCCGGATGATGATGAAAATCCGCATATCGACACCTACCATGTTGATATGGATGATTGCGGCCCGATGGTGCTGGATGCGATTATCTGGATCAAGAACAACATCGACCCGACGCTCACCTTCCGCCGCTCCTGTAGAGAAGGGATCTGCGGTTCCTGCTCCATGAACATTGATGGCACAAACACATTGGCCTGCACCAAGGGCATCGACGAAGTCAAAGGACCGGTCAAGATCTACCCGCTGCCTCACATGGCCGTGGTGAAGGATCTGGTGCCTGATCTGACAAATTTCTACGCCCAGCACCGCTTCATCGAACCCTGGCTGAAAACCACAACGCCAGAACCGCAAAAAGAGTGGAAGCAATCAAAAGAAGACCGCGAAAAACTCGATGGGCTCTATGAATGCATCCTGTGCGCCTGCTGCTCAGCCTCCTGTCCCTCCTACTGGTGGAACAGCGACAGATATCTCGGCCCCGCCGCGCTCCTCCAGGCCCATCGCTGGGTGCAGGACAGCCGCGACGAAGCCACCGGTGAGCGCCTCGATGACCTTGAGGATCCCTTCCGCCTTTACCGCTGCCACACAATTTTGAACTGCACCAAAACCTGCCCCAAAGGCCTCAACCCCGCCAAATCCATCGCCGATTTAAAAAGCAAACTGGTCGAGCGAAAAGGGTAAAACTCTTCTTGTTTCACGGCTATTCGAAGAGCGAGGCTCATCGACCTCGGAGAGGCGGGATAGGGGGCACGGATTTTTGAATTCGGACGTTTGTTCCTTTCGGCCCAACGCGCCGGGCGTCGCCGGCGCAGGAATTCATGTTCGCCGCCAGTGCTAGTCACCAATCCCACCGTCGTACCAGGGGCGGATGCCTAGTGGGCATGTGAAGCCCCGTCAAAAAGCAAGCCGCCGCCAGGCGGCGTACATAGCGAAGCGCCAGCGCAGCCCGGCGTAGCGCGGTTGCTTGTGGGCAACCTAAAGCGCAACACAAAATCTGCCGCCCCTCGGAGGCCCGGGCGCTTTGCGCCCGGAATAGCCGTGAGAGATAAAAACGAAAGAGCCGGGTCCTTGCGGACCCGGCCCTCTGCCACTTCCCTACCTGCCATGCAATCGCAAACATCACAGGAGAGAAATTCCTGAAAAATTTTAAATCTCTTTAAGAGCTTTGGCCCTGCTGTTTCACCGCCCGCATCAGCACGCCATCAATGACATGCACAACGCTGTTCGATTGATAAACGTCGCCGGCGGAAAGCCGCGCCATATTGCCCTGTTCGTCCGTTAGATAGAGCCCGCCTTGTTCATCCAGCTTTACGCGGAGGGTGCCACCTTCAATTGTGGTCAATGCTGCCTCACCGCCCTGCGCCTTGATCAGGCTTGAAAGCGCCGCCCTGTCAATCACCCCAGGCACGATGTGATAGGCCAGCAGATCTTTCAGCGTTTCAATATTCTGCCTCTTGAGCAGTGCCGGCACCGTACCAGCCGGCAGCCTGTCAAACGCGTCATCGCTCGGCGCGAACAACGTGTAGCGACCGATGCGCTCAAGCCTGGCGCCAATTCCGGCGGCTTTCGCTGTGGTGATCAGCACGCCATGGGATTGGGCCAGCAGCGAATTTTCAATAAGAGGATTGGACGGTAGCTTTACTTCGCCAGCGCCGGTCACTTTGCCCATATGGGCAAAGGCCGTTGCGGCGCCAATCACCAAAACAGCGGTGATGGCCATGCCTTTAAGTGAGCTACTCATTCTTGTCATTATTTTCTCCCAGCAGGCAGAAGCTTGAGACATCAAGCCACCGTCCAAACAGAACGCTGGCTCAAGCGCTCCGTGCATTCAGTTACGCAAGGAGTTTGGGAAAAGTTTCAAAAAAAATGAAAAGTTTATTCAGCCGATTGTAACTGGCCGGAAAAGACGATTGGCCCGGTGGCTTTTCCGGTGGGTGAGCCGCCTTCAGGCTCCAGCGTTACAGCAAATTGCACCGCTTTGCCCGCTGGTGCCGGTTGAAAGGCAACCCGCTGCACCTTGTCACGGCCAACGACATTCAGCGATTTTGGCGCTTCATTCGGCTCAATCAGCCACAGCTCATAATCCTTACCGCTGGGGGCCTGGCCGACCAGCCGTTCAATAGCCAGGCGTTTCTGACCGACATCGACACGGATAAGAAAACCGGCGCTGGCCCCATCCGGGTTCAACACGGCCACATAGCGCCCCTCTGGCTGCGGTTTCGGCAGATAGGGCAAGGTAACCCCAAGCGCCTGCAGCCCAATAAAGCCTGCCGCCAGTGCCGCCGCGCCAATCGCCATGCTGCGCCAGCGGTTGCGGCTCTGTCGAAGCGAGATGATTGTAGACGCTGTCTCGCGCGGGCGAACCTTCGCATCAGCGCCGCCAAGAGGGGCATGTGGCTCAGACAGCCCCTCGCTGCCGGTCAGCAGGGCAGGGGCCGCCGGGCCACCATTTTCGCGCAAAGCATCCAGCCGCTCGTCTATTTTGTCCCAGATGCCAGATGGCGGCACAATATCGGCATCCTGAAACAGCGCGTCTTCGGAAAGCGGCGCCAGCCGCTCCTCCCACGCTCGCACGAGGGCCGCAAAGTAAGCGTCAGACTCAAGGCGAGCAGCAGCCTCTTCCCGCTCAGTGGCGGAAAGCGTGCCAAGCACATATTCACCTGCAATGTCTTCGAGCTCTTTGTCGTCCATCTTAACGCTCTAAACAGTCCTTCAATTTGCCAAGGGCGCGCCTCAGCCAGCTTTTCACCGTGCCCGAGGGCACATCATATTTTGACGCCAGCTCATCGCGGGAATACCCATATTGATAAGCCAGCAATACACATTCACGGGATTTCGGTTCATCTTCTGACAGGCTACATTCCAGCGTTATCCGCCCGGACGGCTCCATACTGCTACGCTGCTCACTAAGCTTTTCATCGAGAACCGCCAGCGCCGCACCTTGCATGTCGTCATCGATACTATAGGTGACGGCGCGTTCATCTGCGCGGCGCAGCACGTCAATCGCACGGTTGCGAGCAATCGCAATCATCCAGCTCATCGCCCGCCCATGCTCGGGGTCAAAACTGGAAGCGCGCTGCCAGATAGAGATATAAACCTCTTGCAAAACGTCCCTGGCAAGCTCCTCGCGTTTTAAAATACGTATCAGAGTGCCAAAAAGTTTCGCGCTGCTTTTCTCATAAAGCAACCGGAATGCATCACGATCGCCAGTCGCGGTCCCAACAATGAGCAGCTTCGATGGTCACTACGCCGGCTTCAAGAGACAAAAGACAAACGCTCCGGCTCGGGAAGATGGCTAAAGATAGGGTGCGGTTTTCAAAAATGCAATATCAAACCACAGGCAAAGGCACCATCACCAAACTGGTTGAAATCTTTAAATCACAGACATGAGCGCGGGCTACGGCGCAACCTTCCCGGCACATCTGCTTTGAACCCGATTAGCCCTAATGGTGACCATCATGAAAGGAACATGATTGTAACCTGAGGACATTGAAATGCAGATCTTGCTCTAAATTCTCTCAACCCTCAGTAACACCGCCTTTCTGGTGCATCAGGCTCTTCAACGGCGCCGCAGGTCTTGGCCTTGTGGCAGATCAGATTTCGGGAGCGGCCTCCGGCATCCGCCGCACGCTGTTCAGGCGCAAAGCGGCGCGCCATCCACTAACGGCCATCGAAGACCCGCGCGAGGCAACCCTCGCCCTGATGGTCGCGGTGATGAAAGACAATGGCGACCTCACCCACGATCAGATTGAAGAGCTGGAGCAGATCGCGGCGACACGGCTGGCTTATGAGAACCCGGCAGAGATGGTGGCGCTTGCTCGCTGGCATGTTCGCGATTTTGTCGAATCGGGCGCTGTCCTGCACCGGCTTGGCCGCCGCCTTGCAATGCAATGCAACGGCGCCCAGCGGCACGATGTCATTGACCTTGTCAGCCGCGCCGCTCATAGCGGCGGTCAACCGATCTCAACGCTCCAGGCTCACACCATCGACCAGCTGAAATACCGCCTCGGCGATGTGACCCAGCGGACATTGGCTGATTAACTCGCAGGCTGAGCAAAGTATCGCCTGAATGATTTCAACTGACACATCGCGAACTCCAACAGCAAAGGAGACAGCAAAACGGGCACCGGCCATAAGCCGATGCCCGTTGGTTTTTTTAGCTGATAAGCCTGGTCGATTACTTCTTGCAGATTTTGGCCGACGCTTTGCAGTTCCAGCCCAGCAAAGAGGAGCTGCATTTATAGGCGGGCTTGGAAATCTTGTCGTTTTGGACGATCAGATTACCGGTCGCCAGCATCATCATGTCCTGCGCCTGCCATTTCGCCAGCTCTTCGGTCAGGCCCCAGCCTTCAGAGGTGGCCTTGGTGCAGGCCCCGGCCATCGCCGCGCCTGAGCTGCCAATGATCATGCCCGCAACAGCGGCGCCAATTACCAGATATTTTTTCATCTCAATGTCTCCCAGATTAAACCCCGAAAGATAGTAGTTTAGGCGGCAAACCTCTGGTCTCGGCAACAAAATTATCTGCTCAATCTGGCCTTTTTCACGCCGCGCAATTTTTGGTCTGGCTGCGCGCGCAAATGAATCTGGCAAAGCACCGGGGCTCATCCGGGCAAAAAATTGAGAATTCTCTTGACGAAACGAGCCAGAATTGGTTTGAACATTGTCTCCGGTTTGATATGTTGATTGGCAATCAGACACCGGGTCATCTGCCGCCTTAGCTCAGTTGGTTAGAGCGCTTGATTGTGGATCAAGAGGTCCCCCGTTCGATCCGGGGAGGCGGTACCATCCCGGCCCCCAAACCAGGCGAACTTCCCAGCAAAAGACATATAAAAGCCCCCCATCGTCAGAAGGAGGGCTTCGTTGAAACGCGCAAATCATAAGCCTTAATCGGCTATTGCCCGGCCACGGCCCGCACCGCATTAAAGGTGCCATTGCCAAACTTGCCGTCAATAGAGCCATTATAGTAGCCCTCGCTTGACATAAGCCGCTGCAATTCCCGGCGGAAGGTAACAGACCAGCCCGCCGGGTTGGTTGTCATCTCTTTCACCGCAAACTGATGCCGCGCCTTCAGCGCTTTCATCACCCAGCGGGCCGCTTCACGCTGGTTCTTGCGCACACCTTTGCCAAGCTCATGCATATAGCCGACCATATACATCGCATTGGGAAAATTCTGCGCCGCCGCCTTGTTATATAGCGCCAGCGCCGTCTTGTTGCTGGCCTTCACGCCGCGCCCGTTCAGATACATATAAGCGTGGCAATATTCTGACCCAGCGCCAGGCTGGCATCCGCCGCCTGACGATACCATTTCACCGCCTCGCAGCAATTACTGGTGGCCGATGCCCTGGTCAGTCTCATACATATAGCTGAGATTAGCCATTCCATTCTTGTTGCCTTTTTCAGCCGAGCTGCGATACCACTCCACCGCTTTTCTCAGGTCTTTCTTTGTGCCCTTGCCGGTTTCATACATATAGCCCAGATTGGTCATGCCCTGCGCTTCACCGCCTTGCGCCGCCTGCAGATAAAGGCGAAACGCCTCAAACGCGTCGGACTGCAAACCAAAGCCGTTTTCATAGGCATAGCCCAGATTGACCATAGCGCTGACATGGCCAAGCGCCACCGCCTGGCGATAAAGCCGCACGGCCTCGCGGTGGTTCTGCCGCTCGCCATTCTTGCCGTTAAACAGATTCCAGGCCTTGTTAAAGATTGCCGCCGCATCGCCAGAGGCAACCGGGCTTTTCTTTGAAATCGGCGGTAATGCCGCCAACTTTTGCGATACCGCCGGTTTCAGCTCTTTCAACCGCGCGGTTGCCAACTTCGAGTAAATGCCCGTCTTGCATTCCGCCAGAAACGCCTCAACCTGCGCATAGGTGGCAGAGGTCGCAATTTGCGGCCAGATGGCGCATGTGCCACCGCCGGTGATCACCGCTGGAGGCTTGCCGACAATCTGCGGCGGCGGAGCGGCCGTGTCGGTGTCGCCAACCGGAGGCGGCGTAAAATAAAAATCACCCAGCACTTCATCATAATAAGCCGGGCGCTGCTCATGGGAGACGGTGGAGGCCAGCTTCATCACTTTGCGCCGCAATTGCCGCGCCGCTTCAGAGAGTTTCAGCCCCGGTTTTTCCATCATCGGCACCAGCGTGCGGGTAAAGACCGAGTTTGGGTGCGGGTCACTGTCGCTCAGCCGATCAAGGGCCGATTGACCAAAGCCGGCAGAATATAAAATGAAAGTGCCTTCCGGCGGGGCGTCCATTGTACCCAGCCCGCGCGAGCGCCCCAAGCTGCGGGTGCCCTTGGCCTTGAAAGGATTGTTCCGGCACGCATCCAGTATAAGCAGCGACAGCCGCACCTTGCGCCGGCCGATTTCGCTCAGCACATAATTAACGCCAATCGCCTCGCTTTTAACAAAAGACTCCTGCCCCGGCTCCGCATTGGGAATGTCCACCGGCAGCAGATAATTCTGCCCGCGAATTTCAACGCCATGCCCGGCAAAGAAAAACAGCGCCTCATCACCAGGCGAAAGCTGAGAGAGGAAGGTCTGCAACTGCCGGTTAAAGCCGCGCCGGTCGAGATTGGTATCAATAATCACCGTAAAGCCACGCCCGCGCAGCGCTTCCGCCATCGCCGTTGCGTCATTCTCGGCCTTTTCCAGCCGGGTGACATTTTGATAATTATTGTTGCCAACCACCAGAGCCACACGTTTGTTGGCCAGCGCCGAATGGCTGCCTGCAAAAAGGACAAAAACCGCAAGGAATACAGCAATAATAGAACGCATATCGTCCCCCAATCGAAGCAAAATGGTCGTGATGCGTGGTTGATCCCGGCAAGGGAAGCTACAACTTCAAGAATTATAACCGAGAATTCCCGCCCTTTCCAGATTTCGCCACATTAAATCTTTGCAATATAACGCAGCGGTTAACGCGGCTCACAAAGCTTAAAGGACAGGGCCAAAGCCATAGCGGGGGGAATAAATGTCCTGTTTCACGCCGCGCCCTTTTCCGATATAAATCAGTCAGCCTGGCAAACCGCTGCCAGTTTGCCATCGAGCCACCGCGTAACCGAAACGAAAAGATCATATGCCTCGTAAATTTCTCGCTGCCTTTTTCGCCATTCTTGCCGCCACCATCGTTAACGTCACAAGCGGCGTCACAAGCGGCGTAATCAGTGCCAAAGCGGAAACCCTGCTGGAGAAAATTGAATCCCCCTACAACACCATTTTCGTCTACGACCAGCCGCCCTATATCACGCTGGCATTCGGCCATAAAAACCGCCGCTACATCGAAAGCCGCCGCAACCCGATGACCTGACAGAGCTGCCGGTCTCCTACACCCGCGCCTTCACCATCGCGTTGGCGTACCCCGCAAATCTGGATGATATACTGATGATCGGCATGGGCGGCGGTTCAACCAGCTGGTACGTGCATGAAGCTCTGCCGAAAGCCACCGTTACCGCCGTTGAGCTTGACCCGGCGATCATCCGCCTGTCAGAGAAATATTACAAACTGAAAGCAACGCCCCGCTTAGAGATCTCAGCGCTCGATGGCCGCGTTCATATCCTGCGCGACAAAGCCAGACATGACATCATCTTCATCGATGCTTACCGCGGGCCGTTTGTTCCATTTCATTTGATGACGAAAGAGTTTTTCACGCTGGCGAAAAAGCGCCTGAAGCCCGGCGGCGTTCTGGCGCAAAATATCGAGCCCTCGACCATGCTGTTTGACCGTGCCATCGTCACCATGTTGCAGGTATTTGACCAGGTTGATCTATACGGTGCTGATGGCAACATGGTCGCCATTGGCTATGACGGCAAAAAGCGAGACAAAAGCGAACTCGTCAAACTGGCAACAAAGCCCGCCAGCAAAAATATGCCTTCCGCTACAGCCTGCCAGAGATGATAAAGGACCGCGGAGCATCTTGCTGGATTATGACAAAAACCAACCCGCTTTAACTGATGACTTCGCCCCCGTAAACATGCTGAAAGAAATCGAATCCCAT
>CALNZE010000042.1:0-2274 GCA_942490955.1 uncultured Alphaproteobacteria bacterium
ATTCTTCCATGCCGTCTTCGGTATCGGGCAGGATGGCTTCGGCCGGGCATTCGGGCTCACACACGCCGCAGTCAATGCATTCATTGGGGTTGATCACAAGCATGTTCTCCCCCCTCATAAAAACAGTCGACCGGGCAGACCTCGACACAGTCCATAAATTTGCATTTGATGCAGGCTTCCGTGACAACATAGGTCATGCGTGTCTCCTCAATTTAGCGACGGCGCGAAACATTCCGTTTCATTCAAAGGTTTTATGCCCAAAAAAAAGCCTAGAGCAATGGCTTTATGTGCAAGCGATTCTTAAGTGAAAGATGGACCAAACTTGTGCGAAAGCAATCCGCCGATTTGCCTGCCTATTCCCAGTCCATCAATTTGTCGATGGCGCGGCGTTCAGCCTTGGTTGGACGGCCCGCACCCCGGTCACGCGCGGCAACTTCGCTGGTCATCGGATCATCGCTTTCGCCTTTGGCTTTGGGCGGTGACAGATCATCATACAGCGCCTGCGCTTCTTCCGCCGGGCCACGACGGGTGCCGCAAGCGAGGATTTTGATCACCCGCACATCATTGGCCTGGGGGAAGGTCAGGGTATCGCCAGGCTTGACCATCGCGGCGGCCTTGGCAGCGATCGTGCCATTGATACGCACCTTACGGCCCTTGCAAATGTCAGCCGCGATGGTTCGGGACTTGAAAAACCGGGCATGCCACAGCCATTTATCCAGCCTGATCTGCCCGGTTTCTGATGTTTTGGCTGCCACGATGCGGCCTATTTCTTTTTGGTCAGGCTTTCCTTGAGCCCGGCCAATGCGGCGAATGGCGAATCGGGATCAGCAACCTTTTCCTTGCGCGGCGGGCGTCCGCCACCGGGCTGACCGCCCTGGGAAGGCGTTCTGGCCGCGCGCGGGTTTGCCACCCTTGTGCGGCTTGCCAGGACGACGGTCACTCCGGTCGGCCTTGTCACCGCCCCGGTCATTGCGCGCGCCGCGATCGGCACGGTCCGGGCGGCCACCGGCCTTGCGCTCACCATCCTTGGCATCACCGTCTTTGGTGTCGCGGCGGGGCTTGTGGCCCTGTGGACGTGACTTGCGCTTCGGCGCCCAGGCAAAGACATAGCGTTCAACCAGCTCAGCTTCGGCGGTATCTGCGTCTGCTGGTGCAGCCTCTGCTGCCGCTATTTCAGCTTCCGTTGCTTCAGCTTCGGTTGCTTCAGCCGGGCTTTCACTGGCTTGGGCGGCGGCATTGGCATCCGGGATGAGTTGCTTCAGGCGCTGCATTTTCTTCAGCCGGGGTTTCCGCAGGAGATTCAACCGGAAGTTCTGGCGGCAGCATCCGTCGCCTCTGCAGCGGCTTCGGCAGGAGCTTCAGCGGATTCCACAATTTCAGCTTCTGGCGTGGCTGTAACCGGCTGATTCTGCTTTGAAAATCAGATTGTTTTTCTTCTTTTTCCGGCGGTGTTGCGTTTATCATTTCAGGGGTTTTATCTTTTTCTGAATGATTTACTGCACCAAGATTAACAGCAATGGTTATATCGGTATCGTCCATAAACGTCGGGGCTATCGGAACCGGGTTCAGAACACCGCCGTCAATCAGTTTTACACCGTTAAGTTCAAAAGGCGTTAAAAAAAGCGGCAGTGAAATGGAGGCCCTGATGGCATCAAAGAGAGAGCCTTTTCGGATCCAGACTTCTCTTTCGTCTTTGATGTCTGTTGCAACGGCGGTATAGGTGAGCGGAAGCGATTCAATCAGTGTATCCCCGACCAGCCCTTTTAACGCATCGATGACTTTGTCCCCTTTAAAAAAACCGCCTTTTTGTAAAGAAAAATCAAGAAAAGTAAAAATATTGACAGTTGTTATTGCACAGACCCACTCTTCAAACACATCCAGTTTCCCGGCAGCATATACCCCGCCAACAAGCGCGCCCATTGAACTCCCTGAAATTGATTTTATTTCATAGCCGTTTTCACTCAGCCACTTAATAATACCAATATGAGCAAGACCTCTTGCCCCGCCGCTGCCTAAAACAAGTGAGACGGTTTTCGTTTCTCCCATGGCCGTTTATTAGTCTCCTGAAATATTTAATGAATATGAGGACTCATCATGGGATTTACAATAACTGTGAAGTGACAGTCAATAAAGAAACTTAAAAGTCTTAAAACATCTGCAATTTTTAATAAAGATTCAGTTTTTTATCCGGGTCTGATTTTTTTTGTAACCTTTTCTTTTCGCTAACGGTCTTAGGGTTAAATAATTCGTTTATTCATTTAATTAAAAGGAGGT
>CALNZE010000043.1:0-10705 GCA_942490955.1 uncultured Alphaproteobacteria bacterium
TACCACCTCAAAGGGATGCACCCATCTAAAGAAACCTCTTCCTTGACCGGCGGATTAACCCGCTCAGGTTCTCATTTCAATCTGGCGGGAGAGGATGGCACCGAACTCATCGGCAAACCCCTCATACCGCTGCGACAGCCGCGCGATATCCGCAGAAAACTTGTTGTAAAATATCACCGCCGGAATGGCTGCCAGCAGCCCCAGCGCCGTCGCAAAAAGCGCCTCGGCAATGCCGGGCGCCACAACAGCAAGGCTGGTATTCTTGGAGGCCGCAATCGACGAGAAACTGTTCATGATGCCCCAGACCGTGCCAAACAACCCGACAAATGGCGCCGTCGAGCCAACAGTTGCGAGAAACAACAGCTTGCTTTCCAGCCGCTCAATCTCCCGGTTCACAGCCACATCCATCACCTTCTCGAAGCGCATCTGCACCGTCGGCATCACCTTGGGCCCGGCCTTCAGGCTTTCTTTCCATTCCCGCATGGCGGAGATAAACACAGCTTCCAGCCCTTTGGTCTCCCGCCGTGTCACCTCATCATAAAGCTCTTCAAACGGCTCACCAGACCAGAACACCTGCTCAAATTCGTCCGACCGCTTGCGCGCCGCGCTAACGGAGAAAATCTTTTCAAAAACAATGCCCCATGCCCAGACGGAGGCAATCGCCAGCCCGATCATCACAATCTTCACGACAATATCAGCCTGAAGGAACAGCGAGAGAAATGATAAATCACTCGTATTCAAGGCAACACCAGCCGGGGCCGTCACGAAACTCAGCACCATAAAGTTCCTCTGATTTTTCTGCCCCCCGCGCACGGGTTCATCGGGCCAAGAATGAAAGCCCCAACCAACACATTAAGCTGAATAGGTGTCAGGAGGCATCATTTCCACGTGTTTGTGACAAAACAAGGGCTTGCAGCTCGTTTAGCCCCGCTCAAAAAATGCAACTGATACAAGGGGTATGAAAGCCCCGTTCCTTGGTAGAATGTTTGATAAATTATTTACCCGAGAATCTCAACTGCGCAAAACAGCGCCAATAACTGAACAAAGATTAATTAAAGCCCAATCATGGCCAAAATCGCACAAGCCATCCCTTCAATAACCATTTCGCACCCCAATCGCAAATCACGTCACGACGAGCAGCGCGTCAATCTTTGCCAAATGCCTGCCTGATCGCCCCGCTCAACCGCACCGGCCGCCCCTGCTTGTTAATCAACACAATCAGAACTTCAGCCTTAAACAACGCTTTACCGCCGCGCCTGACCTGGTGCTTTATCGTGACCGAGGCACTGCCAATTTCGCCAACCTCGGTCGTGACCTCAAGCACATCATCCATAAATGCCGGGCTGAGATAATCCAATTCCATCCGCCGCACCACAAAAAAGCAGGCATCACCATCCGCCCCCTCAAACAGCGCCTTCTGGCCCACGCCAATGAGCCGCACAAAATCCGTCCGCCCCCGCTCGCACCAGCGCAGGAAGCTGGCATGATAAACCAGCCCCGAAAAATCAGTATCTTCGTAATAAACACGCACAGGCAGCAGATGCCCACCGCCCTCAAGCCGCCCGGCCAGATCCGGCCAGTTGCCGCCATTCTGCCCGCAATCTTCATCGTCCGGCGATTTATCATCTTCCGTCATCACATCGCTCCAATCACCAGGCCGCGCCGGGCTTGTGCCAAAAAAATCGCCCGGAGGATCACTCCTCCAGGCGGTGTAGCTTTATAAATGCCGGTCGTCAAAACGTCCATTGCCAATCTGCAACTGTTAGACCGCGTTGCGCGCCTTTGTCTCAGCCGCTGTGGCGCCGTTAATATAGGGGACATCGCCGCCAGCCGCCTCAGCCGCAACGCCAAGGCTCAGCGCCCGTGTCTCCGGCTCATCGGCAGAAGTGGCAGAACTCTGCCATGCGATAAACTCTCCAATGCGCTTGGCAAGCGCGTCCCACATGCCGGCCTCCATAGCAAAGTTTTTTGCCCGGTCAGCCGCGTCGGCCCCTGCATTCACAAACAGCGAGGCAACAAGCAGCAACTCACGGTCAACCCGCCAGTCATGGGCGATCGCCGCCGCCATCGAATATTCAAAAATCCGCAGCCCCTCGGCCAAGGCTTTCTTGCCATTCCTGGCTTCGGTCGCCGCCATTGCCTTTGCCACCACCTCGGACCGCGGCAGATTAAATTCATCCCGGTTAATCGCGGCAGGGGCAGCCTCTAGCGGCAATTGCTGGACTGGCACGCCCTTGCTCTCAGTCTCAGAACCAGCCATCTCGGCAACACCATCCGCCGCCATGCCGACCTGCTCGGAAATATCCGCAACATCCTGCTGCGCCCCGGCAATCACATCTTCAGTCACATCACTGGCAGTAGTGCCAAAATCCTCAACAAATTCCGCCGTTTGCTCCGCCACATATTGGCTCCGCGTCGCCGTCACCGCCACAACGCTGTCAACAACCTCTTCCACCCCTTCAGAAACACTGTCAGCCAGCCCGACAACATCTTCCTGCAGCGTCATCACCGGGTCAGGCTCTGCCTGATGCGTTGGCGCGCCGCCATCGCTTACCGCTTTCGGCGCGGCATCATCTTTACCAGAGCCACCACCAAACAAACTTTTTATCATTCCGAAGAGTGAAGCCATGTCCCGTATTTCCCCTTATTCACAACGGTTGCTCAACATAGGCAACCGCCAGAGTGTTAAATCATATAAGCCGGTAAGTGGTAGGTCTTGAATAAATCCAAAACAAATCAAGAATCTTGAACAAAGGAACAATAATAAACGTTCCGGTCCAAAGGAATTCATCTTTAGCCTCACATCCTTATTGCTGAGAAATCACCAGCCTTAAACGCAAACGACTGAGCAGCGCAAAAACTTAACGGCTCCCACCATCATCCGCCTCATCCCCGGCGCCGCTGTCATCAAACAGGCTCACCTGACTTTGATGCGTCATAGGGCGCTTCATTCCCAAATGGCTGTAGGCCCGCTTGGCCGCCATACGCCCGCGCGGCGTCCGCGCAATCAACCCCTTTTGCAACAAATAAGGCTCAACAATCTCCTCCAGCGCGTCGCGAGGTTCAGAGAGCGCAGCGGCAATCGTCTCAATGCCAACCGGGCCACCTTCATAATTCTGCATGATACAATTGAGGTAACGGTGATCAAGCTGGTCAAGCCCAAGACTGTCAACCTCAAGCTGGCTCAGCGCCTTATCGGCAATCTCTTTCGTAATGTCACCGCCGCCATAAACGGTGGCAAAGTCCCGCACCCGGCGCAGCAACCGCCCGGCAATCCGCGGCGTGCCCCGCGAGCGCATGGCGATCTCCTCGGCCCCATCCGGCGTGATCGCTAACCCCATCACCTTGGCGCCGCGCGCCACAATGCTGATCAACTCCGGCGTCTCGTAAAAATTCAACCGAACAGGAATGCCAAACCGGTCTCTGAGCGGCGTCGTCAATAGCCCGGCTCTGGTCGTTGCACCAACCAGCGTGAATTTCGCCAGCTCAATACGCACCGAGCGCGCCGCCGGCCCCTCCCCAATGATCAGATCAAGCTGATAATCCTCCATCGCCGGATAGAGCACCTCCTCCACCGCCGGGTTCAGCCGATGTATCTCATCGATAAATAAAACATCGCGCTCTTCAAGGTTGGTCAAGAGCGCCGCCAGGTCACCCGCCTTGGCGATCACCGGCCCCGATGTCGCGCGGAAATTCACGCCAAGCTCGCGCGCAACAATCTGGGCCAACGTCGTTTTGCCCAGTCCCGGCGGCCCGGCAAACAGCACATGATCCAGCGCATCACCCCGCCCCTTGGCGGCCTCAATAAAAACCTTGAGATTCTGCCGCGCCTGCTGCTGGCCAACAAAGTCAGCCAATATCAACGGGCGGATCGAGCGCTCCTCTTCGTCCGTCAGTTTATGCTCGCTATCCAGAATGCGGTCATTCATCGCGCCAGCTCCTTCAGCCCAAGCCGAATGAGATCCTCAACCGAGCCCTCTTCACCCACATCCTGAAACGCCGCCGCAACCGCCATGCTGGCGTCACCGCTCTGATAGCCAAGATTTGTCAGGGCGGAGACAGCATCAGCCGCCTTCGATGTACCAGGCACCCTGGCACCTCCGGCTGCACCGTTCAGCGTCCGCCCGTCAATCACCGCAGGGGCCGGCACCTTGTCTTTCAATTCAGAGACAATCCGCCCTGCCACCTTCGGGCCGACGCCGGGCGCTCTGGCAACAATGGCCTTATCCTGCAAGGCAATCGCATTTGATAAATCTGTGGTGGTCAGCGTGCCAAGGATCGCCAGCGCCACCTTTGCGCCCACCCCCTGCACACTCTGCAATTTACGAAACCACTCGCGCTGATGCTCATTCTCAAACCCAAACAGCTTGATCTCCGTCTCCCGCACATGGGTCTCGATCGCCAGCGCCACCGCCTCGCCCTTGCCCGGCAGCGCGCTCAGCGTCCGGCTGCCGCAATGAACCTCATAGCAAACCCCATTAACATCAACCAGCACCCAGTCCTCACCGGTCGCCTCGATAATGCCCTTCAGCTTGCCAATCATGATGATAAGTTCCCCTGGCGATAAGCCCCGACCGCACCAGCCTTGCATGCAGACAACCGCAAACTATCTAAACGAAGACTTTCCAAACGAAGACTATCCAAACGAAGACTATCCAACTTTAGCGGCCTCAACAATGCGCAACTGCCCGCGATTATGCGCATGCGTAATGGCGATCGCCAAGGCATCCGCCGCATCATCGCTATCCGGCCTGGCTTTGGGCAGCAGATAGCCAAGCATCGCGTGAATCTGCCCCTTGCCCGCATGACCGGAGCCTGTCACCGTCTTTTTCACCATATTCGGCGCATATTCGGCAACAGCACACCCCATCAGCGCCGGCACCACCATCGCAATGCCCCGCGCCTGGCCAAGCTTCAGGGTTGCGCGCGCATCCTTGTTCACAAAGGTCTCCTCAACCGCCGCCTCATCTGGCTTATGCAGCGCCAGCACCTTGTTCAACTCATGATAAAGCACCGCCAGCCGCGCCGAAAGGTCATCGCCCGTGTCAGGTTTGATCGTCCCGCCCGCAATGTAGGAGAGCCGCACCCCGTCGAAATCAATCACCCCCCAGCCCATTCGCCGCAGACCCGGATCAATCCCAAGGATTCTTGTCACTGTCATCATCCCCCACTTCAGGCAGTCATGCCCGCAGCGCCAGACAAAGGCGCCGCAAACGAAAAAAAGCGCGATCTCTAATTTGCCCCGACAAAAGAACAAAAAGAGATCACGCTTATAACAACGCGATTCGCCTTAAACATCAATTTACAAAAAAATATAGCGGGGCCGGACGCCCTGCCCTAGCTGTTCAGCTTTTCCATCAACTCATCAGAGACTTCAAAATTCGCATAAACATTCTGCACATCATCCTGGTCTTCCAGAGCATCCATCAGTTTGAAAATCTTTTCACCCGCCTCATCATCCAGCTCGATATTCACATGTGGCTTCCACACAAGCGCCGCCGAATTAGGCTCGCCAAACTTGTCTTCCATGGATTTCGCCACCTCATGCAGCCCCTCACCATTCACATAAAGCGTGTGGAGGTCATCATCGGTCTCGACCTCATCAGCACCCGCTTCAAGCGCGGCCTCAAACATCTGCTCTTCGCTGGCCACATCACGCGGATATTCAATCGCCCCAACCTGATCAAACGTGCAGGAAACCGCGCCGGTCTCCCCCAGGTTGCCGCCGCTTTTCGAGAAAATGGAGCGCACCTCACCCGCTGTCCGGTTGCGGTTATCCGTCAGCGCCTCAACAATCACGCCAACACCATTGGTGCCAAAGCCTTCATACCGCACCTGTTCATAATTCTCCCCGCCCGCATCGAGCGACTTTTTAATCGCCCGCTCGATATTGTCTTTCGGCATATTCTGGGCTTTCGCCGCCTGAATGGCCGTGCGCAATCTGGGGTTAATATCCGGGTCCGGCGTGCCCATCTTGGCCGCCACGGTAATCTCTTTCGCCAGCTTGGAAAAAATCTTCGAGCGCTTCTTATCCTGCGCGCCCTTGCGGTGCATGATGTTCTTGAATTTACTGTGGCCCGCCATGAAGCACCTCGCCCAAAAAGTTAGAGTTAGATTAGAAGACAAACATTCAGGAATGTGAGCGGGGGCGCTCACCCCGGCTCATTTCAACAGGCTTTATAAGCAACCATCCGCCTAAAATCCACCCCGTAAAGATGGCAGCGCGGTCAAAGCCCCAACGAAAGCCATTCCATCACCGGCGCTTCAGATGGCAAAAAGCCGCGTTAACCTTTTGTTAACCAATGAAGCGGCATCATTACAGCGTGAATTCAATGATTCTTCTCAACCGATGAGCTTCGAACACTCATCACAATCATTGGACCCTCACACTCAGGGATGAATTTTTATCACCTGCGCTTGGATTGAAACAATTGAACAGAGAAGAGCTTCAATTGAACGAGGTCCAGGGCAGGAGAGAAAAATTTAAAACTGATAACCGCTGGACCGCCCTGGTTCAGCTCTCACATCGCTGAAGGGAGCCAGCAACACAGCCCGTTTGCAACGGCCGACCCTCACATGTGAAACCCGAGTATCGTCGTGTTTATATCGGATGAACGACCCCAGATTTTTCATCCCATATATTGACCTCTTTAAAGACTGACCCAAAACAGCGGCTCGGATCGACCTAAAAGTCCTCCGAGCCGCAATTCTTTTGCCTCAGTCGCCAACCCGGTTTTATCATCAATCTCGACACAAAAGCCCGCCAGCGTCACATCGCCGGTCGCCGGTTGAAACCGCCCGCGCGGCACCCGGCTGACAAAGCGCTCAATCGGCTCACCCGCCTCCATACCAATCACGCTGTCGTAACAGCCGCACCTGCCCGCATCTGTGAGAAACGCCGTGCCGCCGCCAAGCACCCGGCCATCAGAGGTCGGCGCGTGCGTGTGCGTGCCCACCACCATCGAGGCGCGCCCATCAACAAAATGCCCCATCGCCTGTTTCTCGGATGTCGCCTCGGCATGAAAATCTATCAGGATGGCATCAGCCACATCCCCGAGCGGACTGGCGGAAATCTCGCGCTCAACCGCCGCAAAGGGGCAATCCATCTCTGGCATAAAAACCCGCCCCACAGCATGCACCACCAGAACATCCTGGCCGGACGCTGTTTTAAAAAGCCCGACACCCCGCCCCGGCACACCGGGAGGGAAATTCACTGGCCGCAACAATTGTGGGTGCCGCTCGATAAACACCAGCGTATCCCGCTGATCCCAGATATGATCACCACCGGTGACAACATCAGCGCCCGCATCCAGCAACGAGAGAAAAATATCTTCCGTGATACCAAAACCGCCCGCCGCGTTATCCCCATTCACGACGACGAAATCCAGCTTGTAGCGATCCCGCAATTTTGGCAGCTCGGAAATCACCGCCTCGCGCCCGGCCCTGCCGATCACATCACCTAAAAATAAGACGCGCATAAAACTCCATTCACTCTCAAACTATAAAAACGCTAGTGCTTGGTGTTGACCACCCAGCTATTGCTGCGCCAGAAAACTCCGTTGGCGCTGCTCATCCCAAACCATAAGTGACGTCGGCGTGATAAGCCCGTCAAGCAATTGATCATGCGGCTCATGCGGCAGCTCATCAACAATCTGCTCGTCATAAACCGCGCCAAACGCCCGCACAGCACCAGCGGCGCGCAAGGCCGCAAGCGTGCGGTCATAAAAACCACCACCCTGCCCAAGCCGCACACCCTTAGCGTCAACACCAAGCACCGGCACAATCAGGAAATCAGGCATCAGCTCTTCGGCCTCAGCAACCGGCTGCACCGTCCAAGCTGCCCGCTGGATAGCAAATCCCCCGGCGCCCAGGCGCGAAACCGCAGTGCTGCGCCTTTTTCAATCACCTCTGGCAGGCAAAGCCGCGCGCCGGCGGCGGCAAAAGCCGCCATCAACGGTCGTGGATCCATCTCATTTGAGATCGGCATGTAACCCGCTACAACACGGGGCAAAGGGGGCTCAAGCAACGCCGCCGCAATTCCGGCCACTTGCCCCGCCGCCGCAGCGCCATGCGCCTGATCTTCGAGAAAAGCCCGCGCCCGCCGTCGTCTCAGCTTGTCCCTGAACGCCTGTTTTTTGCCCGCCAAACAACCCCGCCCTGCCATGAACTGGCATGTCGTTATATTGAAATATCGCGCTGATTGATGGATTTTTTAGCCGCAAGGTCAAGCCTTTTCTCATACCTGGCACCATAGGATGAGAGAGAGAAAAGCCATTTGCCGGCGAAGCGCCCGCTATGAAAAGGGCGAGAAATAATAAGGACAGAGCCGCAAATGCCGTCGGTTCAAGTAATTCCCTGGATCCCTACTTGTGTAGGTGGGCGCCGAGTAATCGAGACCACGGTCAAGATCAGGGTCAGCTCCCTGGAAAAACTTATAGGCCCCGGAAAAACATCACCTAACGTACACAGCAGCTCTGCCCTGTGAACAGTTCTGCGCGGGCCAGCACCCAGGCGGCGTAGCCTTCCTCGAACCGGTAGAGCACGTGCTCGGCCACCTCCCAGGTGGTGGTGGCGACCTCGTCGAGGAACCAGCGGTCGTGGGTCACCACGGCCATGGTCGGTGGGCCCGTCGGGCCGGTCAGGAACCCGGCGAGCCAGGTGACGGCCTCGATGTCGAGGTGGTTGGTCGGCTCGTCGAGAAGGCGGCGTCGTCGACCGACCAGGCTCGGCGAGGAAGCGACGAAGGCTGCCCGCTGCCCTCGGAGAGGCCGAGCTTCTGCACCAGGCCCTGCGCGTAGCCCTGCGCCCCGACGCCGCCGAGCAAGCCTGTCAGCACCGCGCGGATCTCGCGATCCGCCGCCCACTCGTGGTCGGGGCGATTCCCGACGGTGACGTCACGTACCGTGCGCGCCCGGCGGAAGGGTCGGACTGGACCGACATGACCACTCGGGCGTCAGCCGTGGATGACCCGCCCCGAGTCGGGCTCGGCGACCCCTGAACACCTGGAACAGCGTCGACTTGCTGTCGCCGTTGCGCCCACGACCCCGACCCGCTGGCCCCGGTCGATGCCCAGGGTGACCCCGGCAAGGACCGCACGCGTCGCGAACACGACGTGGATGTCCTCGAGGGCGACGACGGGCGGGCATGGGCCCAAGGCTATCGCCCGGGCCGGTAGGGGCCGGACGCACGGACGTCCCGACTCACCTCGCCGGCCTCGCTACGGCTCTCACCCTCAAGGGAGCGCAAGGTCGAGCTGCTCGTCGTCGAGCCGGAGTTCGCCGAGCGGTTGTGGGGCGGGACGACGCTGCGGACGTGGTTCGGGGCGGCGGTGCCTGAGGGGATCATCGGGGAGTGCTGGGCGGTCTCCGGGATGCCGGGGATGAGCGGGTTCATCGCCTCGGGGGCACCGGAGGGGTTCACGTTGCGCCAGGCGTGGATGAGCGGGCTGGTGACCGGGCAGGAGGAATCCGGGGATTTCCCGTTGCTGTGCAAGTTCCTCGACCCGCAGGACTTCGGCTGCGCCTGGTCCAGGTGCACCCCGACGACGCCCAGGCGCGTGCGTTGGAGTGGGCCAACCGCGGGCAAGGCCGAGTGCTGGCTGGTGGTCTCCTGCACCGACGACGCCGCGCTGATCCTCGGGCACGTCGACACCGCGACCGACCTGCGCCGCGCGCTGCTCGACGGGACCCTGATGGACCGGCTGATCACCGTGCCCGTGGCCCAGGACGACTTCTTCAAGGTCAACGCCGGCGAGGTGCACTCCGTGGGCCCGGGGATGCTGGTCTACGAGGTGCAGCGCGGGAAGTCCAGCGACATCACCTACCGGCTCTACGACTTCGACCGCGTCGGCCCCGCGACGGCCAAGCCCGGGAGCTGCACGTCGACCTGCTCCCGGTCGTGAGCGCACCGCACGACCCGGCCGCGGCGCGCACCGCCGGGCCCTGGGAGCAGCTCGGTGACGGCGGCCGCACCCGGGTGCTGGTCGACTGCCCCCAGTTCCGGGTCCAGCGCTGGGAGCTGCTCAACGAGGACTGTCAGCTCGAGACCCCGGGCTACCGGGTCCTGACCATCATCGGCGACTGGGGACGCTGTCCACCGACCACCAGTCCATCGAGCCCGGCCTCGACCAGCGTCGTCATCCCCAACGCACCGGCACCGGTCCCGTGCGCCTCGCCGTGACCACCTCTATCGCCATCACCACCGACCCCGGCCCCGCGCTGGCCTGACGACGCCGGCAGATCGCCCCGCCGAACGCGGTCAGTCGGTCCGCCACTGCGCCAGGCGCTGGCCCCGTCGCTGAACGCCGCCCGGACCTGCTCCAGCCCGGAGAGTGCGGCGTTGGCCCGCGCGGCCGCGGCGGGGTCCTCCACCAGAACGCCACCGTCGGCCCGGCCGGACACGATCCCGCCGAGGGCCTCGGCCGCAAGTCCCGCGTCGAGCACGTCACGCAGGGTCGCCTGAAGCGTCAGGGCCGGTTCCTGGAGGTCGCCGTGCAGCACGCGCCCCAACGCCCGAGCATCGCCCGCGATCAAGGCGGCGATGATGGCGGCATCGGCCTCCGGCTCGGGAACGATCCGGCCTCGACCAGGCGGTCGAAGGGCCCCGTAGACGGCAGGGTCGACAGGCCGCGGGGTGGCTGCCGCGAACACCCAGTGGAATGCCCCGGACCATGAGCAGCAATACGGGTCAACGGCGAAGGCGACCA
>CALNZE010000044.1:0-41294 GCA_942490955.1 uncultured Alphaproteobacteria bacterium
TTGGGGGTAAGGCCGATGGGCCGGAGGCCAGCTTTGGTCAACATACAAAAAGGGAGCGGCCGGGTGATTTGGTGCGGCTCACTCTGCTGTTGCTGGTTGCTCTCATTCTGTTGCCGGTCTTTGCCGCTTTGGCGCTGGCAGTCGGTCCTGACTTTCCTGAACTGACAGGGCGTGTGGTGGACGGGGCTGGTGTTTTGTCTGCGGATGATGAAGCCGAGATTACCGAAACTTTGGCCAAGCTTGAGGGCCGCTCGACCGACCAGATCGTCGTGGTGACGGTGCCTTCTCTGCAGGGTTACCCAATCGAGGCTTTTGGCTATCAGCTTGGCCGGCACTGGGGCATTGGCCAGGCGGGCAAGGACAATGGCGTTTTGCTGATCGTCGCGCCGCAGGAGCGCAAGGTGCGCATCGAGGTAGGCTATGGGCTGGAGGGCGTATTGCCGGATGCCCTGGCCGGGCTGATCATTGAGCGGCGGATATTGCCGGCCTTTAAGCGGGGTGATCTGCCGGGGGGAATCAAAGCCGGCATTGCCGACATTCGCGATAGTTTGCTGGGTGATGGTGCTGAGGTGGCGGCGCGGTCAAAAAAACCAAAAAACGATGTTGAGCCCTGGCTACCCTTTATCTTCCTTGCCTTCTGGGTTGTGCCTTTTGTTTATTTTGTCAGCTCGCTGAACCGGGATAGGCGGGTCAGTGGCCGGGTGCCGGGCGGCGTCGTTATCGTGCCGGGAAGTTTCGGCGGCGCGCATGATCACTGGGGCGGCAATGGCGGCTTTAACCACGGCACGCGTGGTGGCTTTGGCGGCGGCTTTTCTGGCGGGGGTGGCAGCTTTGGCGGGGGCGGTGCCTCTGGCGGCTGGTAGCCCTAACCATTTCGCGGCGCGGTTGTTCTGCCGCTGCAGGAACAGGAGACTGGAATGGAATTGTTCGACAAGGAAGATGCCGAGGCGATCGGCGCGGCGATCACGACCGAAGAGCAGCGCACCAGCGGTGAG
Source organism: uncultured Alphaproteobacteria bacterium (assembly GCA_942490955.1). Lineage (GTDB taxonomy): Bacteria > Pseudomonadota > Alphaproteobacteria > Rhizobiales > HXMU1428-3 > HXMU1428-3. The sequence goes on from CALNZE010000044.1 coordinate 996, forward strand.
ATCGTCGCTGTATTGGCGCGGCAGTCGGGCAGCTACAGGTTGCTGCCGCTGTTTCTCGCGGCATTCATTGCCTTGCTGGTACCGTTGTTTCTGCTTTATCTGCCGCGCTATACGGAGGGGGCCTATCTCATCTGGGCGCATGACCGGATTTATTTTGTGCAGCTGATCGTCTTTGTTCTGCTGTCCTTCATTCTCTCAATGCGGCCGCTTCGTTATTGGATTGTACCGCGCGCGCTGAAACATAGCTGGGCCCATGCCCATGCGCTTGAGCAGTTTGCAGCGCAAGAGATGCACACGACCCAGGGGCGGACGGGGGTGATGATTTTTGTCTCTGTGGTTGAGCATTATGCCGAGGTGGTGGCTGACACGGCGATCTATGAAAAAGTGCCGCCGGAGACATGGGAAAAGATTGTGCGCGGGCTAACGGCCAAAATCCAGGAGAAGCAACCCGGCCAGGGGTTTCTGGATGCGATCGCGGCTTCCGGCCAGTTGCTGGCGGAGCATTTCCCGCCCGGTGTGGTGAATGACAATGAGCTTTCAAATCATCTGATCATTATTGAATAGCCATCGTTCAAACACGCGGCTTTTGTTGGCTGCGATTCATGCTTTGTTTCGGCTACGCTTGCGCGGGTGGTGATTAACCTTAAGAATTCATTCACTTTTTACTCGCTAGACTCCCAGCTATTGAGTCGCACATTCCAAATCTGGGGATTATCGGTTTGCGCGCCTTTTGATATATGCGTGCCCACTTGAGAAGGGGCAGGCGACTGGTGCCGCGTATTCGCTTGCAGACATTTTTTCTCGACCGGGCCGTTTTGGGGAAGATTTTTGAAAGCGGGCAATCGGTTATGACGGTGCAATTTAAACCGGAATTCTATGATCCAATCGTCTCGATCACGTCCAGCATTGGAGTTGCGAGACAGATGGCAAATTCTCTTGATCAGTTTACACGGGACCTGATGGCCAGTGTAAAATGGACTGATGTCGATACCGTCGACGATGAGACCTATAAAACACTGGTGGCAGAGAGTTTTGAATTTATTCAAAAGCGCCCAAAACATCAGATCAAGCTTATGGTGGAGACCCATGAGCTGGATGAGGATAAAGGCTTTGCCGATGGTGCGGTGACCGTTGTCAATCTTCTCAATGACAATATGCCTTTCTTGCTGGACTCGGTGCTGGGTGAATTACAGGCGCGGGGCATCAAGGTGCATATGGTGCTGCACCCGGTGCTCACCGTAAAGCGCGACCGGCACGGCAAATTGCAAGGGTTGCTGGATGCAGGCGCGCAGGGCGGGCCCAGCATTTCAACAGAGAGTTTCATCTCGCTTTATCTGGAGCGGCTTGACGAAGACGACCGCGCCGCACTTCAGGATGCCCTCGCCGCGCTTTTGAAACGCATTCAAACCATCGTTGCCGACTGGCTGCCGATGCGCAGCCGGTTGACAAGTGTGGCCGCTGGCCTGTCGACCAACAAGGTGCAGGTGCCTGTTGATCAACTGGCGGAATCAATCCAGTTTCTCAGATGGGCGCTGGATAATAATTTTACATTTCTGGGCATGCGCGAATATGTGCTGAAGGGGCGGGGCGCCGCCTCGGAGCTCAAGCCGAAAAAAGGCACCGGGCTTGGCATTCTGCGTGACCCGAACATGAAGGTTCTCAGGCGCGGCAAGGCGCTGAGCCATATGACGCCGGAAGTGCGTAAATTTTTCTTCTCCTCTGAGCCGATCATCATCACCAAGGGGAATATCAAATCAGACGTGCACCGCCGTGCCTATATGGATTATGTCGGTGTTAAGCTTTACGACGCGGCGGGCAAGCTGGCAGGAGAGCTCAGGATTGTCGGGCTGTTTACCTCATCGGCCTATGCCAGCAAGGTTGCGAATATTCCGATCCTGCGGCAGAAGCTGGATTATGTGCTGGATCGCTCAGGTGCCGGGCGGGATAGCCATACCGGCAAGGCCTTGACCAATATTGTCGAGACCTTTCCGCGTGATGAGCTTTTCCAGATTTCAAATAATATGCTGGCAGAATATGCCAAAGAGATCGAGACGCTGGACCACAGCCCGAGGGTGAAGGTTTTAAAGCGTGTCGACGAGTTTGACCGCTTTGCCTCGCTGCTGGTGTTTTTGCCGCGCGAGCAATTCTCCACGGAAATAAGAAAAAATATCGCCGCTTTCCTCTCGGAAAAGCTGGATGGGCGGATGAGCGCCTTCTACCCCTATTTCACAGAAGCACCCTATGTGCGCATTCATTTCATCATCGGGCGGGATGCGGGCAAGACGCCTTCGGTTTCCAACAAGGAGCTTGAGGACGGCATCGCTGAGATTTCGCGCCGCTGGGAAGACCGCATGCGCTCTGTCATCCGCGATGTGCATGACCGCGATGATACCAACACGCTGATCGGGCAGTATCGCGATGCGTTTCCTGTCGGCTATCAGGAGGTTTATGGTACGGATCGCCTGATGGAAGACATCCACACCATTGAAGAGATGGATGAGAACCGGCCGACGGCTGTGTCCTTCCACCGCAAGGCCAAGGCCAGCCGCGATACGGTCGATGTGACGCTTTACAATCTTGGCTCAGCCATTCCGCTCTCGCGCCGGGTGCCGATTTTTGAAAATCTTGGCTTCTCGGTTATTGACGAGCGCAGCTACAATATTGTGCCTGACAAGGGCAAAGGTCAGCCGCCGGTGTGCCAGCACATCATGCGGCTGAAGACGCGCACCGGCGAGCCGATCAAGCTGGATAATTTGAAGGTGCCAATGGCCAAGGCCTTTATGGCGGTATGGGCTGGTGAGGCGGCAGATGACCGGTTTAACGAGATCATTTCGCTGCTTGGTGTCAAATGGCAAGACGCTGCGATGATGCGGGGCCTGAGCCATTATCTGCGCCAGATCAATGTGCCCTATGAGCAGGGGTATATGGCGCAGGTGCTGGTGCGCTATGCGCCGGTGACGCAGGCGCTGATTGATCTTTTCCACGCGCGGTTTGACCCGGCGCTGCAAAAATCATCAGCTGCCAAGGCGAAACGGCTCAATAAAAAAATTGACGACGCGCTTGAGGACATCCCGAGCCTTGATGAAGACCAGATCATCCGCTCATTCCGTAATCTGATTATGGTGTTGCTGCGGACGAATATTTATCAGCGCGATGAGGATGGCCTGCCGCCAGAGACGATGGCGTTCAAATTTGATAGTTCGCAGGTAGAGGGCATGCCGGAGCCGCGCCCTTACCGGGAGATCTTTGTTTATTCGCCGAAGGTTGAGGGTGTGCATCTGCGCTTTGGTAAAATTGCGCGGGGCGGCCTGCGCTGGTCGGACCGGCATCAGGATTTCCGCACAGAAGTGCTGGGGCTTGTGAAAGCGCAGTTGGTGAAAAATTCGGTGATTGTGCCGACCGGCTCCAAGGGCGGGTTTGTGCCAAAGGACATGCCGCTTGACCCGAGCCGCGAAGAGTTTATGGCGCATGGTATTGCTGCCTATAAACGCTTCATCAATGCCATGCTGTCGCTTACTGATAATATGGATGGCAAAAAGATCGTGCCGCCGGAAAACACCGTGCGCTATGACGATGACGACCCCTATCTGGTGGTTGCCGCCGATAAGGGCACGGCGAGCTTTTCTGATATTGCCAACAAAATCTCATGCGACCGGGGCTTTTGGCTGGGGGATGCTTTCGCCTCTGGTGGCTCGCAAGGCTATGACCATAAGAAAATGGGCATTACGGCGCGCGGCGCCTGGGAGGCGGTGAAGCGGCATTTCCGCGAGATGGATGTGAATATCCAGCGCCAGGCCTTTACCGTTGTTGGTGTTGGTGACATGTCCGGCGATGTGTTTGGCAACGGCATGCTGCTCTCCAAAGCAACAAAGCTGGTGGCGGCGTTTGACCACCGCGATATTTTCATCGACCCGGCACCTGATGCGAAGACAAGCTGGGCTGAGCGCAAGCGGCTTTTTGATACGGGCCGCTCAAGCTGGCAGGACTATAACCCGAAGCTGATTTCAAAGGGCGGCGGGGTTTTCTCGCGGGCTGCGAAATCGATCAGGCTGACCGCTGAGATACAGGCGTTGCTTGGGGTTACCAAGGCGCAGATGTCACCTAATGAGCTGATGCGCTCGATCCTGAAGGCGCAGGCTGACCTGATGTGGTTTGGCGGCATTGGCACCTATGTGCGCGGGGATGATGAATCAAATGCTGACGTTGGAGATCGGGCGAATGATGCGATCCGCGTTAAGGCATCTGAATTGCGCGTCAAGGTGATTGGTGAGGGCGCCAATCTTGGCATCACGCAGCAAGGCCGCATGGGCTTTGCCGAGAGTGGCGGGCGGGTTAACACCGATGCGATTGATAACTCGGCGGGTGTGAACTCCTCTGACCTTGAGGTCAATATCAAGATTGCGCTGGGGGCGGCTGTTGCCGGCGGCACCCTAACGGAGGCGAAGCGCAACAAGGTGCTGGCCTCGATGACGGAAGAGGTGGCGGCACGCTGCCTGGTGAATAATTATCGCCAGAGTTTGACGATCTCGCTCGGCGAACGGCGGGGCCTTGCCGACCTTGGCTTCCAGCAGCGGCTGATGTGGGACCTGGAGAAAAAAGGGCTGATGAGCCGGTCAATCGAGGGATTGCCGGAAGACTCGGAGATTGCCGAGCGGCTTGAGGCTGCCAAACCGCTGACCCGGCCGGAGCTGGCGACGCTGCTCGGCTTTGCCAAGATCGATCTCTTTAACGAATTGGTTGAAGAAGAGATTGTTGGTGACCCCTATTACAGCGCGTCACTGAAGAGCTATTTCCCGGAAGGGATGCAGAGCGACTTTTCGAAAGAGATTCGCCATCACCCGCTGAAGGCCAATATCGTCGCGACGCAGTTAACGAATGATATCATCAACCGCGGCGGCTCGACGATGGTGGTGCGGCTGTGTGATGAATCGGGGCGCAGCTCCGGTGATCTGGCCGCTGCCTATACGGTTGCCAATGACGTGCTTGGGCTTGATGCCTGCTACGCCGCTGTTGATGCGCTCGATAATAAAGTGGCGGGCAATGTGCAGCTCGATATGTATGCGCGGTTGCAATTTGTCACCCGGCGGAAGACGGCCTGGTTCCTGATGAATGGGGATTTCTCCAAGGGGTTAAAGGCGGAAATTAAAGCCTATAAAACCGGGCTTGATCGCTACTTCAAGGTGATGAAATCGGCGTTAAGCGAAGCCCAGCAAGAGGAAGCCGCCCGCGAGATTAAACAGCTGACGGACAGCGGCATGCCTGACGATATGGCCGCCATGATGCATGAGCTGATGGTCCGGGGTGAGGGGCTAGATGTGGTGAAAGCGGGTTCTTCTGCCGGGCTCGAGATGAGCAAGGTGGCAGCGGCTGATCAGGCGATTGATGACGCGCTGCAGCTTGGCACATTGATCCGCGCGACGGAGACGGTGCCGGTGCTTGATGTTTATGATCGCTGGGCATTGAACGCGGTGGTAAACCGGGTGCAAACGGCGCGGCGGGAACTGGCGGCGCGTGTCGCGGCCCTGAGCGATGGATTTGAAGGTTGGGTTGCGGCCAATGAGCTGGCGGTGACCAGAACTGAGCGGGCCATTTCCGAAATCCTTGAGGGCGGCGATGTCGGCCTTGCCAAGCTGATTGTTGCGGTTGGTCAGGTCGATGACCTTGCCCGATGACTAAAACGGCCGGGTCATTTGCGACCTGACAATAAGTTTAGAGGGAAGGGCCCTCTGCTCTGGTGACAGGGTGGGGGGCCTGTTTTTATTGTGGCGGGTGATGTTTAAGACCGCGCTTTATTGCCTGATGTGAAGATTGTTACCGCCTGGCGCCGATGGGCGGCGCTGACGCCCCGTTGCAAAAGGCATAAAAACAGCTTGGCGAAGCCCGGTTCCTTTGGCACGATGTGCGGATGCCTGAGTATAAACGCAATGTTTTCTCATCCGGCCATGTGCGAAAATTTCTGGTGGTTGTCGAGGAAGACGCCCCGGAAGTGGAAGCGGCCCTTGCTTTTGCTGCCAACCGGGTGCGCCGTACCGGGGGGATGATTTCTATGCTCTATGTCATCCAGCCCGGCGACTTTCAGCATTGGCTGGGGGTCAAGGAAATTCAGCGCGAAGAGGCGCAGCAGAAGGCGAAGGCGGTTTTCCGGCTGTTTAAACGCAAGCTGAAATCAAATGGCTTTGAAGATATCGAGGTGGAAGAGGTGGTGCGTGAGGGCAAAAAGGCGGAGGAAATTACGCATCTGATTGAAGCGGATGCGGATATCGCCATCATCGTGCTCGGGGCATCGACGGAGCAATCCGGCCCGGGGCCGCTGATTTCCAATCTATTCACCGGTAGTAAGGCGGGTAATTTTCCCATTCCGATTTCGATCATTCCGGGCAATCTGACCTGGGATGAGATAACCGCGCTGGCCTAACTGGCTGATTCTACGATTTTTTGCGGCGAATGACTGGTTTTTTTCAGCCAATGCGCTTATATCCCTATCAGAAATTTCGCCGGTCAAGATTTAATTTGCACCCCGTTTGGGGCTGGTCCTTTCGGCTGATTTGTTCTATAACATTGCTAGTTTAGAAACATTCTTAAAACCCGTTTTCTATCGGAGACCCGGTCATGTTCATTCAAACCGAAGCGACACCCAATCCTCAGACCTTAAAATTCATCCCCGGCAAGCCGGTGATCAATGAGGGCAATCTGGAGTTTTTGTCTGATGATCAGGCGGGCGAGTCGCCGCTGGCGCAGCGGTTGTTTGGCATTTCGGGTGTGGAAGCGGTGTTTCTTGGCACTGACTTTATCTCGGTCACCAAGGGCGGCATGGACTGGCAGCAGCTGAAACCGGCTGTTCTCGGGGCGATCATGGAGCATTACATGTCGGGTGATCCGGTGGTGATGGACGATGCGCAGCCGCAGAACCAGGGTGAAGATGAGTTTTTTGATCCCAAAGACGCGGAAACAGTTGCAACCATCAAGGAGCTACTTGAGACGCGGGTGCGCCCGGCTGTGGCTCAGGATGGCGGCGACATTGTCTTCAAAGGCTTTCGCGATGGGATTGTTTATCTGACGATGCGCGGGGCTTGCGCTGGTTGCCCGAGCTCAACAGTGACATTGCAGCATGGCATTGAAAATCTGATGCGGCATTTTTTACCTGAAGTGCAGGCGGTGCGCCCGGCGGAAGACGCTTAGGGCCCGCACCCTCTGGCGCGAGGCCACAATCCACCATGACAGAATTGGCAATTGATACGGCCGGGGCTTATTGCTCTGCGGCGCTTCGCCATGGCGAGGGTTGCGAGGGTGGCGCGCGGATCTCAGCCCGGTATGAGCCGATGGGGCGCGGCCAGGCGGAGCGGATTTTGCCGATGATTGAAGCGCTGTTGCTAGAGGCCGGGCTCGATTATTCTGACATTGATAAAATTTTCTGCACAATCGGGCCGGGCTCCTTTACCGGCGTGCGGATTGGCATTGCGCTGGCAAAGGGGCTGGCGCTGGCAAACGGCACGCCGCTTTCCGGCGCGGCGCGCAGCCTGGTCATTGGCAATAAATATGCGCGAATGGAGGGGGCTCGGCCGGGCCGCTTCGCGGTGATCATTGATGCCGGGCGGGATGAAATTTACGGTCAGGGTTTTTCGCTAACGGACGGCGCCTTTGCGGCGGAGACGCTGCCTTCTCTGGTGAGGCTTGACGAGGTGGATGGGTTCTTCAAAGCGCATGAGATTGAATTTGCCATTGGACCGGCGGTGACTGGGGTGTTGCTTGGCGCCCTGCTTGAGCCCCTTGGCGGCGTCCCGGAGGCTTTTACTGCGGTTGACGGGCGGGCGGAAGATTTGCTTCATATTGACGAAAAAATGTTTGATCATGGCGAGGCTGTGCGACCGCTTTATTTGCGGGCGGCGGATGCAAAACCGCAGGTCGGCAAGGCATTGAAACGGCAAGATTAAGGGACGTTGGTTCGGTCATGTTACGGGTGTTGGATAATGGCTTTACGGTCAGGGCGGTTGGGCTTGAGTGTATCAACAGCCTGGCCAACCTGCATAAAGCGTCATTCCAGCGCGGCTGGGGGGCGCATGATTTTGCGCTGTTTCTGCAAGACAAACATATGAAACTTCTGGGTGTGTTTCCGAACCGCGGGCGTGAGCCGGCGGGGTTTTTGCTCGTGCGCTGTGTGGCCGATGAGGCGGAGGTCATCTCGATTGCGGTGGCGCGGCGGCACCGGCGCAAGGGGCTTGGTGAAGGGCTGATGCAGATGGCGATTGATCTTCTTTATGATGAGGGGATCAAGTCGCTGTTGCTGGAAGTGGACGAGACAAACAAGGCGGCGATTGAGCTTTATAACCAGCTTGGCTTTGATGTTGTCGGCGAGCGGCGGGCTTATTACCCGGCCAAGGGCGGTGAGAAAGCTGCCAACGCGCTGATGATGCGCCTTTCCCTTGATGATGAATATGTTTAACCTTGCGGGTATACCGCTTGTGGCATCGCGCGCTTTACAGGCTTGCGGGCGGGCGGCTATAAGGTTTTGAATTTTATACCTGGATGCGGTTTTTTATTGAGGTGGTCGTTTTCGTCGTTGCTGATTTTTAAGTTGTGCTTTTCAAGGTGCAATGGGTGATGGGCACGTAATGCCGCCGGGAGCGCAGCTGGTAAAGGCTTTGAAAATCGGGGCCTGGATTTAAGGGCCGGAAAAAAGGGGCCTGGATATTATGGGTGATGGGGAGACCAGCCTGGAGCGTTTATGCGCCGAGAAAAACATGCGTATGACAGACCAACGCCGGGTGATCGCGCGGGTTCTGTCTGAAGCGAAGGATCACCCTGCTGTGGAAGATGTACATGCGCGGGCGCATGCGAAGGATGACCGGATTTCGCTTTCGACCGTTTACCGGACGGTGCGGTTATTCATTGACGCCGGGATCGTGGCCTCGCATGATTTTGGAGATGGCAAGGCCAGGCTTGAGCGGGTCGCGTCGCAACATCACGATCATCTGATCAATGTGAAAAATGGCGAGGTGATCGAGTTTCGCAATGAAGAAATTGAAAAGCTGCAGGAGCGGGTGGCGCGTGAGCTTGGTTACCGGCTTGTGGACCATCGATTAGAGCTATACGGCGTCCCTCTGGACGGTGACAAGAAAAAAGAAAATAAGTAAGTCTGGAAGTGAAATGGCGGCGTTGCGAGCCCTTTGGGTTTTGTTCTGGTTTTTTCTTGTGACCATATTGCTTGTGCCTGTGCAATGGCTGTTCATCAAATTGAACCTGCGCGCGGCGCGGCTGTTGCCGCATTATTATCACCGGTTTATCGCGGCGATTATGGGCTTGCGGATTCATGTGGATGGCCATGTCCGGCAGGATAAGCCGACGTTGATGGTCGCCAATCATATTTCCTGGATGGACATTGTGGTTTTTACGGCGATCACACCGCTTTCTTTTGTCGCCAAGCAGGAGGTGGGCACCTGGCCGGGTGTGAGAATTCTCGCCAATTTGCAGCAGACGATTTTTGTTGACCGGGAGAAGCGGACAGAGAGTCTGAAGTCTGCGACGGAGATTGCCGAGCGGCTGCAGAAGCGGCAAGTGATTGTGCTGTTTCCGGAAGGGACCAGCAGCGATGGTAACCGGGTGTTGCCTTTCAAGAGCTCGTTATTCGCGGCGGCTTCCGGGGCGGATAACGAAACGATGGTGCAGACGGCCGCGATCGCCTACACCTATCTGGGCGGGGTGCCACTGGGCCGGCGGACGCGGCCACTTGTTGCCTGGTATGGCGACATGGAAATGGGCAGCCATGTCTGGAATCTTCTCAAGGCCGGGCCGCTCGATGTGCATGTACGGCTTGGCGAGCCGGTGCCGCTGGAGAGAATGGGCGATCGCAAGGCGCTGGCGCGGCTGACGGAAGAGACCATCCGCGATGATATGGCAGATCTTTTGAGCCTCAGACCTTATGAGACGAAGCGGCCGAACTCCAAAGTTTAAGGCGGGCGGCTTTACAGCACCTTGCGGAAGGGGCGCACCTCAACGCTTTCAAACAGGCCGGCTTTGGCATAGGGGTCACTGGCGAGCCAGTCATTGACTTCTTGCAGGGTGAGGCCATCAAACACCAGCAGCGAGCCGCACATGCCGTCTTCCTCATTGAGGAACGGCCCGGCGAGCAGGATATTTTCCCGCACCTTTTTAAGATGCCCCAGATGCTCGGCGCGGTTTTCGAGGCGGAGATTTTCTGAATTTGGTTTGTCCATGCAGATGGCAGTGTATTGCATTGTTCGTTCCTTGGTGAAGCCGGTGAGCGGCGCTTTTTGTTTTGGCCAGCAATACGCCATCGGTGGCGGCTGTCAAGGGGTGCGGGCTGTGAAAGCTTGTGGTAAAACAACGGAAAAGCAGCAGTTGAGTTTAGGAATGTCAATTTCTGAAAATCTGGCGGATGTGAAAAGCCGCATTGATATGGCGCGGGCGGCGGGCGGATCTTCTGCGGCCAAGGGCCAATTGATTGCCGTCAGCAAGACGCGGACAGCCGAAGATATCGAGGCGGCGATTGCCGCCGGGCAGCGGCTGTTTGGTGAGAACCGGGTGCAGGAGGCGGCGGCGAAGTTTCCGGCGCTGCGGTCTCGCCATGGTGATCTGGAATTGCATCTGATCGGGCCGCTGCAATCAAACAAGGCGAGCGATGCGGTGGCGCTGTTCGATTGTATCCAGACCATTGACCGGCCGAAGATAGCGGCGGCGGTGGCCCGGCAAATGGAAGCGCAGGGCCGCGCGCTGACGTTATTCGTTCAGGTGAACACCGGTGAGGAGCCGCAGAAGGCTGGCATTGCCCCCGGCGATCTTGGTGACTTTCTGACACTTTGCCGGGAGACGCATGGTCTCCATATCGCCGGGCTGATGTGCATTCCGCCCGTTGATGCAGTGCCAGCGCCGCATTTTGAATTTTTGCGGCAGCTTGCTGTGCGTCATGTTGTTGATCAGCTCTCGATGGGCATGAGCAGTGATTATGAAACGGCGGTTCAGTTTGACGCTGACTATGTGCGGGTGGGGACGGCGATTTTTGGCGAACGAGATGCTGGCTAACGAAAGGCTAGTGAACAGGGGCGGACAAACTGGATGCTGAAAAACTGGAAGCTGACAAACCGGGGGCTGGCAAACTTTAGGCTTGGATAAGTTTCCCCCATAGCTCTAATGATGCCGCGAACAATGGTAAGCTTGGCGAAATTTTGATTCGCAGCGCGGTTTTCTGCGCTGGTCATTGATGAGATTTAGCCAGGGTCATTCGCGAGGGTATTGATGGAGCAGCAGGTCAGTAAGACGAAAAAGGTCGAGAAGTTTGATGTCAGCTTATGGCTGACCGATCTCAATACCACCGAAATCGGCATTTACCAGCAGGACCGCTACCGCGCCAAGTCGCGCCAGTTCACCAAGGATATGGATATTCTCGGCGAGGTGCAGGAGGATGGCAAGCGGGTCGGGCTGGTGGCTTACCGCAAGGGGGCGTGGAAGACCGAGACCGGCATGAAGCGGCGCATGGTGATCAAGCTGTTTACCGACGAGGTGAACTGGCGCGGCACGATGGATCTTCTGCTTGGCCGCCGCTCGATGCTGTTGACGCATGGGGCCAGGGGCTTTCCGGTGACATCCTTCAGCGTCAATATCTCGGGGCATGATCAGATCGTGCAGATTGAGCGCTCGGCCTATAAATGGTTTTTCCAGCCGGAGCGTTATTCATTCTTTATCCTGAAAGACGGGGTGCCGCATTATTATGTGCTGCGCCGTTGCTGGATCAATATCGGCGGCGATTATGTGCTCTATGACAATCGCGGCCGCAAGGTCGGCAAGCTGAATGGGCGGGTGATTAATCTGGGTGGCAAATGGAAATGCTGGGTGAAGGCCGAGCATTGCGATTCAACCATGAAATATGTGTTGCAGATGTTCTGCACCATGCTGCGGTTCAACCAGGAAGCGCAGTGGCATATCAAAGACCTCGTCAATGATATGAAAAAGGGCAAGCTGGATAAGGATCTCAAACTCGAGTCGCTTGAGGCTGATCTTTATCTGAACCCACGCCGGGTTCGCAAAATGCCGCCCGCATTAAACGCGATTATATGACGATCCTTGTTGCTGGCGTCATCTGCGTCACCAGGCGGTGGATGTCGGCTTTTTTGAAGGCAAGGCAGCCTTCTGTCGGCGTGAAGCCGGGTTTGGCTACATGCAGGAAAATGGCGCTGCCACCGCCCTTGATGCGCGGGCGCTGGTTGTGATTGAGTACCACGAGAAGGTCATACATGTCATCGTCTCGCCAGAGACGCTCATGAGAGGCGGGGTAGGGCAGCGTGATTTTGCGGTTGTAGTTGCGGTCATCCGGCGCATCGCACCAGCCTTCATCGGGTTTAATGGGTGTGGTTTTGAGGCTTGAGACCGGCCGGTGGGTTTGTCGGCGCGGTAGAAAATCTGCAGCGGGCGCCAGATACCGCGCGGGGTTGCGCCATCGCCTTCCCGCTTCAGATAACGAAGGCCGGAGCGGCCGAGGGCCAGGGGCAGCAGGCTGGCGGCATCATGGCTGCGAAGCCATCCTTTGGTTGCCTGATCATTTTGTTTCAAAATCGCCATGACGCGGTCATCACCAAAATTTGACATAAATTCACCCGACATTGGCTTCGCGTTATTTTACAACTATTATATAGCACCGCGCCCGGCGGTTTGCGAAGATTTTCAATGGGATAGGTTCATGAGCGCGACAAAAAAAATACTGATAGTTGATGATGATGACGATTTACGGGAAAGCCTTGTCGATCAATTATTGTTACATGATGAGTTTGAGGTTGTTTCTGCCAGGCGGCCTGGGGATGGGCTTGAGATTGTTGAACAAGAGCGAGTTGATCTTATGCTTCTGGATGTTGACATGCCTGAGCTTGACGGGCGAGAATGTGCAAGAAGCTGCGCCGTGTCAGGGTTTAAAAGCCCGATTATCATGCTAACGGGCCAGGATTCTGATGCCGATACAATTCTCGGGCTTGATGCCGGCGCGAATGACTATGTCACAAAGCCGTTTCGCTTTGGTGTGTTGCTGGCCCGGGTGCGCTCGCATCTGCGCCAGCATGAACAGAGCGAAGATGCGATTTTCTCGATCGGGCCTTATAGCTTCAAGCCGGCATCGAAATTGCTAGTTGATAATGAGGAAAAGAAAATTCGCCTGACCGAGAAAGAAACTTCGATCCTCAAATATCTCTACCGCGCCGGGGAAAAGGTGGTGACGCGGGATGTGTTGCTGCATGAAGTGTGGGGCTATAACGCCAAGGTCACGACGCACACTCTCGAGACCCACATTTACCGGTTGCGGCAAAAAATAGAGACAGATCCGTCACAGTCGGAACTTTTGTTGACCGAAGCTGGCGGATATAAACTCGTCCCTTAAAAACATCCACAGGCTTCTCATTTCGCCGCCTTCCTTTTTAGACGCTTAGGTCCTAAAGTCATCTTATTCGGATCACTGGCCGTGAGGGCCAAAACAGGCTTTTGATCCGCGTAGCCAGAGAGGGAATTTCATCTGGTGGCCGGGCATCGTTCGGCTTAGTGGGGGTATCCGTGTATTTGCGTAAAGCGTTGTAACGTGTCGTTTTTTCGGCATGGGCGGCTGCTTGCTGCTCGCTCTTTCCCTTGGGGAGAGAGGGGTGCGTTGTTCGCGGATTTAATGATTTTATGAGGTCACTTGATGCAGCTTTCCGAATTGATCGGGCCGCTTAAACAGCTTGATGTTTTTTCAAAATTGACTGACGAACAGGTCATGACGATTGTCGATGCGGCTGAGCGGGTGGTTTTTCGCCCCGGTCAGGTGATGATCGAGGATGGGCATGCCGGTGATGCGGCTTACTTCATCGTTGTTGGCTTCGTCGAGCGGTTGGCTCAGCCTGAGATCAACCGGTCACGTGAGCATTTCGGTCACGGCATTCTGGTGGGTGAAATGGCGATGCTGGTTGACCATGTGCATGCCTCTACTGTGCGCGCGAAATCCGAGGTGAAGGCGCTGAAAATTTCGCGGCAAATGCTTTACGCGGTAATGACGCAAAACCCGGAAATCGCTGACAGTTTTATTCAAACCATCAAAGGGCGTTTGTCGGTGATGGTTGAGCGCATTCATGAAATTGACCGCACGCTGGAGGCAGCTGAATCAGGCGCCTATGACACGGCGGTGTTTGTAACCGAGGGCGCTGTTGCGGCTTATCAGTAGCGTGTTGCTGCGCCGCGCCATTCAGCCGCCCGTTGGTTGGGCGGCTTGTTTCAATAAAAATCAGAGATTTGCCAAGGCGCCCCATTCGTGGGGCGTTTTTTGCGACGGCGATATGTCGCGATCGGTGAGATTAAATATCGAACTCGGTGATTACCGGCGCGTGGTCAGAGGCCTTCTTCCAATCGCGCAATTCGCTGATGACCTGCATTGATGTTGCTTTTTTCGCCAGCTTTGGCGTGACCCAGACATGATCGAGACGGCGTCCGCGGTTTGAAGCGCGCCAGTCTTTGGCGCGGTAGCTCCACCAGGTGTAGAGGGGGGCTGGCTCGGGCACAAAATGGCGCATGACATCATGCCAGCCAAGCGAGTCCTGTAATTTGGTCAGATGCTCAACCTCAATCGGTGTATGCGAGACGACCTTTAACAATTGCTTGTGTGACCATACGTCCGTTTCAAGTGGGGCGATGTTGAGGTCGCCAACAATGATCATGCGCTCGGAGTGGGTCTCAGTCTCATCCTGAAACCAGTGGGTGAGGTTGGTGAGATAATCCAGCTTCTGGCCGAATTTTATATTTTTGTCCCGGTCGGGCACGTCGCCGCCGGCGGGGATGTAAAAGTTATGCAGGATCAGCGGATGCTTGGCGCGGCGGTTTGAATATCTCAGCTCAACGGCCTGATGGCGGGCATGCAGGCTGTTGTTAAAATCATGGGTGCAAATCGGCTCGATGGGAATGCGGGAGAGAATGGCGACGCCGTTATAGGCCTTTTGCCCGTGGATGGAGATATGCTCATACCCCATCTGGCGAATGGCATCGATCGGGAAGTTTTCATTGGCGCATTTTGTCTCCTGCAGGGCGATAATATCGGGGGTGTAGCTGCGGCTGAATTTCCCAAGATGATCGAGGCGCATGCGCACCGAATTGATGTTCCAGGTTGCAAGTTTGATTTTCATTGATGGCCTCTGGTCGTCCCGCTTGTTGTAACGTCAGGCAGCTTTGCTGCGCGATGGGTTTATGGGCTGGGTGTAGCGGCTTCCGGCTGCGAAGAAAAGGGTGAACGTGGCTTTTGCCCGGCTGTTTCCTGCGGGCGAAGCTGGGGCGAGTAAAGTTTACCGCGGGCGGTGAGGGCCGGCAGCGCGCTCTGGTTGATAACGGCGCAGAGGGTTGGCGGAAAAAGGGGAGCGTTTTACAAAAAAAAGCGCCCAACCGGGATGTGGACGGCTGGGCGCGTTAAACTGCGCTTAGTTGACACGTACGATAAAGAGTTATCATCAGGGTTGCGACTACCGCATCTCAAATGTCTTTATCCTCTTAACCGCAGCGTCTTTTAAGTCGCTTTGCGCCGAGAGGGAATACGGCGCGTGAGGGTCTGTCTCGGTTAGACGGGGGGCACTACCGATAGGAATGACACACCCTCTAAAATAATAGAATAAGCGAAGTTTTTTTGAATTCAATTGTTTTTTTGCACCAATAGGTGGTTTTTACCCGTGTAACGTGTGTGGTATTGGCAGGCAAACACGCTAATTGGGCCGCAATTATGTCAAATTAAGTAACTGTTTTGTCACAGTTAATTATGGACTAAAGAAGGGATCCGCAGAGGATTCCAGCGTGAAAAGTTTTCCATCGATTTTTTCGTCAACAACCATGTTTGAGAGGATAACCTGGGTTGTTCGCCCCTGTGCATCGATAACTTTCCACTCGCGAAGGCGCAATTCCGGGTCTTTATCGAAGGTAATTTCGATCTGTCCCAAGGCTTGTCCCTTGCGGTCAACCATGGCGATGGTTGCCTCCTGGTCGGTTTCAACAACGCCTTTGATGATCGCGTCACGGACGATGTTGACGTCTTCAGCAAGCAGGATTCTAAAGGGGGTGTTTTCCAGCGGGAAGCGATCCACAGTGTCGATGTCACGATCTTCGATGGAAAGATACTCGCCATCGGAGACAACCACTTGCAGGCTGGGCGGCGAATAATCAAAGCGGATGCGCCCCGGGCGCTTGAGGTAGAATTTGCCTTTTTGCTGACCGTCATCCGGGTTCACCTGCAGGAAGCGGCCTTTCAAGTCGGTCAACTGGTTGAGGTAGGCGTTGATGTCGATGACCAGCTCTTTCTGCTGATCGGTCAGGCCGCGCTCATCAAGACCTTCGGCAATTGAGGCGGACCAGCCGGATTTTTCTGGCGATCCATCTTCTGCCTTCTCAGCTGTTTCGGCGGTGGTTTCTGCGGCGAGGGCATCCGTACTGTTCAGGTTGACAGCAAAGACAGCAATAAAGCTTGCCAGGGCCAGCATAAGACCGGCGCTCAATGTGCCCAGGGGGGCAACAGGGTTTGATGCCGCTGGCGTTGGCGCCGGGTGGCAGCGTGCAGGCGTGAATTTCATTGACGATGTCTCCGAGGGGCCGATAGGGATCGATCTCTTTAGATTGATTTGTCCAGTGAATCAAACAGACATTACTAATGCCTAAAGATTAAGACGAGAAAATGATGTGTATGTTTTCTCTCTCTCTCTCACGGGCTATTCCGCTGCGGTGGCAGTGGGCCCTCCGAGGGGCGCCGCGATGCTGCGGGCTGCGCTGGCGCTGCGCCATGTTCGTCGCTTTGCGACTTCCTTCTTCGTGCAGGGGGTTTACGGGGCTCGGGTTCTCTGCGGCGTTGGTGATTTAGCCGAGGATTTCGCGTTTGCCGTTGGGGCTGGGGGCGCTGAGGATGCCGCTGTTTTCCATTTCTTCGACCAGTGTTGCGGCTTTGTTGTAGCCAATGGAGAGGCGGCGTTGCAGGTAGCTGATCGAGGCTTTTTGGTCGCGCAGGACAATCTCGACGGCGTCGTCATAAAGGCTATTGCCGCTGCTGCCGGCCTCCTCCGCGTCGCTGGCAAATTCATCATCATCGCCAAGGGTGATGGTGTCGAGATATTCGGGTGCGCCCTGGGCACGCAGATGGTTGGCGACCTGTTCCACCTCATCGTCACCCACAAAGGCGCCGTGAACGCGGACCATGCGGCTGCCGCCGGGCATGAACAGCATGTCGCCGCGGCCAAGCAACTGTTCGGCTCCTTCCTTGCCTAGGATGGTGCGGCTGTCGATTTTTGAGGTGACCTGGAAGCTGATGCGGGTCGGGAAATTGGCCTTGATGGTGCCGGTGATAACGTCAACCGAGGGGCGCTGTGTTGCCATGATGACGTGGATGCCAGCGGCGCGGGCCATTTGCGCCAGACGCTGGATGGCCGCTTCAATCTCTTTACCGGCGACCATCATCAGGTCTGCCATTTCATCAATGACAACGACAATCATCGGCATTGGCTCAAATTCAAGATGCTCATCTTCAAAAATGGCGCGGCCGGTCTGCTGGTCGAAGCCGGTCTGGACGGTGCGGGTCAGCGGCTCGCCGCGGCTGGCTGCCTCTTTGACGCGCTCGTTGAAGCCATTGATGTTGCGCACGCCGAGTTTTGACATCTGGCGGTAGCGGTCTTCCATTTCCCTCACCGCCCATTTCAGGGCGGAGACGGCCTTGGTCGGGTCCGTCACCACTGGGGTTAAAAGATGCGGGATGCCATCATAAACGCTCAGTTCCAGCATTTTGGGGTCAATCATGATCATGCGGCATTGCTTTGGTGTCAGCCGGTAAAGCAGCGAAAGCAGCATGGTGTTGATGCCAACGGACTTGCCAGCGCCGGTGGTGCCAGCGATGAGAAGATGCGGCATGTCGGCCAGATCGGTGATCATCGGCTCGCCGCCGATGCCTTTGCCAAGGATGAGCGGCAGGCTGTTTTCTGAATGGAGGAAATCATTCGATTCCACCAGCTCACGCAGAAAAACGGTTTCGAAGCTGACGTTTGGCAACTCAATGCCGATGGCATTGCGCCCCGGGATGACGGCAATGCGGGCTGAGAAGGCGCTCATCGAGCGGGCGATGTCGTCTGCGAGGCCAACGATGCGGGATGTCTTGGTGCCTCTGGCTGGCTCAAATTCAAACAGGGTAACAACAGGTCCGGGGCGCACATTCAGGATGGTGCCCTTGACGCCAAAGTCCAGCAATACGTTCTGCAGCATTTCTGCCATGTCACGCAGTTCTTCATGGGTGAAGCTTTCAGCCTGCTGTTGCTCTGGCGGGTTGAGCAATTCGATGGGCGGCAAAATGAAATCGCCGCGGCGCGGGTGGCCGCCAGCTTTATGGGCGGGGCGAATGCCGCTGGCTTTGCCTGATGCCGGGCTGTCCCGGTGGCTATCCTCTGCCGCCCAGGCCGGGGTTTCGCTTTCAAAGTCATAAAGATGCTGGTGGGCCGGCTGGCCGTGGGCATAGACCGGGCGGGCGGACATAGGCGGCATGCCGCCGGGCGCAAAGGGTGCCGGGTGCGCATTGTGGCCAGGATTGCGCCCAGAATATTCGCCAGCGTTTTGGCCGGGGGTGGCAGGCTTGGCGGCGGCAAAGCCTGGCGTTACGGGCCTGAAACCCGCGTTCAATGGGGCCATGACGGCTGGTGCGCGCGGGGTTTGTGGCCCGCCCTGTTGGATAAAGGGCGCGCCTTGCGGCTGCCTGGTGAGCGGGGGCTCATCAAGGGCGGCGTTTCGCCACCAGAGGCGCTGGTTGCTGCGGGCGTCGCTGGGGCGGGACTGGCGGGCGCGCCACCAGTAGGAGAGGCGGTTGGCAGGCGCTTTCAGTTTTTGCTTCAGGGCTTCGGGATCTTCGATCGTGAAGGGAACCTTTGCATCTTCAAATGTGATGCCGGTGGTGAATGAGAGGCTGTAAAGTGAGAGGCCGCCAAGGAGGATAACGGCGATGATGGCGGAGAGGCTGCTTGCCTGGGTGATCTCCAAAAGGTTGATCAGCTTGGCCAGCGTGTCGCCGAGGATGCCGCCATAGCTTTGCGGCAGCGGCCAGGAGGGGCTGCGCGGCAAAAGGGTGAGGGTCATGGCAATCAACGCGGTGGTGACAGGCCAGGAGAGGGTGCGCAGGCGGTAGCGATCCACCGGGTGGTTAAGGAGGAACCGCATGCCGAGGATGGCAACAGGTAAAATAAGAAATACGGCGGCGAGGCCAAAGCTTTGAAAAAGAATATCAGCGAAAACGGCTCCGGTGTGACCTAGCAGATTGTCAACGGGGCCATCTGTGGCGCGGTTGAGGCTTGGGTCATTGACGGACCAGCTCATAAGGGCCGCCCAGGCGAGCAGGGCCGCCAAAACAAGCGCAACGCCAACGGTTTTGTTGGCGCCCTGTTTCAGGCCCTGTTCCAGCGAAACTGGTAATAATGCTTTTTTTCTGGTTCCCCTTGTGGCTGCAACAGCCATGTTTTCGACCTCATCCGATAACGCGTATAATTTTTTGTAAGGCATCCTCCGTTTGCTCGGCCGAGCCGACCAAAGCCATTCGAACATAATCTTTGCCGGGGTTTATCCCGTTGTGATCTGGCTGGGAAAGAGAAGCGCCTGGCACAAGCTTAACGCCACAACCTTTCCAATGTGTTGTCGCAGCTGCGATTCCGCCGCCAAATTCAGACATTTTTAACCATAAAAAGAAGCCGCCTGCCGGAATTGTTAAGGAATAGCGCTCCCCAAGGATATTTTCGGCCAGCGCGAATTTTTCATTATAGAGGCGGCGGTTTTCCTCAACATGTGATTCGTCCTGCCACAGGGCCGCCGAGACATGCTGGATTGGCCCGG
The DNA here is from genome assembly GCA_942490955.1 of uncultured Alphaproteobacteria bacterium. Classification (GTDB taxonomy): domain Bacteria; phylum Pseudomonadota; class Alphaproteobacteria; order Rhizobiales; family HXMU1428-3; genus HXMU1428-3. Next base: position 20,838 of record CALNZE010000044.1, read on the forward strand.
CGATTTGCGGGCCGGCGACATTTCTGAAGCTGGTGAAGCTGGCCATAAATTCGGGGTCGCCCAGCAAAATGCCGGAGCGGATGCCGGGGACATTGGAGCGTTTCGAGAGGGAATTGAAAGCACAGACATTGGCGAGGCTGTCGCTGTTGCTTGCCGCGACTTCCAGTGCCGAGAGGGGTTTCTTGTCGCGGTAAATCTCGGAGTAGCATTCATCGGAAAACAGCATGAAATCATGCTGGCGGGCGGCGGCGATGACTCTTTGCAAATAGAGGTGATCGGCAACGGCGCCTTCGGGATTGGACGGCGTGCAGATATAGCAGGCGATGCAGCGCGACAGAAGTTCATCGGGCACGGCAGCCAGATCGGGCAGGAAGCCGTTGTCCTCGGCGGCGTTCATGAACCAGGGGGTGGCACCGGCGGCAAGCGCTGCGGCGCCGTAGACCTGATAGTAGGGGTTGGGCAGCAGAACGATCGGGTTTTCGATGTCCATGCGCCGGCTGCGGGCGATGAAAATCGCGTAAAACAAACCTTCACGGCTACCGTTTAGCGGCAGGCAGCAGCTCTTATCAAGTTTGCCTTTCAAACCCTTGAAGCGCTGCTCGGCCCAGCTGCGGATGGCTTGTTGCAAAAGCGGTGTGCCGGCAATTGCCGGGTATTGACCAGAGGTCGCTATGGCTTCGGCGAGTTTTTCGCCGACAAAGTCGGGCGGCGGGTGGCTTGGCGCGCCGATGGTCATGTCGATGGGGTCGTCGCCTGGCGGGATGTCCTGCAGCTGGGCCCGCAGGGCGGCAAATGGCGACTGGATGTCTGAAAAAGATTGAAGCATAGAGGATCTGCTGCTTGAGTTGTGGCGGTTTTTTGCATCGATGAAAGCGTCGGTGTAGCCGCCCGGATTTGGTGCAGTCTGCACCGCCATGGCAATGGCTGTCACGCGATTATTGTGAGGCTCTCAGCCGGCATCGCTGGTTGGCTGCTCAATTGCAGCCGTCAGGCGATGCGCTGTTGTTGCCGCAGGCCGCTGCCATTGTTGATCGCCAGGAGAAACTCTGAGAGGGGCAGCATGAACTGGCTGGGCACGCCGCTGATGGCGGTGAGGATGGGGTCTGCCGTGAGGAAGGGCAGCCAATGCGGGCTCGGATGGGGGTGGTGCTGCTCTGCTGCCGATTGAGCGGGCGCTGCGACAGGGACGGTAAAGCCAGCAACTTTCATTCGGCCATTTGCTGTATGGCGGGCGGGTTGCAAACCGGCCTCCCCCTGGGCGGTTTCGATTTGAGGTGCGAGGGCGGCAATGGGGCGCTCGGTCTGGCGGTCGTAATTGGGGGCGCCATTTTCTCGCAGGAAACCAAAGGATGACACGGGCAGGGCGTAAAGATGCGGTGTTTCGCTGTCGTCTGAGTTCAAGGCCGTCAGGCCACTTGCCAGGCTGTCATCCTGCTGGATGGTGGCGCGAAGGGTGTCGATGATGGTCTCAGGCCGGGTGGCCATGCGGAAGGCATCGACGCCAAATCTTGTAAAGAGGCGTTCATATTTTGTGAAGGCCACGACGATGGTTTCAAAGCTGCCATAGCGGCCAACGCCGATATCCGACATCAGGCGAATGAAGCCGGTGGCTTCTGAAGGGGCGAGCCTTTGCCCGGCTGGCTGGCATATGACCAGGGCATTCGCGGCATTCAGGCTTTGCTCGAAATGCTGCAGGGGGCTGGTGCTGTTATTCTCTTCCCGGGTGAACGAATTCGCGGTTGGCCTTGCGGCAAACTGGCCGAAAAGGTCGTAATCATCGCGCAGGTCATCAATCTGAATGTCGTAATAGCCACGCAGCTGGTGCTTTGAGCGGCCGATGTCAAACCATTTGCTGGAGGAAAAATCGATGCCGATGCGGGTGCTGCGGAGTGGGCCGGATTGCTCGGCGCGGAAACTCATGCCGGGGCTTGCGAATTTTTCGGCAAATAGTGCCTCCAGCTGATGCAGGCCGGGGCCATCGGGAAAGCGGGCGATCATGGTGGGGGAAAAGCCGTTGGCGCTGGCGATCAGGCTTTGGTGCAGGCTGGCGTAAAGCGATGTTTTGCCAGCCTTGCGGCCACCAAGCAATGCGACGCGGTGGGGCGCCCCGGCAGTGGAGGATGTCGATTTGTTGATCAAGATGAATTGGCCTCTCATTTGACGGGGTCAAATCTAGCATGGATGGCGCTGTGGGTAAAAGATGTGTTTGCGGCCGGGTGCGTTTCTTAACAAGCTTGCGCGCTGACCATTTCCTTGCCACAAATGATGGCCTTGTTAGGCACAGATTCGGGTCGGGCAAAAATTCGGGCCGTCTCCTTCAGGGGCATGTGAGCGGGAAGATAACAGGCGCTGTTTAATTCATGAACGGACAAGACCAATTGGAGCTGATTTGGCTGCGGGAGCTGAATCTGGCGGTGATTTATCCGCGGCGGGAAATCGACGGTGATTTCGCGGCTGCGGCGGTGATTGTCAAAGGCGATGATGGTGCCGATCATTTTATCCCTTACGATGGATTTGTTGCCGGGGCACCCATTGCGTTTTCGGTTGGACCGGGCGGTTTTTTTCGCATTTCAGTTTTAGGACTTGGGGCGTCAATGGAGGCGGCCGAGCTTGCCGCATGGCGGCTGGATGAGGGGCTGAGCCTGCATGGACAAAAGGACCTCAAGGGACAAGCCGGGTATGGGCAGGCCGTAAGCGGGCGGCTGGCGGCGGCCAACACAAAAATCGATGTGCATATGGTCGGCTTTGGTGAGCGCAGCCACTATGGTGATGACGGAAATAAAGTGGGTAATAAAGCCGGTGGTAATGATGGTGACGTTAGCGAAATAGGGGTGAATACGCTTGATTACGAAGTCAATGGCGCGGTGGACTACAACGAACTGCTCAGCGCTTACCTGCTTGACACCAGGCAGGCTGAGGGTGAGCGCTTTGCCGGATTTTATGTGACGGCGGTGCCGATTGTGGCGGGCCAAATAGAGGGCGATGACAATGGTGCCCTTGCTGGTGCGGCAGATGCTGCCGGGCGCGGTGATCGGGACAGCGAAGCGGAAATTGAAGTCGGCCCGGCGGTGCACCTGCGGCCGATGCATCACTATCAGTTTGGCTTGCAGGTGGAGAGCGTCGAAGTTGATATCAGTGATGAGATAGAGGCTTCGGAGGGCGGCGAAATTGACGATGGCGGGCTCGCCTCGCCGCTTGGCGGCGCTGTGCTGTTGAGCCGGCATGGTGGCTTTATGGTGCGGCAGGTGCCGTCGTTGACCCTGTTCGCGGGGGCGGCGCGCGAGTCGGTGGATTTTGTACTGCGCAACGGCTTTCAACTGCATTGGCGGCGGCAGTTGGAGAGCTGGTCGCCTGATGGCAGCGGCTTTGAGCCGTTGAAAAATGATGCCGGCCTGCATGAAAGCTTTGAATTAAAACCGATGGTCGAGCGAGAGGCGCTGCTGAAGCATGACGGCGGCAATTATTTTCGCTGGGCGGTTGATGATGCGGTGATCGGTGATGTGGTGGGGCTGGTGTTTGCCTCGGAAAGCGCTGCGTTGGATGTTGCGGTGTCGCTGCCCGGCGGCGAGGCGCTGGCGCTCAGGCAGAGCGAGATGCTGTTTATTTTCATGGGGCATGAGTTTGTGCCGTTGACGCCCGAGATTATGGGGCTGGTGGAAAATCAGGGGGTTGCCGGGCGTTTGCAGGCGCATGTGGATGCCGGCTGCAACCAGCGGCGGGTTGCTAATTATCTGAAATTGGAGCGCGGCGAAGCGGCGCGCGGGTTGTTTGATCGTGATAAGGCGCTTAACGAGGCGCTCACGGGCGGGCAGCTTGAGGCGATTGCAGCAACCGGGCCGCACGGGCCGGCGCTGATGGTTTACCGTGATCATATGCTGCGCGTGGCGTCCGCTGTGGATATGGCGGGTTGGCTTGATAACCAGCCGCGGCAATCTCGGCGTGAGCGGCTGCAGGACATGGTGAAATTCGAGAATTTTACCAAGGCGCCGGCGCTGGCGCATGCGCTGGTGTTTAACGCGCCGTTTCGCCAGCGGTTTTTCAACAAGCCGATGGACCCGCACAGTTTTCGCATGCCGGTGCTTGAATATCTAATGAGCAAGCTTTATGGCGACGAGGTGATCGACTGGGCGATGAAGCTGAAGGGGGAGAGCCAGGCTATTCTCTGGCAGCTCTGCCTGAAGCGGCCAAAGATGGTCGAGCGGTTGTTTGAACTGAAACTTGAACCTGACCTGGCGCTCAATCCCTTTGACGAGAGCAGCCTTGATCATGCCGAGGCGGCCCTGAACGACAGCAGCGGCATTGACGCGGCGGTGATTGAGAAAAAAGTGGTGCCGGTATTTGCGGCGCTGGGCGATACGGCGAAGGTTGAGGAGCTCAGGGATTTTGCGCAAGCGTTGAAATTTGGCGCGGGCGGTAAGTCTTTAGCCAAGTCGCCCAACAATATGTCCAACAATATGTCCAAGTCTGCGTCCAAGTCCGTGTCCAAGTCGATCACGAAGGCATTGAGCCTTGGGGAATTAAGCCTTTGCCTGCAGGCAGTGGGGCAGGCCGAGAGCCAATGGAACAAGTGGCGCGATGAGGCGCAGGAGATTTTCGCCGCGTTGGTGCAGCCGCTGGACCTTGACGTGCCGCTGTTTGAAGACGGGGTGGATTTTGGCTTGGCCGAGGATGTGGCGGCCCGGCAGGCGCAGGTGAATAACCTGGTTGAGAGGCTGGTGCGGGATAATGGCTCCGAGGATAGCGGCGATGGCCGCGCCGATGAGGCGCTGATGGTCCGGGCGCTGGAATTTATCAAGACAATCCGCAGCGAGAGTCTGCTGGCCGAGATACGGCAAAAGCTCGATCTGGCGCTTAAATATCATCATGACCTGGAAATTGGTGCGGCGAAGCTTTATGCCGCCTTTGATAGTTCCGAGGTGCAATTGAAACAGCTTCTTGCCATCGAGCCATCGGCCTGGCCGGACGCGGCGGCGCTGCCACCAGCCTTTGTGGAGCCATTGCTGCGTGAGCAACAGCAGATGGAAAAGCGCTTTGCGCGGGACGTGGCGGCATTTGCTGAAAGTGTGCACCCGCGCGACCCGCTTTTTCTCGAGACCTTATCCGGGGCGCTTGACGAATTGCGCCGGGCCCTGCCGCTGCTGGTGTGGCGCGAGGCGGGGCGCAAGCTGGAGACGCGGCGTGATCTTGTTTTAAAGCGGCTGAAACAGGCCTTGTTGCAAGTTTCGCCTGTTAGCGCGAAATTGCGCCGCTCTGCGGGGCTAAACCGGGCTGTGCGGCAGATGGTCATTGCCGAGCGGATGGGCCCTCCAGGCTGGCCGACAATCAGCCATTCTCTTGAGGCAATTGAGCAGGATCTGAAACAAGCAAAAAGTTAACAGAGCCAAGCGGCTGGGCCTTGATTTTTTGCTTGCTAACACAAATCTTTCCTGTCATACGCTCGCATCTGAAATATTCCCATAAACACCTATTTGGAGGCTGAAATGGAAGGCAAAAATACCTTCAGTGAAAACGCGCTCATCGAGGAGCAACAGGCTGTTGATAATAACGACCTGTTTGTCGCGGAGCTTGATGAGCGGAAAGATTATTTCATTGAGAAAAACGGCGAGAAATTTGCCGGAACGCATCTGATTGTCGATTGTATCGGCAGTAAAAATCTGGATTCACTGGAGACAGTGGAGGCATGCCTGCGCGCAGCGATAACTGCAGCCGATGCCACTCTATTGCATATTCACCTGCACCATTTTACCCCCAATGGCGGGATCTCTGGTGTGGCAGTGCTTGCTGAATCACATATCTCAATCCACAGCTGGCCGGAGCATGGCTATGCGGCGATGGATGTGTTTATGTGCGGCGACGCAAAACCTTTCAACACGCTTGACGTCATTCAAGCCGCGTTTGAGCCGGAAGAGCTCCGCGTTGAGGAATTTTTACGGGGAAAGGGCGCGCTGGAATGGAACGCTGGGTCGAAGAAACACTGCATCTAGACTGGCGGACGCGGCTGAAGGCTGAGAACGTCCTTTTTGAAAATGAAACCGAACATCAGCATCTGATCATTTTTGACAATGATAAATTCGGCCGGGTGATGATGCTGGATCATATTGTCCAGCTCACCACGGCGGATGAATTCATCTATCATGAGATGATGGCGCATGTCCCGCTGACTGCGCTTGAGGCGGTGGCACCGGATGCGAAAAAGTCTGTGCTGATCGTTGGTGGTGGTGATGGTGGTGTGCTGCGGGAAGTGCTGCGGCACCCCTCGGTTGAGCGGGCGGTGCTGTGCGAGATTGATCGCTCAGTGATTGACATGTGCCGTGAGTATTTCCCCACTGTATCGGATGGCGCGTTTGACAACCCCCGCGCCGAGATCATCATTGCCGATGGCACTGAATATGTGCGCCAGCAAAAAGCGGCCTTTGATGTGATCATGGTTGATTCAACCGATCCGATCGGGCCGGGGGCAGTGCTGTTCACCAAGGAATTTTATGGTGATTGCCAGGCGGCTTTGAAACCCGGCGGTGTGATGCTGACGCAAAATGGACTGCCATTCATGCAGCCTGAGGAGTTGGCGCAGTCAGTTCGGTTTTTCCGCGAGCTTGGCTTTGCGGAGGCCAGCGCCTTTACGGCGACGACGCCGGGCTATTTTGGCGGGCCGATGTCACAGGGGTGGGCCTCCAAGCATGAGGGTTTATCCAAGGTGGATGTTTCGCTGCTTTGGGAGCGGTTCCGCGAACTGGATATCAAGACGCGCTATTATGACCCGGATGTGCACATGGGTGCCTTTGCCTTGCCGCGCTACATTCGTGACCTTGTTGAGTAGCCGGTAAAACTCTCTTTAAAAAAACGAATTAAAAAAGCCGCCGTGTTCAGAAAATGAACGCGGCGGCTTTTTTTGGTTTTGATGTTGATCAGGCTTCATCGGTGAGCTGGAAGGAGTGGGGCTGCCAGCTGAAGCCATCAGGCTTGCGGCGCTCGATGTAACCGATGCTTGGGAAGGGCATGTGATAACCGATGACGGCGATTTTATCGGTGGCGCACATGTCAAATATTTTCACCCGGGTTTTGGCGGCGACTTCCTTTTCGATGTCAAAGACGCAATGCCAGGCGGGGCTGGCGAGCGAGGCGACATGGTGGTGGGCGCAGTCCCCCCAAAAGAGGATTTGCTCACTGCCGCCATCAATGTGGAAGCTGAGATGACCCGGTGTGTGGCCGTAAGACTGAATGGCGGTGATGCCGCTGGTGATTTCATCGCCGGGTTTGATGAAGGTGAATTTGTCAGCAATCTGGCGGGTGTTTTGGCGGAACAGATTGGCTGAGTCCTTCAGCATGCCGGCGGGGTGATCATCCCGCATCCAGTAATCATATTCAATATCACCAATGACATAGCGTGCGTTGGGGAATAGGGGCTTGCCGGCCTCCATCAGGCCGCCGACATGATCCGGGTGACCATGGGAGAGGATGACGATGTCGATATCTGCCGGGTTAAAGCCCGCGGGGCCAAGCTGGGCAGCCAGCAGCCCGCCACCTGGGCGGGGGACAAAGCCCTTTTCGCCATTGCCGGTGTCAAACAGGATAAGCTCGCTGCCGGTGTTAATGATGGTCGGGGAGAAGCCGGGCTGGTATCTTTTGGGCGGTAAATTGCTTTCGCGCATCAGGGCGATAACTTCCGCCTCGCTGGCATTTTCTCCGATTATCGGATAGGGACCATCTATAAACACATCGCTGTCGACGATGGTGGTGACCTCAAAATTGCCGAGCTTGAAGCGATAATGTCTGGGGGTGTTGACGCCAAGCAGGGGTGCCTTTGCCGAGGCGGGCGGGATGAGGCCAGCTCCGGGCAATTTTGTGATCAGGGGCGCGCAGGCAAGGGCTGCGGTGGCGGTGAGGATCTGGCGGCGGCTGACTTTGGCAGTGGGTGTTTTCATTATAGGGTTCCTCGTTATGCGGCCCGGCTTTGGGCCATATGCGAGGGGAAGTCTAGCGCGGTGGAAGGAGAGAGACTTGGATAAACATGCGAAAATGCGCCCTCCCAAGGGCGGGGCTGATGCCGCGCCACCGTGCGGCGATGGGATCCCGGCGCTGTGGCATGTCGGGCCGGAAGAAATGCTGTTTGCCGGGCCATTGGGCTATAACGCGCGGCACAGCCATGCGGCGCCGCTATTTCTTGCCGGGTTGTATGAGGAATTTTCCATTCGGTTATCGGTGCAGCGCGGCTGGCAGCGCTGCGCTGTTGCGGTTATTCCGCCCGGGGTCGCTTATGAGCTGGATGTGGCCGGCAATCCGCTGGCGGTTTTTTATCTCGAGCCACGAACGGCAGGGATCGAGGCATTGAGCCCGCTTGTCTGGTCGGGTGAGTGGGTTGACGGGGCGCTGCTAGGCGCGGCCGGTGAAGCTGAGCCGCTGCGGCGGCTTTATGAAGATCCGCTGGCGCTCGATCATACGGGGCTGGTGCTGCAGGACTTAATGGCGTTTTCAAATCGCCGGGCCGGGCGGCGGTTGGACCCGCGGATCAATAAGGCTGTGGCGGTTATATCCAGCAAGCAGGATGAGCTTGGTGGTGTCGGCGATGTGGCCGGCCGTGTCGGGCTATCATCCTCGCATTTTCAGCATCTGTTTAGCCAGAGTGTCGGCGTGCCGTTTCGCCGGTATCGGGCATGGCACCGGCTGCGCTCGGCCATCCACAATATCATTGCCGGTGAGAGCTTTACGGCCGCGGCGCATGGGGCGGGGTATTTTGACCAGGCGCATTTTTGCCGGCATTTTCGCCAGAGTTTTGGTGCCGCGCCGTCTATGAGCTTGAAACAAGTGCGCCGCCCGCAGGGAGCGGGCGGCGGGTGATCAGGCTTGGCTGGGCTCTGTTTAGGCCGGGCCCTATGTTGGTTCGCCTCTATTTGAGCTGGAATGTGTGCTGGATCCAGCGGTAGCCTTCTTCGCCCTTGCGTTTCTCAACAAAGCCGACGCTTGGGAAGGGCATATGAAAGCCGATGACGGGCAGGCGGTCGTTGGCGGTCATGTCGTAAACACGCTTGCGGGTCTTGGCGCCTTCTTCCTTATCGACATCGAATTTAATGTGCCAGTCCGGCCTTGCAAGCGAGGCGACATGGTGGTGGGCGCAGTCTGCCCATAGCAGCAATTCTTTGCCGTCGCTTTCGATGTGGTACATCATGTGACCGGGCGTGTGGCCATAGGCCTCGACCGCTTCAATGCCGCTGGCGATCTCATCGCCGGGTTTGACAAAGGTGAACTTATCCTTGATCGGGTCGGTCTGGGTTTTGAACTTTTTGGCGCCGCCTTTGAGGCGGTCTGTGTTCATGTCGCCCGTTGTCCAGAATTTATATTCTTTCTCGCCTGTGACGTAGCGGGCGTTGGGGAATAGCGGTTTGCCGCCTTCCAGCAGGCCACCGATATGGTCGCCATGGCCATGGGTGATGACGACGATGTCGATGTCTTCCGGTTTAAAGCCGGCGGGCTCAAGCTGGCTTTTTAGCAAGCCGCCTTTGGGGCGTTTGACTGAGCCGCTGTCGCCATTGCCGGTATCGAATAAAATGACCTCGCTGCCGGTGTTAATCAGTGTCGGCGTGAAGCCGGGTTGCCACTTGGTCTCAGGCAGCAGGTTTTCCCTCATCAATGTCTCGACTTCTTCCTTTGAGGCGTTCTCGCCGATGATGGGGTAGGGGCCATCGCGCATGACGATTGTGTCAAGGATGTTGGTGATTTCAAAGCCGCCAAGCTCCATGCGCTGATGCATTGGGTAGTCGGGGCCGCGCTTTTCGGTGGCGGCATGGGCCGGGGTGGTGAAGGCAGTGGTCAAATCGCCGTTAAGCAGGCCGCCAGCTAAAATGGGGGTGGCGGCGATTGCGGCGCTGCCGGCCATGACCTGGCGGCGGTTAAGAAGAGGGTTGGCGTTGCCGGGAATTTGTAGGTTGGGTGAAGAGGGTTCCGTCTGACGGATGGGTTTGCTGGGCATTGAGGCTCTCCTTGACTTGTTTTCCATCACTTATGGCCCATCACGAATGGTCCATCGTTTGCTTGCTGTCCGCGTGCGAGGGTGGCGTTGGGGAAATAAAATTGCCATATGCTTTCATGCGGCCGGTGCTGGCTTATCTGACGGGAATGTAAAGGGATATGATGGCGGCCTCGTGACGGGCGGCTTTTGGTCTTAGCCGGCGTTTTCCGTTAATCACGGGAAGCTTTGTGCTTCTAGGTACGGCAAGCTTTGTATTCTTTAATCACGGCAAGCTTTGCCGATCGCCTTGTTGATGCCGACGCGGAATTGGCTGCCCAGCCGGTTGACCCAGTAGGAGAGGGTTTTGGCAACGAAGTTCAGGCGGCAGAAGGTGCAGTCGATGTTAAAGTCGCCCATCTGAGGCGAAAATTCGCGCAGGCAATTGCCAGTAAAAGTGCCGGTTGGCTTGAAGCTGAAATGGACCTTTTCGGTTTTTTTGGCTTTGGTCCTGAGGTCGCAATCGACGCCCTGGGCTGGCAATGTCAATTCGCCGTCTTTCATGGCGATGGCTTTTTCGATCAGCGCGGTTTTTACACGGATTTTGGCGAGGCATTTGGCGCTGCGCACGTTGATCAGGGATTTGACGGTGGTTTTCGAAGCCGCATCGAGGCGTTTTTGGTTGGCGATGTCTTCGGCGCTGTCGGCGGGGTCGCGGCTGCCGCTTTGCTCCAAGATGGTGTCGAGTTCGCTTTCCTTAAAAGAAAAGGGAATATCGCATGAAATGCTCGGTTTTTTGGCGGCGCCTTTCTCTATTGCCAGCTTGGTGCGGCTCATGCATTTTTCGATGGCGTCGATGGTGCGCTTATGGTGCTTGGGGTATTGGGCGGCTTGAAGTGTGCTGGATAGCAATAGTGAAAAAGACAGGAAAAGGAGGGCGGCTAACAAGGGGGCAGGGCTGCCGGGATGTGGAATGCGCACGCAAATCTTCCTTATGTTCAGGGGTGTGAGATTGCCGCGGGGTGGAGCGGGCTATTCTTCTTCAGTTCTTTCTTGCTGCCCCGCATCATCGCTGCTTTCATCATAGCTTGGCGGTACGATGGTGATGTGACCTTCGCTGACGGCGACAAGCGGCACGCTGTCTTTCGTGAAGGAGAGATACATGCTGGTTTGGCTGTTTTGTGGCATGATTTCAATCAGGTCGCCAGCGCCGAAGTCATCAACATTGATGACCTTTCCAAACAGCTCGCCATTTTCCAACCTCGCTTCGAGGCCGATGAGGTCTGAATAGTAAAATTCGTCTTCTTCTGGCGGGGGGAGCTGGTCACGGTCGATGCACAGCAGGGTGCCTTTGGCGGCTTCCGCCTGATTGCGGTCAGTGATTTCGTCAATGCGGGCGATGAGAAAGTTTTTTCGCCCTTGTCTGAGGCTGCGGACGGTGAAGGTTTTGTTGCCCGTTTTATCGCGCAGCGGGCCATATTCCAGAATCTGGCCGGGGTCGGTGCCGAATGGTTTTATAAGCACATCGCCCTTGATGCCATGGGCACCGGCGATGGCGGCGATTTCGACAGGTTTGCTGGCCATGGGTCAGCTCCGATGCGGCATGTGGGTGGGGTAAAGGCCCCGGCGCTGTTAAAGGGCGCCGGGGTTTTGTGGTATAGAAAAAACTATTCAGCTTTTTCTTCTGCTGCAGCTTCTTCAGCTGGTGCTTCAGCGGCGGCTTCCTCAGCAGGGGCCTCCTCAGCTGGGGCGTTTTTGGCTTCTTCCGCAGCGGCTTTGGCGTCTTCTTCTTTTTGTTTCTTCTCTTCTATGCGCTCAAGGGCTTTTTTGCCGGGCTGGGCTTTTTCCGGGTTGTTGCGGGCGCGGCGCTCGAGAATGTCTGCGCCGTCAAGGAAGCGAAGGACACGGTCTGTTGGTTTGGCCCCTTTGGAGAGCCAATGCTTGATGCGGTCTTCTTCTAGAAGAACGCGCTGTTCACTGTCTTTTGGCAGAAGCGGGTCGTATGAGCCGACTTTCTCGATGTAGCGGCCATCACGCGGCATGCGGCTGTCTGCGACAACGATGCGGTAATAGGGGCGTTTTTTCGAGCCGCCACGGGCCAGTCTGATTTTCAAAGCCATTGTTGTTTTCCTTTCAAGATAAACTTAGCTAATGCGTTGTTGGTTTGATTGGTTGAAAATTGGTCGGTTAATTCTTTTTGCCGGTCTCAGTTTTTGCTGAGGGGTCTATTTCTTCTTTCCGGGCAGGCCGGGTAGCCCTGGCATGCCGCCCGCATTGCCGCCGCCGAAGCCACCGAGGCCGGGCAGATTGGGCAGGTTTTTAGGTAGTTGTTTTTCAAGGTCTTTTGGTAATTCGGGCATCTTGCCGGATTGCTGCATGGCCTCTAATTCTTCAGGCGATACATCCGGCATGCCGCCGCCAAACATGCCGCCGCCCTTGCCCATTTTTTTCATCATGTCGGCCATCTGGCGGTGCATTTTGAGGAGCTTGTTGATCTCCTGCACGCTGGTGCCGGAGCCTGCGGCGACGCGCTTTTTGCGGCTGGCATTGAGAAGCTTGGGGTGGGTGCGCTCTTTCTTGGTCATCGAGGAGATGATCGCCTGCTGGCGTGTGAAAACGCTGTCGTCAAACTGGGCGGCGTCGAGCTGTTTTTTCATCTTGCCGATGCCAGGCAGCATTCCAAGGATGGAGCCCATGCCGCCGAGCTTTTTCATCTGGTTGAGCTGCTCGGAAAGATCCTCCAGGTCAAACTTGCCCTTGCGCATCTTCTTGGCGATTTTGGCAGCTTTTTCGGCGTCCAGTGTTTCTGCGGCTTTTTCGACAAGGCTGACAACATCGCCCATGTCGAGAATGCGGTTGGCGATGCGCTCCGGGTGGAAATCCTCCAGCTCATCAAGCCGCTCGCCGGTGCCAATCAGCTTGATCGGTTTGCCGGTGATGCCGCGCATGGAAAGGGCGGCACCGCCGCGGCCATCGCCATCAATCCGGGTGAGGACAATGCCGGAGATGCCAATGCGGTCATCAAAGCTCTTGGCAACGTTGACGGCATCCTGGCCGGTGAGGCTATCAGCCACCAGCAGGGTTTCATGCGGGCTTGTAATGTCTCTGATGGCCTCGGTCTCGCGCATCAGCTCATCGTCGATATGCAGGCGGCCGGCAGTGTCCAGCATCACCACATCAAAGCCGCCGCGTTTGGCTTCATCTATCGCTCTGGCGGCTATATCGACCGGGTTCTGCCCTTCAACGATCTCGAGCGTATCCACCCCGGTTTGCTCGCCGAGCACGCGGAGCTGTTCCTGCGCTGCCGGGCGGCGGGTATCGAGCGAGGCCATCAGCACTTTTTTGTTCTGCTTTTCAGTCAGCCGTTTGGCAATCTTGCCGGTGGTGGTAGTTTTACCCGAGCCTTGCAGGCCCACCATCATGATCGGCACCGGCGCTGCGGCGGCGAGGCTGATTGGCTGGGCTTCACTGCCGAGCATATTGATTAACTCGTCATGGACAATCTTGATAACCTGCTGGCCGGGTTTGACGGATTTCAGAACCTCAGCGCCTACGGCTTTCTCCGTGACCTTGTCGATAAAGTCTTTGGCGACCTCAAGGGCGACATCAGCCTCCAGCAGCGCGCGGCGGACTTCGCGCATGGCGGCTTTGACGTCGCTTTCGGAAAGCGCGCCGCGGCCGGTGATTTTGTCAAATACGCCGCTGAGGCGGTCGGATAGTGAATCGAACATCTTTTATATCTCTCGGGCTATTCCGCGGCTGCGAGGCAGCGCGGGCCCTCCGATGGGGCGCGCAATATTTTTTGCGCCCTAATGGGGCGCAAAATGCGCGGGCTGCGCTGGCGCTTCGCCATGTCGCTTCGCTCCTTCTTCGGGCCGTTAGGTGGTGGTTCATCCCACCATATAGATTTGTGTTTCAGACCTGCGGTCTGATGGTCTTCGTATTGCCTCAAGCCATAGCGGTAGTGCGTCCGTGGGCGATTGCGCTGACGGACGTTTGCTTCTTGCCTCCCGGTGTCGCGGATTGCGCGTGCCATGTGCAAGAAAGCGGCTCTAATCATAGGCCTGTTGTGAATATGAGCGGAAAATGCGGGAAAAGGGGGGCGATGTCAAGGCTGGTGGCTGCCGGTCGCGCGTTAGGTGGCATTATCTTTCTGCAAGAGAGCAAACAAAGCCGCTAAATGTTATATTATTACCTATTGAAAAACTGCCAATTGTTACATTATTACTTATAGCGAATCTATCGCTTCTTTCGACTTTACTATGAGACATTCGGGCTTCATACTGCATAAGGTGTTTCAGAATCAAGGAAACCAGCCTTTTGTAAAGGGCTAAGGGAGGTATAGTTATGTTTGGGTTCGGGAAATCAAAGATAACTATACCTCCCTTAACCCACTTTGGGCTGGTTTCATAACACCTTAGCAGTATGTAGATATCTCATGAAAGCAAAGTCGAAAAACGTCAGATTCGCTATAAGTAATAATGTAACAATTAACTGATTTTTCAATAGATGGCAATATAACATTTAGCGGCTGTTTTCTCTTGCAGAGATAATGCCACTAACACGCGACCGGTAACCACCGACTGACATCGCCCCTTTTCCATTTTTTCATATGCAGACTATGATGAAGCCGCTTTCTTGCACATGGCGCATCACATTTTCCGGAGCGGGAAACTGACGTCCGTCCGCGCAATCACTACGAGACGCCTACCTGTAACTGGTTTATTAGCCATCGAACCGCAGGTCGAAACGCAAATCTACTGTGGTGGATGAACCTAACGGCCCAGCGAAACGTATGGCAACGCTGCTGGCGCATTTACGCCCATTAGGGCGCAAGCTGCGCGCTCGGAGGAGCCCTTTTGCCTGCAGCCTCCGACCCGAGTGCAAAGATGTTGTTATCCGACCGCCTCAGCGGCGTATTTGTTTTAAGGCCACCGGCCACCTGCAGCGGCGTCAAGCCGCCGTAGGGGTCCGCCGCGCGCTGCTGGGTGATAAGCCAGCGAAGATGGCAAGACGCGACGAGATGCGAATGAAATCCGACCGTGGGTTATGGGTGTCCATATTTGGATGCTCGGCAGTGAAGCAACCAATCAACCTCGCCGCCGGTGCCGATGGGTGGATGCAAGGCGTGCACAGCGGGAACAAAAAAGTGCTGATGTACAAAGCCCGGCAACGAGACGCTCCGCGTGCTCATGCGCAGCTATGCAGGGTATTGCGCTCGGGTCGTTGAGAACCGGTCGGTGCTGCAGGCGATAGATGAAGCCAAACATGTGGTGTGCTGGACACACTGCCGGCCGCCCATCGACGATGAGCGCACGTGCGACCATCAAATACAAGCCCGCATGAAACCCTGCTGGTGTCTCCGCCACAGGATGTCAACGTGCCGAGAGCACGATGGCCATTGGCGGCGGATTGATGGCCGGCCGCGGCAATTGCCGCCCGCGCCTGCGCGGCTATCATCGCCGGCCAAGACGTCGAAACTGATTGGCGCCGGCGGGCAGCTGATGAACGGAGTTTCCACCCGCGCATCGCCAACACATTCTCGGTATGGAAAACGACGATGTCAACCTTGTCGAAAAACCTGTAGACATATACTTCTGCGTCACCGAGAAGCGTACGCAAAAGTAGGCTGACACGAACCGGCAACCAACCGGATGAAAAAGCTTTCGGCGGCATAGGCTTGGAATGCGCGCGACGTGGTAAGTGAAAAACTGGCGACGCAGTTTGACGACGCTTGTTTTTTTTTACCAGCAAACGTCATCTCCTCGATGACCAGAAAACTGCAAGCTTCAATGCCAGCCGCAAAGCGGCCACGAGGCACCCGGCACCAGCGTGCGGGAAATCGAGCAAGCTCCTCAAAATGCCGCCAGATGAGCCGTATGGAAAAATGAGGCGGCGGCAACGACGCGTACCTGGCTGGTCCATTGATGCCAAAAGGCAACTTGAGCACACAAAATTTGCCGGCAATCACCCGGCCTCATTTCGGCTGTAGGAGCGTACCGAGACCCAGCAGAAATTAGACCTCAGCAAGAGGACCCGGCAGAAAACCAACCGACAATTTTCAACCCATCAAACCAACAACGCATTAGCTAAGTTTATCTTGAAAGGAAAACTGGCAATGGCTTTGAAAATCGGAACAATGAAAAACTCAAAAAAACTCGCCGCATCGTTGTGGACAATGCCACGTGATGGCCGCTGCATCGAGAAAGTCGGCTCACGACCCGCTTCTACAAGCGTGAACGCGCGTTCTTCTAGAAGAAGATTACATCAAGCATTAATACTAAAAATTCCATGCAGACCTACTTCGCTCCTTGGCAACGAGACGATTCTCTGAAGCGCCGCGCCGCTTGGCGGAAAAACCCAGCAGAGAGAGAAACAAAGAAGAAGACGCCAAAGCCACTGCGGAAGAAGCTAAAAACACCCCAGCTGTGAGCCGCCGCGCTGAAACACCGGCTGAAAAGCTGCGAAGAAAAGCTGAATCTTTTTCTATACCACAAGGCACCCCGGCGCCTAGCGGGGTACCCACAGCATCCGAACTGACCCATGGCCGAACGGACATCGCCGGTGCCCAGCTGTCGTGCCGGCACCGACTTTCCGGCCAGATTCTGGAGCGCGATAAAACGGCAAGCTCACCGTCCGCAGCCTACAAGGCGAAAGCTCATCGCCCGCATTGGTAAATCGCGATCCGGGCGGAAGCCGCAAGCGCACATGCGACTGTGTTCCCCGCCGGAGAGACGTTTATATTCGAACCTCATCGGCCTCGAGCAGACGAAGAAGGTCATCAATGTGCGCTAACGACTGATTGAAACCGTGCCACTGCTAACCAAATTTCAACATGCTCCTTTCGGCAACGTGCCGATGCCGTCGCAGATCTATCCTCTCGTACCGCGCTCGCTGCTGATGATGCGGGTATTGCTGAAGAAGAATGGCCGCTCCGCCCCGCCACGCCCCTTGGGAAGTTTGCGTGCGCACATTCCTCCTTTCCTGATATCCAGCCTCAAGCCGTAATATCGACGCCGTCGAAAAATGCATGTTGCACCAAGCTGGCAACTGAAGAAGGCGCCGCCAAACCGAGCGACATGCGATATTCCATAGCTTGGGAAACGAACTCGACCGTCTTGGGCAAACATTCCGCCATTGCGCCGAGACCAACCAAACGCCTCGTCCGACTCACCGTCCAAATCCTGTCGGGCCCGTGCGCGGCGCCGTCGCCTCGCCAATCCGTGTAAAAACCGCGCTGATCAGGCTCGCGCAGAAGACGGCAGATGTGTGCCAGCCCGGGGCGTCGATGCACTCGGACCAAATTACTTCGAAAAGATCCATTTCGAGCTTCAAGCCAACCGGCACTTTTACTGGCAATTGCCTGCGCCTCAGATGGGCGACCCGAAAGCATCGACTGCGCCTGCCGCCGAACACTTCGTTGCCGACCCTCTTCTACCTACCGACTTCCTGGACGGTAATTCCGCGTCGGCAGAAACTGCCATGGGAAAAACTGCCGTATGCGGCGTGATGAGGAGCGCGCCGACAAGACCAAAATTCGCAGACGCAAATCATATCGGTGGCACCGGCCGCATTGAGCGCTGTGAGCGACACAGCCGCCCTCGCACGGGACGGCAAGCAAGGCGTGGACCATTCGTGATGGGCCGACGATGGAGAGAGCAAGTCCGCGGCAAGACCCGTCGATTCTTCCAACCTGACGCCAACCCTCTTCGCCGCCGCCGTCGCGGCCGGCCCGGCGCCTGTCACCCATGGCGGAAGCACTGCGCAACAGTACACTGCCTTCGCCACCCCCGTACCACCGAGCTGACACCATCAGCGCATGGAGCTGGCGGCTGAAATCACCAACATCGCTGACACAATCGTCGACTTTGATGGCCTACTATCGCGAGACGCAGAGGAAGTCGATGAGGGAAAACCTGCTGCCTGAGATAGTGGCAACCAGCCGCGCCGGACACTGATTAACACCGGCGTAGTCGACATTGGCGACAGCGATGACGCCCCAAAGCGACTGCTAAAGCCAGCCCGCGCTTAAACCGGAAGACATCATCGTCGTCATCACCCATGTGTATGGCGACCATATCGTGGCTTCGGCCATGCCACAACGCCCTTTACGTCACAGGCGAGAAAGCGTCAAATTCTGGACATGGCGGCAGGCCCTGGCGGCATAAAGTTCAAGGCCCAGACCCGACCCGATCAAGGATAAGTTCGCTGTCAAACCCGGCGATGAGATCGCCAGCGAGCGTGGCTGATCCTTCTTCGGCACGCCCGTGTAATACCCACGGCGGTATAAAGGCATGGGCAGACCCCACGCTTGGGCCGGACCTAAACGTCAAATTCGATGTCGATAAGGAAAGAGGCATAAGGCTTCCTGAAACGTGTTGTATGACCGCCAGCCGCGCCGGCACCTGTGCCCTTCCCAAGCGTCGGCTTTGTTGAGAAACGCAAGGGCGAAGAGCTGCATGGATCAACGCATTCCAGCCGTAGAACTTGAGCCCGGCCTAGAGCAGCCAAGCCTGATACCCGCCGCCCGCTCCTGCGGGCGGCTCGCACTTTCGAAAATGTGGCGCAAAATCTGGCGAAAACATGCGCCTGGTCTGCCGCCCCGGCACGTGCAAAAATGCCGGCAATGATATTGTGTGTGGCTGCGGCCGGTGCCCGCCGACGAGAGCCGCGCTATACGGCTTCAAACAGATGCTTTGAGAATGCGGGATGATGTGACACGGCCGACACCACCAAGCTCTTGCTCTTCTGCCGCCGCAGCCGATCCGCGGGTCCAACCGCCCCGCCCGGCCCCGAAGGCGCCGTGCGCCCCGCGCTGATCGGCGCCAGCAGATCTTCGCCAAAGGCCGCGCGGCGCTTCACCGGCCGCCCCGTCGCCCCTCACCCGACCCGACAACGCGGGCTCTGTGCCTCGATCCCTGCCGTTCGTGGCGAGACCGCCGGCGGTTGGCCGCATCAGCTCGCGCGTTGCTTGGGACACGGCGCTGCCGGCCTGGAAAATTCCTCATGCCGGCCCGAAGGGTAAGCGGCCGCGGCGGCCGCGCGTGCCCAGTGGCGGCGGGCAAGCGACCATTTGTCTACAGCGCCGAGTCCGCCGCACGGTGAGCCGCGGGGCGCGTGCGTGTTTATCAAGTCTCTCCTTCCGCCGCGCTCTGAACTCCCCTCGACATATGAGCCAAAACCGGGCCGGACCCCCGTGTAGAGAGCGCCCACTGCCAGAAGTCGGCAGATCCTGCGACAACCGCCTACGCGCCCTGATCGTGCCGGAGCTGGCCACGGCCAAGGCACCCTGCTTGGCATCCTTTACCCCAGACATTATCGCTAAGCTCGGCAATTTTGAGGTCACCACCATCGTCGACCGCAGCGGTATTTATAGATGGTCCCCTATCTGTCGGAGAAAGCCGAATAAACGCCTGATGCGTGAAACGATTTACCGCCCAAACCAGCCGGCCCCGACCATCATTAACGGCAACGACTATCCTGTTGTGACACCGACAATGGCGAAGGCGGTCCCCGCGGTGGCAACATGTGGCCCCGCGGGCCGGCGAGGTCTCGTCGTCATCATCTCCCATGGTCACCCGGATCCTCGGCGACACGGAAGGAGGCCGAGACCCATTTGGTGATGTGTAGGTACCTGGATGCGGGATGATCCGCCGGCAGCCAACGAGGACTCAGCCAATCTGGAGGAAAATTCGCCCGGCGACCAGCGGCATCACCGCCATTCGATCTTGCGGCTCAGCTTCCATTGATGGCGGCAGTGGCTAGGACTGCGCCCGCGCCTGGCTGCGTCTTTCGGGGGAAGTCACCGCCAAACCCGAAGATTGAAAAGTATTTGACCGATAAAATTCGCCGTCATCGGTATCCTTCCCAAGCATCGATTTTGTGGCCTCGCAAAACTGATGATGGCTGAGCATTCCTTCAGCTCACCGACAAAACCTCAACATCAAAACCAAAAAAAAGCCGCCGCGTTCATTTTCTGAACACGGCAGTAATTCATTTTTAAAGAGGACACCGACTGCTCCGTAGTCACGAGATGCTTCAGCGCGTCTGTAGAGACCCGTGAGCATCCGGAACAATAGCGCGTCTTGATGGCCAGTTCTAGCGGCGGGGCCCACCTGTGACATCGGCCCGCGCCCGGCGTCGTACCGTAAAGCGCTGGCCTCCGCAAAAGCAAGCTCGCGAAGTGACTGCGCCAACTCATGCATGATGGCAGTCCGTTTTTGCGTCGGCGCCGCTGCAACAGCCTCGCCAAAATCGCTTGGTGGACAGCACCCTTGTTTGTCGAATCAACCCATGATCAGGTGCCATCAGTAATGACCGGGGTGTCAAACACGCGGCGCCGGGGAGAGCATGTCAATCACTGGTTGTCAAATGGCACCGCCCTGCCGAGGGGTGCCACGAGCTCCGGCACCATCACCACCAACATTTCACGTCCTCCCAACACGAACATGCGCCATCATGATAGATAATTCATCCGCCGTGGTGAGCGGACAGTATGATCCAGCATCCGGCCAGGT
>CALNZE010000045.1:0-29636 GCA_942490955.1 uncultured Alphaproteobacteria bacterium
AAGCTACGAAACAACGCCAAGACTTCCCTCATTACCAGGAGGGAGAAGCCTTCTCGGAAGAATCTTAAAATTTCACCTCAGGCACCACGGTCTTGTCGGTTTCGACCGTGAAGCGTTCCATCAATTCCGCCTCAGGATACATCAGCGATTTCCACCAGCGCCCGGGAACGGTCTTTAACTCTGTATTATAGAGCTGCACCGCCTGAATATAATCACGCCGCGCAATGGCGATGCGGTTTTCCGTGCCTTCGAGCTGCGTCTGCAGGGTGAGAAAGTTCTTGCTGGATTTGAGATCCGGGTAGCGCTCGGAAACCGCAATCAACCGGCCCAGCGCGCCGCTCAGCTGGCTTTGCACTTTTTGAAATTGCTCGAACGCTTGCGGGTTCGTTAAAATATCCGCCGGAATCTTGATGCTCGTCGCTTTGCTGCGTGCCTCAACAACCTCGCGCAGCACTTTTTCTTCCTGCGCGGCAAAGCCCTTCACCGTGGCGATCAAATTCGGTATCAGCTCTGCCCGCCGTTGATATTGGTTCAGCACATTCGACCATGCCGCCTTGGCCTGCTCCTCATAAGTCGGAATGTTATTGATACCGCAGCCGGCCAGGCTCAGCGCACTGGCAAAGATCATAAACACCACAGTCAAATTGCGGAAACCACCAACGAGTTGTGACATAAGACACGCTCCAGATTTAACCCGACCGGGTTGAGAATTAGATCAGTTGAGATGTAAAGAACCATCATAAGACATGCAAGGATTGAATGGAAAATGGCGAGAGCTAAACCGCCAGAAATGCATTATAAAGGCCGCGGCGCGCGCTATTGAACCGCTGAGAGGCTCTGGCCCGGATTCTGTTAACCATATTTCGCTGCAGATCCCAGCCCGTTGCATCTTGGCCGCATCCGATAAAATCTTCAAATACATCAATAAGGCCGCTTGACTTGAGGTGTATTTCCGTCGAATATTATTAAGCAAAATGTTGTTTTAATGTGATTTTTGCCGCTTTTGCCCAAATCCCAGGCCGTCATGGCTTGTCACAAAATCGTCAAGCACAGCTAATTTTCAGTCACATAAAACCTGCATTTTATTTTGTGAGTTAGGGGGGGGACAGCAAGCGATTGTCTCCCTAATTTTTTATAAATGCAGCCCGGTTGGCTGCCTAAATCTTGAACTAGGGAGTGCATACAAATGTTAATGCGTAGCGCTGCGTTATTAGGCGCAGTAATCGGGTTGGTCGCCGTCGCGACCCAGGCAAACGCGGGTCAGCGTCATGACCGCGAAAGAGCCCACAAACATTCACATACCTGCGTCGCCCACCGCCCGCAGGTCCATTACAAAACCGTGAAACGCAAAGTCATGCTTTCACGCGCTCGCCGCGAAGTGCGCGTCACGCCAGCCGTTTATGGCTGGACCTCTGCCAAGAAACTGGTGCGCAAAGGCTGGACAGAAACACGCACAACACCAGCCAGATACCGGCTGACGACAGAGCGTGTTCTTGTCAGCAAGGGCTACAGCAAAAAACACCACCGCCCGGCACAATACGCCACCCGCACTCATCGTGTGATGGTCAAACGCGGCTGGACGGAAACAAAATCAAAACCGGCAACCTATGCCTGGAAAACCGTGCGCCATGTGGTCAAGCGCGGCGGTGTTGACACCGTGCGCACCAAACCGGTCTACGCCTGGAAAAAAGAGAAAGTCGTCGTCAAGCGCGGCCGCACTCACTATTCCCGCAGCAAGCCGGTTTACAAGACTGTCTACCGCACAAAACGCGTCGCCGTTCGCTCCCATGGTTACAAGAAATCCCGCTACCGCGATCGTGACCGTCGCCACTGGCGCCCGCACCGCACCCGTTATAAAACCGTACGGGTAAAAGAGCGTGTTCGCGTTTCCTCCGGTCGCCTTGTCGCTCATAGAACCGCCGACGTCTATGGCTGGCGCAAGCGCCGTGTCATGGTCAAGCACGGCTCCGTTCGTTTTGTACGCCGCCCGGCCGTTTACGCCACCAAGCGCGTAAAAGTCATGACAAGCCGCGGCTATTCTCGCCGTGTCTATCACCCGGCTGTTTATAAAACAGTAACCAAGCGCGTCATGGTTCGCCCTGCCAAAACATGGGTTGAGCGCCGCCCGGCTCGTTACTCAACACGTCTTGTCCGCAAGGTGGTCAGCCCGGCCCGGCACCATAAAGTGCATCACAAGGCTGTTTACAGAACAGTCCGTCACCGCACTGTTGTCTCCAAAGCAAAACGCCACGTCGTTATGAAACCTGCCGTCTATGGTTGGCGCTCACACCGCGTTGCTGTCCGCTCTGCCAAAAAGATGCGGTACAAATGTGGGTACCGCGGTCGTCGCTAGACGGAGCAAAGAAAAAAAGCGGTCGTCGTTAGACGGAGCCTAGAAAAAAGCGGTCGTCGTTAGACGGAGCCAAGAAAAAAAGCCGTCGTCGCGAGGACGGAGCTAGAAAAAAGCCCTCGTCGCTAGACGGTGCTTAATTTGAAAGCCCGCGTCACCATACGACACCACAATTAAATCGGCCGGCGCCTGCGAAGGTGCCGGCCAATTTTTTTGGCGACATCTTCTCGCCCGCTTCTCCTGTCACGAGAAAAAGACGCATGATGCCCTATCATGCGTCTTTTTATTTTTTTATAGTGCTGACATCGCTTAGCAACCGCTCTCAAGAACCATCACTCGCAAGAACCACCGCTTTCAAGAAACAACGCACTAAAAACAAAAGTGACCAGAATGACCAAGATCGTCCTCCTCGACAAAGCCACCTTCCCGACCAGTCTTGAACCCAAGCGCCCGCAATTCGCCCATGAATGGCAGGAGCATGATTTCACCACAGCGGAGGAAACCGTCGCCCGCCTGAAAGGCGCTGAGATTGCCATCACCAACAAGGTCCGCTTTCCAAAAGATGTCATCGCCGAACTGCCCGACCTGAAAATGATCGCCATCGCCGCCACCGGCTTTGATCATATCGATCTCGACTACGCGTTAGAGCGCGGCATCATCGTTGCCAATGTGCGCGGCTACGCAGCCAATTCCGTGCCGGAACACGCGCTGATGATGACGCTTGCCTTGAGCCGCTCGCTGCTGGGCTATCAGGATGAAGTCGACAATGGCCGCTGGCCGCAATCCAGCCAGTTCTGCTTTTTCAGCCACCCGATCGAGGACCTGCACCAGAAAACCCTTGGCCTCATTGGCCGCGGTATTCTCGGCCAGGGCCTGGCGCGCCTCGCCAGCGGCTTTGGCATGAGCATCATGTATGCCGGCCGCCGGAATGAGAAAAACCCGCACATGCCCTATGTGGCATTTGATGAATTTTTAAGAAGCTGCGACATCATTTCAATCCATTGCCCCTTAAATGATGAAACCAGAAACCTCATCACCGCCAAAGAATTTGCAAAGATGAGCCGCAAGCCGATCCTGATCAACACCGCAAGAGGCGGCATTGTCAACGAAGCCGACGCCGTCAAGGCCATAGAGAGCGGCCAGATCCGCGGTCTCGGGTTTGACACTCTAAGCAAAGAGCCACCAAGCCCTGATAACCCGTTGCTGAAGGTCTCGCATCTTCCCAATGTCATCATCACCCCCCACGTCGCCTGGGCCAGCACTGATGCCGTCCAGGCCCTGTGGGACCAGTTGATCGACAATATCGAGCATTACAAAAAAGGCGACCCGCAAAACGTCGTGCTGGCGTAACGCGCCTTCGTCATTTTGCGCTCCAGGCAATAAAAAACCGCCAAGGGCGATCCCAAGCGGTGAAACGGCTTTTATTTAAGAGAAATGCTGATCTGAAAATCGATCCCAGCCTCTTTTAAGAAGAAACTGGAGCGGGCGATGAGATTCGAACTCACGACCCCAACCTTGGCAAGGTTGTGCTCTACCCCTGAGCTACGCCCGCTAATGGGTACATCATTTTACCGCGTTTTTAACCGGCGGATCAACAACAATCCGCCCGCTTATTTCAACAAGCGGCCTCTGCCACCGGCTATTAGAAATCGCCAGCAGCAGCGTCAGATGATGTGGGCCGGTTCTAGTGCATTAAACAAGGCTTGTCCAGAGCAAAAATCTTAAAAATCAGTCGGCAAACACCACCACCGCCAATTTCGACAAACCGCTGCTAGAGGCGCAAATCACTTGATCAGAGACGCCTTACTATATGGCCGTCAATGCAAGCGTCACCCGCATAAACGCCTGCAACCGCCATCGCCTGCAGCCACTACCGCCTGCAAACCAGGACATGACAGGCCAGAATAGCTATTGAAAAACCTTGCCCGAAAGCCCACACTTAATAATGTGCTGCTTTTTCCGAAAATTGCACGATACCGACCCTCAGCAGCAGCTGAGACACGAGCAAATGATCAGAACCTGTTAGAAAGAGACTGCCTCCGTGAGTGAACAAAGCCCGTTAGACGCGCAACCCCCGGGCAATGCCGCCCTGATTAAAGACGCCACCACCGCCACCTTTATGAAGGATGTGATTGAGGCGTCGATCAACACCCCCGTCATTGTCGATTTCTGGGCCCCCAACAGCGCCGCCTGTGCCCAGCTCACCCCGGCGCTTGAAGCCGCTGTTGCCAACGCTGGCGGCACCGTCCGCCTTGTAAAAATCAACCTGGAAGAGAACCGCGACCTCGCAGCCCAGTTTCAGGTCCAGTCCGTTCCCACCGTTTATGCCATTAAAAACGGCCAGCCCGTCGATGCCTTCGCCGGTGTCATGCCCGAGGCCGAGATAAAACAGTTCATCAAGACCTTGACAGGTGACAACAGCGCACTGAATGAGACGCTCGAACTTGCCGCCGAAAAACTCAGCCAGAATGACGCCCAGGGCGCTGCCGAGCTTTACGCCGGTCTGCTGCAAAAAGAGCCGCAACACCCAGAAGCCCTTGGCGGCCTGATTAAATGCTACATCGAGGCCGGCGAACTTGAAACCGCCCGCGAAACACTCGACATGCTCGAGGATGAATTACAGGCTCACTCCGCCATCACCAGCGCCGCCACCGCGCTTGATCTGGCCGAAAAAGCCGGCGACACCGGCAATATTGAAGAATTGAGATTGGCGCTGGAAAAAGACCCTGGCAATCACCAGACACGCTTTGAGCTGGCCCTTGCCAGCAACGCCCGCAACCGCCGCGAAGAGGCCGCCGATGAGCTGATCACCATCTTGCAAAAAGATATGCAATGGAATGAAGGCGCCGCCCGCAGCCAGCTGCTTGAATTTTTTGAAGCCTGGGGCGCCAAGGACCCGGCAACCATCGCCGGCCGGCGCAAACTTGCATCCCTGTTGTTTGCCTGATCCTGAGTTTTTGAATAAAGGCCCCGCCACAGGCCATAAACTCAGCCCGCCAGCCGGGCCCGGCAAGCCAAGCGCAACCAGTCGCTGAAACCCAAGAAGGCCCTATGACCACAAGCACCGCGCACAGATACCGCCTCGCCAAAGACCTGCCAGAGGCCATACCGCTGTTTCCGCTAAACGGTGTCATCCTGCTGCCGCGCAGCAACCTGCCGCTGAATATTTTTGAGCCGCGCTATCTGCAGATGACCGATGACGTCCTGGCTGGTGACAGGCTCATCGGCATGGTGCAACCGGCCAGCGGCGTCCAGACCGATCTGAAAGGCGACAAAAAAATCGAATTGCGCCAGACCGGGTGCGTCGGCCGCATCACCGAATTTTCGGAGGTCGAAGATGGCCGCATGCTCATCACCCTCACCGGCGTCTGCCGCTTTGATGCCACCAGCGAAATAGAGTCGGAAAAAGCCTATCGCTGGTTCAATGTCAGCTATTCAAAATATGAGGATGACCTGCTGCCGGGATTCGGCGAAACAAAGGTCCACCGCGACAATCTCCTGAAGGTCCTGCGCACCTATCTCGACATCCATGAACTCGACGCCGATTGGGAGTCGATCCACCAGTCATCCAATGAGTTTCTGGTCAACACCCTATCCATCATCAGCCCCTACGGCCCGGAAGAAAAGCAGGCCCTGTTAGAAAGCACCGATCTGAAAAACCGCTCAGAAGTGCTGATTGCCCTGGCCGAAATGGACATCGCCTCCGGTGATGACGGCTCCGGCACCAGCCTGCAGTGAGGGATCAAACACCATGACAGACAAGGAAAACAGCCCGAAAAAAAGCCCCCCCGACGATGCCGGCAACACTACGATCATCGCCGAAGAACTGCTGGACATCCTTGTCTGCCCGCTGACCAAAACCAGGCTTCACTATGACCGCAAAGCCAACGAGCTCATCTCAAAAGCTGCCAAGCTGGCCTACCCGGTTCACAATGGCATCCCCGTGATGCTGCCGTCCGAGGCCCGCGAATTGACCGAAGATGACAAACCCACCAGGTAACCAGCGCTGCAATAAGGGCTAAAAGCCAGATTTAAAGGGGCTCCCCGGCCCGAAACACTGTATTTTCCCCTGTACATCGCCCCGCCATTACGGTATAAGCTGGCCCCTTGAATAGGGTATTCCGTGCTGACCAAAGAAACGTCGGCGCTTTTGCCTGATAAAATTTCATAAAATTATGGGCCGCAAGAGCTGTGCCCCACCCGGACCAGATAAACGACGTTGATCGGTTGCGGCGCCCGAAGCGCAAAAGACCGATGAATTTCGTCACTGTCATTATTTTGGCCGGGTCCGGCAGCGCACCGCTCCTCTGTGATTTGATAAAAAGGTTGCCTCAATGAACATTATTGAACAACTCGAAAAAGAACAACTCGATGAGCTGAGCAAAAAGCGCGAAGTGCCCGAGTTTGGACCCGGCGACACTGTCCGGGTCAACGTTAAAGTGGTTGAGGGCGAGCGCTCTCGTCTGCAAGCCTATGAAGGCGTCTGCATTGGCCGCTCCGGCAAGGGCCTGCACGAAAATTTCACCGTCCGTAAAATTTCATACGGCGAAGGTGTTGAGCGGATTTTCCCGGTTTTTTCTCCATTGATCGACTCGATTGATGTTGTACGCCGCGGTAAAGTACGCCGCGCCAAGCTTTACTATCTGCGCGGCCTGCGCGGTAAAGCCGCCCGCATCACCGAACGTGTCGATCTAAAAGGCACGGTCAACAAAAAGAAGAAAGCCAAATTCAAGGGCTTTGATCGCCCTGAAGGCGAAGCGGAAGATCTGACACAAATCGAGGGTTTGAACAAAACCATCGAAACGCAGATGAACAAACTCGGCATCATCAAGCTCGAGCAAATCGCCAATCTGAGCGACGATGACATCATCATTCTTGACGAAGCGCTCGGCCTGTCCGGCAAGATCGAAAAGGACGATTGGGTCACCAAAGCACAAGAAGCAATGGCTGCCGCAACCGTTGAAGAAGTGCCTGAGATTGAAGATGAAGACGCTGCAAGCGAAACCGCAGCCGACGCACCTGAAGCTGAAGAAGCGAAAGACGACAAGACAGAGTAATCAGCTTATTCTCTGTTATCACTGATCAGCGCGGCCCGGATGTACCAACGTCCGGGCCGTTCAGTTCTCAGATGCCGAAAGCAAGGCACCAACTATCAGTGCTTTGCCCATTGGTTAAACCGGGTGCCTATGAGCAATGCGTAAGCCCGCAAAAGAAATTTCGATCCGCGCCGCTCAAGATAGCGACATAACCGAAATTAAAGAACTGCTGCGCCTTGCCTGGCACCAGGCCTACGCACCCACTCTCGGCACAGGCCGCGTCGATGAGCTTATAAGCGTCTGGCACACCGAGCAGCGCCTTAAAAACGACATCGCGCAACCTAATATAAATTTTCTGGTTGCTGTCGGCAGTGATACAACCCCGTGGCCAGAGGAGAGGGCAACCGCACCAATCTGCGCCACCGCCACGGTGACCCGGCCGCTTTCAGCGCGCATAAGCCCGCCGAAAGCTGATTTGATCATCGGGCGCATGTATGTCCACCCGGCGGCACAAAAGGGCGGGCTTGGCACAGTGATGATGCAGCAGATAATAAAGCCTCTTGCATCAGGCACCCGGCTGGCGCTAACAGTAGAGCCAGCCAATCAGGGCGCCATTCGCTTTTACCAGCGTTTTGGCTTTGAAATATACGGGCCCGGCAGTTGCAGTGAGGACCCTCATGACGATGTCCCGACATTGATCATGGCAACGACTATATGAGTGAGCATAAACCAGCGCGCAACAATCAGCGCCACGAAAAACAAGCGTGACTTTGGAGATCAACAATGGGCAAAACCATTTACGACAAAATTTGGGACGATCACCTGGTGAAAACCGACGAGGACGGAACCTCGCTGCTTTATATCGACCGCCACCTCGTGCATGAGGTCACCAGCCCGCAAGCCTTTGAAGGTTTGCGCATCGCAGGCCGCACCGTTCACGCGCCGGAAAAAACCCTCGCTGTGCCCGATCATAACGTGCCGACCCTTGGCCGCGCTGAAGGCATCTCCGACCCGGATTCAAAAATCCAGGTTGAAACCCTTGCCAAGAACGCTAAGGATTTCAACATCGAATTTTTCGATATGGCCGACATCCGCCAGGGCATCGTCCACATTGTCGGGCCCGAGCAAGGCTTCACCCTTCCCGGCATGACCATCGTTTGCGGCGACAGCCACACCTCCACCCACGGCGCCTTTGGCGCCCTTGCCCATGGCATTGGCACGTCAGAGGTCGAGCATGTGCTGGCCACCCAGACGCTGATTCAAAAGAAAGCCAAAAACATGCGCATCACCGTCGATGGTGACATCCCCGCGGGCATCACCGCTAAGGACATCATCCTCGCCATCATCGGCGAGATCGGCACCGCCGGTGGCACAGGCCATGTTATGGAATATGCCGGCAGCGCCATCCGCGCCTTGTCGATGGAAGGCCGCATGACGGTCTGCAACATGTCAATCGAAGGCGGCGCCAGAGCCGGCCTCATCGCGCCGGATGAGACAACCTTCGAATATATCAAAGGCCGCCCGCGCGCCCCAAAAGGCGCTGCCTGGGACATGGCGCTGTCTTATTGGAAAAACCTCTACACCGATGACGACGCCGTCTTCGACCGCGAGGTTACCCTCGACGCCGCCAAGCTGCCGCCCATTGTCACCTGGGGCACCAGCCCGGAGGATGTCGTCTCCATCGACGGCGAGGTGCCCAACCCGGATGATCCGACAGACCCGGCCAGACAAGCCGCCATGAAGCGCGCCCTTGCCTATATGGGGCTTTCGGCTGGCACCAAAATCAAGGACATCAAGCTCGACCGCATCTTCATCGGCTCCTGCACCAATGGCCGCATCGAGGATTTGCGCGCCGTCGCCAAGCTTGTCGATGGCCAGCATGTCAATGAGAATTTGAGCGCCATGATCGTCCCCGGCTCCGGCCTCGTCAAGGAGCAGGCCGAGCAGGAAGGTCTGGATAAAATCTTCGTCAGCGCCGGCTTTGAATGGCGCGAGCCCGGTTGCTCCATGTGCCTGGCCATGAATGCCGATAAGCTCGAGCCCGGCGAGCGCTGCGCTTCGACATCAAATCGCAACTTTGAAGGCCGCCAGGGCCGTCAGGGCCGCACGCATCTGGTCTCTCCCACCATGGCCGCCGCAGCCGCCATTGCCGGTCATTTCGTCGACATCAGAGAAATCAGCTAGCATATGGCAAGACGCAGTGATCATAGCCGCGAGGAAATTCGTGAACTGGCGCTAAAGGCGGCCGAAAAAATCGTTGCCGAACAAGGCTTCAACGGGCTTTCTGCCCGCAAGATCGCCAGCGCCATCGGCTACACCGTCGGCACCATTTATCTGGTTTTTAAAAACCTTGACGACCTCATCATGCAGGTTAACGCCCGCACCCTTGAGGCGCTGTTCAATGACGTCGTCAAGCAAAACAAAAAGAACCAGAACAAAGAAAATCTGCGCCGCTTCGGCCAGGCTTACTACACCTATGCAAAAAAGAACCCCCATCTCTGGAGCCTCATTTTCGAGCATCATGTGGCCGGCGGCGGTGATCTCATCCCCGAACTTGGCGAGCGCATCGCCACGCTCTTTGCCCTTGTCGAGGCCGAGATTAAAAGTCTCAATCCGAAAAAGAAAAAACAGAGCGTTCACCGCGCCTCGCTGGCTCTATGGAGCAGCGTTCACGGCATCACCATCCTCGCCGTCTCCGACAAGCTGTTTATCGCAGAAAATGTCACCCCGCCTGAAATGATTGACCAACTGATCGACAATTTCCTCATCGGTTATCTGGCTGGCAAATAACTAGATTGTGACATCAAGCAGCAAAAACAGCCGTTTGCCTATGAACCTCCCGCGAAAATCATGATATAATCGCCTCGAACTGCAATCAGTTTCGGAGGAAAGATTTGTCATCATTCACGCGAATTGTCCTCATGGCCTCAATGCTCCTTTGCAGCAGCGAGACCCTGATTGCAGCGCCTTTTGGCCAGGCACAGCTACCGGCGAGCCCAATCGCCGCCAGCAGCGCCGCCGCCAACCCGCTCATTCACAAGGTTGCCGTGCTCGGCAAGGACGACCGCACCGCCTTGCCGGAGGACCTTGTCGATCTTGCCGCCGGTGTTGGCATACTTGGCCAGCATGGCCGCATTGGCTGGAGCTGCACTGCCTTTTGCGTCGCGCCAAATGTGATAGCAACAAACGCTCACTGCGTGGTAAAAAACCCCACAGTCGGCCGCCGGCTCGATCTGAGCCGCACGCTCTTCGTGCTGCCAAAATTCAAGCGCGGCAAAGGCCTAAAATACCGCTCCCGCATTTCTTACCCGGAATTTGTTGATCCCAAACGCCCGGCGCTTTCCATTTATTCCGGCAATTTCACCAATGTGAAATCCGTCAGTTCCCAAAGCCAGGACTGGGCTTTTGTAAAACTCATCCACTCCGTCTGCCGCGGCCGCACGCTTGCCTTCACCCAAAAACCACTAGAGGAAATCAAGGAAGCAGCCAGCAAAAAGCAGGTGTTTATGATCGGCTTTCATGGCGACAAAAACATGGAGGAGC
Organism: uncultured Alphaproteobacteria bacterium; assembly: GCA_942490955.1. Taxonomy (GTDB): domain Bacteria; phylum Pseudomonadota; class Alphaproteobacteria; order Rhizobiales; family HXMU1428-3; genus HXMU1428-3. Next base: position 10,930 of record CALNZE010000045.1, read on the forward strand.
GGCTCTATTCAAAGGACTGCGCCATCCGCTCACCGCAAGACCGCAAATATTTCCTCAATGCCCAGCGCCGCCGCATGCTGCGTCAGGCCATCCTGCTGCCGCACACCTGCGACGCTTTCAAAGGCTCCTCCGGCTCGCCGGTGATCCTGCAATCATCAGAGGGGCCAAAGGTCATTGGCATTAACCTCGGCTCGCTCCGCTATGAGCGCTATCAGATCAAGAAGAACCGCTACACCGGCAAAATCATCAGCCGCAAACGCCTCAAGCAGGGCCGCGAAACCAACATGGCCGTCCAGCCCCGCGCCTTCCTGAAAGGTCTTGAGCGCTTCGAAAAAGAATCACTGCTTAACAACCTGACAGCGCTGAAAAAGCTGCAAAGCCACCTCAAACAGCTCAACCTTTATAGAGGCCCGATTGATGGTATTTTTGGCAGTGGCACCCGCCGCGCCGTTGTCGCATTCGAGCAGGAGGAAGACCTCGTCGCCCTTGGCCTGCCGACCGAAGAGCTGTTGCAAAGGCTAACCGCCAGGATCAAAGAGATGGCCGCCGCCGAGCCCAAATCATAAACCGATCAAACAACCGGAAAGACTGCCGGAAAGGCTACCGGGACGACCACCGGAATGGCGCGTAGAAGACCAAAACCCCCCACCCCGCAGCAAGCAATGCCGAACGTCAGACAATAAAGCTCGCCAGCACATCATCATCGGTGATGTCCTGCCATTGCAGCCCCGCCTCATCAAACTTCTTGTGTAGCACATCGAAATTCGCCGCATCCTTGGTCTCCACCCCCATCAGGATCGAGCCAAAGTTGCGAGCCGATTTCTTTAAATATTCAAACCGCGCAATGTCATCATCCGGGCCAAGCAGCACCAGCAACTCCCGCAACGCCCCCGGCCGTTGCGGCATCCGCATCAGATAATATTTTTTCAGCTCCGCCGCCTTCAGGGCCCGCTCCTTCACCTCCGGCAAACGCTCGAAATCAAAATTGCCGCCGGAGGCGATGCAGACAATCCGCTTTCCCTTCAGCATCTTGCGCGGCAATTGCCGCAGCGCATCAATCTCCAGTGCGCCAGCCGGCTCCAGCACAATGCCTTCAATGTTCAGCATCTCAATGATCGTCTCACAAAGCTGATCTTCCGGCACCAGCAGCACAGATGCCGGGTCCACGGATTTCAAAATCTCAAAATTCAGCTCACCCATCTGGCCAACCGCCGCCCCGTCGACAAAATTATCAACCCGCGGCAGCAACACCCGCTCACCCTTTACAAGCGATTCCTTAAAGCTCGGCGCCCCGGCTGGCTGCGCATAAATCAGCTTCGTCTTCGGCGACAGCTCAGCCATGATCTGGTTCACACCCGCCGCAAGCCCGCCGCCGCCAACCGGCAACAGCAGAATATCAATCGGTTTATCAAGCTGCTCCAGAATTTCCAGCCCGACAGTCGCTTGGCCCTCAATCACATCGGCATGGTCAAACGGCGGCACCATCCGCGCGCCCTCGTCCCTGGCAAATTCAATCGCCGCCTTGTAGCACTGGTCGAAAAAGTCACCAAAAATCTTGATCTCGACCATCTCGCCGCCAAACACCCGCGTCTTGGCAATCTTTTGCTGTGGCGTTGTCACCGGCATGAAAATCACACCCCTGACGCCAAAATGCTGGCAGGCATAGGCAAACCCCTGCGCGTGATTACCGGCAGAGGCGCAGACAAAACTCGACGGCTTTTTTTTCGCCATTAACGCCTTACGGAAAAAATTGAACGCGCCGCGCATTTTGTAGCTGCGCACCGCCGTCAGATCTTCTCGCTTCAGGTAAATTTCGGCGCCATATTTATCGGAAAGATACGCATTGCATTGCAGCGGCGTCGGCTCTATCACCGCGCGATGCGCCGCGGCGGCCCGCCTGACCCCGTCAATAAACTGCGATTTTTGTTTTTTCGTCATGGCTTTTCTTATTGCAGCAACATGCCCCAAGTTCAAGCGACATCAACCCGCCCCCTATAATCGGTTGATAGCAAACCCCAAACATCTTTCAGCCCCCATATCCCTGACACAAGCCAAATCCATAATGATCCTGAATTTTCTTGACGCCGCAATCATTTGAGGCTGACGTGAGGCCTTAGCCAACCGGGGGGAGACCAAAGTGGCCAGCTCGCAATTCTCGCTATTGACAACACGGCGCTTCCTGCCGCTCTTTCTAACCCAGGCACTTGGCGCCTTTAACGACAACGGCTTCAAAAACGCTTTGGTGATTCTCGTCACCTATCGCCTCGCCGAAGCGCAGGGCCTCAGCGGCCCGCTATTCATCACCATCGCCGCCGGTTTGTTTATTCTGCCCTTTTTCCTGTTTTCCGCCACCGCCGGCCAGCTTGCCGACAAATATGAAAAAACCTGGCTCATCCACCGCATTAAATTCGCCGAGATAATTTTGATGCTGTTGGCCGCCTGCGCATTCTGGCTACAATCGGTGGCGCTTGGCCTCACCGTGCTGTTTCTGCTCGGCACCCAGTCCACCTTCTTTGGCCCGCTGAAATACGGCATCCTGCCGCAACATCTGGAAAAGCACGAGCTCATCGGCGGCAATGGCCTGATCGAAACAGGCACCTTTCTCGCCATTCTCCTCGGCACCCTGTTCGGCGGCCTGTTAATCCTGACAGAAAATGGGCTCTTCTGGGTGTCGGTATTTCTGCTGAGCCTGTCAATCGCCGGCTTCGTTTCCAGCCTTTACATACCCAAAGCTCCCGCCCCCGCGCCCGCCCTTCGCGTCAATCCGAACTTTCTCGGCGAAACAGTCAACATCATCCGCCTCACCGCCGAAAGACGCAGCGTATTCATGGCTGTGTTGGGCATATCCTGGTTCTGGTTTGTGGGCACCATCTTCCTCACCCAGTTCCCGACATTGGCCAAAGATCATTTTTATGCCAATGAGCAGGTCACCAATTTTTTCATCGCCGCCTTCACTATTGGCATCATGATCGGCTCGCTGGCGTGCAACCGCCTGCTAAAGGGCGAGATCACCGCCAGATATATGCCGCTCGCCAGTGCCGCCATCACCCTTGCCAGTTTCGCCCTTGTCATTGTGGCCAATATGATGACCGTTCCCCAGCCAGAGACCGGCCTCTATGGCATTGCTGAATTTTTGAGCCTGACCGGCGCCCCGCTCGTCGTCCTGGCCCTTGTCGGCATTGCCGCTTTTGGCGGCATTTACGTCGTCCCGCTGTTCGCCATTGTCCAAAATCACAGCGACCAGAGCGCCCTTTCCCGGACCATCGCCGGCAACAACATCATCAATGCCCTGTTTATGGTCGCCGCCTCCCTGCTTGCCGTTTTCATGCTCAAAACCGGCAATGGCGTGCTCGCCATATTTTCTGTCGTTGCCATTTTAAACGTCTTCGTCGCTGCCTCTATTTTTCGCTTTTTGCCAACAGGGGGTGAAAGCAGCTCGGCATAAGCGGACGCAACGCCCAAAAAAAACCGCCACCCCGAAGGGCAGCGGTTTTCTCTCAATATGGCCGCGCGGGTCAGCGCAGAAGGATAGAAGGGTTCTTGAAAAGTGGGATCAAACCCTGAGCCCGACCCGGTCAGCCATCTGACAGCAGATGATTATCCGCCGCCAACTCTCTAGGATGCAGGATCAAAGAATGTATCTGATTCACCTTTGATCTCGCCTACAGTCGCACTGTTATCATCGACCACAGATTGTGTTGTGAGGTCAGTGGCGGTTGATTGAATGTTGCTCTCGGCAGTTTTCTCAGGATACTGAATGCCAAATCCTTCTGGGGCGGCGGTTGCAAAAGTAGCGCCCATAACCAGGCTTGATGCGATAATGGCAGTCTTGATAATATGTTTCATAGCTCTATAAGCTCCTTGTTCGTCTCGGTTTGTCTCAATCTTCACCGGCCAATCCGGCGTCGTTGAAACAAACATGCGCGCTGCAAATGGAAAAGAAAAGGGCACCTCACAGACCGGTGATACCCATTGATAGAGCGTGACAATTCACCCCAGTTTTGTGATCAAGTCTCACGCCAGCGTGTGCTTTATTCACGTAAAAGTACGCAGGGAGCCGACCGCGGTCACCGCCGCGTGATCGACGCCAAAGTGCCAAAGCAGACGCTTGGACCCAAAATGAAAAAACCGACCTCTTTCGAGACCGGTTTCCAACCCGAGACTGCTTCGGCGCTGAACCGGAGCCGCAAATGGCAGCTGCACCCTAGAGCCTAAACCTGGCGCAACAGATAGCACGTGCTCAAAACGCCAACCCCCCGCAGCTCCGTCACCTCAAGATTGGAGAAATGAAACGTATCCTGCACCGCCAGCATATAATTCTCACTCACCTGAATGCGAGAAGGCAGGCTCTGCGCCTCCAGCCGGGCGGCGCAATTCACTGTGTTGCCCCAGATGTCATAAGTCATACGCTGATCGCCAATGACCCCGGCTGTTACCGGCCCCCGGTGAATGCCAATGCGCAGGGATAAGGATTCGAGGCCAAGAAACTGACGCTGGTTCATCTGCTCAAGCATATCAAGCGCCAGAAAACCGATCGCCCGCGCGCCGCCCGCATCATGCAAGCCGCCAACCGCCATATAACCATCACCAATTGTCTTGATCTTATCGACCTGATAATTCTCACAAAGCCCATCAAACGCCGTGAACAGGTCATCAAGATAAGCAACAACATCCTCAGGCGGCACCGTATGAGAAGCGCGCGTAAAACCGACAAGATCGGCAAACAACACGGTGGCATCATCCACACGGTCGGCAATGCGTTCATTTGGCGCCGCCTTTAAGCGCTCCGCGATCGGCACCGGCAAAATCGTCGTCAACAGGCGCTCGGAGCGTTGATACTCCGCCGCCAGGGCTTTCTCCGCCTTGTCGAGAAGACTGAGCGCATAGTAAATCAAAAGGCTGTTGATGACGAAGGCATTGACATAAGCCTGGATCGCCAACCCCCGCCGGAAGCCATGATCAGCCCCGTTTATAAAGCCCTGCCCGTCGGCCACAAAAAACACTGATATCAACGCCGCAAAGACAGCCACCAGAATAGGCAGGAACAGCGCGGCATTGTTGACCCCAACCATAAAAATAAATGATCCCGCCAGGGTGAAATAAATATGCAGGTCACTGTTCAGGCCAAAGGCCATCACCACAAAATAATTGCCGATGATAATCATCGCCGCCAGAATCATCGCCGCCAGGCTGGGTCCATAGCGATGCGCAAATACCAGGCAAAGCGCCCCCACACCCATCACCAGGTTATAGATGTTGATCGGCAGCAACCCCCAGAAATCATGGAAAGCATTAACCACCAGATGATGAAAGGTATTCAGCGCCGTGACATAAAGCGCCAGATTGGTAAAGCGCTGCCGCCGCCGCACTTCCTCATTGCTATCAACAATGCCAAAACTGATAATCTGGAATGCCAGCCGCGATAAGAATTGACCAAGTTGCTTCATCCAATCAATCCCGCGCCGCCGCGACCCTGGATTCAAGCGTCGCCACATCAACAAGCACCAGCCCGCCGCGAGATTTCTCGACAACGCCTTCCTTCATAAGACGCGACAATTCCCGGCTGACAACCTCGCGCCGGCAGCCGATGCGCCCGGCAAGATGATGATGAAAAGGCGGCGGTGAAATGATCCGCTGCTCCGTCTGGCCGCGCCTTGGTTGCGACAACCGCAACAACTCAGCATAAAGCCGCTCATTCGATTTCAGCACGCTCATTTCCGAAAAGCGCATGTCGAGCGAGCGGATACGAGCCACCAGCGTTTTGATGATCCGCTCCGCCACCTGAGGCACTGTCGTTGCAATTTCAAGAAACTGTTTTTGCGGCAGGATAGAAATTTCGGTGCGCTGCAGCGCCGTCACATTGGCTGAGCGCCCGGCATTATCAATCGCCGAAAGTTCACCAAAAAAATCCCCCGCCGAAAGATCCGCCAGAATAACTTCACGCCCCATCGGCGAGCGATAGAGGACACGAACACTGCCAGAGAGAATGAACAAAACATCAGCCGACGCATCATCATAGTCGATGATCAGCTCATCCTGATGATAGACGCGCGTCATGATTGCCTGATCAATCCGCGCCTGCACAGCAGCGGAAATCTCGGAAAACAATGGAATTTTTTGTGAAGCGCCCATACCCGTCAAATACTTTAAATCCACCCGCGCCCAGTCTACAGCCCCTGATCGTTTCAGCAACAGCAAAAACCATCACCCCGGCCGATGACCACATTCGGTTAACAACACCTTAAAATATAGGATAAGTTTTATTCTTATTTTATAAATATTAAAATCAATTTTAACTTTTCATCTTGGCGTTTTTTTTATTTAATGCTGGTATGTTGTAGTATGAAATAAGATTTGGAAGATATTTATTGGTACAGAACTTATTGGAATAGGACTCATTGGAACAGGACAATGATAGAACAGGGCCTACATACCGTCCAACGCCCAGGCAAGCCGGCCACCCCCAGCTTTCCCAACCCGGAGGACAAGGTCAGCGCCTTTGAAACCGTGGAGGCGCGGCGAAAAGGCAGCAAGACCGCTGCCGAGTCAAACGCGCCCAAATTTCAGATTCAAAAGCAGTTTACAACCAGTTCAAAAGAACTCGCCCGGACCCTTGGCTCCTTTCACAAGATCCTTGAGCGGTTGGAAGAGCAACCATCTGAAAGTGACGACCAACCGCAGATAAAACAATTCGGCGGCCTTCAGGCAGAACTTTTCAAGGGTGCAGGTAGCCGATTTGACCCCGATCAGCTCATCGGCCCGCAACCCCTCGGCCGGGGCGCTGACGGCGGCTCAAACATAGCGGCCGGCCAACAGAACGCCTCGCCGGAAATTCAGCTTGAGCTTGACCTCTTCCCGAGGGATGGGGCGGCAAGCCTTAATCCCCGCCAATCCGCTTCACCAGAGATCAAGGATTTTGACATTGAAATCCCGCGCGCCACACCAATTGAGCAGCCCCTGGATATCAAGCTTGGCAACAACCCAACCAACTTTAAAATCCAGAACATCATCACCGATGAAATCATCAAGGCGATCGCCAATTCAAACAGTCAGATTGATGTAAAACCGATATCAGAACCGGTGGCGGTCAGACTTGCCAACGAAGTCCGCCAACTGCTGGAAAAACAGCCCCACGCCCTCGCCACCACCAAGGAAAGCGCGCCGGTGAAGGCCCTCGACAGAGCGATTTAATTTACCCCCTGGGAAGAAAGCCTCGCAAATTACCAACCAATCCCCCGGCGAGAAAAAAAGGCGCTACCCCCTCGGAGTAGCGCCTTTTGTTTTTTCTGTTTTAGAACTGCTGCAGGCGTGAAGCTTATTCAGCCGCCTCAACCTGATCAACACTGGCAATGTCAACGCCAAGGCGCTGCGCCACACCGCCACCATAAGCCGGGTCGACCTTGAGGAAATGAGCAATCTGCCGCCGTTGAATTTCAACCGGCACCGGACCCATCGCCTCCGCGATGTTATCCATCAACCGCTCACGGCCATCAGCTGGCAAGAGGTTAAACAGCGCCCGTGGCTGCGAGTAATCATCATTGCCATCACGGTGATTATACCGCGCCGCATCGCCGGAAAGGGGCAAGGGCGGCTCTTTGGCATCTGGCACTTCCTTTGGCCCACCAAAGCTGTTTGGCTCATAGTAGGCATCGGTCCCAGCCGGGGCATCAAACCGCATCTGACCATCTTTATGATAGTGATGAACCGGGCATTGCGGCCGGTTCACTGGCAGCATGTCATAATGGGTGCCGAGCCGATAACGGTGCGCATCGGCATAGGAGAACACCCGCGCTTGCAACATCTTGTCCGGAGAATAATCGATGCCGGGCACTTTGTTCGAAGGCGAAAACGCCGCTTGCTCAATCTCGGCAAAATAATTTTCGGCATTGCGGTTCAGCTCCAACACGCCAAAATCAATCGGCGGATAATCACCATGCGGCCACACCTTTGTCAGGTCAAACGGGTTGAATGGGCAATTCTCCGCCTGCTCTTCCGTCATCACCTGGATCTGCGCTTTCCACTGCGGAAAGTCACCATTCTCAATTGCATTGAAGAGATCATCCTGGTGCGTTTCGCGGCTCTCACCAACCTTCTGGGCGGCTTCGGCATTTGTCCAGTGCTTGTGGCCCTGGACGGTCTTGAAGTGAAACTTCACCCACACCCGCTCATTATTGGCGTTGATCATGCTATATGTGTGCGAGCCATAGCCGTTAATATGCCGGTAGCTTGTCGGCAGGCCACGGTCAGAAAACAGCACCGTCACCTGATGCAGGCTCTCCGGGCTGAGTGACCAGAAGTCCCACATCGCCGTTGGTGATCTGAGGTTGGTTTTCGGATGCCGTTTCTGCGTGTGAATAAAGTCAGGAAACTTATACGGGTCCCGAACAAAGAACACCGGCGTGTTGTTGCCAACAAGATCCCAGTTGCCTTCCTCGGTGTAGAATTTCATCGCAAAACCACGCACATCGCGTTCGGCATCAGCCGCGCCTTGCTCACCAGCAACGGTCGAGAAGCGGAGCAGCATGTCCGTCTTGACGCCTGGTTGCAGCGCTTTTGCCTTGGTATACTTGCTGATGTCGCCGGTTATTGTCAGCGTGCCATAAGCACCTGAGCCTTTGGCATGCACCGGCCGCTCCGGGATCCGCTCACGGTTCTGATGCGCCAGTTTCTCGATCAGCTGATAATCTTCGATCAGCAGCGGCCCGCGCGGCCCCGCCGTCAATGAGTTCTGATTATCGGGCACCGGTGCACCCGACGTTGTTGTAAGCTTATCTGCCACGTTGTTCCTCCTGTTTTTTAACTTTGATAATTTTTTCAGATTGCATCATGACAATTTTCAATCATAAGATCTAATTGCATTTATCCCTGCTTATGATAAGAAAGACTGATGCTATCAATTTCGATCAAACAGCTCCGTTACTTCCACGCCCTGTCGCGGCTGCGCCATTTTGGCAAGGCGGCTGACCAATGTGCCGTCACCCAGCCAGCCCTGAGTATGCAGATTAAAGATCTGGAAGAAACGCTCGGCCTCAGCCTTGTGGTCCGTGGTAAATCTAACATAACGCTCACCCCGGATGGCGAAGAAATTGCCCGCCGTGCCGAGAAAATCCTCGCAGGCATTCAAGACATTGGTGACTATGCAAAAACCCGCGCAGGGCTGCTTTCAGGCACCTTCCGCCTTGGCATCATCCCGACGATTGCCCCCTATATTCTCCCCCAGCTACTGCCGCAAATGCGCAAAAGCTTCCCCGACCTCGAGCTGAAACTGCGCGAGACCAACACCTCTCACCTCACCGATGAAGTGCTCCAGGGCCAGCTTGATGCCATACTCGTGGCGCTGCCTTTGCAGCATAACGACCTAGAAACCAAAGCGCTGTTTGACGACCCCTTTTACCTCGTCACCAACTCTGAGGACCCCCATGATTCAGAAAACCCTCATAAATTATTAGAGGAAAAAGAGCTGCTATTGCTGGAAGAAGGCCATTGCCTGCGCGATCAGGCAATCTCCCTTTGCGAAATGGTCACGCCGCAGGCACTCTCACAATTTGGCGCCACCAGCCTTAAAACCTTGCTTGAGCTTGTCTCCAATAATCAGGGCATTACGCTTATCCCGAAGATGGCCGCCCATATCGAGATCACACCGGATTCCAACCTCCGCCTGATCCGCTTTCAAAAGCCGGAACCGATCCGCACGGTTGGCCTCGTATGGCGCAAATCCTCCCCCCGCCATAAGGATTTTAACGCGCTAAGCAAGGAAATCATCAGCTTGATGGACCCGGCCAATAGCGCGTGAGCCCGTGCCTCTGCACATCGCTGACCACACAGCTGAAAAGAAGCCGCTAACCACCGCCGCTCCCCGCACTCAAGCCTTGCCAAGCCGCCACCAATTGACTAGCAACAAAGCTCACGCCTTTAAGGAATGAGCAGCCATGCGCCTTTACAAAGCTTTTGCCACCGTTGGCGGCCTGACGATGATAAGCCGCCTGCTCGGCTTCATCCGCGACATCCTCATTGCCTTTGTACTTGGCACCGGCCTGGTGGCAGACGCTTTCTTCGTCGCCTTCCGCTTTCCCAATCTGTTTCGCCGGCTGTTTGGCGAGGGCGCCTTCAACGCCGCCTTTATTCCGCTATTTGCCAAAAAACTAGAAGGTGATGGCCATTCAAGCGCGCAACGCTTTACCAATGATATAGCCAGCCTGCTGATCACCGCCCTGCTGATCACCACCGCCATTGCTGAAATCGCCATGCCATGGCTGATCTATGTGATCGCCCCCGGTTTCAGCGAAAACCCGGAAAAGCTTGACCTCGCCATTGTCCTGACCCGCATCACCTTCCCCTATCTTGCCTGCATGTCGCTGGTCGCGCTGCTGAGCGGCATGCTGAACGCCCTGCAAAAATTCGCCGCCGCTGCCGCCGTGCCGATCCTACTTAACATCATCCTGATCGCCGTGATGAGCGCCGCCCTGCTGCTTGATCTGGAGGCCTCCGCGATGGCTGGCTATTTCCTCGCCTGGGGTGTCGCCTTTGCCGGCTTTGTCCAGCTGGCACTGCTGTTCTATTGCATCCTGCGCGAAAATTACGGCATCCGCCTATCCCGGCCAAAACTGACCCCTGACGTCAAGCGCTTCCTCGCTCTTTCCGTCCCTGGTGTCATTGCAGGCGGCATCACCCAGATCAACATCATGATCGGCACCATCATCGCCTCCATGCAGGCCAGCGCCGTCTCCTATCTTTATTACGCCGATCGGCTCTATCAGCTCCCCCTCGGCATTGTCGGCATCGCCATCGGCGTTGTGCTGCTGCCAGAGCTCTCTCGCAAATTGCGCGCCAATGACATGACCGCCGTACATGACGCGCAAAACAGATCATTGGAATTTTCCGCCCTCCTCACATTACCGGCCGCCGTTGCCCTGTTTGTTGTTGCCGAGCCGATCATCAAGGTTTTGTTCGAACGCGGCGCTTTCGATAGCCTTGCAACCAGCAACACCGCTGCCGCCTTAATGGCATTCGCCATTGGCCTGCCAGCCTTTGTCTTGATCAAAGTATTCTCCCCCGGCTTTTTTGCCCGCGAAGACACCAAAACACCGATGCTTTTTGCAGCCCTCTCAATGGGCATTAACATCGCCCTGAGCCTGGCGCTGTTTCCCTATTTCGCCCATGTCGGCATTGCCATCGCCACCTCTGTTGCCGGCTGGGTCAATGCCCTGTTGCTGGCCTTCACCCTTTATCGCCGCGGCCTATATGAATCGGACAAAGGCCTGGCGCGCAAGTTGCCGCGCATTTTGTTTGCCAGCCTTACGATGGGTCTGGCGCTATACCTTGTGAACCCGTTGCTCTCCCCCTATTTCGAAGAAGCGCAGAATATTTTCATCCGTTTTGCAGCGCTGGCCCTGCTGGTCACTTGCGGACTTGGCGCCTATGCGCTATCAGCACAGCTCACAGGCGCCACCAGCCTCAGGGCACTGGCCAAAGGCCTGCGGGGGCACTAAGCGCGATACGCCCTGCGGGGGCACTGAACGCGATAAGCCCAGCGCGGGCGCTAATTTCAAGACGACAGGATTATTGAGTGATGCAGCATAAAGAGCGGGTCTTTTCCGGCGTTCAACCGACAGGCAACCTTCACCTTGGCAACTATCTCGGCGCCATCACCAAATTCGTCGCCTTGCAGGAGAGCCACCAATGCCTCTACTGTGTTGTTGACCTCCATGCCATCACCGTGTTTCAGGATCCGGCGGAGTTAAAGGCGAACATCCGCGAGGTCACAGCCGCCTTCATCGCCGCCGGCATCGACCCCAAAAAACATATCGTCTTCAACCAGTCACAGGTCTCCGGCCATGCCGAACTGGCCTGGATATTCAATTGCGTCGCCCGTATGGGGTGGCTGAACCGCATGACACAATTTAAGGAGAAAGCCGGCAAGCATAAGGAAAACGCCTCGGTTGGCCTCTTTACCTACCCCAACCTGATGGCGGCCGACATCCTGCTTTATCACGCCACCCATGTGCCGGTTGGCGAGGACCAGAAGCAGCATCTCGAACTGGCCCGTGACATCGCGCAGAAATTCAACGTCGATTTTGCTGACGCCATCGCCGCCAACGGCATCGACGACGGCATCTTTTTCCCCCAGCCAGAGCCTTTGATTCAGGGCCCGGCCACCAGGGTTATGTCATTGCGCGATGGCGCCAAGAAAATGAGCAAGTCGGACGCATCAGACATGTCCCGCATCACCATGACCGATGACGCCGACACAATCGCTAAAAAAATCCGCAAGGCCAAAACCGACCCCGAACCTTTGCCGGAGAGCAAAGACGGGCTGGAGGGACGCCCAGAGGCTGAAAATCTTGTCGGCATCTATGCCGCCCTCAGCGAGACGTCAAAGGATGAAGTGTTGAAGGAATTTGGCGGCGCGCAATTCTCCGCCTTCAAGCCGGCCCTGGCTGAGCTGGCTGTCGAAAAGGTCAGCCCCATTGGCGATGAAATGCGCCGCATCCTCAAGGACCCGGCCGAGATCGACAGCATCCTGCGGGACGGCGCCGCCAGAGCAAGAGAGCTCGCCGCACCGATCCTCGCGCAGGCAAAAGACATCATCGGCTTCATCCACTAGCGGCTGGTTTCCAGCCGACGCCAAAGAAGGCTGCCCTGGACCCCTCGACTAGCAATTGAAACAGGCGTGTGTGCGTTCAACCTTGATGCAATGAACCACCAGCTCAGGCTGGCCCACCCGCAGGCTAGCTTGAGCGGCCAAACAACCCGCCAAAACCTGTCCGCGCCCAGATCAGCATCTGAATGACGAAGGCCGCAATGCCGCAATAGGCCGAAAGGGTTTCAATCGGTCGGCTGTCATTGGCACGCCGCAACGAAGCGCCGCCATCACTCGCAAAATCCCCGGCCATCATATACACCCCAAGGCACACCAGCGCCACCACGAGGAAAAACCAGCTCCAGAATCTCATTTAAAAAAACCTCCACAAAGTCCCAAACCCATCTCCAGAAAATGGATCACTTCCATCTATACCACCTTCATGGAGAAATATTGTCACACGCCCAGCGCCCAAGCTAACAAAAACCCCCAATGACACGCAGCCACCGGGGGTTCTTTTTATCTCTGAATTTAAAGACGGAGAAAACCGCCGGGCCGCGCCAAGCTTTCCTCCGCCCTTTATCTTCACGCCGCAAAGTACACCGAGCGAAGCGAGAGACTTTGCGGCGAATTCATTTAACTACTCGGCCCGCTGTTAAAGTCAGTTTCATCGACCAGAATGGATGCTTCCTTGCGCAGCTTGGCGATTTCTTCCATGGAAAGCTCATCAGCCTTAAGCGTGCCCCAGCTTTTCACCAGGTCAGAAGGCTCCACGCCCGGCGTTACCGGATATTCGTGGTTAACTTCTGCGTAGATCTCCTGAGCTTCTTTCGACGCCAGAAACTCCATCAGCTTCACTGCATTTTCCTTATGCGGTGCATATTTCGCCAGCACCATACCCGACACATTCACATGCGCGCCGCGATTATTTGTGTTGGGGAACAGCACGTTAACGGATTTTGCCCATTCTTTCTGTTCAGGCTTTTCGTCATTCGTCTGCATTTTACCCATATAGTAGGTGTTGCCGATGGCAAGGTCACATTCACCCGCGTAAACCGCTTTCACCTGCCCCCGGTCATTGCCGGAAGGCTTGCGCGCCAGATTGGATTTTACACCTTCGAGCCATTTTTTGGCTTCGTCCCGGCCGTGATGCGCAATCATTGAGGCAATCATCGCGACGTTATAAACATGCTGGCCGGAGCGCATGCAGATTTTGCCGCGCCATTTCGGATCAGCAAGCTCTTCATAGGTAATCTTATCCTGCTTGACCCGCTCTTTCGATGCGTAAATCACCCGCGAGCGCAGGGTCAACCCGAACCATTCATTATTGTCACTGCGATAGCGCGCCGGGATATTCTTGGTCAGTTTTTCAGACTCAACCGGCTGCGCCACACCTTTTTCCACGGCACCGGTCAACCGGCCAATGTCAACTGTCAGCAGCACATCTGCCGGGCTGATCTTGCCCTCGGCGGCCATGCGCTCAATAAGGCCCTTTTTGGCAAAAATAACCTTGGTTTCAATGCCGGTTTCCTGGCTAAATTTCTCAAGCAGCGGGTTAATCAAAAAAGGCTGTCGGTAGGAGTAGATATTGACAACCTTTTCGGCGGCCAGCGCTGGCTCAACAGAAATGATTTTTTGGGAAAGGATGGTGGCCGCGACACCGGAAACGGCAAGCAAGCCAACAAAAAGACCGCGCTTCAAAAGCGCAGAGCGGGAAAAACTCATATTTTCCTCCAATTGATGGGGGTCAAGGCCCCAAAATTGAAAATGAACGGCCGGGATAGCCCCGCCGTTTTTGGCAACATCGCCAAGCATAAATTGTTTTGGCCGATCAACCCCGGTTAAGGCGGGGCGGCACGACCTGACCAAAAGTTATCGCGTCTCCCACCCGGCTGTCAACGATCATAAAGACCAACCCGGCTTGCATTGGCTGAGAAGAAAAAAAGGAAAGCCATTCGGCTGAGCAGTGGCCACCACCCAATTATCAGGTTTACCTCGGCGCTTTACTTTGGTAACTAATCACATGCGCGGTGATGAGGGAATCTGGTGCGACAATGGTTTTGTCCACGCCAGAGCTGCCCCCGCAACTGTAGCAGGTGAGCTCAAGGGCACCACAGCCACTGAAATGAATGACCAATCACCACTGGTTTAAATTCACATTCGGGAAGGCCGCCCTTTTACGCTATGACCCTGAAGCCAGGAAATCTCTGCCCGCATACTCATATCAACAACCCGTCGGGTGGACGGAAAGGAAAAATCAACATGAACAATTTGATCAAAGCCCCAGCTTTAAACGTCACCGAAACCCTCTCAGTTCTGGGCGCCCTGACCTTTGGCATCTTTCTCATTCTGGCGACAAATTTTTCTCACATGACCACCGCTCATAATGCGGCTCATGACACGCGCCACTCCATTGGTTTCCCCTGCCACTAACAAGGGGCAGCCCCGGCTCAATTGTGAGCCGACATGATATTTTCTTAAATTTAATGGCAGCCCGCTTGCAATCCGCGCGGCAATTCTCGCCCGGCGCGGCATTAAGGGCCTCGTTGCATCTGGCAGCGGCACACCAGGGCTTGCCTGCCTGAAACCCTGAGAAAGACAATCCCATGTTTCAACGTATTTTCCTGAGCGCCATCATCGCCGGTATCCTAAGCGGCCTCATTGTCACAGCTCTGCACCACGTCACCACCGTGCCAATCATCATCCAGGCGGAAACATATGAAAACGCCGCGCCAGCGAAACAATCCGCGTTTCTAAAAGGCGCCCACCCCTATCTGATCCTCGCCCATGGCCCCGCCACCACCCACAATGACGGCCCCAGGGCCTGGGCCCCGGCGGACGGGCTGGAGCGCACGGCCTACACAGCTTTAACCACCATAATCACAGCCATTGGCTTCGCCTTGCTACTCACAGCCGGATACGCCATCACCCGCCAGCAGGTCAGCGGCAGCAAGGGCGTGATGTGGGGCGTTGCTGGCTTTGCCGCCCTCTCCCTCGCCCCCGGCCTTGGTTTACCGCCGGAACTACCCGGCAGTGAAGCCGCTGAGCTTGTCTCTCGCCAGCTCTGGTGGCTTGGCACGGCCACCGCCAGCGTCATTGGCATCGCCCTGCTTGTCTTCTCGAATGGACAGTGGCTGTGGCGGCTTGGCGGCATCCTGTTGCTCATCGCCCCTCACGCCATCGGCGCGCCGCAGCCGGATCATTTCGGCAGCCCCGTCCCGGCAGAACTTGGCGGCCATTTTGCCGCCGCCAGCCTCGCCACCGCCTTCGTCATGTGGACTTTGCTTGGATGGTTTAGCGCTACGCTTTATCAACGCTTCGCCACCGACTAACATAGGTTATGTTCAAAAGGAATTCGGCCGCTCACCGCGCGATTGTGGTGGGCGGTTTTTTTTAGCCCTTTTTAAATGGCCACCGTTGCCAGCACCCCGACAATGCCCATTTCAGCCGCCTGCTCCGCCGCGCCGTAAACATCCCCGGTCATGCCGCCAAGCCGCCTGCGCGCAATCAGCGCAATCAACCCGGCCGCAATCATAGCCACCATCAACGCCGCCGCCGCAACAGCGGCTGGCAACAGCCAGCCAAAAACACCGGCAACAATCACCAGCCCCGCGGCCACAGAAATAAACGGCATACCGCCGCCATCCCGCGCCCCATGCGCCAGCCCGGCCTTGTCCGCCAGCGGCAAAAGCATCAGCATGCCCATCACCCCTCTGGCCCCACTGTGCATCAGAAAAAACGCCAACGCCGCCGCGCCGCCACCAGCGCTGGCGATCGCCACCAGCGCCGCCACCCGCCACCCGGCAGACGCCACCAGCCCAAGCACACCAAAGCTGCCGCTCTGGCTATCCCGCATCACAGCCAAAATCCGCGCCCGGCCAGAAACCCCAAGCCCGTCGCAAAAATCCGCCAGCCCGTCTTCATGCAGCGCCCCGGTCATAATCACACCCGTGCCCACAGCCAGCATGACAGAAAGCGGCACGGGCAGCCCAGCCAAATCAGCCGCCAGCAACACCCCGGCGCCTGCCCCGCCAACCAGCATCCCGACCAGCGGAAAGGCCCAAACCGCGAGTGAAAGCCGTGCACCACTCTGGCTGTCAGAGACAGCAAAGAGTGGCAACGGCACCCTGGTCAAAAAGCTGACCGCCGCTAGCAATTGTCTGATTATCATCATCGGTCTTTTCACGTCTTTTTACACCAGCAAAACCTGTCGCCGGCAAAATTCAAGCGCCTCTAGCGGCCCTCGACGGCCGCCTCTTCAAAGGTCGCCATCTCATTATAGGTCGCCGCCGCTGCCGCCAGTAAATTAACGGCAAGCGCCGCGCCGGTCCCCTCACCGAGCCGCATATCCAGCGCCAGCAGCGGGTCCATCCACAGCTCATCCAGCAACCGCCGGTGCCCCGGCTCTGCCGAGCAATGCGCCGCAAGGCAATGCTCCAGAATTTGCGGGCCACTCAACGCCAGCGGGCAAACGGCCGCTGTCACCACAAAGCCATCGAGTAAAACAGGGATAGAGCGTTGCCGCGCCGCTACCACGCCGCCCATGATCGCCGCCAGCTCGCGCCCGCCCAAAAGCTGCATCGCATCAAAGGGTGTTTTTATTTTATCACGGTGTAGCGCCAGCGCGCGGTCGATCACCGCCGCCTTGCGCCGCACGCCTTCAGGATCAAGCCCGGTCCCCGGCCCTGCCCAGTCGGCACCGCTACCGCCAAACACCGCCGCCGCCACAGCCGAAGCGCTGCTTGTGTTACCAATGCCCATTTCACCAAAATAGATCACATCCGCTGCGCTGGCCATCACCGCCTCAGCGCCCGCATTCAGCGCCTCAAGTGTCTCCGCCTCGCTCATCGCTGGCTCTGTGGCAATGTTGCCCGTCGGCTGCGCCAACGCCAATGGCACCACACTGAGCCGATGGCCAAATAACCTGCTAAGCGCGTTAATCGCCGCGCCGCCGCGCTCAAAATTCGCCACCATCTGGCCAGTGACCGCCTGCGGATAGGGCGAAACACCCTCCGCCACCACACCGTGATTGCCAGCAAACAGCAGCGCCTCAACCGTCTCGACCTGCAAGCGATCCCGCTGCTGCCACCCGGCGAGAAAAACGCTTAACCCTTCGAGCTTGCCCAGCGCGCCAATCGGCTTCGTCAGGCTGTTCTGGCGCAACAGCGCCGCCTCGCGGTGGTCGGCAGAAGGGGAGGGCAAAGACGTAAGGCAATCAAGAAATTCGGCGGATGATTGAAACATAAAGACCTATGGCTGAAATTATTATTATTGCTATACAAAGGATCAAAGCTACTATGCCGCAAGCCGGGAAAAGATGTGAACCAACCGGGCTTGTCGGGCAGATCATAGTCGCTTGCCAAAAAATTAAAACCCAAACCGTCAACCCTTGGTAAATGGGATCCCATATGTCTACGGTCAGTCTCATTCTCGGCGGCGCCCGCAGCGGCAAAAGCACCTATGCCGAGCGCGCCGCCAGTGCATACACACAAAAAATATATCTCGCCACTGCCCCGGCCCAGACAGAGGAAACCCATGATGAGGAAATGACCGCCCGCATCAAACAGCACATCGCCCGGCGCGGCCCCGGCTGGGAGACGATCGAGCAACCGCTGGAAATCGCCGATAGCATCAACGCCCATTCAGCTGAGGGCGCGATATTGCTGCTCGATTGCGCCACCCTCTGGCTCTCAAACATGATGTTTGCCGGCCGCGACGCTGATACCGAGACGAAAAGACTAATCGCCGCACTCGATAACGCTTCCGGCGATGTTATCATCGTCTCGAATGAGGTCGGCCTCTCCATCGTGCCGGAAAATGCCCTCGCCCGTGCCTTTCGCGATGCGCAGGGTCGCTTGAATCAAAAGCTTGCCAGCCGGGCCGAAAATGTTGTTTTTATCGCGGCGGGCTTGCCACTTCTCCTCAAGGGCGAAGCGCTTATTTAAATTTTTATCTCTTTTTTTGACTTACACATTTTGACTTACAAGGATCCTTTATGACCAGCAAAATTCCGGTCACCGTTGTCACCGGCTTTCTCGGCGCCGGCAAAACCACCCTTATCCGCCACATGATCGAAAATGCAAAGGGCCGCCGCCTCGCCTTGATCATCAACGAGTTTGGCGACATC
>CALNZE010000046.1:0-26672 GCA_942490955.1 uncultured Alphaproteobacteria bacterium
GCGAGGTGGCTTTCAGCCTTGGGCCGCTGTCTTTTCGCTGGTATGGCCTTTCCTATGCGGTCGGCATTTTGCTGGCGTGGATATATGTCAAACGGCTGGTGACGAATGAGCGGCTGTGGGGTGGGCCGTCTGGCATAAAACCGGCGCAGATTGATGATTTTTTGCTGTGGGCGACCCTTGCTGTGGTGCTCGGCGGGCGGATTGGTTATGTGCTGTTTTATCAGCCCAGTTTTTACCTGCAGAACCCGGCAGAGGTTTTTTATCTCGGCAAGGGCGGCATGGCTTTTCACGGCGCGGCGATCGCGGTGACGCTGGCGGCGTTTCTGTTTGCCCGCGCGCGGGACATCCCCCTCCTCTCCCTGACTGACGTGGTGACGGCGGCCGTCGCGATCGGCCTGTTCTTTGGTCGCTGCGCCAACTTTATCAATGGCGAGTTGTGGGGCCGGGTCACCGATGTGCCCTGGGCGATGATATTCCCGGGGGCGGATGATCAACCGCGCCACCCAAGCCAGCTTTACGAGGCGGCGCTGGAGGGCATTGTGCTGTTTCTCATACTGCGGCTTGCGACGCATTATTTCCTCAAGCTCAAGCAGCCCGGTTTTGTCACTGGGCTGTTTCTGGCCGGATATGGCGTGGCCCGCAGTGTGGTTGAGCATTTCTTCCGCCAGCCGGATCTGGAGCATCCGATCAGTGTGGCAACGCCGCTGACGCCGGGGCTTGTTTACTCGGTACCAATGATCCTGCTGGGTCTTTATCTGATCTGGCGGGCGCGGGCCGGGCGGGCGCAGGAGGCCGCCTGATCTGGCGGTCACAAGCGCCTGTGAGCGGCGCTTTTTGACTATGGTCAAGGTCTGAAGTTGCGGCTATAAACGCTGCATGGCAGCCTCAGAACAAACCTTGCTTGCGCAACAGCTTAAGGACTATATCCGGGTCAACGGGCCGATATCGACGCGCGCCTATATGGAGGCCTGCCTTTACGATCCCGAACATGGCTATTACCGTGCCGGCAACCCGATTGGCGCCGATGGGGATTTTATCACCGCGCCCGAGATCAGCCAGATGTTTGGCGAGATGATCGGCATCTGGTGTCTGCTGACATGGCAGGCGATGGGCCAGCCCATCCCGCTGCAGCTGGTTGAGCTTGGCCCGGGGCGCGGCACGTTGATGTCCGATGTTTTGCGGGCGCTATCCAAGCTGCATCCCAATTTTGAGACGATCAGCGTGCATATGGTGGAGCGCTCGCTCAGCTTGAAGGCGACACAAATGGCGGCGCTGGAAGGGTATGATTGCCCCAAGGCCTGGCATGAGCAGCTTTCAAGCGTGCCGAAGTCGCCAACCATCCTGATTGCCAATGAATTTCTGGACTGTCTGCCGGTGCGCCAGTTTGTCAAAACGGCGAACGCCTGGCATGAGCGTGTGGTGGCTGTTGATGAGCGGGGTGAGTTTTGCTTTGCCGTTGGTGGTCAGGTGCCGAAGGATTTGTTCGTGCCGGCCCGTTTTGCCAATGCGGCGTCCGGCTCGATTTTTGAATTCAGCCCCGATTTTGAACTGGTTATTCGCGACATCCAGCGGCTTGCAGCAGAGGTGCCGATTGCCGCCTTGTTCATCGACTATGGTTTTGAGGGCCCCTCGCTTGGCGAGACATTGCAAGCGGTGCACAAGCATAAGATGGTCTCGCCGTTTACACAGGCTGGCGATGTTGACCTGACGGCGCATGTTGATTTTACCGCCATTGCGGCGCAGGCGGTGGCGGGCGGGCTCAAAGCCTTTGGTCCGCGCGACCAGGGGGCGTTTCTGTCGCAGCTTGGCATTGGCGCAAGGGCGGAGACGCTGGTGCAGTCGGCAACAGATGAGCAGGCGGAAAAGCTGGTGAGTGATGTTGTGCGGCTTGTTGCGCCTGAGCATATGGGCGCCATGTTCAAGGCGCTTTGCCTGACCGGGCCGACCATTGCCGCGCCGCCACCCTTTGACCAAAAACCGGAGCCGAATAATGCTGTCCCCCCAAATTAAAGCTGATGAGCTCAATCTTGATGGCGTCTCGCATGGATTTTTCACCCGTGAGGGCGGCGTCTCTTCAGGTAAATTTGCCTCTTTGAATTGTGGCTTTGGCTCTGGCGATGAAACGGAAAATGTGGCGCGGAACCGGGCCATCGTTGCCGAGGCGCTTGGGTGTGGCAGCGACGCGGCGGTGATGACACCGCACCAGCATCACAGCGCTGATGTGGCGGTTGTCACCAGCCTGTTTCCCCATGAAGAGGCGCCGAAGGCGGATGCCGTCGTCACGACTGTTGCAAAACTGACGATTGGCGTTTTATCAGCTGATTGCGCGCCGGTGCTGTTTGCGGACCCTGCTGCCGGGGTGATCGGGGCGGCGCATGCGGGCTGGCGCGGGGCGGTTGGCGGCGTGCTGGCGGCAACGGTTGCCGAAATGAGCCGGCTTGGGGCGGACCCGGCGCGAATGACGGCGGTGGTTGGCCCCGCTATCGGGCAGAAAAACTATGAGGTCGGGCCGGAGTTTAAAGCTGAATTTATTGTGCGCGATCAGAGCTTTGCGCGGTTTTTTGAGACATATGAAGAAGGCGGGCGGCCGCATTTTGATCTGGCTGGATTTGCCGCCTCGAAGCTTGAGGCGGCGGGGGTTGGCTGTGTTCGCGCGCTCTCCCACTGCACCTATGAAAACGAATCACTTTTCTTCAGTTATCGGCGCAATTGCCACCGCTCAATTGACGATTATGGCCGTCAAATTTCTGCCATATGCCTAAACTAGTGCAAATTTGTCGCATTTTGGCGCTTTAGCCGTGCGAAACTTGGCAAACTCCCAGCAATTTCGCCGCAAACACTGGACGCTTTTCTGTCCAATGGGTAATGATGTGATTCTACAGGGTGCCGGTGTGTGTCCTTGTTGTAATGCATTTTAAATTTTGTCACCGGACTTTTTTGGTATCGGCCATTTCTGGTCTGTTACTGAGCTTATCAGGCAGGAACTGATATTTAGGGGGTTCAAGGTGGCAAATTTTTGCGCTACAGCGCGGCGGGATTCGGGGGAATCCAGACCGCTGAGAGGGCTGGTTCGGCTCTGCCTATCTGGCATAATGACGTTTATTATGGCGGGTGTGCTTGCCGGGTGCGGCACGGCAAATAATCTAGCTTCAAATTTTGGATTGAAAACCGCTGAGGACAGCAAGAAGGCCAGTATGGTCGCTTCTACCCGGCCGGTGAAGTCTGTGGCTTTTGCGCCGCTGGTCGGCGTGCCGGCCAATGTTTCATCGCGGATGCTGGCTGCGGTTAAGTCATCGGCCAAGTCTCGCGGATTGCCGGTTTCGGAGGATATTGCCAGTGCCAACTATCTGGTTCGCGGCTACCTCGTTGCGGCGCCTGAAGCTTCGGGGGCAAAACTCTCTTATATATGGGACATCAACGACGCCAAGGGCGTGCGCATTCACCGCGTGCTTGGTAACGAGATGATTGCTGGAAAGAAAACCGGCAATGGCTGGGCGCTGGTCAATGACAAGGTGATCGCCAAGGTTGCTGATGCCTCAAGCCAGAAGCTGAGTGGCTATTTCTCGAAGGTCGGGGCGCAGCGCCGGCCTGGCGGGGCGCCGCAGAAGATTGCGCCAAATGGCAAGAATGATCTGATCGCCAAGAATGACGGCACGCCGGGTGATCCTGTCGTGACCGGCGCGGTTTCAAAGCGGCCGGTGGCGCTGGCGACCCGGGTTATCCCGGTTAAGGGCGCACCGGGTGATGGGCGTATCTCACTGACAAATGCGCTGCGGCGTGAGCTGAAGCGAAACGGCATTGCGCTCTCGACCAAGAAGGTGGCGGGCGGTTTCACTGTGCATGGGCAAGTGAAGCTGGCGGGAATTGGCGGCGGGAACCAGCAGGTGCGCATCATCTGGAATGTCTATGACGGGCAAGGCAATAAAGTCGGCACTGTTTCACAGAAAAACAAGATTCCAGCCGGGTCATTGAACGGGCCCTGGGGACGCACAGCTGAAGCGGCTGCATCGGCCGCGGCCAAGGGCATTATCAAGCTGCTGCCCGGCAAACGCTCCTGACGAAAAAACAGGATTTTTGCCACTTTAGATAAGTTTTAAATATATGAGCCCGGGGTTGTTTACAGCTCCGGGTTCAGTTGCTAGAAAGCCAGTGCAGTTTTAAAAAGCTGTCATATTCAGGTTTTCCAACCTGTTATGACAAAGACTATTCCATTTGATCATTCTTACATCTGGCATCGGAGATTCCGACGAATGAAACTGGTTGCAGGGAACAGTAATCGCCCGCTGGCAGAGGCCATCAGCGCGTATCTCAATGTCGGGTTGACCAAATGTGAAGTCAGACGCTTTGCCGATATGGAAGTGTTTGTCGAGATTGAAGAAAATGTCCGCGGTGAGGATGTTTTTGTCATCCAGTCCACCTCCTTTCCGGCCAATGACAATCTGATGGAGCTGCTTATCACGCTGGACGCGCTGCGGCGCGGCTCGGCGCGGCGGATCACGGCGGTGCTGCCTTATTTTGGCTATGCCAGGCAGGACCGTAAACCAGGGCCGCGCACACCGATTTCTGCCAAGCTGGTGGCCAACATGATCACCCAGGCCGGGGCCGACCGGGTGCTGACCCTCGACCTGCACGCGCTGCAGATTCAGGGCTTTTTTGACATCCCGACGGACAATCTTTTTGCGGCGCCTGTCATGGTCAAGGACATCAAAGAGCATTATGACATTGAAAAGCTGATGGTGGTCTCGCCTGACGTTGGCGGCGTGGTGCGGGCCAGAGACCTTGCCAAGCGCATTGACGCGCCGCTGGCCATTGTTGACAAACGGCGCGAGCAACCGGGTGAATCTGAGGTGATGAATGTTATCGGCGATGTGGCCGGGCGCGATTGTGTGCGGGTTGACGATATCGTTGATTCGGGCGGCACGCTTTGCAACGCGGCCGATGCCTTGCTGGAGCATGGGGCGAATGCGGTGAGTGCCTACATCACCCATGGCGTGCTCTCTGGGTCTGCCGTGGAGCGTATCACATCGTCTTCGCTGACAACGGTTGCGATTACCGACAGCATCCTTGCCACCGAGCCGGTGCAGCAGGCGCGGAATATCCGGGCCATCTCAATTGCGCCGCTGCTGGGCGAGGCCATCTCGCGGACGAATGAAGAGAAGTCCGTTTCCAGCCTATTCCATTGATGTTTGGGTAAAAGTCCCTCGGCATTTTTGTGCTTCAGGTTGCCCACCAGCAACCGCATGAGCTCAGTATACTTTCACCGCAATTGGACAACAAGGGCGGCTCGAGGTACTACGGCGCTTTATCGCGAATTGGGGTCTTAGGACCTCAATTGTAAACTGCTCAATACTTTGATTTGATCGTAGTGCATTTGGTAGTCATCTTCGGTCGTATCAGCGCCGTTCAACCCTGACTTGAATCCTATGCTTTTCAAGCTCTCAATATGAGCTTTGATATCATCAATTGCTGCCTGATTTCTATTTTCTGACATAGCGTCCTCCAATAGCTTAGATATTGGCGATTTATTCGCACGTACTATTATATCTACTTAAAATGGGTTTTGACGCTGTAGGCCCACTTTTCAACAAATGAAAAAGGCTTCCCTTCCGGGAAGCCTTTTTCAATTTAAATCCGCTTACGGTTTTAAGCTGGTGAAGGACCAAATACCAGCACGGCATTGAGGCCGCCGAAGGCGAAGCTGTTGGACATGACGTGGTTGATCTCGGCGGTGCGGCCTTTGTTGGGCACATAGTCGAGATCGCATTCGTCGCCAGGTTCATCGAAACCGATGGTTGGGGGGAGGAAGTTTTCTTCCATTGCCTTGATGCAGGCAACCGCCTCGATGCCGCCGCCCGCGCCGAGCGGGTGGCCGTGCATGGATTTGGTAGACGAGACGGGAATGTCCATGGCCTTGTCGCCAAAGACCCGCTTGATTGAGCGTGTTTCATTGACATCGTTGACCATGGTCGCGGTGCCGTGCGCGTTGATATAGTCGATATCGCCTGGGGCGAGACCCGCATCATCAAGAGCAAATTGCATGGCGCCTGCGGTGCCGTCAATGGCCGGGTTGACCATGTCGGCGGCGTCAGCTGTCATGCCGAAGCCTTTGAGTTCCGCGAGGATATTGGCGCCCCGGTTTACGGCGTGCTCATATTCTTCGAGCATCAGGATGCCGGCGCCTTCTGCCAGCACTGTACCATTGCGGTGTTTCGAGAAGGGGAACAGGCCATCTGGCGATAGCACACGCATGCCTTGCCAGGCGCGCGTTGTGCCCCATGCAAGGGACGCCTCCGCCGCGCCGCCAAGGCCAAAGTCAATCATGCCGCCCTTAATCATCTGGTAGACAAGGCCGATCGCGTGGGTGGCGGTTGAACAGGCGCTGACAACGCCGAAGCTCGGGCCCGTGATGCCATATTCGATTGAGACATGCGCTGGCGCTGATGAGCTGATGGTTTTCAGCAGGGTCAGCGGGTGCGTCGCGCGTTTCTTTAACTCAAAGAGCGCGCGGTAGCTGTCTTCCATGGTGCTGATGCCGCCAATGCCTGAGCCGATGATCGCCGCACAGCGGACACCATCTTCCGGCTTGAGCGGCATTTCCATACCGGATTGATTGACAGCTTCTCTGGCTGCCATGCCAGCGAATTGCGAATAGCGGTCAGCCATCAGGAATTGCTTGGAGAGGCCTTCTTGTTTGGGATCAAAATTTTTGACCTCGCCCGCGATTTTGATCTGGAGATCTTCTGTCGGGTAATTTTCAGCATCTGCGATGCCGCAACGGCCGGCTTTGATGCCGTCCCAGAACTGGTCAACGCCCGTGCCGATTGAGGCGACTACGCCCATCCCTGTTACGACAACACGTCTTGTGGATTTGTTATTCATCAAATTTTTAAGGGCCTCAATTGTGGCCCCATTAAAACCTCTCTACTCGTTTACCGATGGTTGCCTCTGCCCGCCATCTGGCTGGGCGGAGAGCAACGCGCCCCATCAGGCGTTGTTCGCCGCGACGAGTTCTTTAACCTTGTCGACAACAGACCCAACGGTTTTGAAGTCTTCGACTTCTTCGTTGGCGTTGTAGGGGATTTCAATGCCGAAGGTGTCTTCGATGTCGAAAACAATAACGGCCAGATCGAGCGACTCGATATCAAGATCACTGAGAGGCGTTTCCATGGGGATCGTCTCGGGTGGTTCTTTCATGTTCTTTTTTAGAATTTCAATAATCTTTGGTGCCACATCTTCCATGTCGCTCTCCTTATCTGCAACATTTGAGCGAAAAACATACTCATTCAGTTAAGTGCTAAATTAGCCCCTCAAAAAGCGCAAGAAAACTTTTTGGATATTGTTAAAATGCTGTTTGAACATTTAACGAGGGATTTCGCTCACCAGCCATATATAGTCTTTTTTCATGTGCTTTAAACATCGGTCAAACGTCGCACATTTCAAGGCAAGACCAATTCATGCTATTGTGAGCCTTATTATAATTTTTGCCGATCGACGGAATTGCCCGAAGCTAACTAATTCTGTTTTCGCACATTCGGCTGGCAAGAGGCGCATAAAATGGACGAAAAATCAAGCAGTTCAGCGGGAAATTTTCAATATCCCTGGCAAAAAACATACCGCCAGGATCTGGACTGGGCAAAAACCTATGATGTTGAACCTCATTTTCGTGTTTTAGAACAGTCCGTTAAGTCATTTGGCCCTCTCCCCTGCACGCATTTTGTCGGCAAGGAGCTGACCTATGCCGAGATAGGGGCCCTTTCTGAAAAGGTCACCCGGGGCCTGCAGGAAATCGGGATTAAGAAGGGCGACAAGGTTGGCCTCTTCCTGCCAAACTGCCCGACCTATATTTACTTCTATTTTGGTATTCTCAAGGCAGGGGGCGTGGTTGTTAACTATAATCCCCTTTATACGCTGGATGAGCTGGAATATCAGATCAAGAACAGCGAAACGGAATATATGGTGACGCTGGATCTGAAGATCCTGTTTGAAAAATGCGAAGCGCTGATGGAAAGTGGTGTGCTTGGCAAAACCATTGTGGCGAATTTTGCGAAACTGCTGCCACAACCGAAATCGCTGCTGTTTAAACTTTTCAAATCGTCAGAGCTTTCAAATGTCAGCGGCTCGAAAATGGCGGATCGCTGCATCGCGGAAGCGGATATTCTGAGCAACAATGGCGACCCTGCCCCGGTTGAAATTGACGCCGAGAATGACCTGGCCGTGCTGCAATATACCGGCGGGACGACAGGGCGGCCAAAGGGTGCGCAGCTTACCCACGCCAATCTTTACATTCAGACGCAGCAGATTGTCGATTGCGGCGTGATGCTGAACCCTGGTGAAGAAACGATCATGGGGATCCTGCCGTTTTTCCACGTGTTTGCCATGTCGGTGGTGATGAATATGGGGCTCGCCATGGGGGCGCGGCTGATCCTGGTGCCGAAGTTTGAGCTGGATGAAGCCTTGAAACTGATGCGCAAGACCCGGCCGACCTGCATGCCCGGCGTGCCGACGCTTTATAACGCGATTGCCAACAAGAAGCCGCCACAGAATGAGGCGGTGTCATCACTGAAATTCTGTATTTCGGGCGGGGCGCCGCTGCCGCAGGAGATCGTCGACAAGTTTCACAGGATATCCTCATCGGCGTTGATCGAGGGCTATGGCCTCTCTGAGACGTCGCCAGTGCTGACCTGCAATATTCTTGGTGATGATGCGCGCGTTGGCTCTGTGGGCCTGCCGGTTCCCAACACCGTTATCTCCATTCGCTCGCTTGATGATATGACGGTTGAGATGGAGACGGGTGAGAAAGGTGAGATTTGCGCCAAGGGGCCGCAAGTGATGCCTGGCTACTGGAAAAATCCAGAAGCGACGAAGGAAGTTTTCGTCGGTGAGTTTTTCCGCACCGGTGATGTTGGCTATCTGGATGAGGATGGCTATTGCTTCATCGTTGACCGGCTGAAAGATCTGATCATTTGCTCGGGCTATAATGTGTATCCGCGCCGGATTGAAGATGTGATTTATGAGCTGGATGCGGTTGAGGAAGTGACGGTGATCGGCATTCCGGATGAATATCGCGGCGAAGCGCCGAAAGCGTTCATCAAGTTAAAGGATGGCGAGCGTTTGAGCGAAGATGACATCATGAAGCATCTTGGTGTTAAACTCTCGAAGATTGAACTGCCAGCGGAGATTGAGTTTAAGGACGAGCTGCCGCGGACGATGGTTGGCAAACTATCGAAGAAGGAGCTGCGGGAAGAGACGTCTTAACTGCTCGCAAGAGAGCGCCTACAAAAAAGACCGGCCTCATTTGAAGAGCCGGTCTTTTTTTTATGAGCCAGATTTTTGTTTGGTCAAAATGGCTGCAGAGGCGCAGCCCGCGCCGCTATTTCTGTGAATTTTTTATTTCGTCGGGGTTTTTATAGTCCTCGACAGAGGCGAGCTTCTGCCAGATATGCGTTTGGCAGAAGGGCGGGCCCATGGACAGGCACCCTTTGACTTCCAGCTTGTCGCGGTCAATCAGAGTGATGAGGGCGAGATAGGATTTGCCCCGCTCGGGGTCATAAATCCGGCCACGCCAATAGCCTTTTGATCGCTTGGTGGCGTTCGTCAACACTGACATGCCCATGATCGGGCGATTGCGCAGGCTTTTCACTTCATTGCGTTTGTCGGTATGAGGGACGCCCTTGCTGTTGAGCGGCTGGCGCAACCATACAATCTCGTTGCAAAGCTCATTGCCACATTCAACAATTTTTACGTGTGACTTGCCTTCTTTGGTAAGCCAGACGCCTTCAGCGCCGTCCTTATTTTTGTCTGCGGCTGAAAGGGGGGCCGCTGCAAGGCCCGCCATGGTGATCAGCATGACGAGCACAGTTTTCAGAATGGTCATGATAAAACTCCGTACTCATGCCTTAGAGGCTAATAATAGTAATAGTGAAGTAGGACATGTCGTTGAAAAAATGTCAATATCATGAATTGGGGTTAAAGTTTTGTATTTCCTCTATATTTTCCTACTCTTCCTCGTTGCTTTCGGGGGCGGTATGGTTAACTTTAGCGGGCGTTGCTTCGTCTGTGCTTTTCAAAATAGCAGCGACACCCATGCCGCCGGCCGTGCAAATGGAAATTAACCCCGTGCTGCCGGGCTTTTCTGCCAGGATTTTGGCCAGCAGGGCAACGATGCGTGCGCCGGTGGCGGCAAAGGGGTGGCCATAGGCCAGGCTGGAGCCTTTGACATTTAATTTTGCGCGGTCGATGCTGCCGAGCGGGGCATCGAGGCCAAGATGCTGTTTGCAATAGTCCTCGGATTCCCACGCCTTTAGTGTGGAGAGCACCTGCGCTGCGAAGGCTTCGTGAATTTCGTAATAGTCAAAATCCTGTAATTTCATGTTCTGGCGCTCAAGCAGGCGGGCGACGGCGACCGTCGGTGCCATGAGCAGGCCTTCGCCCTGGACAAAGTCAATGGCGGCAGTCTCTGCATCGACAAGCCAGGCCTTTACCTCATGTCCGTTTTCCTTCGCCCATTCCTCAGAAGAAATCAGCGCGGTGGAGGCGCCATCTGTCAGCGGGGTGGAGTTGGCCGCGGTCAGGGTGCCGCGGGAGGATTTCTCGAAGCTGGTGCGCAGGGAGGAGAGTTTTTCAAGGGCGATGTCTTCCCGGATGTTGTTATCGCGGAAGACACCGGCGCAGGGCACGATGAGATCATCATGGAAGCCTTCTTCGTAGGCGGCCATGGCCTTGTTGTGGCTTTCAAAAGCCAGCTGATCCTGCTCATCGCGCGGGATGTTCCAATATTGAGCCATCAGCTCGCAATGGCCGCCCATGGCAAGGCCGGTGCGCGGCTCGCTGGTGGAGGGCGGCTGTGGGATCAGCTCAGACGGGGAAAAGCCCTTGAATACCCGGACTTTGTCCATGAAACTGCGGGCTTTGCCGAGCTTGACCAGGCGCTGCGCGAAGCGGCGGTTGAAAACCACCGGCGCGTCGCTGGTGGTGTCTGAGCCGAGGGCGATGGCGCTTTCGATCTGACCGATGGAGATTTTGGCGGCGCTGCCCATGAGGGCCTGAAGACTGGTGCCGCAGGCCTGCATCATGGTGGTGGCCGGTGTTGCGGGATCGAGCCTTGAGCCGACAACGGCTTCTCTGGCCATGTTCCAGTCTTTGGCATGGGTGACAACGGCGCCGCCAACGGCTTCGCCGATGCGCTTGCCTTTAAGGTCGTAATTATCGACAAGGCCTGCAAGTGCGGTGCCCATAAGGTCGAGATTGGTCAGGTCCTGATAGCTGGTGCTGGAGCGGCAAAAGGGGGTTCTGATGCCACCAAGAATTGCCACGGGCCGACAGGGTTGATTTGCCATGTTTCTATAACTCCTTTGATGCCCTATGCGGTTTCGGCGCTTGTGGTGGTTTCATCACCATCGAGAATCTGATCTTTGCTGTCGAGATAATGGAGCGGGCCGCCCCGGAAGGGGGCAAAGCCGGTGCCAAATATCACGCCGCCATCGATGAGATCGCGGCTGGGGGCGATGTCATCTTCATCGCATTTGACGCATTCTGCCAGCATCGGGGCGATGAGCTCATCAGCAAGGCGCTCCAACTCGGCGGTGTCATACTCCGCCTCGGTTTTCTCCGCTTTGCCATCTGTCCAGACGTAAAAACCCTTGCCGGATTTTTTGCCGGTGTGGCCTTCGTTAACAAGGCGGCCAAGCTCGCTCTGGTCGGGGTCGCCAAGCTCAAGGATTTCGGCGACGTTTTTGCAGATGTCGAGGCCAACAACATCGGATAGCTCGATGGGGCCCATTGGCATGCCGAAATCCAGCATGGCCTGATCGATTTTCTCTGGTGGAACGCCGTTTTCATATTGGCGCACGGCTTCCATGAGGTAGGGCGCGAGGACGCGGTTGACGAGGAAGCCTTTGCAGCTTTTTACAATGAGCGGGTATTTCTTGATGGCGGTGACGAAGATGCAGCCCTTTTCCACTTCGCTTTCATGGGAGAGGTCGGAGCGGATCACCTCGACCAGCGGCATTTGCGCGACCGGGTTGAAGAAGTGGATGCCGATGAGGCGGCCGGGGTCATCCAGCGCGCCGGCTATCTCCTCGATTGGCAGAGAGGATGTGTTGGTGGCCAGCACGGCGCCGGGCTTCAGTTGTTTTTCAACTTCGCGAAATACCTTCTGCTTGATTTCGAGATTTTCGACAATGGCCTCAATGACAATGTCGGCACGCTTAACGCCGGTGCCATCCGGGTCGGCCTTCAGCCGGTTCACGGCGGCCTCGATGGCGACCGGTTTCTTTAACCGTTTGCGGAATAGTTTCTTGGCTGATTTTTGCGCCTTGCCGATCTGCTCGGTGGACATGTCCTGCAGGGTGACATCCATACCGCAAACAACGCACCAGGCGGCGATGTCACCGCCCATGGTGCCCGCACCGATGATGTGAGCGCGGAGCGGTTTGTAACCCTTGCCCTTGGGCGCGAGTGCTTTCATTTTCTCGGAGAGATAGAATACACGGCGAAGGTTTTTTGAGGTCTCGGAGATAAGGAGCGGCGCGAAAAAGCGCTGCTCGGCGGCGGCCATGTCTTTTTCGTTGCCGCCGAAACGGTCGAACAGGTCGATGAGCCGGAAGGGTGAGGGGTAATGATCCTCGCGCACTTTCTGGCGCGTTTGCTTGCGCATCTGCTTGGCGAGCAGGTGGCGGATAGGGCCGAGGCGCATGATCTTATGCAGCCATGAATTGCCCGATTTTGATTTGCGGCCCTGGAGGGCGGCCTTGCGGGCGGCCCAGCGCAACTCAAGCTGGGTGGGCACAAGCTGGTCGACAATGCCCTGCGCTTTGGCAACGGGAGCCTTGAGCATGCGGCCGGTGAGCATGTTGGTCATGCCGTTGAGCGGGCCGGCAAGGCGCGTCATGCGCACGGTGCCGTGGAGACCGGGGAAGATGCCGAGTTTGACCTCCGGCAGGCCGAGCCTTGTGCCATCTTCTCTCGTTGCGATGCGGTAGTGGCAGGCCATGGCCAGCTCAAGTCCACCGCCGAGGCAGTAGCCGTGAATGGCGGCGATGACCGGCACATTCATGCGCTCGATGCGGTTGAAAAGCTTGGTCGCCTCGCTGGTGACCATGAGGGCTTTTTCTTCGGTATCGATGTCTTCAAATTCTTTGATGTCGGCACCGGCGATGAAATTGGTCGGTTTGCCAGAAATGATGATGAGACCGCGGACGGTGTTTTTGAGGCTTTGATGCTCGACATCGGCGATGATCGCCTCCAGCTCGCGGATGGAACGCTCGCCAAGTGTGTTCACCGCCTGGCCTTTGCAATCGAAGGTGGCCCAGGCGATGTTTTCAAAATCGACGTGGAGTGACCAGTTCTCTAATTCATCAATATCTATTTTCATTTTTTCCTAAACTCCGCTGAAATCCGTTCTGGAGTGTCGTGGTTGTTTTATCGGGGTCTTAATGCCAGAGGATCAGTTGCCCGGGGCATGCTCGCCAGTGCCGTTTACCCGGTTGCTGTCAGCTGGTTTGACGCCCTTGATGCGGTCCGGCTCAAAATGATCGACGGCGATGACTTTGGCTGTCAGCTTTTCAAGCCGGCGCAGGCGCTCGGCCTCGTTTGATGAGAGCACGCCCTCTTCCACCGCTTCGCCGATCCAGTCATTGCCGTGGAAGCGGCGCACTTTACCTTCGCGGATGGCGCGCTCGAGCTTTTTGGTCACCGGGGCGAGTTCGATGACTTCGTCCATGGTGACTTCAAGGATGCCTGTGGGGTCGTTCTCGTCGTGGGAGATGTAGATGCCTTTTGTCAGGCGATCCCGCGTATCTGATTCATCCAGCACTTTTTTGACAATGGCCTTGCCGAGGCGGTCTTTGGCTGGCTCATGATGGCGGCCGAAGGGGAATATGACACAGCGCAGAATAAAGCCGACAAAGGGCGAGGGGTAGTTTTGCAGCACCATATCAATGGCGCGGTAATAGCGGTGCAAGGCGTTCTGGACGCAGTAATCAACGAAAATCAGGTCGCCGGTGATCTGGCCGTCATCTTCATAGCGCTTAAGGATGGCGGAGATGAAGTAAAGTTCGCTGAGGGCGTCGGCCATGCGGCCGGAAATTTTCTGGCGCATTTTGAGGGCGCCGCCGAGCAGCGCCACGGTGACATCGGAGAGCAAAGCAAAGTTGCGGGAAGCGCGAGAGAGGGCGCGGTACCATTTGGTGATGTTGCCGCCGTGATGGGGGGCGTGGGCAAAGGCTCCAAATGTCTTGTTATGAAAGGCCGTGCCGAAAAAATTCGAGAGTGAGTATTTCAGGTGGCCATAGAGCAGTGGTTCAAATTCTGCGAAGCCGGCTTCCTTGTCCGGGTTATTGATGGCGTTGACTTCCTTGTAGAGATAAGGGTGGCTGCGCAGCGCGCCCTGGGCAAAGGTGATCAGCGTTCTGGTGAGGATGTTGGCGCCTTCCACCGTGATGCCAACCGGCATGGACTGGTAGGCCGACTGGATGTAGTTGGCCGGGCCATCGCACACGGCGCGGCCAGCGTGGATATCCATGGCGTCATTGACCGCAACGCGGGCCCATTCGGTGGATTGATATTTCAACAGGGCCGAGATCACCGCCGGTTTTTCGCCGCCCTGGACGATGGAGGCTGTCATGGCTCTGGCGGCCTCGAGCATGTAGGCCGTCTCGACCATGCGGGAGAGGCGCTCTTCGATGCCTTCCATATTATTGATGGGGATGCCGAACTGGTTGCGGATGGTGCCATAGGCGGTGGTGAAACGCAGCATGGCTTTGGAAGCAGCGGTCGAACTTGAGGGCAGTGAGATGGCGCGGCCGGCGGCGAGACAACTCATCAGCATGCTCCAGCCCTGACCGATGCGCTCTTTGCCGCCGATGACCCATTCAAGGGGGATGAAAACATCTTCGCCGCTGTTTGGCCCGTTGGGGAAGGCACAGCCAGAGGGAATATGGCGGTTGCCGATGTTGACGCCTTTATGGTCCGTCGGGATGAGGGCGAGGGTGATGCCGCGGTCTTCGTCGTTGCTCAGCAGCTTATCGGGGTCAAACAGGCGGAAGGCCAGGCCAAGCA
Source organism: uncultured Alphaproteobacteria bacterium (assembly GCA_942490955.1). GTDB lineage: Bacteria > Pseudomonadota > Alphaproteobacteria > Rhizobiales > HXMU1428-3 > HXMU1428-3. The sequence continues at coordinate 15,058 of CALNZE010000046.1, forward strand.
GCGTGGCTTTGGGACCGAGCGTGATGTAGCGCTTCTCCCAGCTTAGTGAGATGCCGACGACCTCTTTGCCTTCATGCATACCCTTGGTGACGGTGCCGATGTCGCGCATCGTGGCGGCGTCTGAACCCGAGGTTGGCCCGGTGAGGGCAAAGCATGGCACCTCTTTGCCTTTGGCCAGACGGGGCAGGTAATGCTCTACCTGCTCGGGCGTGCCGTATTTTTCGATCAGCTCGCCGGGGCCGAGGGAGTTTGGCACCATGACAATGACGGAAACGTCGGGAGATCTGGAGGCGATCTTGCCAAGAATGAGCGACTGCGCCTGGGCGGAAAAGCCAAGGCCGCCATGCTCCCTGGAGATCAACATGCCAAGGAAGCCATTGTCCTTGACGTAATCCCAAATCTCTTCCGGCACCTCGCGGCCAGCGGCCCTGACCTGCCAGTCATCGACCATTTCACACAGTGTTTCCGTTGGCCCGTCGAGAAAGTCCTGCTCCTCGTCCGTTAAGCGGATGGGGGAGATGGCGCGGAGTTTGTCATAATCCGGGATGCCGGAGAAAAGCTCGGCGTCCCAGCCGACTGTGCCGCCTTCAAGCGCCTCGCGCTCGGTATCGGAGACGGGGGGGGATGACCTTGGCGATGGCGTTAAAGGCTGGTTTTGCAAAGAATTTGCGGCGGATGTCCTCAACTGAAGCTAGGCCCAGCAGAATGGTGATGACAAGAAGGAGGATGAAAAACACGCCGAAGCCGGAGGCAAACAGCGTGATCAATCCGGCGGCGGCGAACAGGCCGGTCCAGGCAATGATGGGGGCGTGTCGCATGGCAAGGGCTGTCGCGCCGCAAAGCGTGAGGATCAGAATGATTAATGTTGTCATCGGTTAAAAGCCCCGCGAGTTTTTTTGAATTTCAGTGTGGTTCATTTTTATTACGGCTATATGGCTGGTTATACCGGTGGTTGAATCTGGTTGTCATGTGTGCAGATTTCCGGTGTATTTTGCCGGTTGGCTGATCCTTTAAGGTTGCTTGCAAGATGGAAGCTAAATGGCATTGGGCGCGGGCTCGAATAATCCTTTTGTGGGCATATGTTAGCCAGGGTGATGATGGAATTAATATAACAGAGTTTATAAAAAAATCGGGGATATTTTTATTTTGCCCCTTGTGAGGTGGGTGAAATTATCAATCGGCCTGGCTGGACTGGCACCTGGGCCTCGACGTGAAGCGGTGCATTCAAGGTCTTCGTGCCAGATGCCCAAATCGGCCGGCTTGCCTTTGCCGAATTGCGGCTGCAAAAAGAGGCGCGGCTGGTAACAACAAAGCGAGCTCTTGACTGCAAACGGTAATTTGATTGGCAAAAGCTGCCTTTTCACGTTATTTTCCCGGTGATATCATGAATTGAAAGTTGTTATTGTTATGACCAACAAGTTGCAATTGGAAGAGAATTTGCCCGCTGACGCTCTGCTGGACAGCGAGCGTGAATCGACTGCGCGCGGCCGCCTGCATGTGATGGACCGGCGCAGCTTCCTGATTTCGGCTGCGAATGTCGCGGGATTGGCCGGGCTACTGGCGCTTGGCGCCGGGCCCGCTCTGGCAGCCGTTTCCGAAAAATATGAAAAGGCGCTCGCCGAAGCGCTGGACGGGGCAACACCGACCAAGGATATGATCACGCTGAAAATGCCGGAGATTGCCGAGAATGGCAATGTGGTGGCTATCACCGTTGATGCCTCAGCGGCAGAAGCTGCGGGTAAAGCGGTGACTTCACTGCAGGTTTTTGCGACGGACAATCCCTGGCCCTTTGTTGCGACCTTTCATCTATCGAAGCTGAGCGGCAAGGCAGAGGTGACGAGCCGCATGCGGCTGGCCCGCTCGCAAAAGGTGGTGGCGCTCGCCAAGCTTGAGAGCGGTGATTATTTGATGACCGAGACTTTCGTGAAAGTAACAATTGGTGGCTGCGGCGGCTGACGCGCGGCACCGGATCAACAGGATATTTCAAAATGGCAGTGATACGACCAAAGGTTCGCGTTCCCAAATCAGCGGAGAAGGGTGATGTCATCCTGATTAAGACATTGATCTCTCACCCGATGGAATCCGGTGTGCGCAAGAATTCGAAAACCGGAGAATTGATCCCGCGCGATATCATCAACAAGTTTGAAGCGAAGTTTGAGGGTGAGGAGTTTTTCTCCGTCACCATGCATCCGGCGATTTCAGCTGACCCTTACTTTGCGTTTCACTTCAAGGTTCCGGGGCCGGGTAGCTTTACTTTCAAATGGACGGATGACGCGGGAGAAAGCTGGGAGCTTTCAAAGACCATCGCCGTTTCCTGATTGAGCCTCGCCTGCCGGGTTCGTGTCTAAGCGACTGGTTGCGCGCCTTGCAAGAGACTGGTTGCGCCGCGCAGGAATTTGGCCAAAGCGCTATAAACTGAGCAAAAAAACTGAACAATTTAGCCGACACCACTTCCTGCCTGTTTTTTGGGCGGGAAAAGGCTTGCGTCCGGGCGGCTGCGACTTTTATGTTGAGGTAGCGCTGCACGAAGACGGCGCTTATATTGCGCCTGGCACAGGTTTGCTGGCCCGTCAGGCGTTTACGGAACAAATTTAAACAAGGAATTTTTGAATGTCGGATGAAGAGCCAGAGAGCCCACAAATGTCGCCCTATATGGTCGAGGTCGTTGAAGGAAAACGTTATTTCTGGTGCTCATGCGGCAAATCTCAATCGCAGCCATTTTGTGATGGCTCTCATGCGGGCACGAGCTTTTTGCCGGTGCCTTATGTGGCGGAGACAACAGGTACAGTGACGCTGTGTGGGTGCAAGAAGACCGACGACCAGCCGCATTGTGATGGCTCGCACCTGCTATATTGACAGAAATAATTTCTCGGGCCTGCCGGGCCTGATGGCAATCTGATTAAACGAAAAGAGCGGCCCGGTCAGTGATGACCGGGCCGCTCTTGTGTTTTGTTGTTAATTTAGTGGCTGCTTTTATTTGTAAGCTTTGAACTCACCTGCTTTCAGGCGGGCCATGTAGCTGTGAAGCTCGCGCTTGACAACCGGGGCCAGCAGGTAAAGGCCGACGATGTTAAAGATGCCCATGGCGAACAGGCTGGCATCTGTAAAGTCAATGACGGAGCTGAGGTTCATCGCGGCACCGACCACAACGGCCAGGCAGAAGATGAGCTTGAAGATCAGCTCTGAAATTTTTGTTTCTCCAAACAGGTAGGTCCAGGCCTTGAGGCCGTAGTAGGACCAGGAAATCATGGTGGAGAAGGCGAACAGCACCACAGCCAGTGAGAGGATGTAAGGGAACCAGCTGACGCTGGCGCCAAAGGCATCCGATGTGAGGGTCACACCCTCGACAGACTGACCGACGACAAGCTGGCCCGAAAGTATGATGACCAGCGAGGTCATTGTACAAACAACGACCGTGTCAATGAATGGCTCGAGCAGGGAAACAAAGCCTTCTGTAATTGGCTCCTTGGTGCGCACGGCCGAGTGGGCGATGGCGGCAGAGCCGATGCCCGCTTCGTTGGAGAAGGTCGCGCGCTTCATACCCTGGATGATGGCACCAATGGCGCCGCCCGTGACACCTTCTGCAGTGAAGGCTCCGTCGATGATCTGGCCAAAGGCCCAGCCGAGCTTGTCGATGTTCATCAGGATGATGACGATGGCTGTGATGACATACATCAACAGCATGAAAGGCACGATTTTTGAGGTAACACTGGCGATGGATTGAATGCCGCCGATGATAACGGCCGCAACGACCAGTGCCATGACGACACCAAAAATCCAGCCCGCATCTGCCATAGGGCCTGGTGGCGCCGCCGGTGATGTTATAAACCTGGCTGAAAGACTGGTTGGCCTGGAACATGTTACCGCCGCCAAGTGAGCCGGCGATGCAGCAAACCGCGAAGAAAACCGCCATGACCTTGCCGAAACCGGCCATGCCGCGCTCTGCCAGTCCTTGCGAGAGGTAATACATCGGGCCACCAGAGACGTGACCATCAGCAAATTCGCGGCGGTATTTCACGCCGAGCGTACATTCGGTGAATTTGGACGCCATGCCAAGGAAACCGGCAAGGATCATCCAGAAGGTGGCACCGGCACCGCCGATGGAGACGGCCACCGCCACACCGGCGATGTTGCCAAGGCCCACCGTGCCCGAGAGTGCTGTTGCCAGCGCCTGGAAGTGGCTGATCTGGCCGGGGTCGTTCGGGTCAGAATATTTGCCACGAACCAGATCAATGGCGTGCCCAAAGGCGCGGATCTGGATGAAGCCGAAATAGAAAGTAAATATCAGTGCCGCAAGAAACAACCAGCCGACGATGAGCGGAAAGGCCGTGCCGCCGACAGGAACAGAATAGAAAATGAAGTCCGCAATGGCATTGGATATTGGTGAGACGGCCTGGTTGATCTGGTCGTCAATGGAGAGCGCGGCCCCCTCCTGGGCGTGAGCCAAAGTCGGCATGAGGCCGAGCAGCGTTATCACCATGGCGCCAAGACTGGCGCTAAAATGCGATCGTTTCATTGTTGATGTCTCCCGAATAGCGGCGGCTCGTGATTGAGCCCCGGCACTTGAAATCTTTTCACGAAACGGGCTGCTTTGCCCCCCTTGTGAAGTCATGTCCCCAATAGTCAAGCGGTAAGGTTTGCATAGATTGACGCGCTTTTCCATCTCACTAGCGGCAATCTGGTGGGTAGTTGGGGAAATCTGCCGTGGTTTTTGGGGGATTTAGCAACGGCGCGCGTGTGATTTATCACAGGGGCCGGTTAAATAGGGGGCAGTTACAAGGCTGTGCCCGCAAACTAGACAAAAACCACCGTTTTGCCGTCATTGACCAGAACGCGCTGCTCGGCATGATATTTCACGGCGCGAGCCAGCACCCGGCGCTCAATATCATGGCCGGCATTGACCAGATCGTTGATGCTCATGGCGTGGCTGACGCGCTCGGTTTCCTGCTCGATGATCGGGCCTTCGTCGAGGTCCGGGGTGACATAGTGCGCGGTGGCGCCGATGAGCTTGACGCCGCGGGCATGAGCGCGGTGATAGGGGCGAGCGCCCTTGAAGCCCGGCAGGAACGAGTGGTGGATGTTGATGATTGAGCCAAAATAGTCACGGCTCATTTTGTCAGACAGGATCTGCATGTAGCGGGCAAGAATGATCAGCTCGGCACCATCCGCGCGGATGAGACGGCGGAGCGCCTGCTCCTGGTCGTCCTTGTTGTCTTTGGTCACCGGCAAATGACTGAAGGGGATGTTGTTGGCCTCGGCGATGGGGGCGGCGTCATTGTGATTGGAGACGATGCGCACAATGTCGATGGGAAGGGCTGCAATGCGGGCGCGGTAGATCAGGTCATTGAGGCAATGATCGGTTTTTGATGCCATGATGATGGTTTTCACACGCGCGCCGGCATCATAAAGCCGCCATGACATGTCATAAGCGTCGCCTGGCGTCTGGAAGGCCTCTATCAGCTCCGTCTTGGCGATGCTGTCGGGAGCTGCGAATTTTACGCGCATGAAAAAGCGGCCCGTTTGCGGGTCACCAAACTGCGAGCTTTCGATGATGTTGCCGCCTTTTTCGGTGATGACGCCCGCAACGGCGGCGACAATGCCTGGCTTGTCTGCACAGGCCAGAGTGAGGATAAAGGCATGTTCTGCTGGTTGTTTTTCCGTCATTGGGCAGGTCCTGCGGGCGGTGGATCGGTGACTAGGGGTAAGTTATGGTATGATGGCGGGGCGGCTTTCGGCGCGCCGGGCATTAATTGAGCGGTGTATTTTTACATCGGTTGTAAATTGCTTTGGCGGCTTCGCACTGGCCCGGACAGGCTGACACAAATTTGCCTCGATACGGGCTTACCCTGTCTTGCAGCGGCGCGCCATATGCTGGATCCTATGCTTTCGTGTGGTGCTACTGGTGTGCTTTTCGATTTTAAGGGCGTAGCCATAGCGGTAAGGGTGTGGGTTTTCAAGTCAGCTTCTGTTCATCTCGGCCGGATTAAGCTGATTTCTGCCGCTTCTTTGTTTTGAAACTGTCATGTCCAAGTGTTGCGTAGAGTTTATTGAATTTATGAAAGTCTGAGCGATGCGACCATTATTGTTGAACAGAACCAAACGCAGATCCCTTTATATCATGAGCATCGCGATGATCGTGACATCCGCGCTGATCGGCTGCGCGCGGGCGGGCGACATTGCCTCGCGGCAGATTTTGGGCTTCTCGCCGGACGGGCAGTTTTTCGCGTTTGAGGAATATGGCGTGCAGGATGGCTCGGGCTATCCCTATTCGAATATATTTATCAGCAACACGCGCAAGAACAGCTGGGTGAAGGGCTCGCCCATTCGTGTGCTGGTGCAGGATGAAACGGCCGCCGCTAAAGTGGCCCGCGACCAGGCGATGGAGAAAGCGCGGGCCATCATGAATGAGCTTGAGATCCGCCCCGGCGGGCAGTTGCTGGCGCATAACCCCGTGACTGAGATGGGCCGTGACCCGCATGAGGTAACCGTTGCGCCCGGGCCGGTGCCGTTTTTACAAAAGCATGCCCTTACATTCAAAATTACCGATGTGCCAATTGATACCAAACGCTGCGATGACTATGGCAAGGAAGCGCAGATTGGCTATTCCCTCTCCGTTCAGCGCAAGGGCGACGAGGTGCAGGTGCTGCACACTGATGGGCGCATTCCAACCAGCCGGGGCTGCCCAAAGCGTTATGCCATTGGCGATGTAATCCGCTTTCTGCCGAGCAATGATGCCAAGGAAGCCGTGCTGGTGGTTATCCTGCAGATGTTTACTTATGGCTTTGAGGGCGATGACGGGCGCTATCTGGCAACAAGCCACTGGATGCCGACATTTAACGCCACAAATTAGCGGCCCGAGGCGGTTTTAAACTTGTGAACAAGTCAGTGATTTAACGTGACTGATATTTTGAACGCTATAGAGCTTTGTTTAGAGTTGTGCGGCCTCAAGAAGGCATTTGACGGTTAAAGCGAGCCAATTGCAGTTGGCCGGAAGGGATAAGAGATGGCGAATGCAGCGGCAGCAGCCGGACATGGGCGAGGCAGGATTGCCGCGCTGATTCTGGCGATTTTATTTTCGGTAATCTATGGCATTTTTTCTCTGGCGGGTTGATGACTGAGCATATCCAGCTTGGGGAGTGGCACACTGACCCGATGGAAGCCGCCAATACAGCTGGTTCCGTTGGCATTGCGTGCTCAGTTGCCGCCCTTTCGACCTGGTGGTTGCAGGGGCTGATTGCCTCGCGTCGGTTCCATTCCGCTCTGCCTTTGCCTTCATCACGCTCACGGTGCTGTTTCTGGTGATGGGCGGTGTTCTGACTGTGATGCATGAGCATCTCCCTCTACCAGGCAAGATCGGACTGACTTAACAATCTGCCGGGGCGCAGGATTTTTATATCACTATGGTGCAGGGCATTACCGCCTTTGTGCAGCTGTTCCTCAGCCCGCTGCGGCTTTCAATCCTGGCGTTGCTGCCAGCTGGCGCGCTTTACATCACGATGTTCGGCCCGCGCCGCGACTAGCTTGATGCGCGCCGCAAGCGGGCGGCGGCTGTTGCAAATTTTTAATAGGGAAAAAGGCTCGGCCAGCAATGGCGGGGCCTTTTTGCTGTGAAATGTGAGGCAAATGGCGGCGTTGGGGGTGGCCGCTCTTGACAGGGGAAGATTTAAGTGAAATTTCATGGCCATCCGGTACGCGTTGTTTCCGCCGGACTTTACCCGCCATACCAATTCTGTTGAAAGAAGACCGCCCATGATCCCGCGCTATTCCCGTAAAGAGATGACCGACATTTGGGAGCCTGCCACCAAGTTCCGCATCTGGTTTGAGATTGAAGCGCATGCGGCCAGCGCCATGGCGGAAATCGGCGTGATCCCGCAGGAAGCGGCCGATGTCATCTGGGAAAAGGGCGACAAGGCGGTTTTTGATGTCGAGCGGATTGACGAGATTGAGCGGGAGGTCAAGCACGATGTCATCGCGTTCCTGACGCATCTGGCCGAGCATGTCGGCGATGATGCGCGCTTCGTGCACCAGGGAATGACTTCGTCTGACGTGCTCGACACCTGCCTCTCAACGTGCACCTGGTAAAGGCCGCGACACTGCTGCTTGCCGACCTCGATGGGCTGCTCACTGCACTGGAAAAGCGCGCGCGAGTGAGCACAAGGATAGATTCGATCGGGCGCAGCCACGGCATCCATGCCGAGCCGGTGACGTTCGGTTTGAAAATGGCGGGTGCCTATGCCGAATTAACGGCGCGGAAAAAGCGACTGGCCGGTATGCTGGAACAGATTCTGGTGATTCGCGCCTGGGCGTTATTACCCGTTATCGACCCGCGCATCGAGGCCGGTATGGAAAATCTCCAGCCTGCAGGAGCTGACCGATACAGGCGGATCTGCGTGACCGGCGATGCCGGTATCATGCAGGCCATCACCATCGAGCGCGGTGGTTGAGGCCGCATCTGCGTCGGTTACGCGAAATGGCGGGAATATTTCTCCCCGCCGTGCGTTTATCGTCATGCCGCGCGGCGCGCAAACCGATCGGACAGAAACTACCGGCTGGCGCGTTTGCGCGGCTGGTGCCTTCCGGCCACGGAGAATGGCCTGCGCTGAGCGGGATCCGTATCTTCCGGTTACGGATGATCGTCTGGATGCGACGGCACGCTGGATTTGCGCCTACGGTTTATCACTGGAGCGTGATGTTTGCTTCACCATCTGAAAATTACCCACACATGAATAAATCCGGAAAAATACACTCAGCGCGTGCTGCTGGCCCTCACCGGCGGCGAGCCGGCGGATACCAGTCAGGAAGCACGATACACCAGAGGGTAAGATTTTCGGAGGAGTTAGCCACAGATGACGAGGTGGCGCTGAGTGAATATCCGTACAGGAAGTTAATCTTGCTTGTCACACGAAGCATGTGGATGAGATCTTCAGTAGAGTCTTTGGGTAAAAGTCTCTCGCTTCGCTCGGTATACTTTTACCCAAGGGGGGGATCTTGGCAGGTTTACTGATCCAAATTAGGTAATTTTGGTTTCATTGTCCTATCTTTCCATGTGCGCCATGGCCACAGCCGGTTTTGCGGGATACCATTACTGAGAATTTTCGTCTCCACACGAATGATCTCAGGCTTTAGAAACGTTATGTCATCCACCTTTGAAACTTCTCTATCTCCATCGATATATCCTGCAGGGCCGGCATCGTTGGTGTAAACGGGAAGTAGTCTGTCGAATGTCTTTTGTTGTCCTTCCCTATAAAAATTCTTATTCGAAACATGCCCGCAGGTTTCAAACGCATGATTGAATGCGACCACACCTTCACCTGCCTTCATAACCAGTTCACCGCCGACACCTACCGGATATCTATCAAACTGAACAAGAGATAATCCCTTGTCCGGAGCTACTTTTTTTACGGTATAGCAAATAGTGCGGACAATTGGGGCGTAAGATTGATCACTTACTTTATAACGATATTGAACATCCACCACTGTCGCCGTTTTTGAACGTGGTCCGAATATATTTTCGATATAGGCAGGTAGTGTTGTCGGAAATGTAGATACCGCACCATAAAATCCGCTGGCGGTTAATACGGTCGTTCTTTGGCTAGATTCCATTGCGTTATCAGCAAGTATGGAGATAAATATTAGTGGACCTGCCAGGGGAATTTTCGTGCCCACTAATTGCAAAATCGCCAAACAGATTTTTATTCCGGATTTCGCATTCCAGTCATGGCTTCTCCATCGAAAAATGGGGAGAAGTAACCAGATCAAAAAGAGTATGTATCCAAGAACGGCAGCGATATGATTTGCATCACACCGGCGGCCTTCCGTCTCGGATCGCATGCGAGCGGGTTACGATCCGCCGCCATGTCGCCAGCCGTCGACGCCCAACGCCGCCACCTTAAGTCCAACTGCGAGAGATGTGGCAAACCGAGCGTTATGCTACGCTTCAAGAAAGGCTCGCAGCGTGCGAACTCCCGGGGTTGTTGCCGGCCTGACTTGCCGCTCGATATCTGCGTCAATCGCACACCAGCGTGCCAATCGAAGATGTCATGCGGTGTCCGAGGCATGCAAACGCTGATCAGCGGCGGCCATGGCCTGGCCCATGCGAAAAGCCCACAAGGCGATCTCTTCCCTCGCTGCCTCAGACTCTGGAATCCCGTGATGAGCGATGATTGATTGCATCGCTAAACCAGCGAACCACTTGACATCCGTTGCCCCGGGCGATCGGGCATCGGTAGGTACGGGAAACATCGGGTGGACCATTGATACTTCTCTCCCTCTCGGCATTTCGTCAAGGCACGCTATCCGAACTGATCGTTCCAGTGCGTGACTCATTTCCAACGCTGGTGCAACTCCCGCGCCAGATGCATCAAAAGACACTTCGCGAAGAGATCGCCGCCGAATTTCAGGCGGCTTTTTCCCTCGACGAACGAGAACATCCGAGCCTCCGTAGGGTGAAAATATTCGGCCGACGGCAAAGTTCTTTGGCAACTTGGTTTTGAATGGCTTCGCAGCCCGGAGTTTCGGCCGAGGTTGGCAAGGTGCCAGAAACTCGGGCTGAGTTGGCGGTCGGCGGCACGTCCTCGCGTAAGTGACGGACAGAGCGTTGCGATCACCGCTTCGCGGTAGTAGTAACAACATTCCACCGAGTGCTCCCGGCACTCGATCTCGCCGGACGTCTGTCCTACTTCGTCGTTAGGCTCGATCAGCTCATTGCCCAGTCCTTGGTGGTTTCGCTCGCCATGGTAGTGCTCAAGGAAGCGACCGCCTGTCGCAGCGACTTCTTCACCGAAGAAAATCTGAGTGCGACAGGGCCTCGATTTGGAGGCTTCCCATGAACCTTTCGATGTAGGCATTCAAATTGGGGCTGCGTGGCGGCAGCAACGGCTTGACGCCCTCACGTTTCAGGATCTCGCGGAAAGCCGCACAGAACTTCGTGTCGCGATCCATCAGCACATCACGCTTGCCGCCGAGCAGTAAGCCATCGATGGTGTCGGTCAGGTTCCTGGCGATCTGCTTCATCCACGGCTCATCGGGACTGGGCGTGCAGCCGGCAAAGTGGACGCGGCGCGTCTTGAGTTCCATCACGAACAGCAAGTAATAGGTGACCAATCCTCCCCTGGTCCAAACTTCGATCGTCGTGAAGTCAATCGCCGCCAATACGTCCCAATGGGCCTTGAGAAACGTGGCCCAAGTGGTCTGGCGCTGCCGGTCTGGAGCGGGTTCGATGCCGTGCGCCTTGAGGACATTGCCCACGGTCGTGTCGGAGATGTGGTAACCGACGTTGGCCAAGGCTACTTGAATGCGATCGTAGCCCCAGCTGGGATCCGCCAGGTGATCGTGGATCTGATCCTGCGGTTCGCCCAAGAGAATTCTGCCGACAGGTTTGCGCTTCTCGCTGTGGTCCCACTTCTTCGCCACCAGTTCACGGTGCCAGCGGAGGATCGTGTCGGGCGTCACGATCGTGGTCAACTCCCGCAAAGTCTTCCGGCCCAGCGCCTTGCCTTTGACGGCCAAAATCCGCCGCTGGTCGTCTGTCAGAATGATGTGTTTCTTGCCCAACTGTTTGAGCAGGGACTGGATCTGATCGTTCTGGAACTGATCGTTCTGGAATCTCGATGATC
>CALNZE010000047.1:0-27214 GCA_942490955.1 uncultured Alphaproteobacteria bacterium
TCATTTATGCTGTTGTCCTGCTTAAAATATCTGAGACGTAATAAGACTGCTGACGTTATTTCACTCACATTTCTGGGTGTGAGAGAATGTGTTTAAGTGCCAAACAACATCTCTTGTTGAGGGGAGTTATTGAAAAGGCCGGGAAATATTCAGGACCAACGCCGTCCGTCAATTCATTAGCCACAGGATTGCCTTTTATTTAGATGAGCCATTAATTTTGGGAGAAGAGTGGAAGAACCATACTATATTTATTGGCTAGCATGCTTATTACTTGAACCGCTAGTGATCCGCACAGGACTTTAAACAGTTTCTCGATGTGGGAGAATTTTCATGTAATCCAATTGCCTACGGATTTGCCTGCCTCAAAAGTAAAAAACTTGCGGAACATCAGGGGAACATGCATTCTGTTCTCGATCTGTACTTGTTTTGATTTTACAGCTTCATATCTGAAAGATAAAAAGTAAAAAGGGCATTTCAGCGATGCTAACGAAGAAACAAAAAGATCTATTGCTTTTCATTCATGAGCGGGTGCAGGAAACGGGCGTCTCCCCCTCCTTTGATGAGATGAAGGATGCGCTGGATCTCAAATCTAAATCCGGTATTCACCGGCTGATCACGGCACTGGAGGAGCGCGGCTTCATCCGCAGGCTTGCGCACCGCGCCAGAGCGCTGGAAATTCTCAAATTGCCAGATGCGATGATGACGGAGGGTGGCCCTGCGCTGGTATCTGGCGGCGGCGGAGACAGCGCGGGTGATAACATCCTGCCGTTCCCCGGCCAGCCGAAAGAGGATGAGAACGGCTCGATCCAGATCCCGGTGATGGGGCGGATTGCGGCGGGTGTGCCGATTTCAGCGATACAGGATCACACCAATGATATTCTCATCTCGCCTGAAATGATCGGCAAGGGGAACCATTATGCCCTTGAAGTGCATGGCGACTCGATGATTGACGAAGGCATCCTCGATGGTGATACGGTTGTTATCCGCGAGACAGCGACGGCACAAAATGGCGACATTGTTGTCTGCTTTATTGTCGAGGAAGAAGAGGCAACCTTGAAGAAGCTTTACAAGAAGGGCTCGAGCGTCGAGCTTGTTGCGGCCAACCCGGCCTATCCGCCCCGGGTTTTTGCGGCTGATAAGGTGCAGGTACAGGGCCAACTCGTCGGGCTGGTGCGGCGCTATCATTAGGGGCTGAAGGGACGTGCGTGTTTTGGGTAATTTTCGCCCTGCTCCGCAGCGCATTTGGGCATTTTGCGCTACTCCGCAGCGCACTTGGACATTTTGCGCTGCTCCACAGCACATTTGGGCACTGATGGCTGATTCTTTTCCAGGCGCGTTACCTGCCGGACCAGATGCGTTTGCGCCGGTGGGCGTTGGCTTTTCTGATGGTGATTTTGCCCTGTTTGTCGATATAGATTGTGGTCGCCCCGCCGAGGGTGAGCTCCTGCCGGCTGAGGACCATAGCGGCGTTTTTGCAGGGGCGGGTGATGCTGCGGTTGTAGATTACAATGTCTGCGGTGCGGCATTCTTCTGCCAGAGCGCCCATTGTCCGCACGAGGCTGACCTTTTTGCGTTGCGGTGCGGGGGCGGTCTGATCGCCGGTTGTTCCTGAGCAGGCTTCATCATCACATCTGAAGAAGAGGCTGTCGCGGCTGTCTGAGGCGCTGCGGCTATCACCATCGGCGCGGAGCCAGTTTGTGAGGGCGAAGGTCGCTTTGCGGCCATCCGGGGCGTAGAGCCTGCCATCTTGCGCCCTGATGGCAACGAGGCTGCCGTCGCGGTTGATGTAGATGTCTGGCTTACGAGGTGGGGGCGCGGTGAAGATGGCGGCGACCAACAGTGGTACCCCGGCCCAGCGCAGTCTGCCAAGTACAAAAATAATCAGCATGGCGGCAAGGGTCATGAGAATTACGGAAGTGGCGGTGATGACCCCTGTTTTGATGACGGCGGGATCAAAGCTGGCGGTCCAGTGGGCGGATGCGAGCAGCAGGTCGATGGCGAGACTAAGCGGGGCAAGTGCCAGGCCCTCCAGCCCCAGCGGCATAAGGGCGAGGGTGGAGACAGCTGACGGCATAAGAAGCACAGAAAATATAGGAATGGCCAGCATGTTGCCCACCGGGCCCATATAGGAAAGCTGGTGAAAGTGGTAGATGGCGAAGGGCGCGGTGGCGGCGGTGGCGATGAGGCTGGTGAGGCAAATGCCGAAGAGATAATAGAGCGGGCGCAGCCAGGTCACCTGACGCGTGAAATCGGAAATCTGCTGCAGCGGCCTGGCGGTCAGGGTCAACTGGTAAAAGACGATCAGGGCTGTGACGGCGGCGAAGGACATCTGGAAGCCGGGGCTCAACAGGCTTTCAGGGCGAAACAGCAGGATGACCATGGCGGCGATGCCGACGTTGCGCAGAGTTAGGGCGGGTCGTTCTGTGAGGATGGCGAGAAAGACAATGCCGATCATCAGAAAGGCCCGCTGGGTCGGGATGGACTGCCCGGAGATTAAGAAATAGACCGAGCCGCCAGCCAGGGCGGCTAGGGCGGCCCATTTTTTAATCGGGTATTGCTGGGCAAGGGTGGGCGAAATGGCGAGGCCGGCGCGCACCAGAAAAAATACCGTACCGGCAAAGACTGCCATATGAAGGCCGGAGATGGCCAACAAATGACCGAGCCCGGCTTCGCGCAGGGCTTTCAGGTCTTCATCTGCGATGCGGCCGCGATCGCCCAGGATAAGCGCCCGGGCCAGGGCCCGGTGGGGTTCTTCCAGGGCGCTATCAAGCCGGTCGGCAATCGTGCGGCGCAGGCTGGCAATGAGGCTCGCCATCGTGGTGGCAGGCGGGGCGGTCTGTTGTGGCTGGGCGTTGCAATGGCGAAGCGAGGAGATGGCAAAGCCAGTGCCGCCAATCCGGTCAAACCAGAGGGCGCGGCCAAAATCATAGCCGCCTGGCCTGAGCGGGCCCTTTGGCCGGTCAAGCATGGCGCGGCCGCAGATGAGATCACCATATTCAAAACGCGGGCCCTGGTCTGTTGCGCGCAGGCGGATGCGTTTGGGGAGGCGGGCGGAAGGTACGCGCGACAGGCTTTGTACATCGCCGATATAGCGGATGCGGTTATGGGCGAGCGGGATGGCCTCGGTTATGCGCATTTTGACGATGTAGAATTTCAGGCCCGGCTGCAGCAAAGGCGTGCCGACTGAATGGGTGCGATAGAGCGCGGCTCCGAACCCGATTGTGGTTATGAGCAGCGCCGTGATAACCGGGTGCAGTAGCGGCCGGCGAGTTGTTGTCACCCAAAGCAGCAGGATGGCCAAGATGCCAAGCGCGACAAGAGGGGCGGTGGGCTCAGCCGGGAAGCTGAAATAAATGCCAATGCCAGCGGCTATCAGCAGGACACCCCAGGGGAGGTTGCCGAATAGCGAGCCATTCAGCGCGGCCGTGATGGTGCCGCCCTCCTCTGCTGGCAATTTGGCCCGGCGGGGAATTTCCGCATCGGCTGTGAGCTTTGTTGTCATTTCCCCCCTGACCGGCTGGCTCTTGCTGATTGTGGTGCAGTATAGGCCAGTCAGGGGTGATCGGCGAGGTTTATGGGCGGGTTTAGCGCCAGGCCCGTTTCACCGTTGATAAGTGGGGGTGATTCTGTGTTATACAGATGCGCGAAGCGGCAATTGCCGGGTTTTAATCGACCCGGTGATTGGTGTTTACCGCCCAGTGCCAGCTCGCCCCCATCCCACCGGGCATCCTTAATTTTTCGCTCAGGACTGATACATGACTGACAACATCGTTACACGGTTTGCGCCCAGCCCGACCGGCTATCTTCATATTGGCGGCGCGCGGACGGCATTGTTCAACTGGGCCTATGCGCGGGCGAAAGGCGGCAAATTTCTGTTGCGGATTGAGGATACGGACAAAGCGCGCTCAAATGAGGATGCGATTGAGGCGATTTTGGAGGGACTCTCCTGGCTCGGGCTTTCTGCTGATGAGCCACCCGTGTTTCAATCAGCGCGGGCCGCGCGGCATGTGGAGGTGGCGCAAAAGCTGCTGCATAGCGGGCATGCCTACCGCTCCTATGCGCCGGATCAGGAGATTGAGCGCGTGCGGGCAGAAGCCAGAGCCGCTGGTGTTGCGCCGCGATATCCTGGCCGCGATGCCCCGCTGACCATGGCGAAGCGCGGGGAATATGTGGTGCGGTTCAAGTCACCAGACGACGGTGAAACGGTTATTGACGATCAGGTTCAGGGTGAAGTGCGGATCCGGAATGACCAGATTGATGATCTTGTGTTGCTGCGCTCGGATGGCACGCCGACCTATATGCTGGCGGTTGTCGCTGATGATCATGACATGGGGGTTAGCCATGTTATTCGCGGTGATGACCATTTGACCAACTGCGCCAGGCAGATCCAGATTTACAACGCGCTTGGCTGGGACTTGCCGGTGTTTGCCCATATTCCGCTGATCCACGGGCCGGATGGGGCGAAACTTTCAAAACGGCATGGCGCGCTTGGTGCCGAGCAATACAAGAAAATGGGCTATTTGCCCGAAGGGCTGCGCAATTATCTGGCGCGGCTGGGGTGGAGCCATGGGGATGAAGAGATTATCTCTACCGAGCAGCTGATTGAGTGGTTTGACCTTGATGGCATCAACAAAGCACCTTCGCGCTTTGATTTGGCGAAACTTGACCATGTGAACGGGCATTACATCCGCGATGCCAGCAATGAGCGGTTGATTAAAGATGTAAAGGCGCTGATTGCCGAGGGTGACCTTAAGATCGAGCTGCCCTACCCTGTGCGGAAAATTGACTATGAGGTTTTTGATGCGGCGCTGCCCTTCCTGAAGGAGCGGGCGAAGACTCTGCTCGAGCTGCTCGAAGTGGCCAGCTACCTTTTTGTCACCACGCCGATACCCAAGGATGATAAGGCGCGCAAGCAAATCGAAGCGCCGGGTTCGCGGGACATTCTGGCCGGGCTGGTGGAAAAACTGGCTGATGTTGAGACGTGGGAGACTGAACCGCTTGAGACGGCGCTGAAGGGCTTTGCCGAAGAGCGGGAGCTGAAATTTGGTAAGGTGGCCCCAGTATTGCGGGCGGTTTTGACGGGAACGTCGACGTCACCTGGAATTTATGATGTGCTTTACAGTCTGGGGCGTGAGGAATGCCTGAAGCGGATCAAAGATGTGTTGTGATTCAAAGGGCTTGGCCTGGAGATAACAAGGTGACCGGCTGCGCCGCGCTTTAACCGTTGGTGGCGGGCGATCAAACCGCTTTAAATCGGGTGGAAAGTTTATTTGCATTGCAGCATTTTTAGACGTTTTTCGGCTGTTGAACCGGCCTGAATCGCTGCTTGAATTCAAGGTAATGCGCTGTTTTGTATAATTTTTTGGTGGATTGGAAATGTTTTTGTGCGCGTGCAGCATTTTTGCGCTATGATGAAAAACAAGTGCTGGATATTTAAGGTTAAGGTAGGTATCATTCGGAAACTGAAACGGGGTATTGCTGGTCACTATTACACTGCGCTCAGGTGCCGCGCCGAAAGCGGTTTGATCACTGCCCTTAGAGAAGCTGTATAAAACAGCGCCGCATGAAATTAGCGCCGAAGATGATCTGAACGACAAAGATGTTATTGACGAACAAAATATACTTTTTCACTGAAGTATATGCCTTGCTTTTTAATTTCTAGCGCCTTTTTCGGAGCGCAGGTTTAACAGGTATAAACAGCCCGATGGCTATCGCCTCCTGCATAGCAGCGAAAAGGCGCTTCTAACCAATTGGTTAGATACTCGAATGATTAGATGTGGAGATTTACGGACCGCGACCCGTGAAAAACAAAAGGGGAATTTGATGAACTCAATTCATTCACCTTCCAGCGAAGCAGACCTCGCCCAGGAAAATGACGAGGCCAGTTTGACAATCGGAGGAAAGACACTTTCCTTGCCGGTTTATCATGGCTCTATTGGTCCCTCTGTTATGGATATCACGCGGCTTTATGGCCAGTCCGATATGTTTACGTTTGACCCCGGGTTTACATCGACTGCGTCCTGCGAATCCAAAATCACCTATATTGATGGCGATAAGGGCGTGTTGCTGCATCGTGGCTATCCGATTGATCAACTAGCTGAAAATGGCAGTTTTCTTGAGACCTGCTACCTGCTTCTCTATGGTGATCTGCCGAATAAGGAGCAGTTTGAAGAGTTTAATAAACGCACGACCTATCACACGATGCTGCATGAGCAGATGCACACCTTCTTCCGTGGCTTTCGCCGGGATGCGCATCCGATGGCGATTATGGTGGGTGTGGTTGGTGCCTTGTCAGCGTTTTATCACGACTCGACCGATATTAATGACCCGGTTCAACGGGATGTTGCCAGCCTGCGGATGATTGCCAAGATGCCGACGATCGCGGCGATGGCCTATAAATATTCAATCGGTCAACCCTTTGTATCACCGATGAATTCGCTCGATTATTCAGCAAACTTCCTCAATATGTGTTTTTCTGTGCCGGCTGAGCCTTATGAGTTCAACCCCATCTTATCGCGGGCGATGGACCGGATTTTTGTTCTCCATGCTGATCATGAGCAGAACGCCTCGACATCCACTGTGCGGCTCGCCGGGTCTTCGGGTGCCAACCCGTTTGCCTGCATAGCGGCGGGCATTGCCTGTCTGTGGGGGCCTGCGCATGGTGGTGCCAATGAAGCGGCGCTGACGATGCTGGAAGAGATTGGCTCGGTTGATCGCATCCCGGAATATATTGAGCGGGCAAAGGACAAGAGTGATCCGTTCCGTCTGATGGGCTTTGGCCACCGGGTTTACAAGAATTATGACCCACGGGCCAAGGTGATGCAGACGACCTGTCACGAGGTGCTGGATGCGCTGGATGCCCGCGACGAGCCGTTGCTTCAGGTCGCCATGGAGCTTGAGCGGATTGCGCGCGAAGATGAGTATTTCGTTGAGAAGAAGCTTTATCCGAATATTGATTTCTATTCCGGTATTACGCTAAGGGCGCTTGGCTTCCCGTCTGAGATGTTCACCGTGCTGTTTGCCGTCGCGCGGACGGTTGGCTGGATTGCCCAGTGGAAAGAAATGATTGAAGACCCGCAGCAGCGCATTGGCCGGCCGCGTCAGCTTTACACTGGCCCGACCGAGCGGAATGTGAAGCCGGTCGATCAGCGGTAAAACAATTCTATCGACTTGAAACCGGCCTGAATTCGCGGGTTTAGACTTTAAAACGCCCTCAATTTTTTGAGGGTGTTTTTTTATGGGGTTAGCTTGTCGGGAGACCGGCTCTGGCGGCATTTTTGATGCTTGTCAGCGTCCGGGCGGCGGCTGCGTGGCTGGGCCTTTCACCGGCGGCAAACATCCTCTGGTCAATGCGGGCAAGTTCGGCAAGCTGGTTCTGGCGCTCACGCGAGGCATTGTTGAACAGGGGCGCCAGGGCTACGGCGATGTTCTCCGGTGTGCAATCGGCTTGGATGAATTCGGGGAAGGCTTTTTTGCCGAGGATGTGGTTGGCGAGGGCGAAATATTGCGCCTTGATCAGCGGGCGCAGCAGATGCAGGTAGAAATCATATTTGTAAGCCACGATCATCGGGGTGCCGGTGAGGGCAAGCTCAAGAGTGACCGTGCCGGAGGCTGCAAGGGCGGCATCGGCATATTTAAAGGCCTTGAACTTCTCCTCCTCGCCTAAAATAATAACCGGTGCGACAGGCCAGGTTTTTGCCGCTTCGATGACATGGTCTTTTACGGCATTTACGGTCGGCAGCAGGATGGTGAGCGGGCCGGTTTTCTCCATAAGCTGGCGAATGGCGAGGCCAAAGGGATGCATTAAATGCTTGACCTCATTGGGCCGGCTACCGGGGAGGATGACGAGGGATTTCTTATCCGGATTGATGTTGTGGTCATCACTGAATGTTGCAAGGTCCAGCTCGTTGATCCATTGCTTGCGCTCGATGAGCGGGTGGCCGACATAGTGACAATCCGGGCCGCCCAGCTCCTTATGGATGGCCGGCTCAAAGGGGAGCAATGCCAGAATGTCATCGACATAGGGCTTCATTTTTTTGGATCGCCCCGGCCGCCAGGCCCAGACGGTCGGGCTGACATAATTGACGATCGGGATATGCGGCGCGCGCTTGCGGACCCGCTTGGCGATGGGGTGGGTGAATTCGGGGCTGTCAATGATGACGAGGACGTCTGGCGTGGCCGCAATGGCGGCATTGACTGTCTGATAGACGCGTTTAACGAGGTTGGGCAGGCGGGCAAGGATAGCAGCGGGGCCCATAACGGCGACATCTTCCATCGGGAACAGGCTTTTCAGGCCATTGGCAACCATGGCTTCACCGCCAACGCCCTCGAATGTGACGCCTGTTTCGCCGCATTGGGCGGTGAGGGCCTCCATTAATTTTGCGCCAAGGGCATCGCCTGAATGCTCACCGGCGATGATGAATATCCTGGCGGGCCGTGCCATGGCAATGGCAGCGCCATCGGGATCATTGCGCTCGGTATCGCTGTGTTTAAGCCTTGAGGCTTCAGGATCGTTGGTGGTCATATGGCGGGGCCTTGTTCTGGCGAATTTGGGTGTTCGTATTGACGCAACTGATTGGCGCTTAAGCGCTTATGTTTTCAGGAGTCCAGAAATTCCTGCGGTTCAACGCCGATGATAAAGATCCCGGCTTTATTGGCCAATTCTATGGTCTTTTCACGGTCACTCATCAAAACTTGCCCCGCGGCGATGCAAATGCCATTTAACCCGGCCTCGTCAACCAGCTCGACTGTGCGCGGGCCGATGGCTGGCATGTCAATGCGCAGTTCCTGGGTTGGCTTTGGCAGCTTTACCAACACGCCAAAGCGGCGGCCGAACCATTTCTGGCCCCATTGGCGCAGGCCTCGGGCGCGGTCCAGCATTTGGTCTGTGCCCTCGGCGGCCTCGACACATAAAACATAATCCCGCGCGACCACGGCGCCCTGGCCGATGTCCATGGTGCCAAGATCAAGCACGGTGCGAATGCCTTTTTTGATGTCGATGATGTCGGTTTTGTCGGGCTTTTTGCGGGTGATGATGCCGGCCGGGGCGGTGAGCTCTGGCGCGACCTGATGGGCGCCTACAATTTTAAGGTCGTGATCCTCGACGAATTTTACAACGCTGGAGAGCACCGTGTCATCGCCCCCCGTGGTGAGGGAGAGGACAAAGGGCAGGTTGCGGATGAGGCCGAAATCAAAATGAAGATTTTCCAGCTTTGGCCGCCGAACACCGCCAATGATTACCAGCTCCTGGACGCCCGCCTTTTTGAGTTCGCCAAATAGTTTGCTGACCTGGCCCCACTTAACCCAAACATGCGGGTATTGCTCAATTTCCTGGTCTGCTGTGCCGTCAATGCCGACGATGAACACCGGGCGGCCGGCATCGACAGTGCGTTTGGCGATGTGCAGCGGCAATGAGCCATTGCCGGCCAGAATGCCAAGCGGGGTTTTGCCGGTGTTTTCTGCGGGGGGTGTCATTGGAGCCGGGTCCCGTCTTTTTCAATCAGCCGTTGCAGGAACAAGAAAAAGCGCAAGAAGAAAAGGCTGAAGGGTGACCTCAGGCATGTTCTTTCTGGTCGCGCGGTACGCAGAGGGCGCGGCTCGATTCATTGTGGATGAACTCAAGCATTTCCTGCACGCATTTGTTGTCTTTAAACTGGGTTTCAACGGTGGCGATGCGGTCTTTCAACGTGCCGTTGGGCGCGAAGATCTGCTGGTAGGCGTTGCGTAGCTGGTGGATTTCCTCGCGAGAAAAACCTGACCGCTTGAGACCGACAATATTCAACCCGCCGAGCCCGGCGCGGTGGCCAATGGCCATGCCGTAGGGAATAACATCATGCTCGACACCGGACATACCGCCGATGAAGGCTTTGCGGCCGATGCGCACAAATTGATGAACCGCTGTCAGGCCGCCAAGGATGGCGCCATCGCCAATGTGGCAGTGGCCGCCGAGGGTGGCGTTATTGGCGAAAATGACATCATTGCCGAGGTGGCAATCATGGGCGATGTGAGAGCCGGCCATATAGAGGCCATTGTCGCCAACAGATGTAATCCAGCCGCCGGCTTCTGTGCCGGTGTGCATGGTGACATGCTCGCGGATGCGGTTGTTGTTGCCGACGATGAGCTTGCTGTTCATATCCGGGTCAACAAAGTTGGCAACCTGCGGAATTTTCCCCAGTGAGGCAAAAGGGTAAATCTCGCAATCATTGCCGATCTTGGTTTGCCCGCAAAGGACCACATGCGAGTGCAGCTTTACATTGTTGCCGATTTCGACATGGGCACCAACCTGGCAGAATGGCCCAATCTCTACATTAGTTCCGATTTTTGCGTCTGATGATATGTCTGAGGAGGGGTGGATATTTGATTGTGACATTTCGACCTTATACATCTACGATTGTGGCGCTGATCTCCGCCTCGGCGACCCGTTCGCCAGCAACTTTTGCTTCTGCTGCGAACCGCCAGACGCGGCCGCGATTTCTTATTTTCTGCACGTGATAGTGGACCTGATCACCCGGGACAACGGGGCGGCGGAAACGCGCCCGGTCAATGCCCATGAAGTAGACAAGCTGCTCGTCTGCCTGGTCTTCGAGATTGGCGACGCAGAGGGCACCGGCGGTCTGTGCCATGCCCTCGATCAGCAATACACCGGGGAAAACCGGGTGCTCCGGGAAATGGCCCTGGAAGAAATTTTCGTTAAAACTGACATTCTTGATGCCAATTGCAGACTCGTCTTTATACATATCAATGATGCGGTCAACGAGAAGGAAGGGGTAGCGGTGAGGCAGATATTTCATGATATCGGTGATATCTGCAGTTTTCAGCTCCCGCATTGTTCCACTCTCTTGCATTGTATAGTTCCTTAAAATTTATTCTTCGAGGGCGAGTGGCCGATCTGATTGAATTTTCAGTTGGTTTTACTTCTTTTCCCGGCCTTCTGCCAGTCTTTCCAGTACGATAATTTCTTTAAACCATTTTTTCATCGGTTTGGCCGGCATGCCGCCATATCTTTGCCCTGCAGGCACGGATTTGTGAACCTTGCTGGCCGCTGCAATTTGCGCGCCATCGCCGATCTCGATGTGGCCGACTGTGCCTGCCTGGCCGCCCATGACGACATAATTACCGATTTTGGTGCTGCCAGAGAGGCCGGTGAGCGATACGATGACCGCGTGACAGCCAATTACCACGTTATGGCCTATCTGTACAAGGTTATCAATTTTGGTGCCTTCGCCGATGATGGTGTCCGCCAGGGCACCGCGATCGATGGCGGTATTGGCACCAATCTCAACACTGTCCTGAATTATAACACGGCCGATTTGCGGCACTTTTTTGTGCCCGCCCTTGCCCATGATGTAGCCAAATCCATCCTGGCCAATGGCGCAGCCGGGGTGAATGGTGACATCATTGCCAATAAGTGAGTGGGTTATGACGGCATTGGGGCCGATCATGCAGTTGCGGCCGATATAGCAGCGATAGCCGATGACTGCCCCGGCTGCGATGCGGGTGCCGGCGCCGATGCGGGTCTCACGGCCGATGATGGCGCCTGGTTCTATGACGACATCAGGCTCGATCACGGCGCTTTCGTCTATTAATGAACCGGTGGAGAGGGTCGTTTTGGACCAGATGCTATCGGGGTAGAAGAGCTGGAGCGCTGTGACAAATGCCTCGTGCGGTTTCTCCGTAACCAGCATGATCATGCCATCTGGTGCTTTGTCGGCAAATTCACTGGGTGCAAGGCAGACCCTGCGCTGGAGGCCTGAAATGTTTTTAACATCTTGCGGTTTTCAAAGAAACTTACTTCGTCGCTGGTCGCGGCATCGAGGCTGCCGAGGCCGGTAACAGAGCGATCTTCCTGACCATCCGGACAGATGAGATCCAGTTTTTGGCAAAGGTCGCCGAGTTTAATCGGACCTGCCTTTTGGAAAAATCCCGGATGTTCCATGGACGGTCCTTTTATAGAGTGAACCCCCACGCCTGAAGAGGCATGGGGGTGAATTTCTACGATGTCAAAAAAACTAAAACTGGGTAGATGCACCGAAGCGGAAGACTTCTTCTTCGTCGAAGTCAGCTTTTTGCAGCACATATGCCATGTCAGCACGGATCGGTCCAACCGGTGAATCCCAGAGGATACTACCACCGACCGAGGCGCGTATGGTGTCATCGTCAAGAACAGTCACACCAGGGATATTTGGCACATCTACTTCATAAACCGAGCCGGCATCAGCAAAGACAGCGGCGGAAATGCCGGTTGCGTCTGTCAGATACGGAATTGGGAAGCGGGCTTCGATTGTACCGGCATAGAAGATCTGGCCTCCCAATGCATCGCGATCATTGCCAGCATCTCTTGGACCGAGGCCGGCGCTGTCAAAGCCGCGGATGGTCTCGCCGCCTTTAAAGAAGTGGTCGGTCAAGCGCAGATTGTCGCCATTGGTTGAAGTGATGTAACCACCGATGACGCGGCCAACCAAAGTAACCTTATTCCAAAGCGGATAGTAGGCGCGGGCTTCACCGATCGTGCGAAGGTAATTCACATCACCGCCGACGCCGGCAAAATCCTGCGAGAAGGACAGGTAGACGCCGCGGTTGGGCTTGGACCTGTGATTGCGGGTGTCATAAGTGAGGGTATAACCGACCGAGGAAATATTGGCGACACCTTCCTGATCCGCAATAATTAGAGATGCACCGTTTTGGACATCGAAGATTTCATCGCGAACGAAGGAGTAGCGAACGGACCCGCGGATGTTTTCTGCAAGCGGGAAGCCGAGGCGAAGACCGCCACCAGATTTTCTGTTCCGGAAGCCTGACTGGTCGGTGCGGTCGATTTCTTTATGGAAGAGGTCAAAACCGGCTGCCAGATTCATGTCCATGAAGCGAGGCTCGGTAAAGCTGAGGTCGATTTGCTGACGCACAAAGCTGCCGCCAAGTTTCAGGCGCAGGAACTGGCCATTGCCGAGCAGGTTGCGTTCTGTGATTGAGATGTCACCGATGACGCCTTCCGATGTCGAGTAACCGGCACCAAAGCTGAGCTCGCCTGTGTTTTTCTCGACAACGCTGACGTTGAGAATTATGCGGTCCTGGGCTGTGCCGGTTTCGCGGGTGATGTCAACTTTTTCAAAGAAACCAAGGCCTTGCAGGCGTTTTTTGGCATTACGAACCAGAAGGCGGTTGTAGGCGTCACCTTCAACAATGCGGAACTCGCGGCGCACAACATAATCTTTCGTGCGGGTGTTTCCGTAGATATTGATGCGCTCGATATAGACGCGCGGGCCTTCTTCGATGACGTAGGTGATGTTGATTGTGCGGCTGATCGGGTCGCGATCAATGCGCGGGCGAACCTGGGCGAAGGCGTAACCCTGGGCAGAGACCTCCAAAGTGAGCGCCTCAACCGTTTTGTCAATTTTTGTGGCGTCAAAAATTGTGCCCGGGGTTGTAATAACGCTGGAGCGCAGGCTTTCAACGTCGATGCTGGCAACTGTGGTTTCGATATCGACGTTGCCGACCTGGTAGAGCTGGCCTTCGTCTACGGTGAAGGTGATGAAGAATGCAGAGCCGTCACTATCAATATCAGCGACCGCATTTTGAACGCGGGCATCGGCGTAACCATTTGAGAGGTAGTAGCGGCGGACAAGTTCACGGTCGACGCTGAGGCGGTCGGGATCGTAAATGTCGTTGGATTTGAAGAAGCTCAGGAGACCGGATTCACCCGTTGTGATGACATCTTTCAACTGGCTGTCTGAGAAGGCCTCGTTACCGATGAAGTTGATGCTTTTAACCTTGGTGGAATCGCCTTCGACGATTTCGAACACCAGATTCACCCGGTTATGGGGTAACTTGATGATTTTTGCTTCAACCTTTGCAGTGAAAATACCGCGCACCTGATACAGATCTAGAATGCGCTGGATATCTGACTGCACACGGGCGCGCGTGTAGATGGCGCGGGTTTTCAACTGGACTTCTGTGGCCAGGGCGGCGTCGTCAACTTCGACATTGCCTTCAAACGCAACCTTGTTGATGACCGGGTTTTCTTCCACAGCGACGGTGACAGTGCCGCCGGATTTGTTGATGGCAACATCGGAGAAAAGGCCGGTGCTGAAAAGTGACTGCAGCGACTCGTCCACCTTGAAGGCGGAGTAGCTGTCACCGACGGTGAATTTCAGATAGGATTTGACTGTTTCGGGCTCGACACGGCGGTTACCTGTAACCACGATGGAGCGCACGACGCCGGACTGGGCGCTGGCTTCTGCCATGAATGTTGATTTTGAAAACTCGAAAGCCGCGGTCTGAACCACGGTTGTTGCGCTTACCACTCCCAAAGCAAACGCCGCCGCCTTTATGGTTTGTCCGAAGACCTTTTTCACCATGTTGGCTTTACCTACAAATACCATTCTAAATACGTGCCCCTTAAAAGTGCGCATTGTGAACTGCACTATTTTACGTCTTAACTGACGCTTTTACGCTCTTTCCACTCTGTAGATAGTCAGCTTAACCCGAGCCTGGGGTGATCTTTATGTTTACGAGGATCCCCAACCCGACTGGCTTGCTAACTTATTATTCCGTCCCATTTAATTGTGGTTGCTCGCTTGTTCCCTAACAAGTTAATGAACCACAAATTACTCGTCCCATCCTACATCCAAAACAGTGTATCCACATTCCGGTTTGCCCGAGAGCGTTAACTGACCAGAGTGCCTGAAGATGTTGACCGGCCGGATGAGAAAAATTCAGCCAGTAACACAAACAAGCGACCCTTGCTCCGAACCCCATCCTGGCCGGTGGCTGCGCAACAAACGAATCGATACCTAGATCGTATCCAAACGCATTGGCACAGTGCCGGTATAAAACGGGTCCCATATCCGAAGCCGGGTGGGCGCACTATGTTTGAAATAACTCTACAGATTCAATCCCGGTCTGCAAAGAGCCTTTTAAGCAACATTTAACTTTAATTTGCCTTTGCGGTATTGGCGCGTTTTTGGGGCGTTTCAAGCGGTTGTGGCTAGTTAAACCAGCCGATATCGTTCTTCGTGGCCAGTATCATCAGCCCTATCAGCAATGCCAGCCCCGCGCGGAAGCTATATTCCATGAAACGCTCGCTTGCCGGCTGGCCGCGCACAGCTTCAATCGCGTAGAACATAAGGTGACCACCGTCCAGCAATGGCACAGGGAAGAGGTTGAACAGGCCAATGCTGACTGAGAGCAGCCCAGCTATATAAAGCGTTGAAACCAAACCGTTTTCTGAAAACTGATTGACAATTTTGCCGATGCCGATGGGGCCATTCAACTTATCTGTGGATTCCCGGCCGGTAAAGATCTTGCCGATATATCCGAGCGTGCTGGTGATGATGAAGCTGGTTTGATCGACACTGGCGACAAAAGCGCCGGGGAGCGAATAATCGCGCTGTGACCATGTTGTCTGGTCTGGTGAGGGTGCCACGCCGATGCGGCCAACGGATATTTCCTTGCCAAGGCCATTGTCAACCATGGCGGTTCGCGGGGCGACGGTGATGTCTCTGGTCTCTGTGCCGCGCTTCAGGGTGATGATTAGCGGGTCGTTGGCGCTTAGCGAGACGATGCGGTAAATGTCGTTGAAAAACGGGGTCGGTGTGCCGTTGATGGCGATGATGTTATCGCCTTTTTGCAGACCTGCGGTTTCTGCGGCGCTGCCGGGAAGCACCCGCTCAATATAGCCGGAGGGGCCAATCTGGGTTTTGGCGTAGTTAATGCCGGTAAAAATGATAATGCCGAGGATGAAGCTGGCGATGGGGCCCGCTGCGACGACAAGGGCGCGCTGCCATAAGGGCTTCAGGTGGAAACTGCCGGCTTTTTGTTCTTCGGTAAGGTTTTCAATGGCTTCGGCATCCGGGGCGCTGGCCGGGTTGGCGTCATCTGCGAATTTGACATAGCCGCCAAGTGGCAACAGGCAGAATTTCCAGCGGGTGTTCTTGCTGTCGGTAAAGCCAAAAAGCTCTCGCCCAAAGCCGATGGAGAAGGCTTCCACATCGACGCGGCACCAGCGTGCCACCAGAAAGTGGCCAAGCTCGTGAAAAAACACAACCAGGGTCAACACAAACAATATGGGCAGGATCCAGCCCGTCAAAATGGCGGGCATATAGGCGAATAGCTGCGTGAAGATTTCCATACTGTCGATATTCCTCAGATTTGCGGGCAACTGGGTGCCCAGACTTTTTCAAGTTTTGTTTGTCAAAATTCCGGTTTACAGAAAATTAGTTATACAGCGAGTTGGAGCAATTCCAAGGCCAAACGCCGGGCTTCGCGATCAAGTTGCATAATATCATTAAGATCGTGATGATCCGGCTTGCTGGCGCTTGCCTGCATCCTGTCTATCACTTCTTCAACGATTTCCGGAATGGCCATAAAGCCGCAGCGCTCGTCAAGAAAGGCTGAGACGGCGACTTCGTTGGCGGCGTTTAATGCCGGGCCGTCAATATTGCTGGCCTCAAGCACTTCGCGGGCAAGCCGGAGGCAGGGAAAGCGAATTTCATCACCGGGCTCGAAAGTGAGCTGGCCGATCGCGGCCAGGTCAATGGCATCAAGCGGTGTTGCCATGCGCCTGGGCCAGGCGAGGCTGTAGGAGATCGGCACGCGCATGTCTGGCGCACTGAGCTGGGCAAGGGTGGAGCCATCCTTACAGGTAACAAGGCAATGGATGACAGACTGGGGATGGATGAGCATGTTGACCTGATTGGCTTTGAGCTGAAACAGGTGGCTGGCCTCAATCATCTCGAGGCCTTTGTTCATCAGGGTGGCGCTATCAATGGTGATCTTGGCGCCCATCTCCCAATTGGGATGGTTCAGCGCCTCTTGTTTGCGAACGCTTTGGAGATCGACAAGTGAATGGTTGCGAAATGGCCCGCCGGATGCGGTGAGGGTGACGCTGGCGATGTTCTCTGGAGACTCGGCGATGAGGCATTGGAAAGCGCCGGAATGTTCTGAATCAACCGGGATGACATGGGTGCCGCGATCGGCTGCCCGCTTCATGAAAAGATCGCCGGCGGTGACAAGGCATTCCTTGTTGGCCAGTGCGATGACGGGCGTCTGCTCGATGGCCTTCAGGGTGGGGCGAAGACCGGCGACGCCGACAATGGCGGCCATGCAGATATCGGCTGTGCGGCATGCGGCCTCATCAATGGCGCTTTCGCCCGCGCCGCATTCAATGCCGCTGTTGCCGAGGGCAGCTTTCAGGGCGCTGTACTTACCTTCAGTCGCTGTGGCAACAAAGCTCGCGTTGAATTCGATGGCGTCAGCGGCCAATTGCTCGATATTATTGTTACCGGTTAAGGCGGTTATACGGAAGTCATCGCGGTTGCGCCGAATGAGATCGAGCGTGTTCTGCCCGACGCTGCCGGATGCGCCCAGAATGGATACGCGCTTTGGTGCGCCGGTGCTGGTTTCAATTGTTGCCATGGCGCTCATCCTTACCCTAAGGGAACCAGATGAGCAATGCCTCGCCCGGCGCTGCGTGATTATGGAGCGCGGCGATGATGCCAGCGCCGATCGCGGCGGTGATGATGCCATCGAGCCGGTCAAGAATGCCGCCATGGCCGGGGATGAGCTGGCTGGTGTCTTTTACGCCGAAGTGGCGCTTTATGGCGCTCTCTGCAAGGTCGCCTGCTTGAGACAGGGCAGCCAGAAACAAGCCAATGAGGGCAAGCGTTACCGGTTCACTATTCACTGAAATGGCGAAAAGGGCGCCGGTGATCAGCCCGGCAAACAGACCGCCTATTGTCCCTGACCAGGTCTTGTTGGGTGAAATGGCGGGCGCCAGTTTTTTACCGCCAAAGTGGCGGCCGGAGAAATAGGCGGCGGTGTCTGCCGCCCATACAATCAGAAACAGGAAGAGCACGGCCTCAAAACCGAGGGCCGGGTCCCGGCGCAAATAGAGCAGCGCCATGACGGGCAATGCCACATAGCAAAGGCCGAGCAAAGCCCATTTTGAGCGCCACCAATAATGGGTGGACCAGAGGCTGAGAAACCCGCCGGCAATGAGGCTGGCGAATAGCAGCGGCCACTCGCTGGTGAGAAAAGCGGTGGAGGCGACAGTGATGGTGATGGCGGGGATGGCGAGTTGCAGCACCGTATCATTGTTCGTTAACCGGCCCCACTCCCATACCATGATCAGCATGATGATGGCGGCCAGAACAACAAAGGCGGTGAAGCTGTGCCAGGTGAGGTAAAGCGCAACGATGGCAAGTGTGATGGCTGATAATGTGCGCGCCAAAAGCTCTTTGGTCAGCAGGCGGCGTTTTGGGGCCGCCTCTTGCGGCGGTGTTTGCGGGTTTAGTTCTGTTGTCAAACCGTTGACCCCGCAACCACCCCGCCGAAGCGGCGATCACGGGCCAGATAAATGCGGACGGCCTCTTCAAAGGTTGTGCGGTCAAAATCCGGCCAGTTGCAATCGAGAAAAATGAACTCGGCATAGGCGAGTTGCCAAAGCAGAAAATTGCTGATGCGGTACTCACCACTGGTTCGGATCAGCAGATCAGGATCGGGGATGCCATAGGTATCGAGCGACTCTGTGAGCGCCTGCTCGGTGATCTCATCCGGCGCGATCTCTCCATTGGCAACGCGGGTTGCCAGTTTTCTGGCAGCGCGGACGATTTCATCACGCCCGCCATAGTTAAAGGCGACGGTGAGTTGCAAGCCTGTATTGCCTGCGGTTTTTTCCTCGGCGCCGCGGATAAGCTGGAAGACTTCGGAATTTTCATCGAGGGGCGCGCCGATCATTTTGACGCGGATGTTGCTTTTAAACAGTGAGTTCTGCTCGCGCTGAAGAAATGTTTTCATCAAGCGCATCAGCTCGTCTACCTCGGGCTTCGGCCGTGACCAGTTTTCGGAGGAGAAGCTGAAAAGCGTGAGGTAGGGCAGGCCCATTTCGTTGGCGGTATTAACAGTTTGTTTGACTGTTTCAACGCCGCGCTTGTGGCCCGCTGTGCGTGGCAGGCCGCGTTTGCGGGCCCAGCGGCCGTTGCCATCCATGATAATCGCAACGTGATGCAGATGCTGCCTCTTATTGTCGTTTTGATTGATCATTTTTGCTCACTCAAACTGGATCATTGCTTGGCTTTTTCAGCCCTGCCCCATTCCCGACCGCGCAAACCTAACGGGCCGGCTGGCTTTACTGCGTAAACTTTTGAACAGCATCAATCGCTGATTGGCCGATAAAACGGGCGGGCCTGATCAGACCTGCATGATCTCGGCTTCTTTGGTGGCGAGCGCTGCGTCGATCTCTTCAATGGCTTTGTCGGTTGCGTCCTGCACCCTGGCACTGTCGCCGTGTAGATCATCCTGACCAATCTCGCCGTCTTTTTCCAGTTTTTTCAGGGTGTCCATGCCATCGCGGCGGACATTGCGTACGGCAACACGGGCCTGCTCGGCGTATTTGGCAGCGACTTTGGTCAGCTCAGTGCGGCGTTCTTCGTTGAGTTCTGGAATGTTGATGCGCAGGGTCGAGCCTTCTGTATTGGGGTTGAGGCCAAGATCGGATTCGCGAATCGCTTTTTCAACGGCGGCTACCTGGGACTGATCCCATACATTGACTGTGATGGAGCGTGGCTCGGGTACCGAGATATTTGCGACCTGGTTGAGGGGCAGCTGCCCGCCATAAGCCTCAACAGTGATGGGATCAAGCAGCGAGGCGCTGGCCCGGCCGGTGCGCAGGCCAGAGAAATCCTGCATCAGTGCCGCGACGGCGCCCTTCATGCGTTTTTGCAGGTCTTTTAGATCGAATTGTGCATCTGACATAAGTTTTTACCTCTTTACCGTCTTGACCAGCCACTGCGGGCGGTTCATTCGTTTTTCGCCTTGATCAGGCAACATAGGTGGCGACCGCTTCGCCCTTGACCATTTTCAGCAAATTGCCGGCTTCGTGGATTGAGAAGATCACCAAAGGCAGGTTGTTATCTCTGGCCAGAGCGATGGCAGCACCGTCCATAATGCGGAGATTTTTTGCAAGGATGGTGTCGTAGTCAAGCGTTTCATAACGTTCAGCGGTTGGATCAGTTTTCGGGTCGGCGCTGTATACGCCGTCGACCTGCGTGGCCTTGGCGAGCGCGTCGCAATCCATTTCGATGGCGCGCAGGGTCGAGGCGGTGTCGGTTGTGAAGAAGGGGTTGCCGGTGCCGCCGGTGAAAATAACGACGCGACCTTCTTTTAAATGGGAGAGCGCCTTGTTGCGGCAGTAAGCTTCGCAAACGGTGGGCATCGGGATGGCGGACATAACAACAGCGTCCACCCCATGCTGGCGGAGAATGCCGCCAAGCGCGAGGCCGTTCATGACGGTTGCCAGCATGCCCATATAGTCGGCGTCGGCGCGGTCCATGCCTTTGGCGGCGCCCTGCATGCCTCGGAATATATTGCCGCCGCCCACCACAATGGCCAGTTCAACACCTGTTTCGACGGCGTCCTTGATGTCAGTTGCGAACCGCTTCGTGGTTTCGATGTTGATGCCGTAGTCATCATCGCCCATAAGGGCTTCTCCGGACAGTTTGAGTAACAGCCGTTTGAATTTGACGTCTCCGGACACAAGTCTCTCCCGCGTTCTAAGCCTGCTGGTTGGCAAAAGGTTTATACGATCTGCAGGTGTTTCTCAATTTAAATAGCTGTTTTGACCCGCGAAATTTTCTGGCTTTCGTATAATAAAAAACCGGCCCGCGGATGAAAGCGGGCCGGTTTGAATGTCTTTAAATCAGAACAGTGTTTTATTTATGCGCCAGCTGCCGCTGCAACCTCGGCTGCAAAATCGCCCTCTTCTTTCTCGATGCCTTCACCCAGTTCAAACCGGGCAAAGCCTTTGAGCGTGATGGGGGCACCAATATCGCCTTCGGCGTTTTTGATGGCTTTTTCAACGGTGTTTTCACCATCGATAACAAAGGTTTGCTTTACCAGAACAACTTCTTCGTAGAATTTGCGGATGCGGCCTTCAATCATCTTGGCGATGATTTCTTCCGGCTTGCCGGATTCGCGGGCCTGCTCAGTGAGGATTGATTTTTCGCGCTCGACCACTTCAGGGTCAAGCTCATCCACTGTGGCTGCCAGCGGGTTGATGGCGGCGATGTGCATGGCGATCTGTTTGCCAAGGGCTTCAAGCTTTGTCGCGTCGCCGGTTGATTCGAGCGCAACTAGCACACCGATTTTGCCAAGGCCGGCGACGGTTGCATTGTGGATATAGCCAGCAATGACGCCGTTCTCAACGGTGAGTTTTTCTGCCCGGCGGTAGCTCATATTCTCGCCGATGGTGCCAACAAGCGCTGTGACGGTTTCATCAATTGTCTTATCATTGCCGGGGTAGCTTTTTGCCCCGAGGTCATCCGCGCCTTCTTTCAGCGCGGTTGCGGCCACGTCTTTAACCAGCTTCTGGAACTGGTCGTTGCGGGCGACAAAGTCGGTTTCCGAGTTTACTTCAACAACGGCGCCTTCATTGCCGCTGGTCTCAATGCCAACAAGACCTTCGGCTGCAACGCGGCCGGCTTTTTTGGCAGCTTTCGCCAGGCCCTTGGTGCGCAGCCAGTCGATTGCCGCTTCGATGTCGCCTTCTGTTTCTTTCAACGCGGCTTTACAATCCATCATTCCTGCGCCCGTGGTTTCGCGCAGCTCTTTAACCATGCTTGCTGTAATCTCGGCCATTTTTCCTGCCTCACTAAATGTTTGTCGTATGAAATTGTGGCTCCGGTTTTAAGACGGGAGGATGGCAGAATGATAAAAGCTGCCATCCTCATCTGATTTGTCTTTGGGCGGGAGCTCGCCGCCGGTGATGGTTGTTTAGCCGTCCATCAGTTTTTTGGCCTGGCCAAGCCAGTCGTCACGCTCGATGCGCCCTTTAAAGGCGATGGCGTTGTCGATGGCGTCTGCCTGTTCTTTTTTCAGTTTGGCGATCTGGTGGAAGTGGTAGATGCCAAGTTCGTTGAGCTTTTTCTCAATGACAGGGCCAACTCCATCGATTTTTTTCAGATCGTCAGCTTCGCCGTCCGGGCCTTTCAGGCCTTCAAAGCCAGCCAGATCAGTTTCCGCGCCGTCATCAGCCTTTTCTTCAGCTTTAGCTTCTGGTGCAGCTTCTTCGGCTTTCGCCTCAGCTGGGGCCTCTTCCGGCTTTTCCTCGGCTTTTGCTTCGGGTGCTGCGGCTTCCGGCTTTGCTTCAACATCGCTGGCGACATCTTCTTCGGTCAGCGCGTTTTCGACAACTTCTTCCGACTCGCCAATATCTACACCTGATGCGCCGTGGCTGCGCTCGATGCCATCAAGCACGGCTTTGACCACAAGGTCGCAATATAGCGAAATGGCGCGGCCAGCATCGTCATTGCCCGGGATCGGGTGTGTGATGCCTTTTGGATCCGAATTGCTGTCAAGCACCGCAACAACAGGGATGTTGAGCTTGCGGGCCTCGGCAATGGCGATGGATTCTTTGTTGGTATCAACGATAAAGAGAATATCGGGGATGCCGCCCATATCCTTGATGCCGCCGATGGCCTGATTAAGCTTTTCACGCTCATTGGTCAGCTTCAGACGTTCTTTTTTGGTAAGGCCCTGGGCTTCACCAGAGAGCAATTCCTCAAGATGTTTCAAACGTTTGATTGACTGGGTGATGGTCTTCCAGTTGGTCAGCGTGCCGCCGAGCCAGCGGTAGTTGATGAAATATTGGGCGCAGCGGTTGGCGCTATCTGCGATCAGATCTGAGGCCTGACGCTTGGTACCAACGAACAGCACGCGGCCACCACGGGCGACGGTGTCGCTCACAGCTTGAAGCGCCTGATGCAGCAATGGCACGGTTTGCGCCAGATCAATAATATGAATGTTATTGCGGGTGCCGAAAATGTATTTGTCCATTTTCGGGTTCCAGCGGTGGGACTGATGTCCAAAGTGTACGCCAGCTTCCAGGAGCTGCCGCATGTCAAATGAGGGCACTGCCATAATAATGGTCCTTCAGTTTTCCGGTTTAACCTCCGCGGAGACATGCAAGTTGAGACCTAAAAATCCACCCGTCTGAGTTTTACCCAGCCGTAACGGTTGATTTTGGGAGTTTTAACAAGCACCGGAGCGGTCGGGATGGTGCATAATACATACACTCACCGCAACTCCGCGTGTGGAATAGTGGGGGTTATAGTGGGGTTTGGGGGGTGTGGCAAGGGTTTTTGTTGCTGAGGGGTTGCGGTTTTTGTTTTCTCTCACGGGCTAATCCGCCGCTAACGCGGCGGGCCCTCCGAGGGGCGGCGCTCGCGCCGGGCTCACTGGCTTTCGCCATGTCGCCGCTGCGCGGCTCCTTCATCGGATCGTGGGGTCTTGGTTGGGAGGGATATGGGGTTTGCGGCGGTGCTCTATTTCTCTCACGGGCTGTTCCGCCGCTAAAGCGGCGGGCCCTCCGAGGGGCGGCGCTCGCGCCGGGCTACGCTCGCGCTACGCCATGTCGCCGCTGCGCGGCTCCTCCATTGGTTCGTGGGATTTCTTGAGGGAGGGTGTGTTGCGGCGGTATCGGAGTGCTCAGATTTCTTCGACGGCGAGGATGCCGGGGAGGGTGCGGAGGTCGCTTGCGCGTTCTAGTGATACTGCGTATTTGCCGGCGAGGGAGATTTCGACTTCGCGGTCGAACTCATCGAGTTGAATACCGACGCGGATTTTGCCTCTGCCCTGCCCTTCTTCGAGCTGGGCGGCGAGAGTGGCCAGGTTAACGTTGCTGGCCACGGTGAGTTTGAGACCGCGAAGCATATTCTGCGCGGCGAATTCGAGGCTTTCGGCTTTTTGCAGGCGAAGGCGGACGTTATCTTCCTCGACATCTGCATCGACCTTAATCAACACGGGCTGGCCGCTGGCCAGCACTTCGCGGTAGGCATTCAGCGTGTCGGAAAAGGCGATGGCCTCGAAATTGCCGCTCTGGTCGGAGAATTCAACGAAGGCATAGAGATTGCCGGATTTTGAGCGGCGCTCCTGCACGGCGGAGACTGTGGCGGCCAAAACACCAAGGCCGCCGAGATTGTCGATGGCTTTGTGGTGATACTCGACCCATGTTTGCACGTTGAGGCGCTCAAGCACGGTTTGATATTCATCGAGCGGATGACCGGAGAGATAAAAGCCGACAGCGTCGAATTCTCTGGTCAGTTTTTCCATCTCGCGCCAGCGGGTGGCGCTGACAAGCTCCAGCTCTGGGCCGTTGCCGCTTTCGCCGCCGAAAAGGTCTGTCTGGCCGCTGATGCGGTCATTGTTGAGTTTGCTGGCCATGCCGATGATGCGCTCGGCATTTGCGAAGACTTTGGCGCGGTCGGGCTCTATTTTATCGAAGGCACCGGCTGAGGCCAGCGTCTCGAGCGAGCGTTTGCCAAGGGCTTTGGCATCAATGCGGCCTGCAAAATCAGAAAGGCTCTTGAAGGGGCCATTTTCTTCGCGCTCGGTCACAATGCTGGCAACGGCGGAAGAGCCGATGTTTTTCAGGGCGGCCATGGAATACAGGATGGTTTTGTCTTTGGGGCGGAAGTCGATGCCGGAGGCGTTCACGTCTGGCGGCAATGTGTCCAGCCCCATGCGGCGTGCTTCGCCGGCGAACATGTTGAGCTTGTCGGTGTTGCCGAGATCAAGCGTCATCGTGGCGGCGAGAAACTCGACCGGGTGGTTGGCCTTGAGATAGGCGGTCTGATAAGCCAGCAGCGCATAGGCGGCGGCGTGGGATTTGTTGAAGCCGTAGCCGGCGAACTTATCAACCTGCTCGAAGATGAACTCGGCATCGGCTTTTTTGACGTCGTTTTTTAGCGCGCCATCGACAAAGCGGGCTTTCTGCTTTGCCATTTCCTCTTTGATTTTTTTACCCATGGCGCGGCGGAGCATATCGGCTTCGCCAAGTGAATAGCCGGCCATGACCTGGGCGATCTGCATCACCTGCTCCTGATAGATGATGACGCCGTAGGTCTCCTCCAGGATTGGCTTAAGCATGTCGTGGTAATAATCCGGCTTTTCATCGCCCTGCTTTCTGGCGATGTAGGTCGGGATGTTGTCCATCGGGCCGGGGCGGTAGAGGGCGACCATGGCGATGATGTCTTCAAAACGGTCGGGCTTGAGCTTTTTAAGGCTGTCGCGCATGCCGCTACTCTCCAACTGGAAAACGCCGACTGTTTCCCCGGCGGCTGAAGATTTCGAAGCGGCTTTGCGATTGTCGAGCGGAATGGTCCAGATCGAGCTTTTCCCGTTCACCGCTGCCATTGTCGATTGACGAAGCTTCCGCGCTTGCTCAGCACACTGAGCGTTTTCAGGCCCAAAAAGTCGAATTTCACCAGACCGGCGGATTCCACGAACTTCATGTTGAAGCCCGTTACCGGCATGTCTGAACGCGGATCGCGATAAAGCGGGATCAGTTTTTCCAGCGGCCGGTCGCCGATCACGACACCGGCCGCGTGGGTCGAAGCGTGGTGGTACAGCCCTTCGAGCTTGCGCGCGATATCGACCATTTCCCGGACGTCCGGGTCGCTCTGGATCAGTTAACGAAGCCCCTCTTCCGTGTTGATCGCATCGTCCAAGGACACTGGGTTCGCTGGATTGTTGGGCACCATTTTGCAGATTTTGTCGACGTAGCCGTACGGCATCTCGAGAACGCGGCCCGACATGGCGCAGCACGGCGCGTGCCTGCAGTTTTCCGAAGGTGATGATCTGCGCCACGTGATCGCGGCCGTACTTCTGCTGCACGTAACGAATCACTTCGTCCCGGCGTTCCTGGCAGAAGTCGATATCGAAGTCGGGCATGGAGATACGTTCGGGGTTCAAGAACCGTTCGAACAGCAGGCCCCAGCGCAAGGGATCGAGGTCGGTGATGGTCAGCGACCAGGCGACAACCGAACCGGCCCCGGAACCACGGCCCGGCCCGACCGGAATATCCTGATCCTTGGCCCATTTGATGAAGTCGGCAACGATCAGGAAGTAGCCGGGGAATTTCATCGAAATGATGATGTCCAGCTCATATTCGAGGCGCGTGGCGTAATCCTCTGGCGTTTTGCCGGGGGCCAGCTCAATTTGATCGAGGCGGGCCTTGAGGCCTTTTTCTGCCAGGTCGCGCAGGGCGTCAGCCTCGGCCTTGAGGCGCTGCTCTTCGTTAATATCGGCTTGATCGGATAAAAAGTTTGGCAGGATGGGGGCGTGGGTTTTTGGCCGGTAAGAACAACGGCGGGCGATCTCGATGGTGTTGGCCAGCGCCTCGGGCAGGTCGGCAAAAAGGGCGGCCATCTCGGCCATTGGTTTGAGGTAATGCTCTGCGGTCAGGCGGCGGCGGTCATCTTCGGAGACATAGTTGCCCTCGGCGACGCAGACCAGGGCGTCATGGGCTTCATAATCGCCGCGCTTTTCGAAATAGGCTTCGTTGGTGGCAACAACGGGGATGTTCATATCATAGGCGATATCGAGCAGGGCGGCTTCACGTTGTTTTTCGGATTTGCGGCCGTGGCGCTGTAACTCGATGTAGAGACGGTCACCAAACAGCCCGGCGAGTTGCCGGGCGCGGCGCCCGGCTTCGGCGCTGTGGTTGTTGGTAATGGCTTTGTCGAGCGGGCCATCCTCGCCGCCGGTGAGGCAGATGATGCCTTCGGCGTGGGCCGTGAGCTTTTCGAAGGTGATGTAGGGGGCGACCTCGCCGACGGTTTCAAGGAAGGCGGCGCTGGTGAGCGCAAGAAGATTGAGATAGCCAGTTTTGTTTTGCGCGATGAGGGCAATTTCGCCATCCGGCTGGGGCGGTGCGGCGGATTGCACCAGCGCCGGGGATTTTTCTTTATCGCCCTCTGCTTCCGGCATCCTGACGGCGATGGTGCAACCGATGATTGGCTGGACGCCTTTTCCGGCGCATTTTTCTGAAAATTCCAGCGCGCCAAACAGGTTGTTGCTGTCCGATATGCCAATGGCCGGCATATTTTCCCTGAGGGCGAATTTTACCAGCTTTTCAATCGGTAGCGCGCCCTCCAGCAGGGAATAGGCGGAGTGGACGCGCAGATGGATGAAGGAAAGGGGCGGGAGCTTTTTGGCCATTAATTTGCTGCTGTGATTTGAGTTTGCGCCGCCGGGGTGCCGGCGTCACCTTCAGCATAGTCTGCCTGATTGGTGAAAATGGGGGCAAGGTAATTTGCGGTTATCCCGGTTTTTTCTGGCCCCTTTAGAGGGCGCCGCAGGGGGAATTTATGCTTCTGGCCGTTGCGGCGTATAGGTGTAGAGCTGGCCGTCCTGCAGCTGGATGACGCGGTCCATGCGATTG
>CALNZE010000048.1:0-44767 GCA_942490955.1 uncultured Alphaproteobacteria bacterium
CGGAACAAGAGCCAGAGATAATTATCTCGGCAAACAATCCGGGCAAACACAGCCTTCATAAAACAGACTCTCTTAATTCAATTAAGTGATTCACCGTCAAAACGCACCCCATAACCCCCATAATTCTGTTCGCAAAATACCGTTTCGCGCCCATTCCCAACGGCTTTTGTTGCATATTTAACCCAAACCCCCGGCGAATAACAAAATCTGACATGATTTCATCGTATTATTCAGTCAGTTTGCACCTCAAATTCAGTGTCTCACCCCACTTGAATGGTGCTACGGATTGGCCCGCCAACAGATCATAATGACAAAGAAAAAGTATGGCGCCATCCCGGCACCCGAATCGCATCAGGGAGATAGCAAATGACCACCAAATTTCACCTACCGAAAGCCCTGACCCGGCGCTTGCCATTGCTGGGCCTGGCCCTGCTCGCGCTGGCACCGGCAAGCCTTTCACCACTCGCACCCGCCGCACCCGCTTATGCACATGATGCCGGGCGCTACACCATGCTGGAGACAAAAGACGGTGTCGTCCGCCTTGATAAACGCAGCGGCGCCCTTTCAACCTGCGTCAAGGACAACGACAATTGGGATTGCACGCCGATGAGCGATGGTGAGGACACCTCCATTCAAACCCCGGAAAGTCAGGAAGAGCTGGCAGAGCTTCGCCGTGAAAATCTATTGCTAAAGCAGCGCATCGCCAATCTTGAAGCCAACAAGACGCCCCTGCCGGATGAGGAGCAAAAGCTCAACCTGCCATCAGATGAGGAAGTCGACGAAGCCATTGGCTATATGGAGCGTATGATCCGTAAATTTCGCGGCGCCATGAAACGCCTGCGCGAAAATGAGCAAGAGCCCCCCACCGAACTATAGACCACCGAACTATTTAGCCGCGCAGATCAGTAACCACCGCGCTTAAAGCCCGCCGCTCATTTACCACCAGCACCTCAATTGCCAGCCCCACGGCGCGGCATGGCAAGCCGCAACATCCGGTCATAAACCGCCTCACCACCAGGTGTCCTGATCTCGCTGAGCATCTCCAGGTCGCGCCCTGTCGGCTTTGGCCCGATCATTGATCCGGCCCAGCCGATCAGCAGTGAAACCACCATGCCGAACGGCGCCAACACCATCAGCCCAAGACCAAACGGCCCCGCCTCAACCCCCATATCGGTAATCACCAGCAGACCAACGCCAAGCGTCGTGCCCACCGTAAACAGCAGCAACAGCCCCGTCACCGTCATGCCTCGCCACCAGATGCTGAGCAGCAAAGCCGGAAAAAATATCACCGCAGACAGCAGCACCGCCACCATGAACAGGCGGAACGCATCAATCTCAAACTGAAACGCCGCAACACAAAGCACCGCCCCCACAAGCACCACAACCAGCCGCGCCCAGATCAGCGATTTTGTGCCCACCACATCAGCTTCAAGTGCCGCCTTCTGCGGATTGAGATCGCGAATGATAAGCTGTGCCAATGTCATGATGCGCGCCGTCAGGCCGCCAAAGGCCGCCGCCAGCAGCGCCGCAAATGTCACCGATTGCAATGTCTTGTTAAGCCCCGCCACCATTGGCAGACCGACAAATATCCCATCCCGGCCAAGCAGCAGCTCCCGCGGCGAAAGCTGGCCGTTACTGTCAACATCCTCGCCAGCAAACAGGCCGATCGATTTGAGGTCAGTGGCCCATTCCGGCAGTGACGACATCAATATTTTCGCCTGCGGATCAAACAGCATATAGCGCATGAAAACCACATAGGCCGGTATCGTCAGGATCAGCAGCCCGACCAGCGCCGTGCCCCAGGCAAAGCTTTTGCGCGCCTCAAACACGCTCGACGTCACAGAGGCCCGCATCAGCAACGCTGGCATCCCGGCAATGCCCGCCGCCATGACAAAAAACAGCGTCATCATTTCCACAAGGCCAAACGCCCGCTCACCACCCGAAAAAGACAAGGCGCTGAGCTGCGTACCACCGGCCAGAATTTTCGCCCAGTGATCGGTTTGGTCAGCCAACCGCTCGCCGCCAACGGCCTCAAATTTCGCCAGATCTTCGATCAGGCTGCCATAGGTCATCTGCGCCAGCGGCAGGTTGGTATATTGCAGAGAAACTATCACCAGCGGCACAATCAAGCCGAGCAGCAACACAATCGCCAGCGCGCATTGCGCCCAGCTCATAGAGCGCACACCGCCCGGCAAAACCAGCAGCAGCGCCCCGCCGACAATCGCCATCAGCGACATCTGCGGCGAGATGCCGAGCACAAAAGGCCCAAGCTGTTTGACGAGCGCCAGCTCGGCCAGCGCCAATGCCGCTGTTGGTAACAGCAGGCAGAGCGCAGAGACCACCCCCACCATACGGCTGGCATAGCGTATTTCAAAAAAGGACGAGATCGTATAGGCGCCGGATTTACGCACAAACCCTGCCATTAAAATGCCGGCAAGCATCACACCAGCCAGCAGGCCGAGCATCAGCGCATAACTGTCAATCCCAAGGAAATAAGCCGCGCCAACAATGCCGGATAGCCCGGCACCACCCACAGACACCATCAAAATAACCAGCCCGTTCAACCCCGCCGGCACCCGCCGCCCGGAGGCAAAAAACTCATCGCTCGACCGGGTCGTAGCCGCAAAAGCAATGCCGCAGGCCAGCAGAAACGCAACCAGCGTCATCGCATAGGTAATGTGCCCCTCGATGAGCTGCATATATTCAAAGATCAACAGCAACAACCCAAGGCCAATATAACCGGCCGTGAAAATCCCGTAGTAAACCCCCAAAAGCGGGTTGATCACCCTCTGTCGCCCATACATCTAGGTTGCGCTCCTCAGATATCTTCGTTGGCACCATAAGCGGTGTCGACCGACTGCTGCGACCCGACAAACCAGAACATAACAGCGATTGCAAAAATAACGACCCCCTGCCCCATCACCAGCACACCAACCGGGAACCCAAGCAAATGAAAGGCATCCAGCCGCTCGGAAAAAAACAGCGACCCCGACATAACAGCAAGGCTAAAGACGATTAACACAACCGCCAGTCGCCGGGTCGCCAGCCAGTAAAGCTTAAACCGCTCAAATTCCATCATGAGAACCAACCCTCCCCGTTGGCTTTGGTGATATCCGCCTGGCGCCATCGCTTCTTCAATAGAAAAAACTTAATATCTCCAGCGAAATTAGATGCTTACAGATTCAAGCGGTACTAAGTTTTTACTCCCCATACGGGAAAAAGGATGCTAAACAGGAAGATGATTCAGTCAGTATATTGATAAAATCAGCTACAAAGGGAAGTATATCATGGGAATGATCCAGGAATTTAGGGAGTTCGCTCTTAAAGGTAATTTCATTGACATGGCAACTGGCATCATCATCGGTGGCGCCGTTGGCACAGTCGTCAAATCACTTGTATCAGACATTATCATGCCTCCCATCGGTCTGGCCGTTGGCGGCATCGACTTTTCACAACTTTCGATCACCCTTAAAGATGCGGTTGGCGACACAGAGGCCGTTGCCATCAACTACGGCTCATTTATCAATAACCTGATCAGCTTCCTGATCATCATGGCCGCCGTTTTCATGATCATTAAAATCGTCAACGCCGCCAAAGCGAAATTCGAGAGAGAAGAAGAAGAGAAAGCCGCCGCACCTGATCAGCAGGTTGTGCTTCTCGAGCAGATCCGCGATCTCCTGCAAAAAGAGAAG
This sequence comes from uncultured Alphaproteobacteria bacterium, assembly GCA_942490955.1. GTDB lineage: Bacteria > Pseudomonadota > Alphaproteobacteria > Rhizobiales > HXMU1428-3 > HXMU1428-3. Next base: position 3,693 of record CALNZE010000048.1, read on the forward strand.
GCATAAGCCACCCGCGCGAAACAATCGGCAAAACCGACAACGCAGCACCTTACCGGGTGCTGCGTTTTTTGCTGTTTATTTAATGCTTTGATTCTTGCCCGATTGGTTGGTAAAAAAGCCTTGTTAAAGAAGTCAGTGGTACATCCCGGCACAGTTTCAGTCCTCACAACACTGTCCAACAGGCAGCCCCAAAGCAAAATCAAGGAGCCCCCCATGCCACTTTACGAATATAATTGCAAAAAGCATGGCAGCTTCACCGCCACAGCCTCCATTGCGGCCTTCGATGAGCCACAAGACTGCCCCGACTGCGGCAAACAATCCCCCCGCAACCTGATGTCGACGCCGCAAATCTCCTTCAAAGGCGGCACCCGTCCCGCCGCCCAGAAAGAAGGCAAAGGCGTCACCGTCCGTCACCACGCCGGCTGCAGCTGCTGCAACTAGAGAAGGTGATCACAAAGAGGCAGCCCGAAACCGCGAGTTGACGAACCCCAGCAGCCCAGCTCCAAACCATCCCAATAAGATTCCAATTCACGAAGAACGGAGCCCCAAAGGGGCGACATGGCGCAGCGCCATGCGGATGCATCGTGGGCATCTGAAGCACAAGAATGGAGCCCGGCGCACGCGCGGTTGCTGGTGGGCAACCTGAAGCGCAACTGAGAGAGCGGCGCGCCATCGCAGGCCCGGGCGCATCGCGCCCGGAATAGCCGTGAGATATATAAATGGTGCCGCTGGAGAGAATCGAACTCTCGGCCTCACCCTTACCAAGGGTGCGCTCTACCACTGAGCTACAGCGGCTTGGGACACTGCCGCAAGAGAGGTATTACCACCTCTCAGGTGGCGCGAACACTGCCACAGCTCCCCCCATCTTTCAAGAAAGAAAACCCCGCACCCGCGAGATGCTGGCGACAGGCCGCATCTACCCACCGCTATTTGCAAATTCCGGCGCATCAGCCGGTAACAAAACCCGGCTTTCAGCGTATAACCGCCAAATCAGTTAATTATCCCAGGCCGAACAGCGTATAACCCCGCAGGTTGGAAACTCATCATGCGAAAGAAGCCAGACCCTTGAGCGAAACAGAGCGTTAATTCGTTTACAAAATCAATCGCCAATCTACTCAGACGCATGACAAAAACAAAAATCCCCCGGCACAGAAGCGCAAAGAGCGATTGTAAAAAGCAACCTGCAGGCCAACAATTTGACAAAAGAGTAGCGAACAATAAATCAGGCAAAACCCAGATACCTTGCCCGCGTTCCAGCACTGGCGATCATCAGGAAGCCGGCGCAAAAACAAAAAGTCAGCAACCGGCAACCCAGCCGAAACCACCGATAAGCAATAAGCGCTTGCGACCAGCCAACATCACCCAATGTGATGAGAGGGACCAGAATGGACAAAATTGAAATCATCGGCGGTAAGCAACTAAATGGCAAAATCCAGATTAGCGGCGCAAAAAATGCAGCCCTGCCACTGATGATCACCAGTCTGCTCACACCAGACACCCTGACATTAAAAAACGTCCCCAACCTTCGGGATGTTAACCAGCTCACCAAAATTCTCGGCAATCACGGAACTGATCTCGCTGTGGATGGCAAACGCGCCAATGGCAGCAAGTATGTCGGTGAGACCTAGCACCTCACCGCACGAGATATCGTCGATACCACCGCCCCTTATGAAATGGTCTCAACCATGCGCGCCAGCTTCTGGGTGCTCGGCCCCCTGCTTGCCCGCTGCCACCAGGCCAAAGTCTCGCTGCCCGGCGGCTGCGCCATTGGCACACGCCCGGTTGATCTTCACCTTCAGGGGCTGGAGGATCTGGGTGCGCAAATTGACCTTGAAGATGGTTACGTCATCGCCAAGGCACCCGGCGGCCTCAAAGGCGGGCGCGTCCGCTTTCCCAAAGTGTCGGTTGGTGCCACCATCAATGTGCTGATGGCCGCCACCCTGGCAAAAGGTGAAACCATCATCGAGAACGCCGCCGTCGAGCCTGAAATTGGTGACGTTGCGAATTGCCTGGTGAAAATGGGCGCAAAGATTGAGGGCATCGGCACGCAAAACCCTTCACATTCAAGGTGTCGACCATCTTGAAGGCGCCGTCCACACCGTCCTGCCGGACCGGATTGAAACCGGCACATTCCTGATGGCCGTGGCGGCAACTGGCGGCGATGTCGAACTGCTCGGCGCCGCACCAGAAACCCTCGCCGCCGCCATTGACGTTTTGAAAAACGCCGGCATTGATATTACCGAAACACAAAATGGCCTGCGGGTGCGCCATGATGGCAGCCCGATCCGCCCGGTCCATGTGGAAACCCAACCGCATCCCGGCTTCCCGACAGACCTTCAGGCCCAGCTCATGGGGCTGATGACCATAGCAGATGGCCGCTCTGTAATTCGCGAGACAATTTTTGAAAACCGCTTCATGCATGTGCAGGAGCTCGCCCGCCTTGGTGCCAACATCAGTCTCAATGGTGACACCGCCATCATCGAGGGCGTGAAAGAACTGCGCGGCGCCCCTGTCATGGCGACAGATCTGCGCGCCTCGGTCTCTCTGGTCATTGGCGGGCTGGTTGCCAGCGGCACCACCCAGGTGAACCGGGTTTACCATCTTGACCGCGGTTTAGAGAAAATTGAAGAAAAACTCGGCAATTGCGGCGCCCTGATTAACCGCGTCAGCGAATAGCCGGACGGGGGCAAAATCAGCTCTTTATTGCCTTACCGCCCTTGGATAGGATAGGGAAGAAACGCAATGTCCGGTGAAGGGCCATCAGGCCAGGCGCAACCAGAGCGATGCACCCGTTAAATAAAGGCGCAGCCCGGCCTACTGGGGACCACCCCCGAGCATCCGCCCCTGTGAAAAAATGACAATATGCCCGAGCCGTCATCTCCCCCTTCTGGCCCCCCAACCGGCCCCTTAAAACTGGTTGCCCTTGATGCGGAAGATTTGGGCATCATCTCGGCCCATTGTCAGGACGCTGTCCTTCGCATCGACGACATCGCTTATGTCAAATCCGCCCAGCGTTTCGCGCTGATTATCAACCGCTTCGACTGGCAGGAGGCGCTGGAGACAAACAAGGACAAAGCCTACCGCCGCCGCCGCGCCGCATTGCGGTTCGAGCGCGTCACCGGCGTCCAGCGCAAACAGATAAACCCGGTGAAGAAAAACGAAGTCCGCGCATTGATCGCCATCAGCTTTGAAGAACAAACACCCCCCTCCGGGGCCATCCGTTTGATCTTTGCCGGTGGAAGCGAAATCCGACTTGATGTTGAATGCGTCGAGGCTGAACTTCAGGACCTTGGCGCGGTGTGGGAGACCGGCTCAAGACCCGACCATAAACTGGACGATTAACAGCGGGAAGATATCGCAACCAAAGGCCCCCGCAGACGCGGCCTCCCGCGAAAAAGCCGAACAAGACCGACAAAAAAACAAAAGGTTAAACCCCGAATGGCCACCCGCCTGAAAAACACCGACCCGGATTTTGAAACCGCCTTCAAGGCCTTGTTATCCGCCAAGCGCGAAAGCGCCGCCGATGTAAACAGCGCGGTCACAGCCATCATTGATGCGGTGCGCGATAACGGCGATGACGCCCTCTATGACCTGACAAACCGCTTTGATCATCTCGACCTTTCAGAAAAAGGCCTCGCCATTACAAGCGATGAGATTGATGCCGCCATCGGTCAGGTCGATGAAAAAACCATGGACGCCCTCAAGCTGGCCGCCACCCGCATCGAAGACCACCACAAAAAACAAACGCCGGAGGATCAGCGCTACAGCGATGAGCTTGGCGTTGAGATCGGTTATCGCTGGTCGCCTGTCTCCGCCGCAGGTCTTTATGTACCGGGCGGCACCGCCGCTTACCCAAGTTCGGTTTTAATGAACGCGCTCCCGGCCAAGGTTGCCGGCGTCGAGCGATTGGTCATGGTTGTGCCAACCCCCAAAGGCATCACCAACCCGCTGGTGCTGGCCGCCGCCCGCTTGGCTGGTGTCGATGAGGTCTACCGCATTGGCGGCGCCCAGGCCATTGCCGCCCTCACCTATGGCACCGAGACAATCAAACCCGTCGATAAAATCGTCGGCCCCGGCAATGCCTATGTCGCCGCCGCCAAACGCCAGGTATTTGGCACCGTCGGCATCGACATGATCGCCGGGCCAAGCGAAGTGCTGATCATCGCCGACAAAGACAACAACCCGGATTGGATCGCCGCTGACCTTCTGGCCCAGGCCGAGCATGACGTTGCCGCGCAATCCATCCTGATCACCGATGACGCAGCGCTGGCAGAATCGGTTGAGGCCGCCGTTGAGCGCCAGTTAAAAACCCTCGCCCGTGGCGAAATCGCTGGTGCCTCCTGGGCTGATTTTGGCGCCATCATTCTGCTTGACGATCTGGCCAAAGCCGCCGCCCTCTCCGACCGCCTCGCACCTGAGCATCTAGAGCTGGCCGTTGCCGATCCGGAAGCGATGTTTGAAAAAATCAAACATGCCGGCGCGGTGTTTATCGGCCACCACACGCCTGAGGCCATCGGCGATTATGTTGGCGGCTCCAATCATGTATTACCAACAGCCCGCTCGGCCCGCTTCTCCTCCGGCCTCTCCGTGCTCGATTTTTTGAAAAAAACCACCATACTGAAATGCTCCAGCGAAGCGCTGCGCGCCCTCGGCCCCGCCGCCATCACCTTGGCAGAAGCCGAAGGCCTCGGCGCTCATGCCCGGAGCGTTTCAATCCGCCTGAATTAACCCCCCTTCAGGATGGCACGCATCAAGGCGGCCAAACCCGTTTTTGCGGTTGACAGTCAACGAGGATAACAGTCAAAAAAAGACAAAAGGGACCAATACCTATGAGTAGCGAGACCAGCGCTCAACAATACTGCCTGTTCGACATCATTTTGGACGACAACACCATTGGCCGCACCACGCCAGATATCGAGCATGAGCGCGAGGTGGCGATTTTTGACCTGCTCGATGAAAATTATTTCGAACTGGTCAAGCGCCCGGAAAAGGCTGATGCCAGCGGCCCCTATATCCTCAATCTGGCGATTGTCGAAAACCGCCTGATGTTTAACATCGAAGACGCTGAAAATAATTTTGTCGTTGCCACACATACCCTTTCTCTGACGCCTTTCAAAAAAACCATCAAAGACTATTTCCTGATCTGCGAAAGTTATTTTGAAGCCATTAAAACCGCCACACCCCAGCGCATTGAAGCCATCGATATGGGCAGCCGCGGCCTTCATAATGAAGGCAGCCAATTACTAATGGAGCGGCTGAAAGACAAAATCATTCTCGATAACGACACCTCGCGGCGTCTTTTTACTCTTATTGCCGCCCTCCATTGGAAAGGCTAAAGAAATGAGCGGCGAATTCCCAGGCGCGTATTTTTTCGCCTGCACGGAAAATGCCATCCGCTCGCCCATGGCCTCCGCTATTTTCAAATCCCGCTTTGGCGACAAATCCTATGTCCAGTCGGCCGGCATCCGCCGCGGCGAGATCAACCCCTTCATGCTCGAGGTCACCAACGAGATCGGCCTTGACCTCCACGACCACAAACCCCAGACCCTTGGAGACCTTCAGGACAGCCTTTTTGACATCATCATCACGCTCAGCCCGGAGGCCCATCACCAGGCCATGGAGATGACCCGCACCATGGCTGTCGATGTGGAATATTGGCCGGTTATGGACCCGACATTAATCGACGGCAACCGCGACCAGCGCCTTGCCGCCTACCGCGATTGCCGGGACATTCTGGCCATGAAAATCAACCAGCGCTTCGGAAACAAGCTGAAATCAAATTGCGACTGCGATCTTGCCGCGCGATACGCCCATAAGCCACAGCACAGACTAAATATTCCCCAATTTTGCCCTACATATCAGGGAATTAATCGAAATTGTCGGCCCTCCGCGCAATTGAAAGCTTGATTTTATTCGCGTGAAGAAGGAAACTCCCGCGCAGAAACAATTGAACGAAATGAAAGATTTAATGGCTAAAGAAGAACTACTTGAGTTTCCGGGTATAATCACCGAATTACTCCCAAATGCGACTTTTCGGGTCAAACTGGAAAATGATCACGAGATCATTGCCCACACCGCTGGCCGTATGCGTAAAAACCGCATCAGGGTGCTGGCTGGTGACAAAGTCCTGGTTGAAATGACCCCTTATAACCTGACCAAAGGCCGCATTACCTACCGCTACAAATAATTTAAAGTACTGGTAAAATTCAAAAATTTTAAATTGAGGATCAGTTCGTGGTTGATTTATCGGTTTTCCGGCAGCTTGGCAAAGGCAAAAAAGCAGCCATCATGAACCCAGACAGTGCCAACAGCCTCGTGTTGGCCTCTGCCTCACCGCGCCGTCTTGCGATCCTTGGCCAGGTTGGCATCGAGCCAGATGCCCTTCGCCCAACCTCCATCGACGAAACACCAAGCAAAACCGAACCACCGCGCGCCTATGTTGCCCGCGTCGCCAAAGAAAAGGCCATGGCTGCTCAAAACTCATTGATGAAGACCCCGAACTTGCCGGCTCCTTTATCCTGAGCGCCGACACAATTGTCGCCGTTGGCCGCCGCATCCTCACCAAGCCCGAGCTGGTTGAAGAAGCCGCCCGCATGTTGCAACTGCTCTCCGGCCGCTCCCACCGGGTCTACACTTCCATTTGCCTGATCACCCCAAACCGCAAAGTCCGCCAGCGCATTGTCGAAACCCGCGTCCGCTTCAAGCATCTCTCGGCAGAAGAAATTGATTGCTTCCTGGTCTCGAATGAATGGCGCGGCAAAGCTGGTGGCTATGCCATTCAGGGCATGGCCGGTGCCTTTGTTGAGCGCCTCATCGGCTCTTATACAAATGTCGTCGGCCTACCGTTGACAGAAGTCATCAAAATGCTGCGCGCAGATGATTACCCTGTCACCTTCCACTGGATGAAACGCGCTGGCCGCGACCTTGAGTGATCTTTCAGCGCCATGCCTTTGTAAAAGCAAAATCTGATGAACAAGCCAAAGATCAAGAAAAAATCATCCTGCTCTATTTGCAGCGATCAGCGCAGCCAAAAATATCGCCCGTTTTGCTCAAAACGATGCGCCGATATTGATCTCAACCGCTGGCTTACCGGTCAATATGCCGTCCCTGTTGAAGAAGAAGAACCGGATGATTACCTCTGCAACAAAGCCAGAATGACGACATCAGGCGAGGACACTAGCTGAACTAGCCAGGTCTATACCCAGTCTGTTGCTTAACCTGAAAAACTGTAATCAGCATAACGCCGCATAGCTGTAATCTCACCGCCCCCATTGCCTCTTATCCGTTCAACTGCCGGCGCCAGCGGCTCAACTGCCACCTGCCATATGATGCGCATTGGCGTGCAGCAATCCGCAGTTTCATCAACCATCACACCAATATGCCCCTTCCAGAACACAAAATCACCGCGCTGCAATTGCGATAGGTCTGCTGTATCAACAAGCAACTGCCCCAGACCCGCCGCCTGCATGTCACTATCACGCCGGCAATCAATGCCGCTGGCCATCAGGGAAATCTGAATCAGCGCCGAGCAATCAATGCCAAGCGATGTCCGCCCACCCCACAGGTAAGGCGTGCCGAGAAAGCGCGCCGCTGTCGCAACACAATCTGGCTCAAATTGATTGATCGGCCCCACATGCCCCTTGAAGACAAACCCCCCGCCCTCTATCTCGAAAAACTCACCCGCCTCACCGCTCACCGTCAACTGGCTCATGATCGAGATCATGTCGATCGGCGGTGATTTAAGATTGGCAGCGGTGTAGATAAAAGTGCGCAGCGCCCGGACCCGGTGGCTCGGCGGCTGAAAGCCCGGCGACAACCCCTCCAGCGGCATATAGCCCACATAGTCATCATTCAGCAATTGGCCCCAGGCCCAGCCATCGCTGAATTTCAAAAATCCGCAAGCCCTCGCCAAACAGCGCCTCTGTCTGCAACTCGCCATCAAAACTTGGCTCATGCAAACAGCGGCACACGATCGAGATGCACATGCGCATCATCACCCGGAATATACCGCTGCGCCTCAACAACGCCTTGCAACCGTTCATCCGCCAGATCATCGCGATAAGCGTTCAGCCGCGGGTCGAGCTGTCCCTCTTCAGGCATCGCCTTGCGCCCCATATGTTTTCGCCAAATAGTCAAACACCGCCCGCGCCGCTTGCGGCTCACCGCCATAAGGCTTGCCGGGCAGCGCCGTTGGCGTCCAGCCATAAATATCAAAATGAGAAAACACCGGCGCCGCCTCCACAAAGCGCTTTAGAAACAGCGCTGCGGTGATTGAACCGGCAAAGGGCCCGCTCGAAACATGATTGACATCGGCGATCTTTGAGCTCAGCCATTTGTCATAAGGCGACCAGAACGGCATCCGCCAGAGATAATCCCTAACCTTCACGGCGCTGTCACCAATCGCCGCCGCCATGGTTTCATCCGTCGTGTAAAATGGCGGCAGATCAGGACCAACAGCAACACGCGCCGCGCCCGTTAGCGTCGCAAAGCAGAAGATTGCCTCAACGGCCTCCTCATCCGCCAGCGCCAGCGCATCGGCCAGCACCAGGCGGCCCTCCGCATCGGTATTGTCGATCTCAACGGTAATGCCCTTGCGGCTTGTCAGCACATCACCGGGGCGAAACGCATTGGCTGAGATGTTATTTTCCGCAATCGGCAACAGCACACGCAAGCGAACAGGTAGCTTCGCTCCCATCACCATCGAGGCGATCGTCAGCGCCGTCGCCGAGCCGCCCATATCCTTCTTCATCAGGTTCATCGCATTGCCCGGCTTCAGGTTCAGCCCGCCGGTATCAAAGCAGATGCCCTTGCCAACCAGGGTGATCTTGGGGTTCGCGTCATCACCCCAGTTCAACTCCACCAGCCGCGGCGCCTGGTCCGAGGCACGGCCAACCGCATGGATCATCGGGAAATTTTCGGCCAGTAGCGCCTCACCGCGCACCACCTTGAACGAAGCCCCCGCCTTGTCGGCAAATTCCTCGATCACCTCTTCATAATGATTGGGGCCAAGAATATTGGCGGGCGTGTTGATCAAATCGCGGCCAAAATATTGCGCTGTCAGAATGTTGCTCAGCGCCGCCCGGTCGATGCCGTCATCCAGCCGCAACCGCGTGCGATCACCTTTTTCGCCAGCGTTTTCATCACCTTCCTCTTCGTCACCATCCTCTGCGCCAGGCGATTTTCCGGCAGACTTGCAGGCATCATAGCGATAAGCCCCGAGGCCAAAGGCCAGCGCCGCATCAAAATCGCCCGCGAGCGCACCAGTGAAATGATAATCCCCATCCGGCAACTTACCGGCAAGACCACCTGCCGGATGATAAATCACCGGCTCATCCTTTTTACCCAGCCCAAAAACAACCACCTCAAGCGCGCCGCCTTCGCCCGGCACCAGCCCAACCTGCCCGGCCGCACCTTTAAAGCCGTTTAAAGAGAGCCACTTGCGTTGTCCCTCGCTCAGCTCGGCCAGCCCGGCCTCCAGCTCATCCTTATAGACGGGCACCAGCGGCGTGCTCGCGCCCCCGTCACCACCGTCAAAATAATGATCCGCCGCCTGAAACTCGCTCATGAAACACCTTTCAAATTTGTAAATCGCCGCCCCGCCCAATCCACCGCAAGACGCGCCACCTGGCAAAACCCGTCAGAATGCAGGGGCCCGAAAAACGCTTAAGATAAGGAGAGAATCACCCAATTGCCAGCGCATTTGCAAAAAACGCCAGCAAAATCAAGCGAATTCCTATGGTTAATCATTTGTTGAGCCTTGTGCCGTAAATTTACATCAAGAGTGAATGAAATAGTTAAGTGGAAGTAACCAATGATAGTGATTACCAACTTGGCAAATGGTCGTGCCGCGCGTTATGCAAAAGTCACCGCCACCGCCCTTATCGCCGCCATCGGACTTTCCGGTTGTGCGGGCAGCTTTAAAGACACCGACCCGCGCTACACCCATTCGGTCACGCAGCAACAAGAATTAAAACACTGGGAAAATAAATACGCGGCCAATAAAACTGACCGCACCGCCGTCGTCGGTTACGCCAAGGCGCTGGTTAAAACCCGCCAGGAAAGCCGCGCGTTAAGCCTTTTGAAGGACGCGCACAAACAAGCCCCGGATGACAAAGAGCTGACCAGCGAATATGGCCGCATCGCCCTGTCCGCCGGTGAAAACGACCTCGCCAGCCAGCTCCTTAGCAAAGCCGGCAAAAAACCAGACTGGAAAATTCTTTCCGCCAAAGGTGTGCTGGCCGCAAGGGAAGGCAACAACAAAAAAGCCATCAACTATTTCAAACAGGCCCTAAGGAAGAACCCGCGTCAGGCTTCGGTCCTCAACAATATGGGCCTTGCCTACGCCGTCAGCGGTAAATACACCCAGGCCGAAAAATACATCAAGCAAGCATTGTGGGACGGCCGCTTTACCCGCCAGGTCCGGCAAAATCTCGCCCTCGTCTACGCCATGCAAGGCAAGGTAAAAGAGGCAGAGACCATCGCCCTTGACCCGTTGCCGAAACGCTATGCCAACATGTCAAAAAAGAACATCCCGGCAAAACATTCACTCGGCAAAAAGCCGGTACCGTCGGATTTTGAAACAAGCGTCGAGCGCACCAGAAAATAGCGACCAACGCAGGTCCAACTGCACATCGCACCGGTCATGAAAAAAGCCCCCGCCAGCAATGGCGGGGGCTTTTTCGTCATGGTGATAACCAACGCAAGTTAGTTACTCATTGTCTCAGGCTCTTCACCTGTCATGCTGTCAGTTTGTGACATGCGCTCGGAATCGCTCTCGGTAGAGGCATCGGCGCTATCATTTGACTGATCATCCAGCTTGGCGTCGGCCTTATCAGGGTCAATGTCTTTTTTATCGCTATCAAGCACGTCTTTCTGGTGCTTGGTAATCACATTGTCTTTCGTTTTGGTACCACGCAATTCGGCTTGATCAAGCGTCTGCTCGTCTTGCATCTCGACGCGGTCTTCAGCTTTCGTGGCGCTGTCTTTCATTTTCTCCGCAGCCGCTGGCGTGATGGCCATTGCAACCGCAGTCGCACCTGTGGCGATATATGTAGCAAAGGTTCTCATAATGTTACTCCTTAACTTTAAGGGTTAAAAGCCGCCGGCGCTTCACCACCGTTGTATTTCTTCTTGTGTAGCGGGCAAACGCAATTGTTATTTGTCTTCGTCAGGCGTCGCTCTCTCGCTGTTGCAAATACCCTAAGGCGAGGGCCGGTAAACGCTCTATAGTTTTAAAAAGGCGCGTTGTTAATCGCCCATAAAAAAGCCGGCCACACATCACTGCGGAGCCGGTGTTTCAACGGATCTGGCGCCCTTAAGGATTTGATCTCTCTAAGAATTTAGTGAGTATCACCTCAGCAGCGGCGCAGAATACCTAATCCGCTAGCGCAGCGCCTTTTCAAAAAACTGCGGCTTGATCCGCCGCGTAGCGCCCACTTCGCGCCAGCCATCATAGCTCACCGGCGCGCGGCTTGTTGCCACCATCCAGCGCGGCGCCAGCCCTTTATGCGCAACGCCCATCACATCACTCCAGATGCGTGTGGGCAGGCCGCCGCCGGTTACCCGCTTCATCGGCCGGCCATTGTCATTTCCAACCCACACACCGGTGATGAAATAGCCACTATAGCCAATGAACCAGCCATCGCGAAAATTCTGCGTCGTCCCCGTCTTGCCGGCATAATCATGCTCACCCAGCCGCGCCCCGCGCCCGGTCCCGCGCTGAACCACCTGGCGCAACATCGAATTCATCTCATTGACATGGCTGGCCTCAACCACCTGGCCAAGATTATGCGCTTTGTGGCGATAAAGCTCACGCCCGCGCACCGTTCTGATCCGCTTGATAACAAAAGGCACAACCCCCCGCCCGCCATTGGCAAAAGGCGCATAACTTGCCGTCATGGCAATAAGCGATTGCTCAGCCGTGCCGAGCGCCAGTGAGAGATGCCGCTTCATCTCGCCGCGCATGCCAAGCCGCCGCGCCGTGGCAATTGTTTTGGCAACGCCAACGGTGCCCATCAGCTTGACCGCCGCCACGTTGGAGGAGAGCGCCAGCGCTGTGGTGAGGGGAATCTGGCCGTGATATTTGTCTTTATAGTTTTTCGGCTGCCAATTGTTAAACCTGGTCGGCTCATCAAAAATAATACTGTCCGGGCGAAAACCCGCTTCAAGCGCCGTCAGATAAACCATCGGCTTGAAAACAGAGCCGGTTTGCCGCCGGCTGTGAATGGCCCGGTTAAACTGGCTTTTTTGATAATCCTTACCGCCGATGATCGCCTTTACCGCGCCATCCGGCGCCATTGTCACCACCGCCGCCTGGCCAACATGCGAGCGTTTTCCATTCTTTTTCAAATGCGCCTTTACAAATTTGTTGGCACTGTTCTGCAGCCGATTGTCAATCGTCGTCTCAATCACCAGATCAGAGGAAAAATCCCTGACATATTCCGGCACCAGCTCGGCAATCCAGTCGGCGATATAGTTTGAATTGATCGGCAGGTCCCGCTTTTGCACCTTGGCCGGGCTTAGGCTCGCCGTCTTCGCCGTTAAAGGGGTGATAAACCCGGCTTCACTCATCGCAGCCAGCACCAGTTCGGCCCGCGCCCGCGCCGCCTTGATGTTGCGCTTCGGGTTAAGGAGCGACGGCGCTTTCAGCGCCCCGGCAAGCATCGCCGCTTCAGACAATGTCAGCTTCGTCGCATGCTTGCCAAAATAGCGCCGCGCCGCCTGATCAATGCCATAAGCCTGATGGCCAAAATACACCCGGTTCAGATAAAGCTCGAGGATTTCATCCTTGTGGAATTTATATTCCAGCCACAGGGCCATCCCCATCTCACGCAGTTTGCGCTTCAGCGTCCGGTCCGAGCTGAGAAACAGATTCTTCGCCAGTTGCTGCGTCAATGTTGATCCGCCCTGCACCCAGCGCCGCGCCTTGATATTCTCCGCCATTGCGCGGCCAAAGCCAACAGGGTCAAAACCTGGGTGAGAGTAAAACCGCCTGTCCTCAATCGCCACCACGGCATTGGCAACATGTTTTGGCAAATCAGAAAGCCGGACATAATTTTTCGATAAGCCCCGCACCGCAAGAGTTGAGCCATCTGCCGCCAGGACCTTCATGGATTGCCCGCGCTTTGATAGCCCGGCAATCAGCGGGTTCGGCAAAGTCTGACTGTAATAGAAAATCAACGCGCCAAAGGCGATGGCGCCCCAAATGGCCGCAACCGTACCCCAATATACCAGCGCATAAAAGCCGCGCCGTTTTGGCCGCGACGCTCCATCCCGGCGGCCATTGCCGGAGCGCCCACCCGCTTGGCCGCGGCCATTGCCGCGCGCGGACATACCGTTGTGGCGAGCTGGTTTTGATCTGTTGGATTGTCGAGACGGCGCTTTTTTCGGCCCGCGTCCTGCCGTCGTTTTTTGGCTGGAAGTTTTTCGGCCTGAATTTTTGGGGCTCGGCGCTTGTCTGCCTGGGCGTTTTTTAGCCGCCGCGCTGGTCTTGCCGCCCTTGCGTTTTGGCGCCGGTTTATCTGCGCCCGATGACCACCAACCCATACCCATTTCCCCGATTACTCATACCTAGAACGCGCCTTTAACAAAGACAGGCTCTAACCATAGCGACGGGACTTTAAAACGGGGTTAAGAAATGAAAAATTTACCGGCCATTACCGGTTAAAAACCGAGCTCACAGCAAATATCAGCAGCGACAGACCCACCCGCGCCACGATGACAAAAAACATGAACACCAGCTGCGTTTCCGCAATCAAAAACCGCACCATGTTTTTGACCTGTTTGCCATCTTCTGAGGCCGGCACATAGTCGATCAGTTGCCCGCGCACCGTTTCGGCATTGTTGAGGATCTGCTCAAAAATATTCGGAAAGCTCATGAAGGTGAAGGCCAGCAGCACAGCACCGAGGAAGAAGGCAAAAATCAGGTTGCCAATACTCAGGAAAAAACGCGTCACACCAAACCCCCAACGTAAAGTCAGCCAACCAGAACTTAAGTCAGCTAAAATCGAGGCCTTTCAACAGCGTCAGATAACCAACGCAAAAGGCCCCACAGATAGCAAGGTTAACATTAAAACATGTAAACGGGCCATACAAGTTTTGCAGCACGCACCAGCCTGTCGCATCGCCGTCCAGGCGGCGACCCAGCCTTACTTGCGCACGGTGAAAAACTCCAGCCCGTCATTTTCTCTCTTTTTTAACTCCAGATATGTGCGCTCCCGCGCCGGTTTGGCCAGGCCAACAATCTCCTTGATGTCACGGATGATGCTGTTCGCCTCAGCAAAATAAGAGTGCCTCAGCAGGCTGGCGTCAACGCCTGTTGCATCAACGGTATCAATGCCCTTGAGGATGATCATCTTCTCACCGGCGTCGCCTGCCCGCGCGTAACCGCCATGCACTTCGCGCGATGTTTGCAACGCCCGGTCGTCAGAGGCCGCATAAAGCGTCGTGTTGCGCGCCGCCTCAACAAGCCGCGGCGCCAGATCATTGACAAAAACATCCGCGTCGATATCCGGCGCTGCCAGAATAATCTCCTTGAACCGCTTTTTAAGGTCCGGCCGGTCAATGATCACCCCGGAGACCGCATTGGCCAGCACCCGCGTGCCCATCGAATGCGCCACAAGATAAATGTTATCCGCCTCTGTGTCAGTTGCCACCCGCACCAGAAAGTCCTTCAGGTGAGAGTAGGACCATTTCGCATTGGTTTCATCATGGGTGTAGGACGTCAGCGTGATTTCGCCGCGCGATGGCCAGGAGAAGAAAATCGGCGCACCGTCAAATTTCAGATCATGGTGTATCTGCGCCGTCCGCCGCGCCGCATCCTTGAAAGAAACATTATAGCCATGCACAAAAATGAACGCATTGCGGCCAGAGCTGGAAGCAAGCGTTTCATTCAGCTGTGTTGCAAGACCGCGCCAGCTTAACGGCGTCACCGTTTGCAGCATCACATGTTTTGTCGGATTTTCAGAAAACTCCATCTTCCACCATTTCGGCGCTTCCAGCTTGCCGATCTCATGGCTGAGGGGAATGGCCACTTCGCAAATGCCATAGGTCACTGAGCCGCGGGTTTTTCCATAATGGAGGTTGGCCTCTGTCTCACCGGTCTGGTTGCGGTTGGTGCCGTAAAACACCCGAACACGGTGATAGCCTTCTTTTTCCGCGTCATGCAGGTCAAATTTACGAAAGCGCGGTTGCGCCACCGTGCCGCCAACGTCGCGCTCAGCCCTCAACGCGTCTGATCGCCCGGGTGGCGGCAGAGGAGCTTCCTTGGCAAAGTCACCAGGCACCAGATCCTCTGTGCGAAGAGATTCAGATGCTGGCGCGTCATCCGGCGCTTTCTTCGCTGCATCGTCGCGGCTGGCGATTTCAGGTTTTGAAATTTCGGGAGATTTACCGGAAGGGGCAGCGTCTTTTTTGGCCGTACCAGGCGGGCCTGCGTCACACCCCGCTAAAAAACCCACCATCAAAAACGCAACAAAGACCGCTTTAAGCCATTGCATCGGATCAACTCCCCTCGATCGTCCCTAAATCCAGCCAGAAATTCTGATTGGCACTATAGGGCGGAATTGAACGATGAAAAAGTGTAATTAATGAGACAAAAAGCAAGGCGCCGATGCCTGGCATCCGGCGCCTCACAATATTTCTAGATGGCCCGATTTAAACGGCCTCTTTAACGCCTCACCGCAGCCGCGCAGCTACCGCGCTTCATAGGCCGCCAGAATTGGCCCGGTGCTGCCCATTTGCAGGAGGAACACGCCATGCTCGCCCTTGCGTGGCACCACCTTTTTGCGGTCCACCGCAACCTCAAGCGAGCCGCCAGTCATGACCGCAAGCTTTTCAACGCCCAACACAACATTATGATATTCAAGCGTTTTGCCGCGATTTTCACCCCGCGGAATTTTCACCTTGCCGACATCCTTAACCCGCACCAGCCACAAAACCGGTTTATCATCACCCGTCGCGACCGCCTTTGCGGATACAATGACTTTGCCGTCGCGGCTTGCAGCGCTCAGCCGCGCCTTTTTATCCCCAAGCGCCTGATTGGTCTTTGAAATTTGCTTGTTGATCGCCGCCTTCTGGGCACCATTTACATGCGCCATGCCATTCACAACCGCTTGCGGTGTGTAAACCGCGCCGTCACCCCGCGCCGTAGCATAGGCCCGCTGACGCTGGCTGTTTTCCGGGCTGCCAAAGGTATCGCGCCAGCCAAGATAGTCCCAATAATCAACGGAATAGCTCAGCGCCACCACATCTGGCTTTTTGACATAGCTGCCAAGCACCACATCGGCAGGCGGGCAGGATGAGCAACCCTGACTGGTAAACAGCTCAACCACCTTGACACCAGTGCCAGCATCTCCAGCTTTCAGCGGCAGCGGGCCACCAGCCAGAATGCCACCGGCCATCACGGCCGTCATCAGCAAGCCAGCAAGCGGCGCTTTGATATTTTTTACAAACATAAACGGACCTCCAGAAAAATCTCTGATGCCATCATACGCGGCGGCGGCGGCAAGGGAATTCAATTAGCCTCACAATTTGGTGACGGATCAAATCCACCAGCGATCAAGGCCGCCACGGTCTATTCAGCCATGCCGATAAAAAACCGGGGCAGATCGCACCGCCCCGGTTCTATAACACATATTTTAAACAATCACTTAGGCCGCCACTTAGGCCGCCACTTAAGCCGCAAGATTGCGCAGCACATAATGCAGGATGCCGCCATTGCGGTAGTAGGAAAGCTCATCTTCCGTATCAATGCGGCAAAGCAACGGCAGTTCAATATCCCGCCCGTCAGCAAATTTTACCTTCGCCACCAACTCGCAGCGCGGCGTGATGTTATCAAGCCCGGCGATGCTGACCTGCTCATCACCAGAAAGGCCAAGATCGCGCCAGCCCTCACCATCCTTGAATTGCAGCGGCAGCACGCCCATACCGATAAGGTTGGAGCGGTGAATGCGCTCAAAACTGGAGGCGATCACCGCCCGCACGCCCAGCAGCGTTGTGCCCTTGGCCGCCCAGTCCCGGCTCGAGCCGGTGCCATATTCACGCCCTGCAAACACCACCAGCGGCACATCATCGGCCTTATAGCGCATTGCGGCATCATAAATGGACATCTCTTCACCAGATGGCTGATGCAGCGTCACGCCGCCCTCAGTGCCTGGCACCATCTGGTTTTTAATGCGGATATTGGCAAAGGTGCCGCGCATCATCACCTCATGGTTGCCGCGCCGCGACCCATAGGAGTTGAACTCCCTTACCGGCACCTGATGTTCGCTGAGATATTCACCGGCCGGTCCATCGGTTTTGATCGACCCGGCGGGCGAGATATGATCCGTGGTAATCGAATCGTCAAACAGGCCCAGAATGCGCGCTGACTGAATGTCGGTGATGTCAGAAGGCGTGATGTTCAGCCCTTCGAAATATGGCGGGTTCTGCACATAGGTCGAGCCACCATCCCAGCCATAGGTCTTTGAGCCCGCACCGCCAATCGCCTGCCAGCGCTCATCGCCCTTGAATACATCGGCGTAACGCTCCGCAAACATTTCCGGTGTCACATGCTCGCGAATGAGGTCTGAAATCTCCTGGTTGCTCGGCCAGATGTCTTTCAGGTAAACCGGGTTGCCGTCACCATCGTCGCCAAGCGGTTCGGTGGTGATGTCAATTTTCAGGCTGCCGGCCAGCGCATAAGCCACCACCAGCGGCGGTGAGGCCAGATAGTTGGCCTTATATCCGGGCCAATCCGGCCTTCAAAGTTCCGGTTGCCGGAAAGCACAGAGCAGGGACACCAGATCATGCTCTTGAATGGCTTTGGCAATTGGCTCCGGCAGCGGGCCGGAGTTGCCAATGCAGGTCGTGCAGCCATAGCCGACCAGCGTAAAGCCAAGCGCATCAAGGTCATCCTGCACGCCAGCCTTTTCGAGATAATCGGTCACAACCTGACTACCTGGCGCCAGGGATGTTTTCACCCACGGCTTGACCTTCAAGCCCTTCGCTAAGGCTTTTTTCGCCAGAAGCCCGGCAGCAATCATCACGGACGGGTTCGACGTGTTCGTGCAGGAGGTAATCGCCGCGATCATCACATCGCCATGGCCAAGATCATGATCACGCCCCTCGACGGCCACGCGCTTGTCTGTCTCATCTGCCTTGCCATATTCCGTGTCCATGACCTTGGCAAAAGTCTGCTTGGCCTCACGCAGGTTAATCCGATCCTGCGGCCGCTTCGGCCCGGAAATAGCCGGCTCAACCGAGGAAATATCAAGATGCAACACATCCGTGAACACCGGATCTTCAATGCCCGTTTCCCGGAACATCCCCTGCACCTTTGAATATTCCTCAACAAGCGCGATACGGTCCGCATCACGGCCCGTCGCTTTCAAATAATCCAGGGTGTCATGATCAACCGGGAAAAAGCCGCAAGTGGCGCCATATTCCGGTGCCATATTGGCAATGGTTGCCTTGTCAGCCAGGGAAAGGCTATCGAGGGCAGGTCCGTAAAACTCGACAAATTTCCCAACAACACCCTTTTCGCGCAGCATTTCAACAACCCGTCAAGCACCAGGTCGGTCGCTGTGGTGCCTTCAGCCATTTCGCCCGGTCAAGCTTAAAGCCGACAACTTCCGGGATCAGCATCGAGATCGGCTGGCCAAGCATGGCCGCCTCAGCTTCAATGCCGCCAACACCCCAGCCCAAAACGGAAAGGCCATTGACCATTGTCGTGTGGCTGTCCGTCCCAACGAGCGTATCGGGAAAAGCCTGCGTCACGCCGTTAATTTCTTCCTGGGTCCAGACGGTTTGCGACAGATATTCCAGATTGACCTGATGGCAAATGCCGGTTCCCGGCGGCACAACGCGGAAATTGTCAAACGCCAGCGAGCCCCAGCGCAAAAATTCATAACGCTCTTTATTGCGCTCATATTCCCGCGCCACATTCTGCTCGAAGCTGTCAAACTGGCCAAAATAATCCACCATCACCGAATGGTCGATCACCAGGTCAACAGGCACCAGCGGGTTGATCTTCTCCGCCTGCCCGCCAATCCCAACCATCGCCTCGCGCATGGCCGCAAGGTCAACCACAGCCGGAACACCGGTAAAATCCTGCATCAAAACCCGCGCCGGGCGGTAGGCGATCTCGCGTGTTGAGCTTTTGTCGACAACCCATTGTGACAACGCCTTGAGGTCATCGGCCGTCACCGTGCCGCCATCCTCAAACCGCAGCAGATTCTCCGCCAGCACCTTTAGTGAAAACGGCAATTTCGACAAACCGGGCAGGCCATTTGCCTCCGCATCCGGCAGTGAAAAATATTCATAGGTTTTGCCAGCAACGGTAAGTTCGCGGCGGCAATTGAAACTGTCGAGGGACTGGCCGGGGCGTGGTGTCAAGGGGCCTGGTCTCCTTAAAAATGAAGCAGCCGGGCGAAAAGCAACGAGGTAGCTTTTTAGCTCTTATCCGTTTGTATAAAGCCCGGATCGAAACAGCAATCTGTTATGGTTATTGGTCAATAGCTTGAATGAAAAAAAATATCTAGAGGGGCACCGGTCTATTTGTATTGATTTGGCCCTTTTTTAAAGATTTGGGCTACCGCAAATCGATTTTCCCGCCTAAACAGGAGCCATGGCATACAGAACGGCACATAGTACGACAGTATCAATCAACAATCTCAGCCTGAAGCGCGGCAACCGGCTGCTGATCAATGATTTTAATCATGCCCTCGCGCCAGGCGAGAGCCTTCTGCTCACCGGGCCAAATGGTGTCGGCAAAACCACTTTGATCCGCGCCATCGCCGGGTTTATCTCGCCCACCAGAGGCAGCATTACCTTTGCCGATGACAGTGCTGATAGTAAACAATTCCAGCCATCCGGCAAGCAGGCAAAACACCGCATCAACCCGGAAGCGCTGCATTACATCGGCCACAAAAACGGCATCCGCGCCAGCCTCACCGTCGCCGAAAACCTCACCTTCTGGCAGCAATATTTTGCGGCCGAAAACACCATCAGCGATACCGCCGATGCCTTTCGGTTAAAAAGCCTGCTGCACATCCCGGCCGGCTATCTCTCTGCCGGGCAAAAGCGCCGCCTTGGCCTCGCCCGGCTCACCCTCATCAAGCGCCCGGTCTGGCTGCTCGATGAACCAACCGTCTCGCTCGATCAACTCTCTGCTGACACGCTCGCGAAAGCTGCCAAAAACCACCTTAAGGCAGGCGGCATCATTTTCGCCGCCACCCACACCCCGCTCGGCATCGACTTTACAACTCATATCGAGCTGACCCCGGTCATTGACCCGGGCTTCGAGGAAACCATCTGGGAGGCAGGGATATGAGCGCTTTTCTCGCGCTCTTGCGCCGCGACATCACCCTCAGCCTGCGCGAGGGCGGCACCATCGGCATTGCCCTCGGCTTTAATCTCATCGTCGTGACCATTCTCCCCCTCGGCCTCGGCCCGGACATGAACCTGCTTAATCAGATCGCCCCCGGCGTCCTTTGGATCACGCTGCTTTTGTCGCTTTTATTATCGCTCGACCGGCTATTCCTCACCGACTATGAAGAAGGCACGCTTGAAGTGCTGATGCACGGCCCCATGCCGCTGGAGCTGGTCGGCGCCGCCAAGGCCCTCGCCCATTGGCTCACCGTTGGTGTGCCGCTCAGCCTGATGACCCCGGTTATGGGCCTGCTGATGAACCTTTCCCCCGGGCAGTTTGGCATCCTCACCATCGCCGCGCTGATCGGCACACCGGCGCTTAGCTTTCTCGGTGCCATCGGCGCCGCGCTGACGCTCGGGCTAAAGCGCGGCGGCCTGCTGCTGCCGCTGCTCATCCTGCCATTTTTCATCCCGACACTCATTTTCGGCGTCAGCTCCACAACCGGCTATCTGTTTGCAAATGGCAATTATGAAAGTGCACTGGCGCTGCTTGGTGCAATCTCCCTAAGCGCCATTGCCCTCGCGCCCTTTCCCATCGCCTGGGCCCTGCGCTTCAATGTCAATTGACGCGGCTCTGCGACGCGCCGTTAAAGCCGGATAGGCGCCGCTCACCATGCTAGCGCCTTTTATTTGCGGACAATTACAATGTGATCTAGGTTGCCACCTCATAGAAGCCGCCCTATTTACCCAGTCGCCCCCCATAGCCGCGACGAGACTTACAGCGAAGCGAAAGTTCAATGACCAAAACACCAGAATCCCCCGCAGGTAACCTGAACCAGGATGGCAACGCCAGCCTCTGGCAGCGCTTCGGCAACTGGCTGAACAGCAAAGCCAACCCCACCACATTCTTAATCTTTTCAGAAAAATTACTGCCCTGGCTCGGCGGCCTCGCTCTGATAGGCATGCTAACCGGCCTTTACTGGGCGTTTTTCAAAACACCGATTGAAGAAGAGATGGGCAAAACCGTGCTCATCATGTTTGTCCATGTGCCCGCCGCCTGGATCGCGCAGATGACATACGCCCTCATCGCCGTCTCCAGTTTTGGCCTGCTTGTCTGGCGGCATCCGCTTGCCGATGTGTCCGCAAAGGCGGCAGCGCCGATTGGCGCCGTCATCACATTCCTGTGCCTTGTCACCGGCTCCCTATGGGGCCGTCCCGATTGGGGCACCTACTGGCAATGGGACCTGCGCATGACATCTGTGCTGGTGCTGTTCTTCCTCTATATCGGTCTCATCACCCTGCGCAATGCCATCGACGAAGAAGTCCAGGCTGGCAAACTCACCGCCATTCTGGCGCTCGTTGGCGTCATGTTGCTACCGGTCATCAAATGGTCGGTAGAGTGGCAGCAATCCACCCTGCATCAAAAGGCCGGAATCATCCGCGGCGAAGTGGCGATCGATTTTCTCATCCCGCTTTTCATCATGGCACTCAGCTACACGCTGCTGTTTTTCTATCTCCATATGAAAGCCATGCGCGCTGAGATATTCCGCCGCCGCACAGCAGCCCAGCAGCGCCGCCAGGCCTATGAGGCAACCGCCGCCGAACAACAGCTGCTACGGGAGAATGGCAATGGATAATCTGATTGGAATTTTCAACCTCGGCCCCTACGCCGATTTTATCATCGCCTGCTACGCCATCTCGCTTGTCACGCTTGCGGCCCTCGTCATCTGGGTTCACCGCCAGGAGGCAAAATATAAAAAACTGCTGAAGCTCTATGAAGATGAAAAGCGCGGGACCAGCTTGTAACGCTCACAACCTTCAAGACATAAAAAGCAGGCCCGCTTGGGCGCCGGGTATATGAATGAGGCAAGCGAAGCCGCTCCGCATAGCGGCCACGGCAATTCTCAACTGGCATGGGATCATCCGCATCCGGCGCCATAAAGCCCTCTGCCAAAACATCTCGGAGAGACGCCAACTCACACCGTCGCCAGCTCACTACGGCGCTATTTAACAACGCCGCCAACTCACCACTTTGCCATTTCATCACGCCAACCTTTCACCAAGCCGCCATTTTACCAAATGTAAAACCGCGCCCAAAGTGACCCCACATTAAAATGGCAGGATATATACCCGCACCAAAGGATTGGTGCCGGTTTTCAATATTGACTGTTGGGAAAATTGCCGCTGAGGGTGAGGCTGAAAGAAAATACAAGATACTAAATTTTTAAAACGAACCTCACCCTACCCCGCAGAAAAGCGCAGCAGTAACCGGTATCATCGGGAAAAATCCCACCGCAATCTCTAATACCGGATGCCAGCGCTATGTATATTCTCGACGAGCATGTGCAGCGTGTCAAGAAATGTCTTTCGCTGTTCAGGCGGCAGCGCAGCCAGCAGCTTCCTGTCTGCGTCGGCGGCGGCGGGCGCCACTTGATGCAAAATTTCCTTGCCCTTGTCGGTGACATAAACTGAATAGGCCCGCGCATCATGCAGTTTCCGCACGCGGTAAATCAGCCCCTTCACCAGCATCCGGCGGATGATGTCCGCCAAAGTCGAGCGGTCAACCCCGGTGCGGGCCACAAGGTCGGTCTGGTTCAGACCTTCATAGTTGGCAACGGTCCTTAAAATGGCATATTGGCGCGGCGTCAGCCCGGCGTTTTTCACCTTCTGCGTAAAGACATCACCAGCGCATTGGCCAGCACGGTGCAACAGATGAATGGCCGAATTTGCAATGTCATCACATTCGTCTATCGCATCAAGTCGTAAGCTCTTTTCCGAAAGCATGGTATCTGTCTCCTCATGCCGATCCGCATTGTCTTGCTGCAAAAACTGGCCGCAAAGCCGGGCGAATCATGGTTTGCCTTAAAAGTCTGCCGTTTAAAGATCATCGACCGCTCTCAACACCGGCAGAACGCCGACGATCTCAACTCCAGCTATCCAAAATCCAGCTATCCCAAGTCTGGCTATCCCAAGTCCGGCCATCCTAAGGCCATCCCAAGTCCAGCTATCTGTACTTCAGAATATCCACCCGAACATCATGCGCCGCCCCGAACCGAAAGCCGGGTAATTGAGTTGTGTAACGGCCATTACACGTCTAATGGTTGAATCAAACACTACCCTTAATACGTGCAGTGTCAAGATAAAATAATTCTAGGTTGCAGTATTGATTGGGGAAATTACACAGCAATCCGCCCTCGTCGAACCTTACGATTGCTGTCTCATAGCGATACCCATTGCCCCGTGCCCGCATCAAAGCAGTCGCGGTCCGCAGCATAGGGTTAGCACAGCTGGCCCGCCCATGAGGGTGCTGACACGGAATAAGGGCCCGTGATAACAGATTGAAAATGAGAGGGAAAAAGCTTCCCGGCAGCGATGCTATCCGGTTTTGTCCTGTTCCGTATCAACGATCTCGGAGCGGATCATCACCAGTTCGGCCGCCGAGAAAATCAAGGTCAGTGGCAAAACACCAAAGGTCTTGAATTGCACCCAGGTCTCTTCGGAATAATTGCGCCATACCAGCTCATTCATCACCGCCAATGCCAGAAAGAACAAGCCCCAATGCAGGCTCATTTTGAACCAGCCCGCGTCCGTCAGCTTGACCGATTCGCCAAGCACGGACTTCATCAACGGCCGCTTGAAGGCAAGCGCACCAAGCAGCCCGGCGGCAAACAACACGTAAATGATCGTCGGTTTGATCTTGATGAAAAAGCTGTCATTGAAATAGATCGTCAACCCGCCAAACACCAGCACCAGCACCGCCGTCACCAGCGGCATGATTGCGATCCGCCGGTAAATGAACCAGTAGATCACCAGAGAAATCGGCGTAGTGATCATCAGCGCGATCGTCGCTGCCATCAGGTCATAAAATTTATAGGCGGTGAAAAAAATCAGCAAAGGTGCCAATTCAAGCAGAAATTTCATCAGTAGCTTCCTTTTCCCTATCGCGCCGGCTCACGATTGTCACGAACCTGGCGCGCCAGATTTATTATTTTCCCCATCAGGGCCATAGCAGCCAGGCACCCGGCCGCTAACTCTTGATAGCGGCAATCGCCCTGGCAAATTCACCCGCATCAAAGGGCTGCATATCTTCAACCCCCTCTCCAACACCAATGGCATGGATCGGCAGCTTATGCTTATCGGCGATCGCCACCAGAATGCCACCACGCGCCGTGCCATCAAGCTTGGTCATCACCAGCCCGGTCACACCGGCAACTTTTTCAAAAATCTCGACCTGGTTCATGGCATTCTGCCCGGTCGTCGCATCGAGGGTGAGGAGCACATCATGCGGTGCGCTCGGGTCAAATTTCTTGATCACCCGCACAATTTTTTCAAGCTCGGCCATCAGGTTGGCCTTGTTCTGCAGGCGCCCGGCCGTGTCGATCATCAGAACATCGACGCCATTAGCTTTGGCCGCCGCCAGCGCATCAAAAACCAGCCCGGATGAATCGGCGCCAACCTCACGCGCCACCACTTCCGCACCCGTCCGCTCGCCCCACACCTTGAGCTGCTCAACCGCCGCCGCACGGAAGGTATCACCCGCCGCCAGCATCACCGACTTTCCCTCATCGCGAAATTGCCGCGACAGCTTGCCGATGGTCGTTGTCTTGCCGGCCCCGTTCACACCAACCATCAGCAGGATATGCGGCCGGCTTGCCCCGGTGATCGTGAGGGGTATCGCCACAGGCGTCAGAATGGTCTCAACCTCCTCCGCCAGCACGGCTTTTACCTCATCGTCACTGATTTCCTTATCATAGCGTGATGACGACAAACGGTCAGTGATGCGCATCGCCATAGCAACACCCAGGTCAGACTGGATCAGCAGATCTTCCAGATCCTGCAGCGCTTCATCATCCAGCTTGCGCTTGGTAAAAATACCGCTGATGCCGTCAGAAAGTTTCGAAGAGGATTTCGACAACCCGGATTTTAATCTGGAGAACCAGCCCCGTTTCGCCCCTTCCTCCAAAGGCGCACCCTCGCCAGACCCATCCGCCTTGCTATCAGCAATCTCAGCTTTCACTGGCTCAATCACCGCGCCGGTTTCTTCCTCGATCTCGGCAACCGCCACGGCCTCGCCATCGCGCGGCTCTGCCACCGCGCCCGTTTCATTCGGCCCAGCCGGCGTGCCGGTTACCGGCTCACTCCAGGCAGCGCTGCCGTTATCGCTGCCCTTTGGCTGCGCGCCGGCCGCATTCTCTTTGGCTGGCGGCCCGCCTTGTACCTCTTCGTCGCCAGCCGTCTGATCGGCGACCTTATCACCGCCAAACAACCGCCCGAACAACCCCTTCTTCTCGCCGCCGCTCATGCCACAACCTCTCCCCGTAACTGGCCATCGGCTGCGCGGCGCACCACGGCGCGGATAATCGCCCCTGGTTGAAATGGCCCGTCAATCACCGCGCTCTCGTCCAACTGCACCTCAACAAAATTTTCCGCCCGGCCAATATGGTCGCGCTCCATCAGCAATTCGAGCGGCTGCCCCTCCAGCCCGGCCATGTAGGCCGCAAGCCGCTCAGCGCCCTTCGCCCGCAGCCGCGCCGCCCGCTCTTTAATCACTGATTTTGCCAGTTGCGGCATCTTCGCCGCTGGGGTGCCTGGCCGCGGTGAGAAAGGAAACACATGCAAAAAGGTCAGCCCGCATTCATCCACCAGCTTCATGCTGTTTTCAAACATCTCTTCGCTCTCAGTCGGAAAACCGGCAATGATATCCGCGCCAAACACCACCTCAGGCCGCACCGCCCGCACTTGTTCGCAAAAGGCAATCGCCTCCTCGCGCGAATGGCGGCGCTTCATGCGTTTCAAGATCATATTGTCACCAGCCTGCAGCGAAAGATGCAGATGCGGCATCACCCGCTTCTCATTGGCGATCACATCCATCAGCGCCTCATCCGCCTCAACAGAATCAATCGATGATATCCGCAGCCGCGCCAGCTCAGGCACAAATTCGAGAATTTTCTGGCACAGCTTGCCAAGGCTCATGCTGCCGGGCAGGTCGCGCCCATAGGCGGTGATGTCAACACCTGTGAGCACAATCTCCTTATAGCCCTCCGCCACCAGATGGCTGATCTGGCGCACAACATCACCCAGCGGCACCGAGCGCGAATTGCCCCGGCCAAAGGGGATGATGCAAAAGGTGCAGCGATGATCGCAGCCATTTTGCACCTGCACATAGGCCCGCGCCCGCCCGCCAAACGCCGAGATCATATGCCCCGCCGTCTCCTTGACAGACATAATATCATTCACCCGGCAGGGCTCCAGTTCCCCGCCAGCCAGCGCGGCGAAGGTACCGGGCTGCATTTTCTCGTCATTACCGATGACATGATCAACTTCACCCATCGCGTCAAACATCGCCGGGTCGATCTGCGCCGCGCAGCCGGTCACGATGATTTTTGCATCCGGATTTTCCCGCCGCAATTTGCGGATCGTCTGGCGCGCCTGACGCACCGCCTCATTGGTCACCGCGCAACTGTTGATGATAATCGCATCCTCAAGGCCAGCCGCCGAAGCATGGCCGCTCATCACCTCGGATTCATAAGAATTCAGGCGGCAGCCAAAGGTGACAATTTGTGGTGACTTTTTCATCTCTTGCAAACGCTTACACGATCTTTCACTTCATAGGGGCGACAAGGCTCAGGCATAGGCCGCCAGGTCAATCTCGCCCTTATATTCAACTTCTATCGGCCCGGTCATTAAAATATGGTCATCGGCCTCCCGCCAGACAATCTGCAAATCGCCGCCCGGCAGGCTCACCGCTACATTGCGCCCGGTCAACCCCTTGCGCGCTGCCGCAACTGCTGCAGCGCAGGCCGCCGTGCCGCAGGCCTTGGTCATGCCAACGCCCCGCTCCCAGACCAGCAGATCAAGCGCATTTTTTGACTTCACTCTGGCCAGCGAAACATTGACCCGCTCCGGAAACAGCGGATGGTTCTCCAGCATCGGGCCAAACTTGGCCAAATCATGTGCGCCAATATCATCAACCCAGAAAATACAATGCGGGTTGCCAACATTCACGGCAGAGGGCGAATGCAAAAGCGGCTTGTCGATCGGCCCGATCTGCAATTCAATCATACGCGTGTCGCGAAACTCTTCGGCCAGGGGAATGTCCTGCCAGCCGAATTTCGGCGCGCCCATATCCACCGTCACGCTATCTTCGCCGTTTATCTGCGCCAGCAACAGCCCGGCTTTCGTCTCTATCGTCACTCCATGCCGGTTCAACTCGCCGGCGATCAACCGCGCCACACATCGCGTGGCATTGCCGCAGGCATCCACTTCCGAGCCATCGGCATTCAAGATACGCATAAACACATCGGCCCGACCGGAGGGTGTCATAACAATGAGCTGATCAAAGCCGATGCCATGCTCGCGGTCGGCAAGCGACGCCGCCACCCCGCCAGAGAACGGAATTTCCTGGTGGCGCGCGTCAAAAATGGCAAAATCATTGCCAAGGCCATTCATTTTTATAAAAGCTGTCGCGGTCATAGGGCTTATATAAGCCCGGCCATGCTATATAGCAAATGGCTTTCAGCCCGTTTTGCGATATTCCTGCCGCCAGGTTTAACGGGTGTTTCCCGCTTAAATCTGCGGCTCTGCCAGGCCATTGGCCCGGCAGCAGGCAACGACGGTGTTGCGAAGCAGGCAGGCAATGGTCATCGGCCCAACACCCCCTGGCACGGGCGTGATAAAGCCTGCAACCTGAACCACCTCATCAAACGCCACATCACCAACCAGCCTCGCTTTTTCGCCCGGCTGGCCAATCCGGTGAATGCCGACATCAATCACGATCGCACCGGGTTTTATCCAGTCGCCCCGCACCATCTCACGCTGGCCGACAGCGGCCACCAGCAGGTCAGCCCGGCGGACAACCTCCGCCAGGTCTTGCGTTTTCGAATGCGCCACTGTCACAGTGCAATTCTCGCGCAGCAGCAATTGCGCCACCGGCTTGCCGACAATATTCGAGCGGCCGATCACCACCGCCTCAAGCCCGGCCAAATCCGCCCGCGCCTGTTTCGCCAGCATCACACAACCAACCGGCGTGCAAGGGACCAGGGCCGGCATGCCCGTCGCCAGCCGCCCGGCGTTAATCGCGTGAAAGCCATCGACATCCTTTTCCGGCGAAATCGCATTAATAACCTTTTGTTCGTCAATCTGCTTGGGGAGCGGCAATTGCACGAGAATGCCATGCACCAGAGGGTCTTCATTCAGCCGCTCAATCAGCGCTAGCAACTCGGCTTCCTTGGTGTCGGCATCCAGCCGATGTTCAAAGCTCGCCATCCCGGCAGCAACCGTCTGCTTGGCCTTTGCCTTGACATAAACCTCAGACGCCGGGTCGCCGCCAACCAGCACCACCGCCAACCCAGGCGTGATGTTATGGTCTCGAACCAGCCCGGTGACGACCGCCGCGATTTCACCCCGCAAGGCTTTTGCCGTTTTCGTTCCGCTGAGAATCTGCGCTTCAGTCATTAAATTTGAAATCCTCGTCCCGCTATGCCGCGCGGCATCACTTGCCATCGGTTGATCACAGCGCTTCCTATCAGGCTCTCAGGTCAGGTCAAGACGATACCAACTTACATCCCGGCCTTGGCAAAAAACGGAATCAGCCAGCCGCGAATAACCACCCACTGAATGAAAATCAGCAGCAAAATAAGGATCAGCGGCGAAAGATCAATGCCGTTAACCGGCGGCACCAGCGCCCGGATTGGCCGCAACATCGGCTCGGTAATCGCATCGAGGAATGCCAGCACAGAGCGCGCAAAATCGTTATATTGGTTGATGATGCCAAAGGCGACCAGCCAGCTCGCAATTACACTGATGATCACAACCCATTTAATAAGGTCAATGATCACAACATCAATAAACTGCAGCAAAGGGATCATGGCGCGCTCTCAATTATTGTTGAATGACTGTATGTTTGGTGTAGCCATATCGGCGCGCCGGTTCAAGGGCAATCAGCAAATCTGGCGCTCCTGCCACTGATTTTAACCGCTTTTCCGGCCCGCATCACCGCTTTCCCAGCCGCCGCTTTCCCGGTCGCCGCTTTCCTCCCCCGCCGAGCTCTGTTTGTACAGCAGCCCCATCAAGGGGGTCAGCAGGCTCCCCGGAATAACCCGCATGCAGGCGCCAAGCACCATGTAGATCAGCCCCGGCGTCACCAGCGGCCAGTGGCGCATGAGCAGCGCGCGATGCGTTGCCCTGGCCACCACCTCGGGCTTCATCTCACCAAAGAAGGTCAGATACAGCGAGCCAATGTTGTTGGCCTATTTCAGGCAAATCAGGTTTCACCGGCCCCTGGGTACAACGGACGTAACGAAAACGCCGCGCCCGCGCACCTCAAAGGCCACCTCTTCGGTAAAGCTGGTGACATAAGCCTGGATCGCATAATAAACGTGACCGATAGGGCTCGGGCTCCAGCCTGTCAATCGAAGCCACATTCACCACGGTACTGCGCCCGCGCGCCAGCGTCAGGCGACGTGGCACGATGTATCAGGCGGGTCAGCACCTGAACATTCACGTCAATCACCGCCGTCACCCGCGCCAGGTTGCTTTGCGAAAATCTCTGCTGTTCCGCCAGCCCCGCATTGTTGATCAGCGTCTCCACATGAAAACCACCAGAGGCAAGCACCTCGTCAATCAGCGCCGCCGCCTGCTCGTCGCCAAGGTCAACAGCAATGGAGAGCACCTCCCCTTTTGCCGCCTTGCGCGCCGCCGCAACCGCCGCCGCTAACCGCGCCTCATCCCGCCCGGTCAACAGCAGGTTATGACCGCTCGCCCCAAGCTCAAGCGCCAATGCCCGACCAATACCGCCCGATGCCCCGGTAATCAGTGTCAGCGGCTTGGTAGCAGCCGCCTCAACCTCTGACCCCCGCACCCGCCGCCGTTGCCATGGCGAAAAAACCAGCCCCACGAACCGCGCCAGTTTTAGATCCAACCGCATATCACTCATTCCATTGCCCATACTGTTCACCGCTATACAATCTGTGACCACAAAGACTGTTCACAAAGCTTTTACCCCAGCCGCCATCTGTTGATCATCAACCTCTGTTAGAACTCACCAACAATAAAGTGACAACCACCCAATAGGAACAACTATCAAACACATGCCCCGCTCCCCGCTCACAACCCGCTCCCTCACCCTGGCTCTCACCGCAACCCTGTTGACCGCCGCCACATTTGCCGCGCCCCTGACGACCAGCCTCAAAGCCGGCCAAACGGCCGCAGCACCTGAGCGGGAGATAACGGAACTGCGCCCCGGCATTTACCGCACCAGAGAGAGAACCGCCACCACGGCCTGATGATCGACACCAGCGCAGGCGTCATTATTTTCGACACCATCAGCAAGGGCTTCGCCACCTGGTTGAAGGGTGAGATCAAATCAAGGTTCGATAAGCCTGTCCGCTATGTCATCTACAGCCACAACCACGCCGATCATATCTCCGGCGGCGAGGTTTTCGAGTCCGACAATCCGGTTTACATTTCTCACGAGCTCGCCAAAGACAGCATGATCCGCATGGGCGTTAAAACCCACATTCCCGAGCATAGCTTCACAGACCAGTTCAATATCGAGCTTGGCGGCACCAGGGTCGAGCTTCGCTACCACGGCGCGAATGACGGGCGCGGCTCCATCAGCCTGCTTGTTCCATCGCAAAAACTGCTCAGCGTTGTTGACTGGGTGCTGATCGGCCGCCTGCCCTATCGCGGCCTTGCCCGCTATGATGTCGATGGCACCATCCGCTCCCTTTACGAAATCGACAAGCTTGACTTCACCCTCGCCGCCCCCGGTCACGCAAAAATTGGCACCAAGCAGGACATCCGTGTGGTTCGCCGCTATCTTGAGGTCGCCCGCGCCGCTGTCATCAAAGGCATCCGGGAGAAAACGCCGCTTGATGAGCTGGTGAAACGCGTGCGGCAACAGCTCGAAGCTGACGAAGACTTCCGCACCCTCGCGATGTTTGATGAATGGGTCGAGCTGAACATTCGCGGCATTTACCATCAGATTGCCCGATTGGAAGGGCATCAGGATGTAAAGTAACATCCCCTCACCCGCCAAAGTAAAATCGCTTCCAATTCAAGGATCTTAATTTTTATGAAAATCGACCTCTCCGGCAAAACCGCCATTGTCACCGGCTCAACAAAAGGCATAGGTTTCGGCGCCGCGCTCGGCCTTGCTCAGGCCGGTGCACGGGTTGTCATTAATGGCCGCAGTGACCAGTCCGTTGCCAATGCCATCAGCGAAATAAAAGCCGACCTGCCCGGCGCGGACCTCATCCCTCACAAAGGCGACCTCGGCTCACGCCAGGGCTGTGATGAGTTGATCGAGGCCATCCCCACCGCTGACATCCTTGTCAACAATCTTGGTATTTACGGCGTGGAGGATTTCTTTGAAACGGATGATGAAACCTGGCAGCGTTTCTTCGATATTAATGTCATGTCCGGTGTCCGCCTCTCCCGCCATTATGCTGGCGGCATGGTGAAGGCAGGCTGGGGCCGCATCATTTTCATCGCCTCAGAATCAGCCTTTAACATACCGGATGCGATGATCCATTACGGCTTCACCAAAACAGCCAACGTCTCCATCGCCCGCGGCCTCGCGAAGCGCCTCTCCGGCACCGGCGTCACTGTTAACTCGGTTCTGCCCGGGCCGACCTTGTCGGATGGCCTTGTCGATATGCTGGAGGGCACAGCCAAAGAAAACAACCAGACGGTGGAAGAAGCCGCAAAAGACTTCGTTATGGCCAACCGCCCTTCGTCCGTCATAGAGCGCGCCGCCACTGTCGAGGAAGTCGCAAATATGATCGTCTATGCCTGCTCAAAACAAGCCTCCGCCACATCCGGCGCATCACTCCGTGTCGATGGCGGCGTCATCGATACCCTCTAAAGAGTGACGACCTTTTAAAATCTGCCATCCCACCCCGCAACATTCATTTAAAAAGACAAAATTCAATGACCTTTGAAAAACTCCCCGCACTCCTGTTGCTGCTCGTCATAATCGTCACAGCCCCCGCAACCGCCGCTGAGGTTGATACCAGCAGCCTCAAATTCGACGCCCGCTTAACCGGCTATGACTATGATTTTCCGGTCAGGATGCACCCCATTTCTTCTCAGGGCCAAAAGCTTGAAATGGCCTATGGCCTCCTCAAAGGCGACGCCGATAAACCTACCATCACCCTGCTGCACGGCAAGAATTTTAACGGCTTCTACTGGGGCGAGACCGCAAAATTTCTCAACAATCTCGGCTACACCGTGCTCATCCCCGATCAGATCGGCTTTGGCAAATCTTCAAAACCGCGCCACTATCAATTCTCATTCGCCGCCCTGGCCAGCCACACCAAGGGCCTGATGGACAGCCTTGACATCGACAAGTCCATCATCCTCGGCCATTCCATGGGCGGCATGTTGGCCAGCCGCTTCGCATTGATGTACCCGGATACAACCCGCCAGCTCATCCTCCTTAACCCGATCGGGTTGGAGAATTACCTGCAATATGTCAGCTACAAAGACACCGATTTTTTCTACAAAAACGAAAGCGGCAAAACCGCCAAAGCCATCCGCGCCTACCAGCAGAAAAATTACTATGATGGAAAATGGACGGATAAGTTCGACGAACTGACCCATTTCATGATCGGCCAGATCCAGGGAGAAGACAGCGATCAGATCGCCTGGGTCAATGCCCTCACCTACGACATGATTTTCACCCAGCCGGTCATCACGGAATTTAAGGACATCACCGTGCCCACCGCTCTGATCATCGGCACCAGAGACCGCACCGGCCCCGGCCGTGGCTGGAAGCGCCCCGGCGTCACCCGCGAGCTTGGCCGCTACGACCGCCTTGGAGACAACGCCGCCAGCCTGATACCACGCGCCAGACTTTTCAAGCTCGATGACCTTGGTCATCTGCCCCATATTGAGGATTTTAACCGCTTCACCACCACCCTGAAAGCCGCCCTGGCAGAGCCGGCTGGCCAGGATAGCAACTAACCAGGCCCACTCCCCCGCGACCTGAAAACCGTGAACCCGGGCAAATTAAAGCTTCCCGGCGCGGCATAATTTGTTACCACTACGGGAAAATCTGCCCTTTCAACAGGATCGGTTTCAGGATGAGCACCGCCCAACTCGCCATTGGCAGCATCTTCATCGGCATCATTGTGCTGGCGATCAAGATGGTTGCCTACTGGATGACCGGCTCAATCGCGCTTTATTCCGACGCGCTGGAGAGCACGGTGAATATCGCCACCGCTTTCGCAGCCCTGATCGCCGTGCGCCTTGCCGCCAAACCGGCCGACAAAAACCACCCCTACGGCCACCAGAAGGCCGAATATTTCAGCGCCGTCATCGAGGGCGTCATGATCACCGTAGCCGCCCTTCTCATTCTCAAGGAAGCCTGGTTTGGCGTCATCAATCCCAAGCCATTAAACGCGCCACTTGCCGGCCTCGCGGTGAATGCCATCGCCAGCGTCATCAACGGCGCCTGGTGTTATATCCTGATCAGCAGGGGGCGTCTCCTGCGCTCCCCGGCGCTGCAGGCCGATGGCTGGCATCTCTTCTCCGACGTTATCTCGTCAATCGGAGTTACCCTTGGCGTACTGCTGGCCATTCTGACCGGCTGGTACATCCTCGACCCGATGCTCGCCGCCCTTGTCGCGCTGAACATTTTATATTCCGGCTGGAAAATCCTGAAAAGTTCCATGGGCGGTTTGATGGATGAAGCGGTTGATGATGAAATCCTGCGCCAGATCCGCCGGGTCATCGCCCTTGAGGCCAGCGGCGCGCTGCAGGCCCATGACATCAAAACAAGGCAAGCTGGCAACCTCACCTTCATCGACTTTCACCTTGTCGTCCCCGGCACCCTCACAGTTAACGAGGCCCACGACATCTGCGACCGCATCGAAGATGCGCTTGAAGCCGAAGTGAAGGAGGTCGAGGTCTCGATCCATGTCGAGCCGGAGGAGAAAGCCAAACGCGAAGGGGCCGTTGTCATTTGACCGGCAGCTTAATCTTTGCGGCCAAATCAAGCCGATCGCTGGCGATTTAACGCAAAACCGCCACTTCCCTATTTAAAATTTACATGCCCGCCCTGATGCTTGATGGTCACGCGAAATCAAGGAGTTCCCCCGTGGCCAAAACACCCGCATTTCAAAAACGAGAGGAAAATCGCGGCCGTGCACCATCAGATTACTGGCCCCATTTCAGCCTCATCGCCATCACCGCCGCCGCAGCCACCGCCATCATCAGCCACACCAATGGCGATTGGATGCAGTGGATGCATTATTTTATGGGCTTGTTTCTCTGCTGCTTCGCGATGCTGAAAATCTTCAACCTGGCCGCTTTCGCCGAGGGCTTTAATATGTACGACCTCGTTGCAAAAAAAGTCCCCGGCTATTCCTATGCTTACCCCTTCATCGAGCTAGCCCTTGGCCTTGGCTTTCTGTCCTTCTTCATCCCGCCACTTGTTTATCTGGCGACCATCCTTGTCATGATTGTTGGCACCATCGGCGTAATAAAAGCGCTTGAAAAAGGCCTGGATATCAACTGCCCCTGCATGGGCTCCGTACTTGATGTGCCGCTCTCAACTGTGACATTGACAGAAGACATTGCTATGGGCCTAATGGCCTTCATTATGCTCGGGAATTACAGCCTGACCTTACTTGGATAAAAGACCTTACCTGGATAACAGACGATACTTGCCCAAAATTTATGACTTAACAGCGCCTGGCGACACCCCTTGCTCTTGAGTAGGCCGGCCGCTTCAAAACCAACCACCGGCAGCACACCCCGCTGGAAGATACCTTCACCGAAAGAGAGCACATGACAATCCGACCATTGATCATCTGGCTGGTGGCCCTCGCCTTTGTCATGTTCGGCCTCTATAAGGTCAGCGGTTATGATATGTCGCTGGAAGCTTTCCTTGGAAATTTCGGCCTGCCTGCATGGCTCATCTATCTGATCGGCGCGGCTGAAATCGCCGGTGCCATCGGTCTGGCTTTTGGCCGGCGTTTTCACCGTCACCTGCCCCATCTTGCAGCCCTGTGTCTTACATTGCTGATGCTCGGCGCCATTGGCCTGCATCTGCTGGCTGACCCGCTGATCAAGGCCCTGCCGGCAACCGTGCTGCTGCTTCTGCTCGCCTATCTGCTTTTCCGCCCAAAATCAGAAACCTCCGCTGTTTAACAGGCAATCCTTCAATAAAAAACGCTCCCCCGCCACGGGCAGGAGAGCGCAAAAGATCAATTTAAAATTTCAGTTTAACAATTCCCATCGCTTAGGCGCGGCATTTGCCAAGCCGGGCACGCGAAATAACTTTACCCCAGCCATTCAAACGCAGGCTGAATTGCTTGCCGTTTTTGCAGGCCCGCGCTTTGTATACGGGCAGTTTGCGGTCGGTATAAACGATTTGCCTGTAGCCGCTAAGTTTAAGCTTCTGCCGGATGATCGGCAGCGCGACACCGCCCTGTTTTTTATGCACCTTGTGATGGCCGCCTTTATGGTGGTGATCAGTTTTTTTGGCATAAGCCTGAGGCGCATTCGCCATAAATAGCAAACCGGTGACAGTTGCAATTGCAATGGCAGTCATTTTCATTTCAGTGATCCTTAAAAAGGGTTGTTAATGGCGCAAAATTTAGGCCCGCCAAAATGAATAATGGCTGAACAATTTTCCCTCATTTCAGCCATAAATCACCGCTTTAAAATTTCGCCTTACCCCTGGCTCATCATCAGTGGACTACTGAAAGACCCAGAAAAAAAGCGCCACCCGGACAGGGGCGGCGCTTAGTGAAAACAAAGGGGTAGGAGGGTTAAAGATTAGCCAAAGCAGCGGCCAATCCGGTTGCGTGAGATAATCCCACCGCGCCGGTTCATGCGAATGTTGAACCGTTTACCGTTTTTGCAGGCTTTGGCCTGATATACCGGCAAGCGGCGGTCGGTATAAACGATGCGGTTATAACCCTTGCGCCGCAGTTGCTTGCGGATTTGCGGCAGGGAGACAGCGACAAAACGCTGATGCTTTTGATATTTCGCGTAAGGCTTTGCAGAGGCAGACGCCACGTTTAAAGAGAGCGCGAGGCCGGCGATGGTTGCAATTGTAAGGATCGATTTAATCATCTTTTTCTCCATTGATTGGGTTTCGATGATCAAACCATAACCAAACCGCAATGAACCAAATCTGACCCGGCCATAAGGGATCGGTTCATCTACAGGGCAAAAATAAGGCGGCCCTTCCTGGCCGCCTGCATCCCATCATTATCCTTCCCTGCGCGGCGCAACACAGCGCTAATTATCAAGCTGCGCGATCAACGCCATCAGGTCCGCGCGCATCACGGCGATCTCCTCTTCGGACATATCCAGCCGGCAGGCGACATAGCGCCGGGCGTTCAGCACCTCGTCCCTGAGGCCGGCGCCCTTGTCCGTCAGAAAAACCTGAACCTCGCGCTCATCATCCTTGTTGCGTTGCCGCCTGACAAACTCCATGCCCTCAAGCCGCTTGATCAGTGGTGTCAATGTGCCCGAATCGAGCATCAGCTTTTCGCCAACCTCGGAGACTGTCACGCCGTCACGCTCCCACAGAACGATCAGCACAAGATATTGCGGATAGGTCAGGCCTATCGGCTCAAGCCGCTGCCTGTATGTTTTCGACATCGCCCGCGTTGCGGCATAAAGCGCAAAGCAAAGCTGATTGTCCAGCCGCAACAGCTCATAACCGTCAGAGTGGGCCGTGCAGCTCCCGCCCGTCTTGTCAGGTGCCGCAGCGATCTCTTCACCGATGATCTTTTTATCTTTCATATATCCAGTCTCAAACCTATGCCGGGCACCCTTATGATAGCGCCGCAAGGCAACTTGCCAACACCACTAAAATACAATCTAGCGTTTAATTCCCCGCGGTCCAACTAACATCATTTATTGGATGATAACCTTCCCTGCTTATCTGAATAAAAATTACCCCGCCGTTGACATAAAGCCAGTCAACCAGGTCACCACCGTCGCTGCAATCGGTACATAGCCGCCGAGCCGGTCATTCCTTTTCTCCCAGAAGCAGTTGGAAATTGTCTGGGGAAAGGTCCAGCAGATAGCGGGTGGCGCTCATATCACAAATTTCCGATAATCTGCTTTTGTCCGCGAACGCCAACCAATGGATTAATCCGATGCGAATCCTTACTTTCATTTTGCTAACAATCTTCACTTTGCCTGTAACAGCGAAAGAGCCGATCAATGACTGTGAAACGGTAAGAAGCGAGATGCAAAGGCTGGCAGAACAACTTCGATCATTTGAGAATACCAAGTCGTTTCAATACTACGGCTTCGCGGTCGGCGGACCGCACCATGATTGGCTCAGAAAAGCTGAAGATCTTCGCGATCGCGTGGGAAAGGAAACGCCCTATGCCAATTTCTGCAGATGGCGACATTCTGTTTCCGGGAAAGCTCATATTATGGGGGCGTGATAGGATGCGCTGTGCGACCAGACGAAATTGCGACCGTGACTACATCCGCTTTATGGATGAAATACTCAAAACGTCACGATGCCAGAACTGATAACTCTCCGACCAATGTAAGCGTCCGAACCAGCCAATCCCCCAACCTGCCGCGCCCGAAAAACGTAGGCCACAGGCCGTCGGCGCCTAGCGCCGCGCCATGGCAGGGGGCAGAGGGCAGGGGGCAGGGGGCAGGGGGCAGCAAAGCTGCCGTCCCCGTGAGACAAATCAAGCCGCGGCGCTCTTGGCGTCTATAAGCCGGACAATATCCGCCATTATATCATTCATCTGAAAATCCTTCGGCGTATAGACAGCGGCCGCGCCAGCAGCTTTCAGAATCTCGGCATCCTCCGGCGGGATGATGCCGCCCACCACCACCGGAATATCGCCGATGCCGGCCTCATTCATGCGATTGAGCACGTCTTTCACCAGCGGCACATGCGAGCCGGAGAGGATAGAAAGCCCAACAGCATGCACGCCCTCCTCCAGCGCCGCGTTGACGATCTGCGCCGGTGTCAGGCGGATACCTTCATAGACAACTTCCATGCCGGCATCCCGCGCGCGCACAGCAATCTGCTCGGCGCCGTTCGAGTGGCCATCCAGCCCCGGCTTGCCAACGAGGAATTTAATGCGCCGGCCAAGCGAATTGGAAACCGCCTCCACACTGGCCCGCACATCTTCAAGGCCGGTGGCGTCCTGATTGGCAGATTTTCCAACCCCGGTCGGTGCCCGGTACTCACCAAACACCTCACGCAGCAGCCCGCCCCACTCGCCGGTGGTCACGCCAGCCTTGGCACAGGCGATTGAGGGTTCCATCACATTGCGCCCCTCTTGCGCCGCCTGGCGCAGGGTCTCAAGCGCGGTGTCGCAGGCGGCCTGGTCACGGGTCTCCCGCCATTCTTTCAGCCGCTCAACCTGTTCCTTCTCCACCCACTCCGGAATGGTCAGGATACCGCCATCAGCCCCTTGCGCCAGCGGGCTGGGCTCTGATTCCGTCCAGCGATTAACGCCGACGACAATCTGCTCCCCAAGCTCGATATTACGCAGCCGCGCCGTGTTGGATTCAACCAGCTTTTGTTTCATATAGGAGCTTTCAACCGCCGCCACGGCGCCGCCCATCTCTTCAATGCGCGCCAGCTCGGCCCGCGCCTCGTCCTTCAGCGCTTCAACCTTCTTGTCAATCTCAACGGAGCCATCGAAAATATCGCCATATTCCAACAGGTCAGTTTCGTAGGCCATAATCTGCTGCATGCGGATCGACCATTGCTGGTCAAACGGCCGTGGCAGGCCAAGCGCCTCGTTCCAGGCTGGCAACTGCACCGCCCGCGCCCGCGCCTTTTTCGACATCACCACCGCCAGCATTTCAATCAGAATGCGGTAGGGGTTATTCTCCGGTTGTTGTTCTGTCAGGCCCAGTGAGTTAACCTGCACACCATAGCGGAAGCGGCGGAATTTCGGGTCGTCAACGCCATAGCGGTCGCGGGTGATCTCGTCCCACAAATCGACAAAAGCCCGCATCTTCGACATCTCGGTGATAAACCGCATGCCGGCATTGACGAAAAACGAAATCCGCCCGACCACCTTGGGAAAATCCTCATCCCGCACTTCGCCGCTGGCCTTGACCATGTCCAGCACCGCAATCGCCGTGGCCAGCGCAAAGGCCAGCTCCTGCACCGGCGTCGCGCCCGCTTCCTGCAAATGGTAGGAGCAGACATTGGTCGGATTCCACTTCGGAATCTCGGTATAGCTATAGGTGATGACATCCTTGATCAGCCGCATCGACGGCTCGGGCGGGAAAACATAAGTCCCGCGTGACAGATACTCCTTGATGATGTCGTTCTGCACGGTGCCGGTCAGCTTGTGGCGGTCTGCCCCTTGCGTCTCGGCCGTTGCCACATAAAGCGAGAGCAGCCAGGCCGCCGTCGCGTTGATGGTCATCGAGGTGTTCATTTCCTCCAGCGGGATGCCATCGAACAGCGTTTGCATGTCGCCGATATGCGAGATCGGTACGCCGACCTTGCCAACTTCGCCCGCCGCCAGCTGATGGTCACTGTCATACCCGGTTTGCGTTGGCAGATCGAAGGCAACGGACAAGCCCGTCTGGCCCTTGGCCAGGTTCATGCGGTAGAGATCGTTAGAGGCCTTGGCGGTGGAATGGCCGGCATAGGTGCGGAACAGCCAGGGCCGGTCTTTTTTCGCAGCCTGGTCCGTTTCAGCAGCCCGATCCTTTTTCACCGGATCAACAGCAGGGGTGTCGGTCATAACAACAACTCACTCAAAATGATTTTGATTTTCTGGATGAAAGATTAGCCCAACTGATAAAATAAATCGAGCCATTCGAAAGCTTAATATTCAGCGCTGCATTAACCTTAAACGGCCGTGCTTCCGGACTTTTTGCCTTTGCCATTTACCCGGCTTGGGTGGACAGGCTTCTGGCCCATGGCCGCGCTTGAGGCTTACCGCCCTCACGACCGCCAGCATCACCGCCGCCCGGATTGCCGCCCGAAATATCATCGAGTCCGCCGCTGCCATTCAGGCCTTTTACAAAGTCATCAGACAAAACAACCTGGCTATGCGGATAAGGAATGGATATGCCCGCCTCATCAAGCGCCAGTTTGATTGACCGGATCATATCAAACTGGAACGGCCAGAAATTCTGCCGATCAACCCAGACGCGCATCTCAAGATCAACAGAGCTGTCGCCCAGCCCCCGCACCACAACCAGCGGCGCCGGCGTTTCATGGGCCCGCTCATCCTTGGCGATCAACTCCCCTTCACAACGGCAATCGCCTCGTCAATATCGTCATCATAGGAAATACCGATCGGCAGATCGAGGCGCCAGCGGTCAGTGGCGCTGAAATTGATAATCTTGTTCGACCAGAGCTGCGAGTTCGGCATCGCCACATAAACACCCTGCGGCGTTGTCAGCTGGGTCATGAACAGGCCGATTTCATTAACGGTGCCCACCGTGCCGCCTGCATCAATCACATCATTGGCGCGAAACGGGCGAATGATCAGCAACATGATGCCAGCCGCCACATTCTGCAGCGTGCCTTGTAGCGCCAGACCGATCGCCAGGCCGGCCGCACCAAGCACCGCAATGATCGAGGTCGTCTGGATTCCGAAGTTGGAGAGCACGACAACCATGGTAAGTATCAAAATGGTATAGCGCACAAATTGCGACAAAATCGGAATCAGGGTCGGGTCAAATCCCTTGATCTTTTCCAGCCGGCTGCGTAGCGCCTGCGTGGCAATGCGCGCCAGAAAAGCCCGGCA
>CALNZE010000049.1:0-26348 GCA_942490955.1 uncultured Alphaproteobacteria bacterium
CATCGTCAAGGGCAACCAATTTGAAGTTCTGCTGGTTGCCTATCTGCTTCTGTTCTTTGGCGTCATCATTCGCGGCCTCTAGCGCTGCCATAAGGCCGTCAAATTAGCAACAAATTGCTGAGCTAGCCTGCTTGATCTGAGGCCAATAGGGGCATCGCCGGGTTTTTACTTTTTTGCATTGAGCAATGAGGCAGGAACCAGGGCGATGCCCTTCCAGTTTCCCCCTCCCAAACACGCAATTTCGCCGCCAAGCCGCAACTTTCAGCCCCGCAACGCCTTCATGCCGGGAAAAGCGGCGGCGTGCCAATTTATGCATAATTTACACATCCTCGCCCTTTCCCATCCGGCGGCTGATGCGCAATAAGTTATCGTCTCAGCGAACTCAGGTCTGATAAATCACCAATAACAATCACGCGGGCCGCCCCCATGAGAAGAGTCCATAGCCAGCATCGTTTGGCATATGCATCAAAGGAGAGACACATGAAATTCACATTCACCCGCTCACCACGCACCGCAACCGGTCTGGTCTGCGCCGCGCTTATCGCGCTCGCCCCATCCGCCGCCAGTGCAGCTGAAACCGCCGAAGCAACAATGATGAGCAGCGACGGCGAAGAGCTGGGCTCGGTAACCCTGACCCAGCATGCAGCCGGTGTTTTGCTGGAAACAGACCTGCAAGGCCTTGAGCCAGGCTCACACGGCTTTCACATTCACGAAAAAGGCAGCTGTGAAGATGGCTTTAAAGCCGCTGGCGGCCACTTCAACCCCGGCGGCCATAAGCACGGCTTCGTCACCAAAGACCAGCATGCCGGCGATATGACAAACCTCATCGTCACGGAAGAGGGCACCGTCAAGGACGAAACCCTGAACAGCAAAATTTCCCTGAAGGACGGGCCGACCAGTGTTTTTGATGCTGATGGCTCAGCCGTCATGATCCACGAAAAAGCTGATACCTATATGGAAGATGCTGGTGCTGGTGGCCGCGTCGCCTGCGGCGTCATTAAAAAGCAGTAGCCAGCTTAGACCAGCGAGGCAGAGCGTCTCGCTTGCTCTTTAAAAGCTTAATTATTAAGAGGCCGCGTCATGTTAGGTAAAGGCAACGGTGTCGCGGCCTCCAGCTCACCGCCGATGCTCGCCCATCCATCCGTCCCATCGGGATACCAGTAAATCCGCTCATAGCCATATTCGAGCGCCCGCTTGGCGGCGTTCCAGCTCATCCAGCAATCCTTCTGGCAATAAAATAAAACAGGGGTCTTGGTCTCAGCGCCGGTTACCTTGGCCAGATGCCGGCGGAAATACTCATCCATCTCAGGCGGCAATCGTCCATAACCAACATTCGCAAGCCACATGCTATGGGGAATATTGCTGCGCTTTTTATCCCGCCAGATCATCCCCTCCGGCAGGTTGGGCGGCCGCGGCACAAATGGCATGACATCGATAAAAACCACTTCCCCGCTCTCGTGCAACGCCATGGCCTCCTTGTCAGAGACAACAATCGCGCCTTTCAGGCTTGTTGGCACAATGCTGCGATATTTATCCAGCTTGTAACCGTCCGGCTCCTTAGGCGGCTCATCCGGAAAGCGAAGCTCGTCGCTCTCCACTGTTTCAGCGGCCTGCGCCGGTATTTGCGGCGTAAATCCGGCAAGCCCCATAGCCAGCCCCGCCCCGAAAAGGACCATCACAAACAAAATAGGGCGGCGCAGCGAGCGATGTTTCATGCGGCAAATATTAGACAAAAACCAACCCGTTCCGCCACAAAATTATGACTTAAGTTTATTATATCCCATCATTTCCCACGGCC
The DNA here is from genome assembly GCA_942490955.1 of uncultured Alphaproteobacteria bacterium. GTDB lineage: Bacteria > Pseudomonadota > Alphaproteobacteria > Rhizobiales > HXMU1428-3 > HXMU1428-3. Next base: position 1,799 of record CALNZE010000049.1, read on the forward strand.
CCCCTGCAAGCCACTAACAAACCATTGATTTGCCAAATCTTACGGGCCGGCAGTAAAATGCAACTTGCCTGCATCGCTGCATTCAAATTCTGCAGCTTATTTATCCGCCAGGCTTTAAGGATCACGATGCCCCACAGCCTATCCATGCCCCGCACCAAAACCGTCCCCCGCGCGAAACTCATGCTCCAGATCTTCACCGCTGACGCTGGCACCGCCCGGCAAAAGGCTTACCCCTGCCTCACCAGCCTTGCGATGTTGGCCGCGTTGTTTGTAGCACCTTCCCCTCTCACTGCGGCGCCAGCGGACTTTCCCGCCAACTGCCCAACCCTTCAGGAAAAGCCCTTTCGCCTGCAAAAAATCGGCGATGGCGTTTATGTCCGCAAAGGCCTGCATGAGATTTTCACCCCCCAAAACCACGCCGCCATAGCCAATATCGGCTTTATCATCGGCGAGACATCAATCGCTGTGATCGACAGCGGCGGCAGCTTTTGCGATGGCACACGCTTTCATGCCGCTCTGCGTGAAATATCCAACCTGCCGATCAGCCATGTCATCAATACCCATGTTCACCCGGACCATCTGCTGGGCAACCAGGCCTTCAACAATCAAGGCGTCACCTTCGTTGGCCACCATAACCTCAAGCGCGCCCTGGCAGATAAGGGTGAAATCTACATCGAAAATCTGAAGCGCATTGCCGGCGAAGAGGCCATGCAGGGCACCGCCATTGTCGCCCCGACCCTCGAGATTAAAGACCAGCAGACCATCAACATCGGCAACCGCGAATTGCAGTTGATCGCCTATGACACCGCCCACACCAACCAGGACCTTGTGGTCTTCGATAAAAAGTCCCAAATCCTCTGGTCCGGCGACCTGCTGTTCGACGAGCATATTCCGGTTGTCGATGGCAGCCTGCTGGGCTGGCAAAAGCGCCTTGATGAAATCGCAAAAATTCCCGCCAAAAAGGTCGTTCCCGGCCATGGTGGGCCCTTGCTTGACTGGCCGGCTGCGTTGGATGACGAGCGGCGCTACCTCGCCGTGCTCACGAAAGATTTACGAGACCTTATTTCGCAAGGCGCCACCATGCTGGAGGCTCAAACCACCGCTGCAGCCAGCGAAAAGGGCAAATGGCAGCTTTTTGAAGACTTTAATGCCCGCAATGCCTCGGCCGCTTTTGCCGAGCTGGAGTGGGAATAGCCGCTTGAATCCATTCACCTAAAGTCTTACATTTAAAGAGGAGATGACGCGATAGATGCGGACTTTCTGTCATCAGCTCACGCGCTGTGATAAACTTCCAGTTGTGTGATTCATCTGCATGGCCTCGCGAGGGCGGCCTGAGTTTCACAAATTGCAAAAATAAAAAAACAGCATCCCTCGCATGACGACCCTAAAATTTACGACGACTTATAAAATTAAAGAATAAACAAGATAAGAAGAAACGCCCGCCCAAATCAGCGCGGCAGCAACAGCGACCAGGTGCCCTCGAGCGCAGCTACAGCCAGGGCATGTCCTTTGAGGAGAATTTCAAATGGCCCATAGAAAACTCATTGCCGGCTTTGCCCTTCTGGCGGCTGCCGCATTGCTCAGCGCCGCTCCTCTCGCCCCGCTGCAACCCATAAAAAGCGCTCTTGTCCCGGCCGCAACAGCCGCCGAGCAAACCGTGGTGGAAGAAGACCCGCTATGGCCCGACTTAAAAACAGATCTGTTCGCGCAACGCAAAATTACCGACAACGTTTCCTGGTTAACAATGGAGGCCCCCTACCGCGCCTATGACGCCGCGCTTGTTCCCATCGTCATTGAAGCCAGGGACCTCAAACCGGGCCAGTATGTAAAGGCCATGACCATTGTCATTGATAATAACCCGGTGCAGGTGGCAGCCGTATTTGACCTCTCGCCAAAGCTCGGCCCCCTCCACATAGAAACCCGCTTGCGCATCAATCAATACAGCTATGTTCGTGCCATCATCGAGACCAATGACGGCGAACTTTATATGGTCAAAAAATATGTGAAAGCGGCTGGGGGGTGCTCCGCCCCGGCGATGAAAGACATGGAAGCGAAAATGGCTTCAGTCGGCAAAATGAAAATGCGCCAGTTTACCGAGGCGCCCAAAGCAGCAAAAGCCTCAGTGAAATCGAGCAAGGCGCCACAACGCGAGGTGCAGCTGATGGTGCGCCATCCGAATTATTCCGGCATGCAGCTCAACCAGGAAACCGGCTATTATATCCCGGCGCACTATGTTGAGAAAATCACCGTCGATGTCGATGGTGAGCAATTGATGAAGGTGGACGGCGCCATCTCACTCAGTGAGGACCCGATCATCCGCTTCAAATTTCTCGCCCGCTCAGACCAGCCGACAATTAAGTTGACGGTCAAGGACACCAAAAAGCAAACCTTCGAACATAGCTGGCAGCTTAAACCGGCAGCAGAACTCGGCTCGTAAAAGCCGGGACGAAAAACCATTCCTGTTACCTGTGCCATACGGACTTGCGCGAAGTTTTATAACGAAGTCATAGAGCAACGACGCGGTACTATTAGACCGACGGACGAGGCAAAGACCTGGTTAAATTTCTTTACGGGCAAGATCAACCCGGCCACAGCGCCATTTGCGAATGGACCATTTCGGGTGACTGCCAACCCATTTGGCCATTTCCGGTTGGCCAACCCGCATGCAACTGTGGGGTGTGGGAATGTCACCGACATAAGTCAGGTGAACGTCCTTGCAGGACTGAGGTTCTGCGATCATGCAGACTGATATAACGAGTTCAAACATATGAGCCTCTTCTAAGAGTATGCCCCGGCTCTTTAGAACCGGTGGCGGCTGCAAATGTTTCACTCCCTCTTCGAACACAAAGTTTTTTATTTATACTACCTTCAACTATAGCGGTGTCGCATAAGTTGGCAATATGATGATGCTAGGCCGAAATGGTTAACGAAGGTTAACCAAGGCAACAGTGTCGCTCTGCATAATACATGAAAAAGCCTAAAACTGTAAATAAATAAATATATTTCAATGGTTTAACCGGATGTGAGTACTGTTGCATTTATGTAATATGTTTTGGGTAAACTGATGCAATTGTGTCGTTTGGCCGCACTTTGCAGAGCCAATTCACCGGGGACAACGCACGTTTCAGCCCATTTCAGACACCCAGAGACCCCGCCAGCCGCCCATTACGCGACCCGTGATTCCACCTCGGGATCCTGCTCTTCCTCGCCCAAAACCTCTGAGAGAGGCATCGGTCTTCCAAACAGATAACCTTGGCCAAAATGGCAACCCGCCGCCTGGATAAGCAACAGCTGGTCGCTTGTCTCAATGCCCTCGGCGGTGATCATGATATCAAGCGCCCGTCCCAGCCCGATAACGCTGGTAATAATCGCCCGCGCCCGTTCATCCGTTTGAATGGAGGAAACAAAAGACCGGTCAATCTTGATTTTATCAAACTCGAATTCAGAGATGTAACTCAGGCTGGAATAGCCGGTGCCAAAGTCGTCCATCGCCACATGCACACCAAGATCTTTAAGCGAGCTCAGCATCTTGATCGCAGCTTTCGTGTCCGCCATCAAAACGGATTCCGTGATCTCAAGCTCAAGCCGTGAGGCCGGCAGGCCGGTGGCCGCCAGCGCCCGCTTCACCATCATCGGAATATCCTGATGCTCGAATTGCACCGGAGAAAGATTCACCGCCACCTTCACAACATCCGGAAACTGCAGCGCCTCCTCGCACGCGCGGTTCAATACATATTCACCAACCTCAACAATCATCTTGGTTTCTTCCAGCACAGGGATGAAATCCACCGGCGAGACCATGCCATATTGCGGATGATTCCCACCGCAGCAGCGCCTCATAACCAATGATCGAGCGGTCGGTCAGCTCAACCTGCGGCTGATAATAAATCTCAAACTCGTCGCGTTTAAGCGCTTGTGAAAGGTTGTTTTCCAGCTCGCGTTGTTTTTGCAGCGCCTTGTCCATATCGGGCTCAAAAAAGCGGAAGGTATTCCCGCCTTCTTCCTTCGCCCGGTAGAGCGCTAATTTTGCCTGCTTAACCAGAAACTCGCCGCTGACCCCGGTCTCCGGCCCAAAAGCAATGCCAATGCTGCCGGTGCAGATAATGTCTTCCGGATAGCCGGTATGCGGCTGGGCGACTTCTTCCAGAAAAACCTTCGCCAGTTGCGAGGCTTCTTCCGCCGTCGTCACATCAGGGAATATCATGGCAAATTCATCGCCGGAAAGCCGCGCAATAACCCCGTTCGGCGGTTTGTAATGTGGCAGCCTGAGCGCCACCGATTTCAGAATTTCATCGCCGATGCCATGGCCGATCGAGTCGTTGATTTTATGGAACCCGTCAAGATCCAGTGAGAAAATGGCAAACTGATCATCACTGCGTTCGGCACTTTCAATCGTACCCTGCAAGAGTTGATTAAACCCTGCCCGGTTCGGCAATTCGGTCAAAGGGTCATTAAGCTCAAGAAAGCTGATTTCCTGTTGCGCCCGCACACCATCCTGCAACCTAGTCCATGCCAGGTAAACAACGAGCAGGATGATCGGTAGCCCGGCAATCGTCGTCAGGAAAACCGCGTTGGAGACAGCACTGGCAACCTTTTCGCCAGCGCCTGTTTGCAAAGCGTCCAGCATCACCACGCCAACAACCCGGTTGTTTTTCGTTAAGGGGAGGAAATGCTGCGTATAAGTGCCCTGCGGACTTTCGCGGTAAGCGTAAAGCGGCGCGCCATTCAGGAAGACACTTTGAACCGACGCGATAATTGGAGACGAACTGCTGTATTTATTGCGCGTAACATGATTGTCGTAAAGCCCGGAAGGCAGATAAACGGAGCCGCCAGGCAGAAAAATGGCGTAGCTTGTCAATTGATTAAGGTAGGTCTGCGCCTGTAAATGATCGCGGATAAACTGCCTCAGCTTCGGCGCCCCGGTCAGCGGTTTGGCCACAAATTCCGGGCGCTTGTCTTTCGGCGCAACATCCCGCTTAGATATGGAACGCAATGTAAATGATTGCCGTAGATGAGGGGCCACTGTCTCTGTTTCAGAGAGTGCATCCGCCAGATTGATTTGTTCTGTCGTTTTGGAAGAAGAAAACAGCTCATTGCGGATCTGCGTCGCCGCGCTCTGAGACAAAGTCTGCGCATCCTGCAGCATCAGCCGGTCAACGAAGACATGGTTGATCGCAATAATGGCAATCATCGTGATGCCAAGCATTAAAGCTGCAATCGCGAGGGTTAGACCATCAAGCTGTTTGAAAAACGCTTTATACATTACGCAAAGGGCTCAGTACTAACTGTTATTAACAAATTTCAGAGCAATTATTACTGTAAGGCGATTAACAAAATGGTACCGAAGCAACTTTGGGTTGCAGTAACGGTAAAATTTTATGCTTTTTATATACCTGAATGGTTAATTCCCGTTAGAAACGGGGAATTAGCGCCTCTGGGACGTCTGCAGATCATCCCCACACAAATGATTTCGCCACCAATATGATATGGTTTTCCCGCCAAAAAACAGAGGCCACACGCAATGCGTGTAACTGGAGCATCATAGGCAGCCGCGGTTTGGGGCAATTTCGCCCGCCATGTGTCGCTTTGCCCCTCAGGCCGACCAAAAGCCACAAATTTCTGGCATCAGCGCCCAGGTGTCGGCGCAGTTCGCGGCTTTTCCCCATTTTCAACATGCCTGCGCCTGACTTCTTTGTTTATTCACCAGGCGGGCTTTAGTAAAACAATGGTACCAATGCGTTAAAACTCAGCGCCGCCCCTGCAACCCGGCCCGAATGGAGCCACTGCGATAGATGCGTTTCCAACCCCAGCTCCTTGACGAGATCCGCGCCCGCCTCAGCGTCAGCCAGGTTGTGTCGCGCCGCGTCAAATTGCGCCGTCAAGGCCGGGAGTTTGTGGGCCTCTCCCCCTTTAAAGCCGAGAAAACCCCATCATTCACCGTGAATGACCAGAAGGGCTTTTATCATTGCTTCGCAACCGGCGAGCATGGCGATATCTTTACGTTCCTGATGAAAACAGAAGGCCTTGCCTTTCCCGAAGCGGTGGAGAAGCTGGCCGGTGAGGCGGGCGTGCCAATGCCGGTCGCAACCGAAGCCGATTTGGCCCGCGTCGAGACAAACGACCGTTTGCGCCAGATCACCGAGCAAGCCGCCAACTTTTATAGCCATTGCCTCACCCAGCCCGCCGCCGCCCATGCCCGCGATTATCTGCGCGGCCGCGGCCTGTCGGAGGCCATCATAGCAAGGTTCCGCATCGGCTATGCGCCAGGCTCAAGGAGCGCCCTGCGCCAGTTCCTCGAAGGCAAAGGCTTCACCATAGAGGAGATCATCCTCTCCGGCATGGCCATCGGCGGCGAAGACATTCCGGTCCCTTATGACCGCTTCCGCGACCGCATCATGTTCCCCATCACAGATCTGAAAGAGCGCACCATTGCCTTTGGCGGCCGCGCTCTAAGCCCGGACGCGCCCGCCAAATATCTTAATTCCCCCGAGACGCCATTATTCCATAAGGGACATCAGCTTTATAATGGAGCCAGCGCCCGCAAGGCCGCCTATGACGAAAAATCCATCATCGTCGCAGAGGGCTATATGGATGTCATCGCCATGGCCGCGGCTGGGTTTAACAACAGCGTCGCCCCCCTCGGCACCGCCCTCACAGCAGAGCAGATCCAGCTGCTCTGGCGCATGGCGGAAGAACCGGTGCTGTGCTTCGATGGCGATAGCGCCGGCCGCAAAGCCGCATTCCGCGCGGTGGAGACGGCGCTTGCCCTGCTGCGCCCCGGTTATTCGCTGAAATTCGCCTTCCTGCCAGATGGCCAGGACCCGGATGATCTTTTGAAGAATGACGGCCCCGAGGCCCTGCGCGCGGTCCTAAACGCCGCCCGCCCCCTCTCCGATGTCCTCTGGCAAAAAGAATTTGAAGCCGGCGACTGGACAACGCCCGAGCGCCGCGCCGCGCTGGAGCAAAACCTGATGACCCTCATCAACACCGTTGAGAACCAGACCGTGCGCGGCCATTACATGCGCGAGATCAAATCCCGCCTGTGGCGTGCTTTTCAATCCTCTGGCCGAAGCGGCAGCGACAATAGCGGCGCCGGCCAGACCCTGCGCGCCGGCGGCAAAGCGCCAGGCAAGGGTACGGGCGGCCAAAACTGGGGAAAAAACAACAACAGCAAAAACTTCCCTCAGCCAAAGGCGCCAGCCTCCCATTACCTCACAGACAGCCCGCTCACAAAAGGGCGAGAGACCCATAATCCGGTGCGGGAAGCCTCATTCATCACCATGGTCATGGATCACCCCTGGTTGCTGGAGACCGCCGACGAAGAATTCGCCAGCCTTAAATTTACAACAGCCGACGCGGAAACGTTAAGAAATGCCCTGCTTGATGCGCATTTCACCCATAATTCTCTTGACAGAGGCAGCGTTCAGTCTCATTTAGAAAAGTCAGGCCTTTCCTCTTTGGCCGCCCAGATGCACAGCATAATCGCCCGACACGGGTCCAGAAGTGCCGATCAAGATGCCGACCCGCAAACGGTCCGCGACAAATGGCACGAGCTAATGATGCTCCATCACAAGGCAGAGGAACTAAAAAGAGAGCTTGATGCTGCTGAGCGCGCGTTATTGGAAGATAACAGCCAGCAGAATTTTGATCGGTTAAAATTGCTGAAAGAGGCACTTGAGCAGAGCCTGAACAGGGATCTGTAGCGAGCGCCTTCACGCAGAAAGCAGAAGAGTCTGCGATCGGCGGCTGATTTAACCAAACCAGGGCGGAGCATATAATCAGCACAATGTCTCTAATATCAACCGCTACTATTCCCGGCGGTCGGCATAGAGCGCGGCCGGGCATATCGTTAAGCCTTCATAGAAGAATCACAGCTATTTTAACTACATTCGGAATTTTAGTGGCATTTTAGCGGGTTAAAGGCAGAAATGAGGGCATTCCGGGCTATAAACGGGCATCATTCGGGGCGTTTTTGCCTAATAGGACTGTAAAGTCGGACGAAAAGTTGAACTGTAATTTGGGCTGCATGTCGGGTGCAAAAATTCTAAATACACGATCAAAGACGAAGATGCCGCTGGCAAATCGCAGTATCAGCTTGAAAATGGGGTCTTTAAACACCACGTAATATTGGCATCCCAGCAGGATAAATAACGCTCTTACCCCGAAACCAAGGGGCGCCGGGCAGAATACGGGCAGTTGCATCTCATCGAATTGATGCAAATTCAAGAATTCAACCAGCCGCGAAAATAATTTTGCGGCAAAAATTGTGTTTCGGAGCACATATATGGCGACCAGAACAACAAAAGCGACAGCAAAATCAGCGGCAAAAAAACCGGCAGCAAAGGCAGCAACAGCCAAAAAAGCCGCGACAAAAAAAGCCCCCGCAAAAACCACCACCAAAGCACCGGCCCGCAAGCCAGCAGCGACCAAGTCAGCAGCAACCAAGACACGGACTGCGGTAAAAACAGCTGCCAAAAAGACCGCAAAACCAGCGGCGAAAGCGCCTGTAAAGAAGACGGCTGCAAAAACCACCACAGCGAAACCGGCCGCTAAAAAAACCGCCGCCGCTAAAAAGCCAGCAGCCAAAACCGCAAGCCGCACCACGGCAAAAGCCACCACTGCAAAAGCGCCTGCGAAAAGAGCCGCCTCAAAAACGCCCGCCGCAAAAACGCCCGCCGCAAAAACGTCTGCCAAGTCAGCAACCAAAACAACAGCGAAAACAGCGTCTAAAACTGCGGCAAGAAAACCTGCCGCCAAAGCCGCTGCCGCAACCCCGGCCGCCGCAAAAAATCCGCTGCCAAAAAAGTCCGGCCAGCAGCAGAAAGCCCGCCGCGAAAAAACCAGCTGCCAAAACAGCCGCAAAGACCACAACACGCAAAACCAAAGTGGCCCCGGCCAGCGCCTCATCAAGCGCCGCTGTAAAACGCTCAGAGCCGAAGAAAAAACCGGCCGCAAAAGCAAATGGCAAAGCGACCGCCAAAAAACCGGCAGACGATAGCAAATCCGGCGATAGCCCCATCCTCGACATGTCAGACAGCTCCGTTAAGAAGCTGATCAAAACCGCCAAGGCCCGCGGCTATGTCACATATGATGAATTGAACGAAGTGATGCCGTCCGAGGAAGTTTCCTCAGAGCAAATCGAAGATGTCATGTCCATGCTCTCCGATATGGGCATCAACGTCGTCGATGAAGATGAAGTAGAAGAGGCAGAAGCCGCCACACCGGCCGTCGCCGAAGGTGCTAAAACGGTCACCAAAACCACAACCAAAGCCGAGCCGACAGACCGCACGGACGATCCAGTGCGCATGTATCTGCGCGAAATGGGCACCGTTGACCTTCTCTCAAGAGAGGGCGAAATCGCCATCGCCAAGCGCATTGAGGCTGGCCGTGAAGCGATGATTGCCGGCCTGTGCGAAAGCCCGCTGACCTTCCAGGCCATCATCATCTGGCATGATGAGCTGACAGAAGGCAAAATCCTGCTACGCGACATCATCGACCTTGAGGCAACCTATGCCGGCCCCGAGGCGAAAGACCCCGCCATCATGGGCCAAACAGATAGCGACGACGAAGGTGACAGCGAAGGCGAAAAATCAGCCGAGCCAGCCCTGCTGGCGAAAAACCGGCCGCCCCAGCCGCCGCCGATCAGAACGCCGCCGTCAAAACCGACGAAACCGGCGAAGACGGTGAAAGCACCTCAGACGATGATGACGAGGATGAGGATGATGACGATCTCGAAATCGATGTCACTTGCCGCTATGGAAGCCGAGCTGAAGCGCCGCAGTTCTTTGAAATCTTCGACAAGATACAAAGGACTTACAAAAAGATGCAAAAGCCGTCCTTCAGGAGCACCTTAACGCTCTGAAAAAGGTCAAGGAACCGCCATCTCCAAGGCCCAGTCAAAACTATCACAAGCTGCGCGAAGACATGGTCGTTTTGATGTCAAGTGCGTCTCGCTCAATCATGCGCGGATTGAACCTCTGGTCGAGCATCTTTACGGTATTAACCAGAAAGCTGATCGGCTACGAAGCCCGCCTGTTGCGCCTTGGCGATAGGTTACGGCGTGCAAGCGCGAGGAGTTCCTTGAATAATATTACGGCCACGAGTTGGACCCCAAGTGGCTTGGCAACATGGCACAAGTCTCAAACGCAAGGGCTGGAGCAAGCCTTCGTCAAATCAAGGAGCGACGATTGAAGACAGATGCGCCGAGAAATCCAGAACCTCGCCTCCGAGACCGGCCTTGATATCGGCGAATACCGCCGCATCGTCCGCCACGTTCAAAAAGGCGAGCGCGAAGCCCGCATCGCCAAGAAAGAAATGGTCGAGGCGAACCTGCGCCTGGTGATCTCCATTGCCAAGAAATACACCAACCGCGGCCTGCAATTCCTTGATCTGATTCAGGAAGGCAACATCGGCCTGATGAAAGCGGTTGATAAATTCGAATACCGCCGCGGCTATAAATTCTCCACCTATGCCACATGGTGGATCCGCCAGGCCATCACCCGCTCCATTGCCGACCAGGCCCGCACCATCCGCATCCCGGTTCACATGATCGAGACAATCAACAAGATCGTCCGCACGTCACGCCAGATGCTGCATGAAATTGGCCGCGAGCCAACCCCAGAGGAACTTGCCGACAAGCTCGCCATGCCGCTGGAAAAAGTCCGCAAGGTGCTGAAAATCGCCAAAGAGCCAATCTCGCTCGAAACTCCCATCGGCGATGAGGAAGACAGCCATTTGGGCGACTTCATCGAGGACAAGAACGCGGTGCTGCCAATTGATGCGGCCATCCAGTCGAACCTGCGCGAGACAACAACCCGCGTGCTGGCAAGCCTCACCCCGCGCGAAGAGCGCGTGCTGCGCATGCGCTTCGGCATCGGCATGAACACCGACCACACCCTCGAAGAAGTCGGCCAGCAATTCTCCGTGACAAGAGAACGCATCCGCCAGATCGAGGCCAAAGCCCTCCGGAAATTGAAACACCCGTCAAGATCACGCAAACTGCGCAGCTTCTTGGATAATTAATAGGCACCAGCAGGGCAGGCCGCCTCAAGCGGCCTGCCCTGCGGCCGACACCCGGGCCCCACCCGGCCACCAAGGCTTCGTCACTCCAGCAACCAACAGGCCGCCACCCCATGTTCTTCTATCTGGCCAAAGCCGTTTGGTTCTTTCTGCAACCCTCCGCCTTCGTCATCTTCCTTATCCTTGCTGGCCTTTTGCTCAAAAAGACCCGCTTTCAGCGCTGGGGCCGCCGGTTTATTGTCATTGGCATCGTTGGCTTCCTCGCCATCGCTTTCAGCCCGCTGGGCCGCCAACTGATGATCCCGCTGGAAGACCGCTTCCCCCAGATAAAGGCAGAAAATCCCATCGCCGAGGCGGCGCAGCCAGATGGCATCATCGTTCTTGGCGGCACCATCCACATGCGCGTCAGCGACCAGCGCGGTGTCCCGAGCATTGTCAGCGGCGCCGAGCGGATATTTGAGGCCGTAAAAATCGCCCGCAAATATCCATCCGCCCGCATCATCCTGGTCGGCGGCCCCAACACTGTCGGTGATAACCCGACAGCCGACTCCACAGTCGTTAAAAAAATGATGATTGACCTCGGCATTGAACCTGCGCGTCTTGAGACGGAGACAAGATCGCGCAACACCTGGCAAAATGCCGAAATGGCAAAACAGCTCGCCAAGCCAAAAAAAGGTGAAACCTGGTGGCTGATCACCTCCGCCTATCACATGCCGCGCGCCATAGGCTGTTTTCGCGCCGCTGCATGGCCCGTCACGGCCTATCCGGTTGATTATTTTACGGGCGGTGAAACCAGCCGCTTTGCCCCCTTTTATTACGCCCTCGATGGCGTTACAATCACAGACACGGCCGCCAAAGAATGGCTGGGATTGCTGGTTTATAAGGCCACAGGCCGCTCCAGTGCATTATTTCCCGGCCCCTAAATCGAGTCTTGCAATTATAGCCAAAAGCCCCATATAACGAGGGGCAAGCAGATTTGCTCGTGCCAAACATCAGTTTATTCGGATAAAGGGCTGTTTTGATGCAATTAACGATGCTCAAAGCCAAATTACATCGCGCCAAAGTCACCTTCTGTGATCTCGATTACGAAGGGTCAATCGCCATCGACCAGGACCTGCTGGAAACAGCCGGCATCCTGCCGTTCGAGCAGGTCGATATTTATAATATCACCAACGGCGAGCGCCTGACCACATACGCCATCCCGGCTGACCGCGGCTCAAAAACCTTTGGCCTCAATGGCGCCGCCGCCCGCAAAGCCGCCCGCGGCGACGAAATCATCGTCTGCAGCTACTGTGCCATGCCCGCCGAAGAAGCCCGCAACTACCACCCCTCTATCGTCCTTCTCGATAGCGAAAACAACGTAAAATCCCACCAGTAAAAAAGGGCCCGATTGGTCCGTCGCCAAGACCCAACCTCTCGAGTTACGATGACGGAAGCTCGCCCCGTCGGAGGCCTATGAGCGCTAGCTCATGGAACAGCCGTGAGCGGAATCCAAACCAAAATCCCACCAGTACAATAAAGTGCCGCGGCATCAAAGCGGCACTTTATTTTTAATTCCTGCCTTTAAAACTTACCATTCTGATGTGCCATCTTTGTTGGGACGCCAGAAACCACATCCCAATGCTCGGCAATCTTGCCATCTGCGACACGGAATAAATCGAAGAAGGCCGTTGGCTCATCGCCGAGCCTGCCTTCGGACATGGTGAATACAAAATTGCCCGCGGCCACGACCATATGGAGCTTGTCGTATTTCATGGTGATCCCGTCTTTAGCCATGGCCGCCAGCGCCGCACCCAGCCCGCTTAATCCGTCAGCAATCTGGCTGTTATGCTGGATGTACTTATCGCCATCAAAGAAAGATGAAAGTTGATCCATATTGCCGCCCACCAAAATCGTCTTCACAAAATCAGTGACCAGCCCTTTGTTGGCCGTGGTCATTTCCAGGTCAACGATCTCCACTGGCCCGTCTAGTTGGCTGCGACCCGAGGGGTTGGGCGGTGTGAGTGCCGTCAGATTATCCCAATGCTCGACCAACATTCCGTCCTTGATACGAAAGACATCGAAAGCCACCATCACCTCACCGCCAAAGGCCTGCGCGTTGTCATAGCGGTTATGCGCAACGACAATGTCACCTTCTGCGATAAGCCTTACAGGCGTTACGGAAATTTTGCTTTTCTTTAGCTCTGGCAGCAATGAGACAAGTGCCGCCCGCCCGGTGGGCACCTCAGTATTATGCTGGACATAGTTTTCGGCAAGCAGCTTGTTCGTTGCCTCCGCATCATAGCTGCCAAACATTGCGGTAAGCGCCGCTAACACGAGTTCTTTCATCACGGGAATTTCTCCAATCCACTGGTTTAAATCAATTGAATAGCTATCGCCCTTGATGGTATTGTAAATGAACCAGGTGTCAATTACGCACTATATTATCCCTTGCTGACTTTTTGGATAGTCAGTTACCTTGAAAGAACCAGTGATGCTTCCCATAACAGTCTCAAATGAAAAAGAAAAAAGCCTCTGTCCCATCCGCAATGTTCTCGCCAACATCAGCGGAAAGTGGCAGATATTAATCCTGCTAAGCCTTGAGGATGGCAGCCTGCGCTTCTCAGCCGTTAAGCGCGCTGTCGGTGATATCACCCAGCGGGTGCTGACGGAAAATCTACGCTCACTCGAGCGCGATGGATATCTGACCCGCACCGTCAAGCCCGGCCCGCCCATAGAAGTTTCCTATGAATTGACCAGGCTGGGTAACTCATTGATACCCGTTTTGAAACCCCTGGTGGCCTGGGCCTCCGATAATTTCAAAGCGGTTACCACCGCCCGTAAAAAATACGACAAACACTAGCCCCGCCTCTGACCAAAACCAAAAAAAGGGGCCAAAGGCCCCTCTAATCCGACTTTTCAATCTTAAAGTGTTGGCTCATCGCAGCGCGATGGCAAGATGAGCCAACCCCAAGCTACCACCGGACAAAACTACACCGAGGGCAGCGAGGGACTTTTGTCCAAATCTAATTCAACTCCCAAGTGATCGTCACACTCACAGAAAGCTGCTGCTCCCCGCCGGAGATCGGCACCGCATTGGCCTCCTTGGCCAGCGTCCGGGCCATAGGCACAGGGTGCCCGCCGCCATATGAACTCTCGGAAATCGTCACCACCTTGCCAAGCTCAACGCCGGCAGCTTCTGCATAAAGCGCCGCCTTGCGTTTGGCCGCAGTAACAGCAGATTTACGCGCTTCGTCCTTTAGTTCATCTTCTTTAGAGACATAAAAACGAATGCCGTTGATCTGGTTAGAGCCGGAGGAGACAACCTTGTCCAGCAATGGCCCGAGCTTATCGGTATCCTGTAATTGGATGCGCACGGTGTTGGAGACATTATACCCCCGCACACGCGGCGCCCGCCCATCACGAAAATGCTCATAATCCGGCTGGATCGAAAAATTCGATGTTTGAACATATTTTTCCTCAACGCCCTCATCCTTCAGGGTTTTGAGTACATTTTTCATATTCACATTATTCAGGGTCAGCGCGTCCCGCGCCGTCTCGGCTTTTGATGAGACGCCCAGGTTGATCTCCACCCGGTCAGGCGTCGCACCGACACTGGCCCGCCCTGTCATGGTGATATTGCGGTTTTCAGCCGCGCTGAGCTGGCCGACATTGGCACTCAACATTGCAGTGGTAGCCACGACTGCCCCAGTTAACGCGGCCAGAGATTTCTTCATTTTGCGAGCCATCATACAACCTTCACTTTATCCAAACATCTCCACCCTTAAAGCGGTATGCCCGAACTATAACTTGATTATTGCCAGATTGTCTTGTGTAAGTTATAGCTCCCTATCCCAAGCGGGCCCGCCCGGCATGGCGGAAATATAGCGAAAAAAAGGGCCAGTAGCTCAGCTGGTTAGAGCCGGCCGCTCATAACGGTCTGGTCGCAGGTTCGAGTCCTGCCTGGCCCACCATTCCGCTATATTCCGCCCGCACTGGGTTATCACCAGCCCTGAAAAATTTCTTCGCAAAAGCCAATGGCACCGCTTGACCAAGCCGATGAAACAGGAAACTCTACCCCTAAAAGGGAGCCGAGCCGGTGAAAACGATGAAAAAACATTTGCCTTGTCTTGCCGCCGTCTTAATGGCCATCACCCTCGCCGGTTGCACTGGCGAGAGCATCTCCCTGCTTGGCGAAAACTCTGAAACAGAAAATGGCAACAAAACCATCACCCTGACGGAGGATCAGGTCAGGCTGTATCAGGATGGTGTTCGCGCCGCCATTCCCAACCCAGAAAGCGCCAACTTTGTCAGCGTCAAAGCCATGGAGCTAAAGGGCCAGCCGGGCCTGCATATTTGCGGCCATGTGAAATATGACGATGCCGCCGCCACGCCAACCGAGGCGCCCTTTTACGCTGAGCTGCGCGAAGAGGAAGGCAAGCCAACCCTCCATCGCGGACAGGTCGGTGAGGATGAAGCCAAGCGCGCCAAGGTCGATTTTGTCTGCCGCGAGCACAAAACCAGCTAGACCCGCAGCGCTCGCCCCCGCATTCAGTTAATTTCGAACCGCCTGATCCTTGAGAATCTCAATACGCTGCCGCGTCACTTCGGATAAACAATTGCTCACCAGCATAGACGCCATACTGCCGCCTTCTGCCATCAGACCGTAGGATTGGCACGCCAGATCGCGGTATTTGATCCAGGCCCGCTGCGCTTCCTTCAAAGCCGTCCGGTGCGCAGGGCTAAGCCCGGAGATCGCTGCACCATAGACATCATTCAGCGCCGCATCGGCCCGCTCAAAATCCTCATTTGCGCAGATGTTCATCTCCGTCTGCGTCTGCGGCTCATCGCAGCCGGCCTTCACTGGCGCAACTGCGGTAAGAAAAATCAGAATGGCAAATGGCACTGTCACCGACAAAAATTTCATAATAAATTCCCTCACGCGAGAAGCAACCCACACATCACACCATCATGTCTGAAGAGGCAGCGATTGGCCAGCCATAGCTTTTCGCCGCATGCAGCCATATGCCGGTGCGTCAATCAATTCGGTTTTTAAGGAAAATATCCGCGGCCGCAAAATTCAGCCAGCGAGACCAGCTATTGAAACTCGACAGCAACGCCCTGTTCTATATGCCGGAGAATTTTAGACACAGTCTTTCCGATCACCACAACTTCGCCCACCGCCGGGCGCTCATCAACCGAAACCAAAGCACCGCCGCAAGAGATGTTGAAGATCTGGCAGCTCAGCTTTTCGCCATCTGCCGTCACCATTGTGGTGCCGCCAATGTTGCCCTGAATGCGCCGGTAGCGCCGCCGCTCAGGGCCCGCATCCTCACGCACCAAAGTCACCCCTGGCTCGCTCTCATCAGGCAGCTGACTGTCATCATGCGCTGAAACAAGCTGATCAAGATCCGTGAAATGCCCGCCTTCAACCGCCTCAAGTTTCGCAAAATCAAATGGCAAACTGAAAGCTTCTACAAGCCCATGCGGCCCCGGTTGCGCCAGCAACTCATCAACGGAGGCATTAAGGCCGACAAACCGCGGTGAACTCGCCAAAGGACGCAGCCTTTTAAAGTCGGCCACGACCTGCCGCCTGTCACTTTCCGGCAGCCGCTCATCAATCAATACGATGTCAAAGCTGTCCCGTAGCAGCCTGGCCAACGCCACTTCGCAGTCACTCACCTTATGCACCGAATAGTCGCTGTCACACAAAAGCATCCGCAGTAACTTTTGCGGGTGACCGTCCGCTTCGAGCATCAAAATCGAGGGCTCGACGCGCGGCATTTCAGCCGCAACACGCCGGAGAGAATGCTTCATCGTCAACATCGTTGCCACCTTCAAATAATTGACGTTACCCTCGCAACCTGTGCTTTCAATTGTGAAAGACACAACAATGCTCGGCAAGGTTGAGCCTAGCAAACAACGTCTAAATTAGGGTTGAAGCATTAGATCAAATTGTATCCATCCTGATTAACCCAAGATCTGGCGCCTGAAAATCAGGTCGTTGCCAGCGGAAATTCGATGAAACCAGGGGGAAATAGCTGTCGGGTGGTAAAGAGCTATTCTTGCGGTTGCGGCACAAATGAACCGGCATAAGTTTCCCTGAGGATGTTCTTTTGCACTTTGCCCATGGTGTTGCGCGGCAGTTCATCCACCACCAGCAGCTTTTTGGGCTGCTTGAAGCGCGCAAGAGTTTTGCCAAGCGCCGCCTCTATCACATCAAGCTCAATCTGCGCCTTGCCGTCACCAACCAGCACACCCACAACGCTCTCGCCAAAGTCCGGATGCGGCACGCCGATTACCGCACTTTCCAGCACCCCTGGCTGTTCATCCAGCACCAGCTCAATCTCTTTCGGGTAGATATTATACCCACCCGAAATAATCAGAACCTTGTCGCGCCCGACAATGGTGACATAGCCATCCTCATCAATTTTCGCCAGATCACCCGTGATGAAAAACCCGTCTTCACGAAAGTCCTCTGCCGTTTTCTCGGGCATCTGCCAGTAACCGATGAAAACATTCGGCCCCTTCACCTCCAGCACCCCGGTCTCGCCAACGGGCAGCGTTTTGCCATCTTCCTTGTCAACAATGCGCACCTCAACATCCGGCAGCGGGAAGCCAACCGTCCCCGCCCGTCTGTCGCCGTCATAGGGGTTGGAGGTCGTCATGTTGGTCTCGGTCATGCCATAGCGCTCAAGGATCCTGTGGCCTGTGCGCTGCTCAAACTGCACATGTGTCTCCGCCAGCAGCGGCGCACTGCCCGAGGTAAAAAGCCGCATATGCTCTGTCAATTCACGTGTGAACCGCTCATCACCCAGCAGCCTTGTGTAAAAGGTCGGCACGCCCATCATCGAGGTTGCCTTCGGCATCTGGTCAACCACCACATCAAGATCAAATTTCGGCAGAAAGATCAGCGCCCCCCCAGACAAAAGAATCACATGGCAGGCAACAAACAGCCCGTGCGTGTGAAAAATAGGCAGCGCATGCAACAGCACATCCGTTTCGCCAAACTGCCAATAGTCTTTCAAAGCCTCGCCATTCGACAACAGGTTGTTCTGCGTCAGCATCGCGCCCTTCGAGCGCCCTGTTGTGCCGGAGGTATATAGAAAAGCCGCCAAGTCATCCCCGCTCCGGGCGACGGTTTCAAATTCAGTCGCCTGCGCGGCCGCCTTGTCACGCAAGCTGCCGCTACCATCCGCATTGATCGTCTCCAGCCCGGCGCCGCAGGCCGTTGCCACCGCCTGCAGCTTATCAACCTTCGCGCCGTCACAAACCAGCAGTGACGCGCCGCTATCTCGAACAAAATATTCAAGCTCCGCCGGGGTGTACGCCGTGTTCAGCGGGAGAAAAATCACCCCCGACTGCACGCAGGCCGCGTAAAGCGCCAGCGCCTCCGGCGACTTTTCAATCTGCGCCGCCAGCCGGTCACCGGCTTTAAGGCCAAGCGACGTGATCACATGCGCAAACTGCGCCGCCTGCTTCAGGAACTGGTCATAAGTCACCATCCCGCCATCACTAAGATAGAGAAACGGTTTGTCTTTGCCCGAGTGAGTACCAAACAGATTGTCATAGAGCGGGTTTGTCATCGCTTTTTCCGTTTCTTCTGCTATCAGAGTTGCAGCGGCATCAGACAGCGCCCGCACCTCTTTCGAGGCAGTCACCGTCTGTGTTGAGGCAAATCCCTCATGGTTTTGTGAAATTTGCGCAAGGTCATAAAAGTAATTGACCATCGCACCATGCGACTGCTTCATACCATTGTTTGAAATATCTCCCGCTTCATTGACCCGATGCACCATCGCACCATTGTTGAGATGGAAGTTGGCCACCGCGTCAAGCGGCTTGCCATTCGGGCGTTTCGCCTGCAGCAGGTAATGGGCGGCAAGTTGCTTCAATTGCGCCGGGTCTTTGGCCAGCGCGTTATAGCCGGATTGGTCAAGCCAGCGGCTCAGCCCCGGGATGGGCGAAAGAGTCACAAAGCTTTTCAGGTTCGGCAGCTCCCGCGAGAGGTCGGAGACCACCTGCTTGATCAGCGAATTGCCAAAGGAAATTCCAGCCAGCCCGGCCTGGCAGTTGGAGATAGAATAGAAAACAGCCGTATCCGCATTGCCGGCAGAAAGCGGCGCCCGCTCTTCCGCCAGTAGATTCTGGATGGAAGAGGGCACCCCTTGCGTCAGCGCCACCTCAACGAAAATCAGCGGCTCTTCTGGCATTGAGGGATGGAAAAAAGCAAAACAGCGCCGGTCATCCGGCTTCAACCTGCGGCGCAGATCATCCCAGCTGTCAATCGCATGCACCGCCTCATATTCAATGATCTTCTCCAGAATATTCGCAGAGCTTGTCCAGCTCACGGGCTCCAGCACAAGAAAGCCGCGGTTGAACCAGGAGGTGAAAAGATGCCGGAAATCGAGATCAACCTTCTCCAGGCTCTCGTCATCCCGCATAAACCGGGCAAGGTCACGCCGCATTTCGACCAGCAATTCGGTGGCGCCAGGCACCTGATTTAGCCGCCGGGCCAACTCCTGCCGCCGCGGCTCCGCCAGCTCCATGAATGTCCGGTAAGTTGCCTTTGAGGGCGCCTCCCGGTAGGCCGTCAGCGCCGCTTGCAGCCTGTCGCCATCAAGATCGAGCCGGGTCGCCAGCATTTCAAAAAACGCCCGCTTCATATCGTCATCACTGGACGCATAGCGATCGAGAACAATGCCCGCCAGCACAATGCCCGAAACATCCCCCTGGCTGGAGAGCAGCTTGTCACAAAGCTCCGTCATCGAAAGCTCGCTATAGGCTTTCGCCTGCTGATGCTCAATCTGCTCCGGCTGGTCCGGTCCTGAAGAAAGATAGTTGGAAATATCAAACAGCTTGGTCCGGGCAATATTATTCTCATAGAGAGAGGAGAGAATGTCCGAAAGCCGCCTCATATAACGCTCCATCGTCATCGCTGTACGCCCATTACATATTCCGGAAGCCAGGTCGCAATGCCCGGGAAAATGGAAATAATAATAATAGCCAGTACCATACAGGCAACGTAGGGCAAAGATCCAGTCAGGATGGTCTTGAGAGAAATATCCGGCGCGATGCCATTGATCACATAAAGGTTCAGCCCGACAGGCGGGGAAATCAGCCCGATCTCCATATTGATCGTCAGAATCACCGCAAACCAGATCGGGTCAAACCCGGCCGTCGTGATAATCGGCAGCAGGATCGGTGCCGCCATCAGGATAACCGCGACAGGCGGCAGGAAGAAACCGGCAATCAGCAGGAAGATATTAATCGCCCCCATCAGCACCCAGCGGTTCACCTCCAGCGTGCCAATCCATGCAGCGATTGACTGCGTGATAAACAGGCTTGACAGCATATATGAAAACACACCCGCAGCAGCGATGATAAACAGGATCATCACGCTCTCACGGGTCGAGTCGCGCAGAACCACCCAGATATCGCGCGGATTCCAAAGGCGGTAGATCACCATCGCAATAACAAGGCACATCAGCGCGCCAACCGCTGCGGTCTCGGACGGCGTCGCAACACCGCCATACATCGCATAAAGCACACCCAGAATGATGATCAGAAACGGCAGCACGCGCGGTAGAATTTCAAATTTCTCGCGCCAGTTATAATTGCCCGCTGTCAGCAGCCGCTGGTCTCCTGATTTCCAGGTCGCATAAAGTGACCATGCCATGAATAACCCGACCAGCAGCAGCCCCGGAAACACACCGGAGAGGAACAACCGCCCGATCGAAGTTTCGGTCGCAATGCCATAAACAATCATGGTGACAGAAGGGGGAATGAGAATGCCAAGCGTGCCGCCAGCCGCAATGGAACCGGCCGCCACACCATCCGGATAGCCGCGCTTGCGCATCTCGGGAATGCCCATTTTACCAATCGCCGCGCAGGTCGCCGGGCTCGAGCCGGACATCGCCGCAAACAGCGCGCAGGCGCCAAGGTTTGAAATAACAAGCCCGCCCGGCACCCGGGTCAACCAGCGCTCCAGCGCTTCATAAAGATCAGCTCCCGCCCGCGTCGAGGAGATCGACGCCCCCATCAGGATAAACATCGGGATGGCAAGAAGGGCGAAGTTATTCAACTTGCCAAACAGAATTTCCGGCATCAGCTCCAGCGAGCGCACGCCGTCTATCACCAGCAAAAAACCAGCTGAGACGACAAGCAGCCCGATGGCCACCGAAACACCAGAGAACAAAACGATAATCGTCGTGATAGCAACAATAAGGCCAAGCAGGATCGGATCCATTAGTCTTCCTCCAGGCCAAATGGCGCTTCAATTTTTAAGATCACCCCAACCAGGTCGGCAATAAGCTGCAATAGCAGCAACCCAAGCCCGACCGGAATGGCAAGATAGGGGATCCACAACCGCACGCCCCAGACCGTGTCTGATTTCCAGTTCTTGGAGTAAGCGATATGCCAATATTCAGCCCCGTAATAAAGCATCACCGCGATCATCAATGCTGAAACAGAAAGTGTGAATATCGCCATATAATAGCGCGCCTTGCGCCCCAGCATCAGCGGCACCAGATCAACATTCACATGCCCGCGCAGATACTGCACATAGGGCAAGCCAATCAGCGTCGCGGTGATCACCAGATAGATCACCATTTCCGTTTGCCAGACGGTGGATTGGTTCAAGACAAAGCGAACAAAAATCATCTGGCAGGTAATGGCGACAGCGACCACCACCATCGCGGCCGCAGCCCATCCGCAAAGCTGCGAAAGTCCGGCCACTATTTTCAGAAATTTATTATCGCCGGTCTTTGCACATCTGACAGACAAAGCGGTAGCGCTGTGAGACCCCATAGGTTCACCTCAGTTAGGTTGCAGGTTGCAAGGCGGCCCCGCTCAGGGGCCGCCCATTCATCCGTGTATGGGGGGGTTATTCTACAGCAAGTGCAGCGTCGAGCAATTCTTGTCCATCAGGAACATTGTCGACAAAGTTCTTATAGGATGTGTCTTTCGCAATGGCGCGCCATGCGTCGAAATCTTCTTTCGACATCTGGGCAATCTCGACACCAGCATCCTTAAAGACTTTCACAGAAGCAGCATCCTGCTTTTTCGCTTCTTCAAGATAAAAAGCTTCAGCTTTGGCAGAGGCTGCTTTCAGCGCGGCCTGCTGTTCTTCTGTAAGCCCATCAAAAGTTGACTTGTTGATCAACAGCGGCTGATACATGAACCACAAGGCAATGTCGCCAGCAGGCGTGTAGCATTTGACCTGCTCGTAAATGCGGTAAGATACGAAAGAAGACGAAGATGTGTTCGCCGCATTCAAAACACCGGTTTGCATGGCGTTGTAGATTTCAGATGACGCCATAGAGGCAATCGAGGCGCCAGCACCAGCCAGCATTTGCTCAAAAGCCTTACCGGCAGCGCGTGTCTGCAGGCCTTTCACATCGTCTGGCTTGGTGATGCATTTGTCTTTTCCAACAAACCCGCCAGCAAGATAACCATGCACCAGCGTCATCACATCATCCGCCGCCATCTTTTCTTCAATCATATCCATGAACTTGGATTTGTTGAGGCGCGCAGCATGGTCATGATTTTTCACAAGGCCTGGCATTAGGGTCAGGTTGTAAGCCGGTTGCTGACCGCCCGCATAGGAAAGCGGCAGAACCACCATGTCGAGTTGGCCGCGGCTGAGCGGTTGATATTGCTCGCGTGGCTTAAACAATGATTTGGACGGGAAAATCTTGATTTCGAGATCGACATTTGCAGCCTTCACTTCATCAGCAACCATCTGCGCAACCTGGTGGCGCACATCCTTGGTTGACCATTGGTGAGAAAGGCGAAGTTCTTTGGCTGAGGCAAGCGAAGTGCTTGCAACGAGCGCGGCGGCAGCAGCCGTCGCTATAAAGGTTGATTTCATGTTTTTTCCTCCCAGAAAAACCGCAACTCATTAATAGTCTGGTTGCAGCATAGTGCCGATAGTTGCGTGCCTTGTATTCATTGTCAAGTTTCTTGTATACAAAAATCAGCTTGCATTTTAATTTGAAATAAACAAAATATGTGAGATGGAACTAAGTCTTGCAGATACAATTATTGAAGAGTTGGAGCAGCTCATCGTCATTGGCGAATATGCCGATGGCGACCGTCTCGACGAGATAAAGCTGGCTGAACGCTTCGGCGTATCGCGCACACCCGTGCGTGAAGCCTTCCAGAAACTCGAGAGTTCGGGCCTTGTCACCCACCTGCCGCGCCGCGGCGTTTTCGTTCGCTATCCCAGCACCGTTGAGCTACTTGAAATGTTCGAGGTCATGGCCGAGCTGGAGGCAATCTGCGCCAGGCTCACAGCTTCCCGCCTCACTGATGACGGCCTGCGGGCGCTGAAAGAGGCCAATGCCATCTGTCAGGATGCCGTGACGAACAGCGACGTTGAAGGTTACTACCGCGCCAACGAGACCTTCCATCACGTTATCTACAAGCAATCCGGCAACAGCTTCCTTGAAGGCGAGGCGTTGCGCCTCCATAAGCGGCTAAAGCCGTACCGCAAAATGCAGCTGCATCTGCGCGGCCGCATGAACCAGTCCATGCGCGAGCATGAGGCCATCGTCACAGCGCTCGCCGCCGGTGACCCCGAGAAGGCCAGCAAAGTGATGCAGGCCCATGTCGGCGTCCAGGGCGAAAAATTCCACCACCTGCTGGTTGGCCTGCAAAAAACCGGGTAAATCGCAGCGTTAACAGCCGCGCCTAAAAGCCGGTCCACAATTCATAATTGCCATTCACCATATTGCCATTGATCGCAAGCGCCCGGCAGGGGGCAAACTCGGTCATTTGCACATGCAGGATGTTCACCCCATAACCATTCAGCACCTCGGCTGAGGCCTCCGTCAGCTTTTCGTTAAACGTGTAGCGATCCGCCTGAATTTCCTCAAGGGTAGATGACGCCACAACGGCCAGGATCTGCCCTTGCGAGCGCTCGATAACGTCAGAGGCAAGGTCAGCAATTTCGGCAACAGCCGCCACAACGTCATCGACATAATAGGTCACCATGGCACCGACAAACACCGTTTTATGGTCCGCAGTCATCACCACCTTGGTCTGGATTTTCTGCGTTTGCCGCACCGTGACCATCAGCTTATAGGTCGTCGCCACCGGCCAATACCAGTGCAGCCCCGGCTTCCATTCCTTGACCCGGTGGCCATGCACGAAGGCAACGCCCGCATGTGTCGCTGGCACAATCACCAGCCATGGCACCAGCCGCAGCAGCGTCTGAAAAATTTCGCCAATCCAACCAAAAGCTCTGTCCATTTCAGGCGCCTTCCAACAAAATAATGATTTCTGATACCGCCCGCGCAAAGAAATGCGAGGGCAAGGTTTATTCAAAAAAGTCCGCGCGTTGCCGCCATCCTAGTTCATGACAAATGCGATGTCACATTCCTAACAACCCGCCATAAAGCAATTAAGACACTTACGCCGAGGCATTTGCCGGCTCAGTCAATCACCGTCGTCTCAGCCTGGTTCGAGATCACCGCAACGCCGTGTCCCTTCAGCCGCAAGGCGCCATCAAGCCGCTCGCGCATCACCTGCTCGCCGGTGCTGCCATCAATCC
>CALNZE010000050.1:0-137751 GCA_942490955.1 uncultured Alphaproteobacteria bacterium
GCGAATGTAGGGGATCAGCCGGGCCAGCGGATAAATCACTTTTTCCCGCCGGGTGGGCGCCGGCGATACAGCTTCAGCCGGATCGACAAGACCGTTCTTTGAATTCAAAGTCTCACCATGTGCAACAGACATGAAAAATCTAACTGGCCATAAGCCGTTGTAAAAAACATTACGCCGTCAAAATTATGCGCCCTCACCCGCCATGTCCATCCCTCAGACATAGCGGCCGTCAACATTGGTTAATCACGGCAAGGCTTTTTCATCCCCCCGCCAGCAATTTAAACCGATCTCTTCAAAGGCGATCACAGCCACCGTCTATAAAGCACCACCTCAGCGATTTCAACCCGCCGCACTTTACACCTTACGCCAGCAAATGAGCGTTCTTACCCATCACCAGAATGGCCAAGCACAGTGGCAACTTCCCGGCGCACCAATGGCAGATAATCCCGCTCAAACCAGCGATGTTTCTTTAACCAGTGATTATTGCGCCACGAAGGATGCGGCAATGGCAACACCAGCCTGCCTTGCGCCTGCTTTTTCATGCCAATCTCGCCTCTTTCAAGCTTGTCATTAAAATCCGCCACCACCCGCCACAATGGCAGGCCCTTCCGCTCGGCCATATGATAGGCAACGGCATACCCACCCACGGCCAGCACCAGCCTTAGCTGTGGCAGCGCCATCATCAGCTGGTCATGCCAGGTCCGGGCGCACTCAGCCCGCGGCGGCAAATCGGCCCCGCTTGCCGTCTGCCCCGGAAAGCAAAACCCCATCGGAATAACCGCAACATGCCGACAATCATAAAATTGATCAGAGCTTAACCCCAGCCAGTCCCGCAGCCGGTCACCTGAGCGATCCGTAAACGGCACACCAGAGGCATGCACCCGCGTCCCCGGCGCCTGGCCGCAAATGGCCAGTTTCGCCTCGGCTGACAGTTGAAACACCGGGCGCGGCTCATGCGGCAGCGGCGTACCCTGCGGCGCGGTCACGCAAACCCGGCAAGCCCGGATCTCTCCCATCAGCTTTGTTAATTGCGCTGTCATCCCTTAGTTCATCACATTATTCTGAATTGCAATCCCTCAGACGCGGTGCCATTCTACCGAGGTAGCGGGTCCAGCCCGACGCCGCTTCAGCGATACTGCGCGCTCCTATAAAAGCAACACTCACCAGACCACGACAACGAGGGCAATTGCTCGAGCGCACATTCACAAGGCCGCATAAGTGTCTGTGCAATTTGTCACAGACCAGCAGGATAATTTAGCTAAATTCAGGCAACGGCAGCAACGCCTGCCAATCGAGGCCTGGCGATATGAAAACGAGCAGGCAATGAATTTGAAACCATTGGAGCTACGACACGTAGTTACTATAATAAAAATATAAGGCAGCGGGCCGCGAAGCCAATGGCTCCGCCCTAACAACAAGATCAACAACGAACCCTGCAAGCCTCATCAAACCGCAACCGAAGAAACGGAGACCCCCATGTTTCGCACAATATTATCCCTCACCACCATCGCGCTGGTTGGTATGTTCACCGCCGCGACACTCAACATAAACAGCGCCGACGCTGCCAGCCGCTACAAAATCAAATGCAAGGACCATTACCAACTGGTTCAGGGCAACTGGATCTCAACCACCCCATGCGAGGAAGAATACATCGCCAAGGTCGCCAGATCTTATGGTTACAAAGTCAGCGTCAATCAGATAAGAAACAACCCGAATAAGAAAGCCTATGTCTGCCAGCAACTTGGCCACGACACGCGCATTTCAAACATCTGCGGCGCCTATGGTGACCAGGACCGGTCATTCGGCCGCTAGGTCAATCTGAGCTGATTAACGCCTAATTTTAAAGACACCAAATAAAACAAAAGCCGCGTGCAAACATCGTTTCACGCGGCTTTCGCCGTTCAAAATTGCCCAAAACTGCCCCCAACCGGCCTGATGCAATTTAACGCCAGCCAGCGCATACCTCTGCAAACAACATCATAATCACTTGCGTCGCCAGCTATTCCCACGATAATGCCACCCTATGAACAGCACACACAAGACCACCGCATTCGCTCCTGCACGCCGGCGCCTGAAACCAGCCGGCCTCGCACTCTTGCCGGCCCTGGCCCTCACGCTTTCGGCTTGCGGCGGCCTCGGCTATACACCGCCGCCGGGTGCCAAACTCGGCGATGGCTTCCTCGCGCTGACAATCAGCACGAGCGATCGCAGCCGCATGCCCCAGGGTGGTGACGTCGTCATAAGCATCGAGGATGCCAGCGCCGTCTCCGCAGAAAAGGCTGTGCTCATCGGCGATGTCGTCAAACTCTCCATGTCCGACCCGGATGTGAAGGTCAACTTCCCCATCGATCGCCATGTGCTGGCAGATTGCGGCAAAAGCAAAAATTGTCTGATACGGGTAAAAGTCGTCAAGGATGGCAACCTGCGTTTTAAATCAACCGCAGCGCGGCCCTATAAAACCGGCGAGACCAAAGCCCAGATCATGGTTTCAAAAGCGACTTAGGCAGCGTGCCCTTGCGCAGCATCTTTCGCCGCTGCGCCAGCCAGTGCTTGCATGACGCAAGGCGCAGGTTACAGCGCACCTTGATCTTCAGCCCCTCGGTCGCGGCCTTTTTCGGGCTGCGAGACAGTTTCTCATAGCGCCCCGCCAGCGCCTTCACCCAGGCCACCTTCTTGTGCACCTCCTCCGTCTCCCCCTTCAGAGGCACAGGCAACACACAATTCCCACTCACCACCCGCTCGCTTTCACCGGAGGGCAGAAACGTCATAACCTTATAGCCCCCTTCGCAAACAAGGATCGAAGGCAGCGTCCTGTGGGAATTAAAGTGATCATAAACCGGCTGCAACTTCCGCCAGAACGGCGCCCAGATATTTTCTTCATGGTCGCGCCACCGCTCCTCCGTCAGACGAAACGGAAATATGTGCACCGGAAACATTTTCTGCCCTTGCCGTGCGGCCAGGGACACCAGCGCAAACAACTCATCCATCGGCCCGTTTTCCATCGCATAACAACCACGCGAAGAGCAGCCACCATGGATCAGCAAATAAGATCCTGTCCGCTCTTTCAGGGCGTCATAGATATTGGGAAAGGAAAGATTCAGCGCCCGCGGCCATTTTTGTGAACGCCAGCCAATATCCTCCGCCGGGATATGATAAAACCCCTCCGGGCTTTGCCTGTCACCTTCCTGCAGTTTCGGCCCCAACTCCCCGGAGAAACGGCAGATGTCGTAACTGCGATAAAGCTTGTAGCCCCCCGGCGCCTTAATCCAGACCTCAAGCTCCTTCGATGCCTTGAAAATCCGGATGTAAAGCTTGGGCGCCTTGGCATAGCCCGTGCCCGCAAGCCGCGCCGCCTGCGCCTCCTCACGGGCAGATGGCGTTTCTCGCAGCCATGACGGCAGCTCATCATCCACCGCCGCGAAGGAAACACCAGCCAACGGCCCCATCGCCAGAAACAAACCAAAAAGCAGAATTTTTACCAGTTGGGCCAACAATACATCCCGTCAAAGTCGTTGAAATAGCTGACAACGCATCAGAATAGGCTGCCATTCACCCCATTTTATCAGATTAGCCGCAACAAAATCAGCGCTTCACGAAGCTTTTACATCCTTTTTTGACAAATTTAGCCCAAACTTCCCACAACCGGGATCTGTTCTGCCCCAGTTGACGGCCAGTTGCCGGGCTTCGCTCGCACATGGAAAATTTATACCCGTCTTCATAATGTAATGAGTAATGAAAGGCTAAACCAATGAACAAACATGCATTCGCACTGCTGAGTGCCCTTTTCGCAGTCACATTAATGAGCTCAAGCGCCCAGGCTGGCGGCACCCGCTACTATAATGACGGACCGAGCTTCTTCCTGTTTGATCTGTTCGGCCAGGCCCCATCCAGCAAATACAGACGCTCAAACACCAAAGTATATGGCTATAACAAAAGTGTCGGCGGCTATTCCTACAGCAAGGAAGACATCATCGGCACCCCATGGAAAGCCGAGCGCAGCTACAACCCCATTTATGACCGTAGCCCATTTGACTCGCGTCTTGGTGAAGGCGGCGTTTACCTGGGTGACTAACCCCGCGCGCTGAACACATCGGCGTTGAGTGTTTATGCAACAGGCCAGCCCCAGGTAAAGCCACACCAAAGCCACACCGATGAAAACTTAAGCGACCAATCAACCGGCACCGGCCACAAACCGGTGCCGGTTTTTTCATGTATCTTGCCTTCTTCCGAATCCGGTTTTCCCCCACGCATCTTGTGAGTGCCAGTCGTTTTTAATTGACTTGTCCTGGCCCAAAACCGAACATGACCCAACAAAGTTAACTGGGGTTTCGAAGAGGTATATCATGGGTCAAAAATTTACCGGCTTGGCGATTGCGGCCACACTTTTTATGGCAAGCTTTCTCATCACCGCACCGGCAGACGCCCGTTGCAAAAAATTTGGTTTCACTGTCAATGATTATGGCAAGGTCGGCCCGACAAACGACGCCAAACGTCTGGTTGATAAATTCGTCGCGGAATGGATGGCCAAGAACGGCATCAAAAATTACCGCACCACCCCCAAAAAAGTTGAATGCAAACTGTTCATCGATGTTGGGCTGTTTGATGAATATACCTGCCGCGCTGACACCACCGCCTGCTGGTAGGCCCTGCACAAAACGCATGTCATTTTCAAAAGCCGGAGATTTACTCCGGCTTTTTTAATGCCCCTCATCCCAACCTAAACATGCCTGATCGCCGCCGGCATGACCCACCAGTAAGGATGGCGCTGGCGAAACACCCCTGCCGCCTCTGCCGCGGCAGTCGCAGTCTCAAACAAGCCAAAGCATGTTGAGCCCGAGCCGGACAGACGCGCAATATGGCACCCCGGCAGCCGGGCCAACTGCGTTAAAACTGAGCCGGTATCGGGGCTAAGCGCCACAGCCGCATCGGTTAGATCATTCGGGGCGGCCTGCATATAGGCAACCACCTCATCGAGAGAATGAAACCCCTGCGCCCCGCGATCCGCTTGCCGCGCACAAAAATCAGCCGCCGCCGCGCCATCAAAGTCACCCGCTGCCAATTGTTTGAAAACCGCACCGGTCGATAGCGCAATCCCCGGATTGACCATCAAAACCCCAATGGCGGGAAAATGAGCAACCGGCGCCAGCGCCTCACCTATTCCGCTCATCACCGCAGGCATTGCCGCCGTGCAAACCGGCACATCCGCGCCATACCGCCGGCCCAACTGCGCCGTAAACTCATGATCAAGGCGGCACAATCCCACCCGCTCCATCAGCCGCAAAAGCGCCGCCGCATCGGCAGAGCCACCACCAAGCCCGGCCGCCACAGGTAACAGTTTTTCAAGGTGAATTTTTCCAAAGTCACAGGCCCCACGCCCGCCATCCGGCATGTCCCCGTCCAGCTGGCTGCCAAGTAGCGACGTCGCAACAATCTCAACCAGATTGTCACCATCAATCCGCTTTGCAAACGGTCCAGAAATTGTAAGGGAAAAACCGGGCCCCGGGGTCAGCGTCAGCCGGTCACCATAGTCGGCAAAGACCACCAGGCTGGAAAGTTCATGATAGCCATCATCCCGCCGCCCAAGCACCCGCAGGGATAGATTGATCTTGGCCCATGCGGTCTCATATATCTCATGCAATAGCCGCCCCCCAAAAGCTTTTTCGCCAAACTGCCCCTCTACACACGGCGGCGAAACCGAAGAACAGTCAGGGCGAGATATGGCCGCAGCTGCCCCCGGAAAAGCCCCGCGCCAGCCAGCAGAACCGCCTATTGTTTATTGAGATACATTTTCGCTTGCTGCTTTTCGGATAGCCCATAGACCAGCTTGCTCTTCAGCTGTTCCACAAGCTCCTTTTCTGGGCTCAGACTCTGCACATGCTTCCACTGATACTTGGCCTCAAGCTGGCGACCAACACGCCAGTAAGCATCACCAAGGTGATCATTGATCACCGGGTCATCAGGCTGCAAGGCAACAGCTTTTTCCAGGAATGTCACAGCATCCTTATATTGCCCAAGCCGGTAATGCGCCCAGCCAAGACTATCAACATAATAGCCGCTATTCGGCTTCAGTTTAACCGCCCGGCGGATAAGCTTCATCGCTTCGGTCAGGTTGAGATTCTGATCAACCCAGCTATAGCCTAGATAGTTGAGCACATCGGGCCGGTTCGGGCTGAGCTTCAGCGCTTGTTTAAAGTCGCTCTCGGCCTTGGGCCAGTCCTTCATGCGCTCATAGCTGATGCCGCGCCCGTAAAAATAAAACCAGTCACTGGCGCGCGGCTTACCAAGCGTGTCAATCGCCTTGGAATAATTTAACACCGCTTCGCTGTATTTTTTCTCATCGAGATAGAGCTTGCCCAGCGCATTATAAAGGTCAATGTCATCACGCGCGACCGCGCCGACATCCGCAATCACCGCCCCATCGCGGGCCGATTCAAGCTGCGCCGCAGACTTTGCGATCAGCAACTTCTGCCCGGGAATGATCTTTGCAGCGTCATTTTCAAGTTCCGGGTTCAGCGAGAACAATTCCTTATAGCGCGCCCCTTCGCCGAATGCAGCCTCCGCCACAGTCCATAGCGTATCGCCAGACTTCACCTCATAATATTGCGGTTCATCAGCCTCGGTTTTGGCAGCGGCCTTTTTAGCCTGCTCATCACCAGCGCCGTCATTATCCCGGTCAGCCAGCGATTCCAGTATATCAATCGCCGTCAGGGTGTTGCCCTTCGAACTGAGGCTCTGGGCGCGGAGAATTTGCGAATCCAGCCACAAGGCCTCACCCTTTTTCACACCGCCTAAAAAGGCAATCGCCCGGTCATATTTTTGTGCCCGGTACAAGAGGCTGCCCAGCGCATAGTCCGCCGCGCTGAACGCGGGCCGCAGAAACCGCGCCATTTGCAAAAAGATCAACCCGTCATCGACACCACCATTTTCGGCGCGCCGATCACCCAGGCTAAAGAAAATCTCGGAAAGACCTTCATTTGAATTGGTGACATTGGCAACAAAGGGCTTGCCGGTGCGGATCGCAAAATCAAGCGCTTCAAGGTCAGGATGCTTGAACCGCGCCTTGGAGAAATGCGCCGCCAAAATCTTGCGCGCCTCTGTCCGCTTGCCCGATTTGGCAAGAAACTGCGCATAAGAGCTAACCAGCCGCACCATCTGGTGATATTTGCGGTAGAGCCGCGAATATGCCCGTTGCGCATCCGCCGTCTTGTTATTTACATCGGCAATCAGGGCGCGGTGATATTGTTGATAGTCGCGCACCCAGTCAGTGTCGGACTTCTCACGCAGCAACTGCATCGCCTTTTTATATTGCCCGGCATCCGAGTAAATCCAGGCTTGGGCAATCCGCCCGATCAGCGCGCCCAGCGGCCCTTCATTGCCGGCGGCAAAATGCGCCTGTGAATTTTCATACCGTTTTGCCTTGAACTCATCCACACCGCGATAAAGCCGCGCAAAGGGATGCGCCGGATCAAGGGTGATCAGCTTGTTGGAAAAATCTGTCGCCCGGTCCCAGTCACCAGCCATAAGCTCGAGCAAAAAGGCCTGCTCCAGAATATGCCGATTGGCCGGTTCATAATCGAGCGCGCGGCGCATATAGCGCGCGGCCGCCTCCGTGTCATGCTTACTGGAGGCATACCGCCCTGCCAGATAGCTGCCAAGGAATGAGCTTGGCTCCTGAGCGACCCCGGGCCGCTCAGCAAAAACCATTCCTCCACCCAAGAGCGTGCAGCCAACTGCACCAGACCATAAGAGTGTCGCGATTGGAGAAAATATCTTTTTCATTGAGATTATCAGACCCGTCAAACGTTACCGTTGCATAAGAAGATGAACTTTTTTATTTCCCTTTACAAGGGACAATCACCCGATTTCGCGGCTAAGTAAGGTACGCCTATGTGGCGAAGCTATGTTATCCACCAAAAAACATAACCCCTCGCCCCGCCACAATAATAACCCCATGGCCATAAAGGCTCCAAAAGCCCTGAAACAGCCATTCAAGCCGCCCACAGCGGCTCCCAGCCCCTTTAGACCGTTGACGCCATTAGAAAATCCGGGGCGAATCTACCCAATTGCGTGCGCTGGATTACAGAATTGAAGCCTGCTTTGAAGTTACATATTCGGATAATTGGGGCCGCCGCCACCCTCTGGTGGCACCCATGTTATGTTCTGCGCCGGGTCTTTGATGTCACAGGTTTTGCAATGCACACAATTCTGGGCATTAATCTGGAAATAGGGCCCGCTGGCCTCATCAACCACCACCTCATAAACCGCAGCAGGGCAATAAAGCTGCGCCGGCTCGTCATATAACGGTAAATTCTGTTTGATAGGAATGCTCGGATCGTCAAGCTTCAGGTGAACCGGCTGGTTCTCCTCATGGTTCGTCCCCGAAATAAACACGGATGAAAGCTTGTCGAATGTAATCTTGCCATCAGGTTTCGGATATTCGATCAGCGGCGCGTCTTCTGCCTTTTTCAGCGTCGCAAAATCCGGCTTGCCATGCCCGAATGTGTAGGAGAAAAACGGCATCAAGCTGTTAATCCACATATCAATACCGCCCGCCATCACACCAAACACCGTGCCAAGCTTCGACCAGAGCGGCTTCACATTCCGCACCCGCTTCAGATCTTTGGCAATCGGGCTGCGCTTATAGTTGGCTTCATAGGCCACAAGCTCATCATTCGCCCGCCCGTCTGCCAGCGCCTCAACAATCGCATCAGCCGCCAGAATCCCGGAGAGCATCGCATTATGCGAGCCCTTGATGCGCGGCACATTCAGCATGCCGGCCGCGCAGCCAAGCAGCGCCCCGCCCCTGAATGTCAGCTTCGGCACCGATTGAAACCCGCCTTCCGATATCGCCCGCGCGCCATACGAGACACGCTTGCCGCCTTCAAACAGCGACTTGACCTCAGGATGCAGCTTGAACCGCTGGAACTCGTCAAAAGGTGAAAGATGCGGATTTTGATAATTCAGATGCACGACAAAACCGACAGAGACAAGATTTTCACCGAAATGATAGAGGAAAGAACCACCGCCCGTTTTATTATCCAGCGGCCAGCCCATCGTGTGCTGCACGAAGCCAGGCCGGTGCTTATCCGCATCAACTTCCCATAGCTCCTTGAGGCCAATTCCGTATTTCGGGAAGTCGCTGTCTTTATCAAGCTCAAACCGCTTGATCACCTGTTTCGAGAGCGAACCCCGCACACCCTCCGCCAGCAACACATACTTGCCCATCAGCGCCATGCCGCGCATATAGCCGTCTTTCTGGTCGCCATTCTGCGCCACGCCCATATCACCGGTCGCAACCCCAATCACCGCGCCATCATCATTATAAATCAGCTCCGCCGCCGCAAAGCCGGGGAAAATCTCAACATCGAGCGCCTCGGCCTGCTCCGCCAGCCAGCGACAAAGATTGCCAAGACTGACAATATAATTGCCGTGATTGTTCATGAGTGGCGGCATCATGAAATTCGGCAGCCGGATGCTGCCCGCCGGGCCGAGATAGAGAAACTTGTCGGTCGTCACTTTCGTCTCGACCGGCGCGCCCTTTTCCCGCCAGTCCGGTATCAGATTATCGAGCCCGATGGTGTCAATCACTGCACCAGAGAGGATGTGCGCACCAACTTCAGAGCCCTTTTCCAAAACCACGACGGAGACCTCTTCACCGCGCGCCGCCGCCTGTTGCTTCACCTGAATTGCGGCCGCAAGCCCGGCCGGCCCGGCGCCAACGATGACCACATCAAAGTCCATAGACTCCCGTGTCGGAAGGTCCGCCTGTTGTTCAACCATTAAAGTCTCCTGAGTGTTCCGAAAAAAGCCAGCACGTTCGTTTTATTGACATATTAGATTTTTGCATGAGCGCCGCCTGCATGCTAGATGTTTAATCTCGAATTGAACGAAGGGGCAAGGCCGGAAATGGATAAACCGGGTGAAAAAACGCTGAAAACCTGCGATATTCGCGCGGTTTTAAGCTGGTATCAGCAAATGGGCATCGATACCGCCAGCGCCGAAACCCCCACAAACTGGCTCGATGCAGACAAAACCATCGACCAGTCCCTCATTGCCAGAGCCCGCAAAAAACCCAGGCCAAACGCCGCCCAGAGCCCTGCCGCCGCCTTCCTCGGCAACCGCAAACAACCCGCCGGATCACGCGGCGAGAATCGCCCGCCGGCCAGCAACACGCCTCCTGCCACCGAGCGCCCCGCACAGCCACCCCACAAAACCGCGCCCCTCGCCCTCCCCTCCATAGAGCTGGCAAAAGAGCTGGCCAAAAACGCCCATAACCTCGCGGATCTGCGCGCGGCACTCGGCGGCTTTGATGGCTGCGGCCTGAAGCGAACCGCCAAAAACCTGGTTTTTTTCCGCGGCGCCGAGCAGGCCCACTTAATGATCATCGGTGAAGCCCCCGGCCGCGATGAAGATCTTGTCGGCAAACCCTTTGTCGGCCGTGCAGGCCAGTTGCTCGATCGCATACTCAAGGCAATTGACCACGATGAGACAAACACCCACATCACCAACATTGTCTATTGGCGCCCCCCCGGCAACCGCACGCCGACCAGCGAAGAAGGCGCCATCTGCCGCCCGTTTCTTGACCGTCAGATCAGCCTGGTAAAGCCGGATGTCATCCTGTTTTTAGGTGGCGCCGCCGCAAAACAGATTTATGATACCCCGGTCGGAATCACCAAATTGCGCGGCAAATGGAAAGACATCCAGGTGGCTGGCACCAGCTACACCACCATGGCCACCCTGCACCCGGCCTACCTGCTGCGCACGCCCATCGCCAAGCGGCTTGTTTGGCAGGATGTTCAGCAAATTGCCAAAAAGCTCAAAGCACAATAACCCCTCAAAACGGGGCGTTCCGCCTCGCTCGAACCGGCTCACATAAATTTCAAATATAGAAAGACCACGACCATGGCTGGCATTGACGAAACCCTCCCCTTCACCCCAGTCGCCATCGCGGTGATGACGGTATCGGACACCCGCACCGAAAAAGACGACAAATCCGGCACCTTGCTCGGCAACATGCTGCAGGAAGCGGGGCACATTCTGGCCGAAAGCGCCATCGTGCGCGATGACATCCCAAAAATCCAGGCGCAGGTCTCGGCCTGGGTCGCCAACAAAGCCATCGACGTTATCATCACCACAGGTGGCACCGGCTTTACCGGCCGCGATGTTACACCAGAGGCGGTCAAGCCGCTGTTTCACAAGGAGATTGACGGCTTCGCCGCCCTCTTCCATCACATTTCATATGACAAAGTCGGCACTTCCACCTGCCAATCCCGCGCCTGTGGCGGCCTCATTGAGGACACCTTTGTCTTCTGTGTTCCCGGCAGCCCCGGTGCCTGCAAAGACGCCTGGCATGGCATATTAAAACTCCAGCTCGACAGCCGCCACCGCCCTTGCAATTTTGTCGAGCTGATGCCCCGCCTCATGGAGCATAAAGCCTGAATAACCGCCCGTTGCCGTAGATTGAGCACCCTGCTGCCACATTATCCACCAGATCAAACCGCATCAGAGTGTAGCAACACCGCCGCTTTGCTATGGCGTCCCGCTCAAATTTGCGACCCGCCCCCCATGAATTGCGGCGAACTGGCGGTATTTATGCCAAATTTTAATGGAATCAATCGAGACTACTGAGGGACTGATTCAAATTCCGGAACGCCGCGCGCAGCCAATGGGCAGTGCGATAATGATTTAGCGCGTTTTAAGCCGTCAGAGTTAGGTAGATATAATCGCATGAGGAACAGGTTTTAGCCCGATCAATGCCATTGACGACCCTGTGTAAAGGCCGCATTTCCCGCGGCATCGCCACCATCTGTGTGACCACCCTGATGTTTGTCGGCCTCACCGCCGACACGCTTTACGGCGGCCCAGAAGGCGCGCGCACGATCTGGATTTACAACATCCATACAAAAGAGACCTTGAAGACCGTCTACAAACGCAGCGGCAAATACATCCCCGCCGCCATGAAAAAGGTCAACCACATCATGCGCGACTGGCGGCGCAACGAGCCGCGCGCCATGCGGCCCGACCTGGTTGATCTGATGTGGGAGATGCACACCCAGCTTGGCTCCCGCAAACCCATTTACCTCATCTCAGGCTATCGCTCTGCCAAAACCAACAACAAGCTGCGCAAAACCCGCGGCGGCCAGGCCAAAAAAAGCCGGCACATTCTCGGCATGGCCGCTGATGTTCACTTCCCCGATATTCCTGTGCGCGAGCTGCGCGATAGCGCCCTCATCCGCGAACGCGGCGGCGTCGGCTATTACCCCACATCCGGCATCCCCTTCGTTCATATGGATGTCGGCCGCGTACGCCACTGGCCGCGCGTTTCCCGCCCGCAGTTGGCGGCCCTTTTCCCAAGCGGGCGCAGCAAACACATCCCCAGTGATGGCCGGCGGCTGACAAAGGCAGACGCCATCAAATACGCCGCCGCCAAAAACGTCGCCAAGATGCGGCAGATTCAGCTGGCCCGCCGCACCCTGCGCGATGGCCGCGACCCGGCCAGCGGCATAGCTGTCGCCAGCCTGACACCACCCGTATCACCCCCAGTACCAAGCCGCAAACCAGCACAAGACCCCTACGCCAAAGACCAGTTGAACGCCAAGCTCGCAGCACTGGAAGCAAAACCGGCCCTGCAAATGACACCAATACCGGCCAACCCGCCTGCCGCGCTGGAAAAGCCTGCCGCGCCGTCAGACGACAATGCATCGCCCTGGTGGCGCAACCAGACCATCGCTGGGCTCGAGCCCTTGACGAGCAAACTTGAAGAGGAAGAGCAACTCGTCCAGCTCGCCTCCATTGACACTTCAACACCAAAGCATTGGCAGAGCTTCTCCCCGCCCAAAAAAGCCGAAGTGATCGAAACAGCCAACGTCGCCTATTCGCCCGAAGTTGATGAAGAGCATCCGGATGAGCTGAACTACCGGCCCTTCTCCATCAGCCCGCTGATGACCGACAAACCCATCGCCGAAGATGAAAACCTGGCCAAGATCAGCCCACCCGATTACGCCCGCAACAGCGTCATCCTCGCTGACCAGCGAAGCTATGAGTCAGCCAGATTCCGCCCCGGGCTGCAATTCGCTCACTTGAGATGGGCCAACGAATTCGTCGGCACTGCCACGGGAAACATGAACAACAACAAATAGTTCACAGCATCCCACTCCCTCTGGCACATATCTGCCGGGTTGAAACCAGCCCCTCACTTCCTAAATCTTCTCTATCACCTCGCCGAGTGACACCCCACAAGTGACAGCCCATCAAGGGTTACCCACCCTCGCCAATCTTACAATTCGCGTGGATTGCATTGACACAATCAAACCAAGATATTATGAAGTATAGACCTTAGGAGTAAAAATATTAAACGAATGCACTATTTATGATAATTTCATGAGAATGTATTTATTAGTATTTATACTTGAATTTGTGGCAATAATATAAGAATAGGACAAACAACAGCCAGATGTTGTATCGTCCCTGTCCAGTGACAACGCAACGAAACTCGTAACTAGACCAAGTTGTCCAGTTATACCAGCCGCACCAGCCGGTGATAGCTCTTTGAACAGCGCCGTAGACCGGGCAAGTTTAGTCGATGGGAGAATACAGAATGAAGATAAGTTTAAAATCCGCCGCAGCTACAGGACTTTGCACTGTTGCGATGGCCACCGGCATGCTGGGCTTCACCCCCGCAAACGCCTACACCGCCTATGTCTCAAACGAAAAAGATGACACCATTTCGATCATCGACACTGAAACCCTTGAGGTGACAGGCACAATCAAGGTTGGTCAGCGCCCGCGCGGTATCATTCTGACAAAGGATGAAAAATACATCCTCGTCTGCGCCAGTGATGATGACACCGTTGAAGTGATTGACCGCGCCACCAAGAAAATCGTTAAAACCCTCCCCTCCGGGCCAGATCCGGAGCTGTTCATTCTCCACCCCGACCGGCAACCCGCTGTTCATCGCCAATGAAGATGACAACATGGTCACCATTGTCGACATTGAAAACAACAAGGTGCTGAACGAAGTACCTGTTGGCGTCGAGCCGGAAGGCATGGGCATTAGCCCCGATGGCAAAACAATCGTGAACACATCAGAGACCACCAACATGGTCCACTTCATTGACAATGAAACCCATCAGATCACTGACAACGTCCTGGTTGACCAACGCCCGCGCGTCGCCATCTTCAGCGATGATGGCAAATTCGTATGGTCATCATCAGAAATCGGCGGCACGGTCAATGTAATTGATGCCACAACAAAAGAGATCGTCAAAAAAATCAGCTTCGAGATTCCAGGCGTCACCAAAGACGTGATCCAGCCTGTCGGAATCCGCCTGTTGAAAGACGGCTCGAAAGCCTTTGTCGCCCTCGGCCCCTCAAACCGCGTTGCTGTCATCAACACCAAGACCTATGAGGTCGAAAAATACCTTCTGGTCGGCCAGCGCGTCTGGAACCTGGGCTTCACCCCCGATGAAAAGCTGCTACTCACCACCAACGGCACCAGCAATGATGTCTCCGTGATTGATGTCGCCAACCTCAAGGTCGTGAAATCCATCCCTGTCGGCCGCTACCCCTGGGGCGTCGCGATCGCAAAAGATTGATCGCTTCTGGCGAGCATGGCTAATTTTATTACGCTTTTTCATGCCAATGTGAAAAGCGTCACGCCAGGCAACCGGCCAGGTCAACAGATTGAAAGAGCGGGGCGGGCACCCTTCAAAAAAGGGCCTGCCCTCCTTGCATAACACCCCATGCCCGCCATAAAATACGAGCAACAATGAAATTACCACCGGCAATAAGTAAAAATGAAATGACCGGAAAAAACTCAGCAAATTAAGGGCGAAAGTCAGGAAACAAACAATGCCAACCCAAGCAAACAACACCCCGCAGATAAAAAAAACGCGGGCGAGAAAATTCAGATCAACCCTTGCCGCCGCAGTCTCAGCCGGTCTGGTCGCCGCCATCGCCCAGGCTGGCCTTGCACCAACCGCAAAGGCCTACACAAACGATAAGAACTGGCCTTGCGTGCAAGCCAAGGTTGCTAAACTATCACCTGGTCAGATGTGGCCGGGCACCACCCTTCCGGAAGACGAAAGCGCCTGGCAAAAGAACAAGGATGTCGCAGCCCTGGTCGCCGCAATCCTGCCGCGCCGTGTCCCCCTTGAAGAAACGGATAAAATCATCGCCGAATTTGCCCAGAAGCACCAGGGTGAAGAGCTCACCGGCCTGATGAAACAGGGCTTCATTGGCCTGCTCTACGAAATAAACAGCATCCGCTCCGAGATCA
This sequence comes from uncultured Alphaproteobacteria bacterium, assembly GCA_942490955.1. Lineage (GTDB taxonomy): Bacteria > Pseudomonadota > Alphaproteobacteria > Rhizobiales > HXMU1428-3 > HXMU1428-3. Next base: position 15,278 of record CALNZE010000050.1, read on the forward strand.
TCACAGGCCTTACCCGGTTCATGACCCGCCAGCAGAGCCTGGTCAAGCGCATCACCGACAACCGTCACAAAGCCTCCGCCTATGAGAAAAAAGACACCGACGGCACCCTCACAACTGAGGAAGATCGCGAACTGGTCAAAATCGAACAGGCCCTGGAATGGGACCAGCGCATCCATGAAGAACGCGAGCAATCCCTTGAATTTGTTTGCGAATCTCCTGTTCTGCTGGAACAGCGCTTATACGCCATCACCAAACAAATGATCAAACACAGCAAACCACAAAGCTAAGCCGACAAGCTCTTTAAAAGCTTACACGCACCCCCGAACAGAAACAGCGCCCCACCCCGGCTAAAGGGTGAAGCGCTGTTTTCATTTATAGCGCCGTTTTGTCAGAAAGCCTGAACAAAAACCAATCCGAATTGCGCGGCAGGCCGCCAAAGCACCAGCCGCCAGGACGGCAAACCCTTTAGCCAGCTGGCGGTATCAGCGCGCCATTGTCATCCAATAGCGGCACACCATATTCCTGCAGGATCTTGTTTATATCCTCCTGCCGGCGGCGCAATATCCGGTTCAACTGACGCTTCCAGACCTTCTCACGCCGGCGAACACCCAGCGTGATCCGGTAGGCCATGCGAGGCCCGACTTTCTCGTTAATCAGCGGCACAACAGCCAGCTCTGGAGAAGCCTTCTTGGCAAAATAACCACCAATCGGCCCCCACAACAGGCCAACATCCAGCTTGCCCTCTGAGATTTCACCGAGCATCTCTTCAGCCGGTGAAAAATAACGTCGATCGACCATCCGGTGATAGGACTTGATATTGTCCAGCAGGTTATTTTCTGCCAACACGTCCACCGGCGGCGTGCCGGCAATCACACCAATTTTCTTGTCTTTCAAACGCGGGTCATCAAGGCTCTTGAAACCATCAAACTCACCCTTGCGGTGAACCAGCACATAGGACGTCCGGTAATAAGGGTTGCTGTTCAACACCAGCTCATGCGTCGCCACATAGCCAATGATCACGTCACAGCGCTTCTTGTCCAACGTCTGCCGAATGAAGCCAATGGATTGCGGAAACCATGTGTAATTGACAGGAACGCCAAGTTCCTCGCCAATAATCTCCGCAATTTTATTCTCGAAGCCTTCCTTCTTCCTGGTGGAAAAAGGCATGTTGGAAGGGTCCGCACAGACGCGAAGTTGGCTGCGGTCCACCAATTCAGACGTTTGCGCCAAAGCGACAGTCGCCCCGCTCATGATAATGAGCGAGGCGGCGGCGGCTTGGACTGATAAATTACTGATTATCCGTCGAAACATTCTGCCTCTTCTTCGCGAATCTCATCGGATTTCGCTTCTTTCTTCATTTGAGTATGGGCAATTTTACCCAAAGCACCATCGGCACGCGCTTTCAGATAGACATAAAAATCATCCAGGAAGCAGGCCACGTTCTTATTGTTACCAAAAGAAGGCATTGAGTTGACGGAACCGTCCGCTTGTGGAACAGAACGCCCATTTACGACAACTTCTCTGAATTGCGTGTAGCTAAGCGTTTTCAGGCTCTTTGCAAGAGCCGGAGCAAAACTACTGCCAAGCCCAAGCGGACCGTGGCATACATGACATTCCGCGTGATAGCGGCGGTTGCCGTTAAAGGTCAGCCAATCCCATTCACCTTTTTCATTTTGGTTATAGGTCGGATCGTCTGTTTCCTTCAGAAAATACTTGCCGTCTTCCTTATAGACCTTGTCTGGTGAGCGACCGGCATTTCTCACTGTTTTTTCTTCGCCGTCAGCTTTTTCTTCTGCAGCCTGGGCAATTTGAAATTCTTTTTGAGTGTCGTTCTTGACAAAGACGACACTGTTTACTGGCTGGGCTTTAACGACTGATTGATCACCTTTAGGAGCAGCAAAACCCGCCCCTTGAACAGTAACCACCATAAATGAAGCAAGTCCAATACTAGTGAACGTTCTTCTCATCATATTCTCATTCATCCTCCCGATGAAAATTTAGTTATTCATTTTATTTTATTATAATAATGCGCAAACAAAAAGGCCCAGCAACATATAAATATGTTGCTGGGCCATAACCTAGTCAAATAGAGCTAGGCTCAGCAGCCTATGGCAGTGCGAACACTGTCAATGAACCGCCGAGGCGTGTGTAGTTAGACAGAGCTGCATAACCACCAACAGCACCAAGGCCATCAGTTGGGTTTGTCAGGCCAGCTGCAAGACCGATACCGGCCCAGCCACCAACACCTGACAGGATAGCAACATACTGTTTGCCACCATGTGCATATGTCATCACGTTACCGATGATGCCTGAAGGTGTGCGGAACTTGAACAGTTCTTTACCTGATTTGGCGTCAACAGCTTTAAGGTCGCCTTCCAGTGTGCCGTAGAATACGACGTCACCAGCAGTAGCAAGGGCACCTGACCATACAGAGAATTGCTCTTTGTTTGACCAGACGATCTTACCTTTTGTAGCGTCCCATGCGATGAAGTTACCCATGTGGCTGTCACCTTCTGGCGGGTACATAGAGAGCGTAGCGCCCACATATGGTTGGCCAGGTGTGTAAGTCACGCGGAATGGTTCGTAGTCCATGCAAACGTGGTTTGTAGGAACATAGAACAGGCCTGTCTTAGGTGAGAAGGCAGCAGGCTGTTGGTCTTTTGTACCAAGAGCAGCTGGGCAGATGTTTTTAGAGTTTACATCTTCACCGTTTTGCTCTGTTGAGTACTTGGAAACAACCTGAGGACGACCGGTTTTCATGTCAACGTGAGTGGCCCAGTTAACAACGGGGTCATATTTCTCAGCGACAAGAAGCTCACCAGTTTCACGATCCATTGTGTAGCCGAAACCGTTACGGTCGAAGTGCACGAGAATTTTGCGCATTTTGCCGTCGATTTTTTGGTTGGCAAGGATCATTTCATTGATGCCGTCATAGTCCCACTCATCATGTGGAGTCATTTGGTAAACCCATTTGCCCATGCCTGTGTCGGCATCGCGAGCAAAGATGGTCATTGACCAACGGTTGTCGCCTGGACGTTGTTTTGGGTTCCATGTAGATGGGTTACCAGAACCGTAGTATACGAGGTTCAGGTCTGGGTCATAAGACAACCAACCCCATGTACAACCACCGCCGATTTTCCACTGGTCACCTTTCCAGGTGTTTGTACCACTGTCTTTACCGACTGGTTTGCCAAGATGAGTTGTTTTCTCTGGGTCAAGAAGGATATCGCTATCCGGTCCCATTGAATAGCCACGCCATGCTTGCTCACCAGAGGCAAGATCATAAGCAGTTACGTGGCAGCGTACACCAAATTCACCGCCGGAAATACCGACGTAGACTTTGTCTTTAACGACCATAGGTGCAGATGTACCGGTTTCACCAATTTTTGGATCGCCGTTTGCTGTTTTCCAGATTTGTTTTCCGGTTTCAGCGTCAAGTGCAACCAGGTTTGTGTCAGCTTGGTGAAGGATGATTTTTCCGTCGCCATAAGCTACACCGCGGTTAACAGTGTCACAGCACATCACAGGAATAACTTTAGGATCCTGTTTTGGCTCATAACGCCATTTGATGGTGCCGTCATCAAGGTTCAATGCATAAACATTGTTTGGAAATGGTGTGTGGACATACATGGTATTACCAATCACCAGTGGGTTACCTTCGTGACCACGAAGCACACCGGTTGAGAATGTCCAAGCCACTTTCAAAGAACCAACGTTGCTGGCATTGATTTGATCGAGCTTGCTGTAACGCGTGTTGGCATAATCGCCAGTGGGCATTGCCCAGTTATTTGCGTCATTTGAGAGTGCCATAAGCTTGTCGTTCGCTTGCACACCTGGTGCAACCGAAACGGTCATGGCCACTGCTAATGCTGAAAGCAGTACTTTCCTCATATGCGTCCCTTCCCTATTGTTTCAATTGAACCGGACAAAAGGTCCGATCCAGTCATTTTGAACACAATTGTTTTTATCTGTGGGGGGAAAGCAAAATTACTGACGCACAACAGCGCCCATTCAACAGGTCCGGATTCATGGAAATTTATTGTTATTTAAATCCGGGCGATTGATGGAGCCAATGGCGTCTTATCTTGACGTTCCTCCCACTTGACGAGATCCATCTTAACGGGTGAATCGAGATCAGCCAACCCCTCATAAAATTCTTATATTTGAATGAGCGAATAACGGTGACAAATAATCGCACCCCAACGAAAGTCGCAAAAAACAAAAAACCATTCCCGGGGGACTAAAGTCTGAGAAACAGCATTCTAATTCACCCACAGGCACTGCCCGGCAAATCGGCAATAGAGCATCTGAGAGCTAATAAATGAGCAATATGCCCGCCGTTTGGGCACCAAAAACACCCCATTTTCTCTCTCATAAAAAGCTTCATTTTATTATACTTTAGTATAACACCGTCAAAATCCGTCGAAAAACACGCAATTTGAGCGCCGCAGAATTACCCGCGACCTATCGTCGCCGCGGCCCCTTTGGGCAACAAAAAAGACGGCCCCGAAAGGCCGCCTGAATCGATGCTAAATTTTGCACTTTATATATAGGCCTCAACCACCAGAATTGGCGGTGATTCCGGCATGGAAATTCCCGCCTAAAAGCAGCGAACTTCAGCCTCCGCCTGCGCCCGGCGCAACACGCCAACAGCCTCTTTCCACCGCGCACTGGTTTTAAACAGAGCCGACTTTTCACCCGACAGCAACCGCATGCTTAAAACGGTCTCCGCCCGCTGATACGCGTCATGGGAGATGATCGAGGAAATCACATCAATGCTACAGGAGCATTTGCGCAGCGCCTCCCTCGTTTGCCCATTCGAGCCCATACAGGCAAACACATAGTCTGCAATAGCTATCGTTGGATAAGGGTTATCGTCCGCGGCCTTCGCAGCACCGGGTGCCAGCAGCACAGGGGCCAGCATCAAAGGCGCCAGCAGCACAATCAGGCCCACACGGCGCATACATCCTTTAATGATCTTCATAAACAGGACCTCCTACGTCTCAAAACGCCTACTTCTCTACACTGGCTTCTGCATTCGCCTGCGCAGACTTGACCACATCAACAAATGACAGCGTTTCAGTCAATATTGGCAGACCCTTGCCTTTTGCGAGATTCACCTTGTCAGCTTCGCCAGCCAGCTCACGCATGCCCTGCTTCTTGAGGCGCGCCACATAGTGATCCGGCACACCCTCTTTCTGATCAGGGATAACCGAGGTAATCGAGCACAGCCCGCCCGGCACATCGCTGGCCAGCAGGATTGTATATTCAATGGCGTGGTAATGAACCAGATGATGCTTGTTCTTGTCCTGCGCGAATGGCGCAAAGGTAATCGACTTGGCCGGTACATCCTTGCCACCATAACTGCAGGTTGCATCCTTGATGGACTTTACCTCATGCAGCCCGTCCAAAATCCGGTTGCGGAGGTAGTTTGCCGTGCCCTTCGCCTTAATTCGGCGCGCCAGATACCAGGCATCCTTGTTAAAGAACACCGTCAGCAGTGGATTGGCCGTCACATTGCTGAAATCGGGATAAGGCTTGCGGCGGCTGCCGGTGAAAAACTCGAGATCAACCGTCTTGCCGCTCGACTGATCACCCTTTCGCACGCGCAGCTCCACCGTATCGGTAAAGTCATCGCCAAGCTGGCCTTTGCGCTCAAAGCTGTACTTTAAAGTCTGCCCGGCAGAAGCATTCTTCATATGCTCCGTATCAAAGATCAGTTTTTCAACGGGTGTAAGCTCTATTTTTCCCTCCGCCTGGTTGACGGCAGCAGGATCTTTACTTTCTGCCGCAGTCGCATGCGGTGTGGCAACCGGGGCAAACCCGAAAACGCCAACAGCAAGCAGAAGTGCAGCTGGTTTAAACAAACCTGAATTCAACATCGTTTCTCCCAATTCAATTCTTTTGTAACTGACTATTACCTATCAGTTCTTTGATATGCGGCGAATAATATCGGAAAACTCAATTCGTTTACATTATATTGAGACGCCGAGTTGATAACTCAACATTATCGACTTATTAGTCGGATGAACTAAATTTATTAATTTTAGCCCTTGAAGGACATCCGATTGCGCGTAAACTCCGCTTTCAAGAAATCTCAACCAATAAAGACATTACGAAGGAGAGGTCCATATGGAGGTCAGAGCCGCAGTGGCAACCAAAGCGGGAGCGCCGCTTGAAGTAACAACAGTTAATCTGGAAGGTCCTAAACAAGGCGAAGTTCTGGTTCAAATTAAGGCGACCGGCCTTTGCCATACTGACGCTTTCACCCTCTCCGGCGACGATCCGGAAGGCATTTTCCCCTCCGTTCTCGGTCATGAAGGCGCAGGCATTGTTGTCGATGTGGGCCCTGGCGTAACCAGCCTGCAAAAAGGCGATCACGTTATCCCGCTATATACGCCTGAGTGCCGCACCTGCGAATATTGCCTCAATCCAAAAACCAACCTCTGCCAGCGCGTTCGCGCCACACAGGGCAAGGGCCTGATGCCAGATGGAACATCACGTTTTTCTGCTGGCGGCGACCCCATCTTCCATTATATGGGCTGCTCAACTTTCGCGGAATACACCGTATTGCCGGAAATTTCCCTCGCCAAGGTCCGCCAGGACGCGCCATTTGAATCCATCTGCTACATCGGTTGCGGTGTCACAACCGGCATCGGCGCCGCTATCTTCACCGCCGATGTTGAAATTGGCTCACGCTGCGTTGTCTTTGGTCTGGGTGGCATTGGCCTCAATGTTATCCAGGGTTGCCGCATGGCCGGTGCTGACCAGATCGTCGGCGTTGACATCAACAACTCCAAGAAAGAAATGGGCGAGCGCTTCGGCATGACAGACTTCGTCAACCCGAAAGAAATCGGCGGCGACATTGTCGAGCATCTGGTCGAGTTGACCGGCGGCGGCGCTGACTATTCCTTCGATGCCACCGGCAATGTCGGCGTTATGCGCAACGCGCTTGAATGTGCCCACAAGGGCTGGGGGGAGAGCATCATCATTGGTGTGGCGCCGGCTGGCGCTGAAATCTCAACCCGCCCATTCCAGCTTGTCACCGGTCGTTCCTGGCGCGGTACGGCTTTCGGCGGCGCCCGAGGGCGGACAGACGTGCCAAAAATCGTTGACTGGTACATGGACGGCAAGATCGAGATTGATCCAATGATCACTCACAAGATGCCACTTGAAGACATCAACAAGGGCTTCGATCTGATGCACCACGGTGAAAGCATCCGCGGCGTCGTGGTTTACTAAGCCACATCCAAAACAAGACATTCAGCCGGAGAGACCTCACCCGAGGCCTCTCCGGCTTACTATAAAATTCTAGTTGAAAATCCTAAGGGCACGCGCCTCGGCAATGCCCTGCAACAAACGGATCGATTAAAATGAGCCTGAATGAAATTGCCAGTAACAAATCTTTCGGTGGCCACCAGAAACGCTTCGAGCATCAGTCAGACGCCTGCAAATGCAAAATGACATTTTCAGTCTACCTGCCGAAAGAAGCCGAAACTCAAAAGCTACCGGTCATCTACTGGCTTTCAGGCCTCACCTGCACCGATGAAAATTTCGTGCAGAAAGCTGGCGCCCAGGGCTATGCCGCCCAGCATGGCGTCATAATTGTTGCCCCCGACACGAGCCCGCGCGGTGATGATGTACCTGATGATGCCGAAGGCGCCTATGACTTTGGCCTGGCCGCCGGTTTCTATGTCAACGCGACTGAAGAGCCCTTCGCCACGCATTATCATATGTATGATTACATCACCAAAGAGCTGCCGGAATTGATCAATGCCAACTTTAACGTTGATCCAGCCCGCCAGGGCATCTTCGGTCACTCCATGGGCGGCCACGGCGCTCTGACCATCGCGCTCAACAACCCCGGCATGTACAAATCAGTCTCCGCGTTCGCGCCGATCTCCTCGCCTATGAACTGCCCCTGGGGCGAAAAAGCCCTCACCGGCTATCTCGGCTCTGACCGCGAAACATGGAAGAAGCACGACGCCGCTCACATGATCGGCGTCGCCGAAGAACGCCTTCCCATGCTCGTTGATCAAGGCACCGGCGATAATTTCCTCGAAGAACAGCTAAAACCCGAGCTATTGCAGCAGGCCGCCGACAAAGCGGGCTACCCGATCACCCTCAGAATGCAGCCTGGCTATGATCACAGCTATTTCTTCATGGCCACCTTCATGGGTGACCACATCGCCCACCACGCAGCAGCCTTAAAAGGCTGAGCGAGCCGCAACAACGCGGCCGACGAAGCGTCTGTTTCTGGGAGCTAAGTTCACCCTGCCAATCATAACCAGAACGAATATAAAACACGCCCTTCATTACAAAAACTTTGTCAAATACACCAAAGACAAGTTATGATAGGCTAAGACTATGGTCGAAGGCCTGACACCTCTTCGTCAGGCCCGAGACAAATAAGAACAACAACGATAACAAAAGCCAGGCACAGGACATTATACGGTCGGTTCACAATAAAAATATCAGAACCAAAAAGTTCGGAGCCATTGGGAAGGGCGATTAACACATGGATGTAAAAGACTTGCGATTAATCATCGCCCTCTCGAAATTCGAACATTTCGCCCGTGCCGCCGATGCCTGCAATATTTCCCAACCCGCCTTTTCAACCCGCATAAGAAAACTGGAAGAAGAACTCGGCGTGCCGATTGTTGAGCGCGGCCACCGCTTTGGCGGCTTCACCCATGAAGGCAAAATCGTCCTCAAATGGGCCCGCCGCGTCATCGCCAATTGTGACGGCCTCGTTCAGGACATCGACACTGCCCGCAACGTCCTCTCCGGCGAATTCACCATTGGCGTTTTGCCAACCGCCCTGCCCTACGTCTCCGTATTGATCAGCCGCTTTTGCGAAAAACACCCGCTGGTACAACCAACCGTGGTCTCATTGTCCAGCCAGGCCATCCAGCGCGGCCTTGATGACTTCAGCCTCCACGCCGCCATCACTTATCTGGAGAGCGAGCCTCTTTCCGGCTTGCAAGCCCTCCAACTTAACAATGAGAGTTATGTCTTCGTTGCCTCGAAACCAATGATCGAAGATGGCCTCAAGGAAATCACCTGGGCCGAAGCCGCCAAATTCCCGCTTTGTCTGCTCACCAAAAACATGCAGAACCGGCGGATAATCAACAATATCTTTGAAACAATTGACGTTGAGCCAATGGTCAAAGTCGAGACAAATTCCTTTGCCGTTATCCTCGGCCATGTCACCACCGGAAAATACGCCTCGGTTTTACCGCTTTTATACCTCTCCTCCTACGGAATGCTTGATGAATTGGCCTACATCAAAATTCAGGAACCTGAGGTATATCAAAGCATTGGCCTGGTTATAGCCGACAGGGACCCTGTCTTGCCAATCACCAAAGAATTCCTCAAAACCACCCAGGAATTTCTTAAAAAACAAACAACACCATCCAAATCAACTCAATTGGATCACTGCATCACCTGATCAGGTGCTTGAATTGGTTTCAGGCGGGTTTGTCGACTAAAGTAACATGGTAAATAGGTCGCTGGCATCTCCGGTGAGACCGTAAGCTTTTACTTGGCCGCACGCTTTCAGTTAGCAAGGCATAAAAGGGGCAGCAAACGAAAACGAACGAGGCAGGCCAGGATACATACACCACCCGTGCATCACCAGCCCGCGCCAGATGACAGCCAGAAATTTGCGGGCAAAGTTTTTCGACCGCAAATTTAACCGGCCGTCCTTTTTGTGCTGCGGACAACATAAGGCTCAGATGCCAACATTAGGCTGAGATGCCAACATTAGGCTGAGATGCCAACATTAGGCTGAGATGTAAGGCTGCGAATTAGAAAGTGATGCCGGCAATCCATTTATGGATTTGGCATTTCCCGAAAATTTAAGCCGCCCTGCTTCGCCCCTCATTTAACCTGCCGGAGAAAACCGGCGCTCCCCGGCAACAGCATCCCGGAGAGCAAATTGCAGATTAAAGTCACAACGAACAGAAAAGTCACCTGAACCGTATGGAAACGACAAAAACCCCGGAACCGCGCATCAGGCGCAAAGCAAGACCCTTCCTCAAAGGGCGGCAAACCGACCCGGAAGCGTTGGAGGAAATCAGTGCCCTCGTTGGCGACCCTCTCATCCGCGACCGGCTGATCGAATATCTCCACCAGATACAAGATACCTATGGCGGCCTCTCAGCCGCCCATCTCCGGGCGCTTGCCAAACTCATGAAGATCTCCCAGGTCGAGGTTTTTGAGGTCGCAACCTTCTACGCCCATTTCGATATCGTCAAAGAAGGCGAGGATTACCCCGCCCCCGTCACCGTGCGCGTCTGCAATTCCGTCACCTGCGCCATGAAAGGCGCCGAGACCCTCTACGACGCATTGAAAGACGGCACTGACCCGGCCGATGTCCGCGTCGTTCACGCCCCCTGCCTTGGCCGCTGCGCGCACGCCCCGGCCGTGCATGTCGGTAAAAATTCGGTCGATGGCGCCACGGTCGAAAAAGTCAGTGACGCCATAAAATCCAAAGCGCTCACCCCGGACATCCCGGCCTTCAAACGCTTCGAGACCTTCTCGCAGGAAGGCGGCTACAAACAGCTCGCGGCCTTCCGCACCGGCAAACATACCACCGACAGCATCATGGAAACTTTGCTCGAAGCAGGTCTCCAGGGTCTTGGCGGTGCAGGCTTCCCCGCAGGCACGAAATGGAAGTTTGTGCGCGGTTATCCCGGCCCCCGCATGATGACAATCAACGGCGATGAAGGCGAACCCGGCACATTCAAGGACCGCCATTGCCTGGAGAGCAACCCGCATCAGTTCCTCGAAGGCGCGCTCATCGCAGCCCACGCCGTCGAGGCCGAAAAGCTTTATATTTACATTCGCGATGAATTCCCCGCCTGTCTCGAAATTCTCAAGGACGCGATCGCCAGAATTGAGAAAGAAAAAATCGTCGAGCCCGGCTATATCGAGCTGCGGCGCGGCGCCGGCGCCTATATCTGCGGCGAAGAGTCGGCGATGATCGAATCCATCGAAGGCAAGCGCGGCCTGCCCCGCCACCGCCCGCCCTATATTGCCGAGGTTGGCCTCTTTAACCGGCCAACCCTCAACCACAATGTTGAAACCGTTTACTGGATTCCAAAAATCCTTGAGAAAGGCGCCAAATGGTTCGCCGATCAGGGGATGAACGGGGCCAAGGGGCTGCGCTCCTGGTCCGTCTCCGGCTGGGTGAAAAAACCCGGCGTCATTCTGGCGCCTGCCGGCATCTCCGTGAACGGGCTGATAGAAAAAGCCGGCGGCATGGAAGATGGCCACAATTTTAAAGCATATTTACCAGGCGGCGCATCCGGCGGCATTCTGCCCGCCTCTCTCGGCGACGCCCCGCTCGATTTTGGCAGCCTCACAGACTATGGCTGCTTTGTCGGCAGCCACGCCATCGTCATCCTGTCAGACAAGGATGACATGGGCGCCATCGCCCGCAATCTCCTTGAATTTTTCGAGGAAGAAAGCTGCGGGCAGTGCACACCCTGCCGCGTTGGCTGCGAAAAAGCCGTTGAATTGATGAAGCAACCCAAATGGGATGCCGACCTGCTGGAAGAACTCTCAACCGCAATGATGGATGCCTCCATCTGCGGCCTCGGCCAGGCGGCACCAAACCCAATTCGCTCCATACTGAGATTTTTCCCGGAGGACGTATCTTGACCAAAACACCATCAATCACCTTTAAATTGGATGGTAAGTCCGTAGAGGCCACCGAAGGCGAAACCATCTGGGAGGTTGCCAAACGTCAGGGCGTAGACATCCCCCATCTTTGCCACCGCCCCGAGCCCGGCTACCGGCCAGACGGCAACTGCCGCGCCTGCATGGTTGAGATTGAAGGCGAGCGCGTGCTTGCCGCCTCCTGCATCCGCCCTGTCGCACAGGACATGGTCGTTATCAGCGCCTCAGAGCGCGCCAAAAAGGCCCGCAAAATGGTTATGGAGCTGTTGCTTGCCGACCAGCCGGAGCAGTCGAAATCACCGGACAAATCCTCGCATTTCTGGGACATGGCCGGCGCCAACGCCATCACCACCAGCCGCTTTCCCCAAAGCGAGCACACACCCGACGACATGACCCACCCGGCCATGGCCGTCCAGTTGGATGCCTGCATCCATTGCAACCTCTGCCAGCGCGCCTGCCGCGAAGTTCAGGTCAATGATGTCATCGGCCTTGGCAACCGCGGCAAAGACACCCTGGTTATGTTCGATTTTAACGACCCGATGGGCGAGAGCACCTGCGTTGCCTGCGGTGAATGTGTCGAGGCCTGCCCGACAGGCGCGCTCATGCCCAAATCTGCCGTTGATCTTAAAACCGGCATCGGCACCAAGGAAACCGCGAAAGAAGTCGCCTCAGTCTGCCCCTTCTGCGGCGTCGGCTGCCAGCTTAACTTCAAGGTTGAAGACAATAAGATCATCCATGTCGAGGGCCGCGATGGCCCCGCCAATGAAAACCGCCTTTGCGTCAAGGGCCGCTTCGGCTTTGATTATATCCACTCCGATGAGCGCCTGAAAACCGCCCTCATCCGCAAGGAAGGCGCACCGAAGGGCCTGAATGTCGACCCCTCAAACCCGCTCACCCATTTCAGAGAAGCCTCCATCGAGGAAGCGCTGGAATATGCGGCAAACGGCTTTAACAAAGTCACCGAAGAACACGGCAACGAAGCCGTCGCCGGTTTTGGCTCTGCCAAATGCTCCAATGAAGAAGCCTACCTGTTCCAAAAACTGATCAGAGAGCGCTTCCGCCACAACCATGTTGACCATTGCACCCGTCTTTGCCACGCCTCCTCTGTGGCAGCTTTGATGGAGGGCATCGGCTCCGGCGCGGTTACAGCCACCTTTAATGAATGCATGAACTCGGATTTCATCCTGTTGATCGGCTCCAACCCGACAGCAAACCACCCGGTCGCTGCCACCTATTTCAAGCAGGCCGTCAAAAATGGCGCCACCCTGGCCGTGCTCGATCCACGCAAACATCAAATGGCCGACCACGCAAAACACATGATTCAGTTCCGCCCCGGCAGCGATGTCTACCTGCTGAACGGCATGCTCAATGTCATCATGGAAGAAGAGCTCTACGACAAGCAGTTCATCCAGGGCCGCACGGATAATTTCGAGGCCGTCAAGGAACATGTCAAATCCTTCACCCCTGAGGCCATGGCGAAACTCACCGGCGTAGAGCCAGAGACCATCCGCACTGTCGCCAGAGAATATGCCAGAGCGGAGCGCGCCATAATCTTCTGGGGTATGGGCATATCACAGCATGTCCATGGCACCGACAACGCCCGCTGCCTGATCTCCCTCGCCATGACAACCGGCCAGATCGGCCGCCCCGGCACCGGCCTGCATCCACTGCGCGGCCAGAACAACGTGCAGGGCGCCTCCGACGCGGGCCTCATTCCGATGGTGCTGCCGGATTACGAGTCCGTCAAAGATGAGAAAATCCGCGCCAAATATGAAAAGGCCTGGGGCTTCCCCATCAACCCGGAACCCGGCCTGACAGTGGTTGAGATCATCGAGGCCATCCACAACGACAAGATCCGCTCCATGTATATTCTGGGCGAGAACCCGGCCATGTCAGACCCCGATGTCGATCATGCCCGCGACGCCTTCGCCAAGCTGGATCACCTTGTTGTTCAGGACATTTTCCTGACCGAAACCGCCATGTATGCCGATGTCGTCTTGCCCGCCACCGCCTGGCCAGAGAAAAACGGCACGGTTACAAACACCAACCGCACCGTCCAGATGGGCCGCAAGGCCATCGACGCCCCGGGCGACGCCCAGGAGGACTGGTGGCTCACCCAGGCACTGGCACAAAAGCTCGGCCTGAAATGGAACTACAAAGACCCAAGCGAAGTCTATGCCGAGATGACCAGCGTCATGCCATCCCTCGATAACATCACCTGGGACCGGCTGATGAAAGAAAGCGGCGTCACATACCCATCAGAGAGTATGGAAGACCCCGGCCAGGCCGTTGTCTTTGGCGATCGCTTTCCAACAGAGACCGGCCGCGCACTGCTTGTGCCGACCGAAAGTTCCGAACCGGATGAGTTGCCGGATAAAGACTATCCCTTCATCCTCACCACCGGCCGCCAGCTTGAGCATTGGCACACCGGCGCCATGACGCGGCGCTCCAAAGTCCTTGATGCGCTCGAGCCCAGCCCGACCGCCAGCCTCAACCCGGCAACACTGGCCAAGCACGCCATTACACCCGGTGACATGATCGAAGTGGAAACAAGGCGCGGCACCATCAAACTCGCCGCCCGGTCAGATTACGGCTTGCAGGAAGATATGATCTTCATCCCCTTCGCCTATGTCGAAGCGGCCGCCAACATTCTGACAAACCCGCAGCTTGATCCCGTCGGCAAAATTCCGGAGTTCAAATTCTGCGCCGCCCGGATCAGGAAAGCCGCCTCGGCTGACCGCGCGCCGCAGCCTGAGGTGACCGCGGCAGAATAGCCCCGCGCAAGAAGACAGCCTGACAAAATAAAAGCCGCAGCGACCATACCCGCTGCGGCTTTTTCTCTATTTCATTTGCGTCTTGAGCCAGTTTCCGTCGCGCATTGAAAATGGACGAGCCGCCTAATCACCAACCAGCAAGCCATCAAGCCCGCGATCAAAGCGCAGTTCACTCATTTTTACCCGCCGCCCGATGCGAAAAAACAGCGCCTGCTCATCCACATCGCTCAAATGGTCATCTTCAAGCGGAAAGGCCAGCTCAACCCCCGCATCAATGCCGTAATCAAAATATAGCCGCGTCCCGAGCCCCGCTGAAGCAATCATCGCCCCGTTCATGAAGCCGGACCCATCATCAAACACCGAGCCCGCATCAACAAAGCCATAAAGCTGCACCGCATTCAGCCCCTTGCGGCCTGTTTCAAAACGATAGCGCAGCTCAAGCGAGGCTGCGGCCGCATTGTCGCCCCCAATCACCCCGCTATCGAATGCCCGCCCAAAGCGCGCGCCGCCTATGTAAAACTCCTGCGAAGAAAGCAGCTCGGTACTCGAAAGTTGCAGCGCTGCATCCAGTCGCACCGACCAGTTTTTGCCAAAATTCTGTAACCGCACCCAGTCCGCATAAAGCCGGGTAAATTCACCATTCCCATCAAAACGGGACAGCAGCGCATCCCCTTTTTTCGAGGCATCACCAATATCCAGCCCCTGGCGCACATTGACGTTCAACCAGTTTTCACCGCCGAACCTGTCCCGGTGCTGAAGCCGCAAAAAATCCGGCAACACCGCGCAGTTCCTCCTCCACCAACTGGCCAAAGGCCGTGTCCCAGTTTGTTGAACGCATCCAGACACCCGCCCCCAGCCACAGGCTGGTCTCCCGGCTGCGCTTCACCGCATATTCAAGGTTAGCGCCGGTCTCAAAGCTCTTATACCGGGTATCAATCAACTTGCGCAGGTCGCCAGGCGCAGTCTCGCTCGCCTCAATATAGGCTGAAAGCCGCAGGCCATAGGCATCAAGCGGCACATCAATGCTCACCTGACCAAGGCTCAGCTCCTCAAAAGAGTCAGCAATCGAAGAATAACCAACGGCAATGCTCTCCCCCCGCCCAAAAAGCGAATTCAGAAACACACTGCTGTATGATTGATACGGCCCGACAGCATCCGTGCCGCGATTATCCAGCTCACCGGATGAAAACAACTGCCAGGTCTTGAGCGCAATTGTCAGCTCGAAGGCACCGCTCATCTCACCCTGCTCTTCCAGCGCGGTGTCAGCAACCGTGAGCCCCGGTATATCATTAATGAGCAGCAACTGCCGCTCCAGCAACCGCAGCGTTAAGGGCCGCTCAGTCATTAAAACATCAGCAAATTCGCCGGCACCAAACCGCGCTGGCTCACCCCCCTTAAACCTCACGGACGAAATATACCCCTCAATCACCCGAATTATCAGCAAGCCGCCCGGCAAATCCTGCGGCGGAATAACGGCGCGGGAAAGCGTATAGCCGGCGTCCTGATAAATTTTTGTAATGCAGGTTGAGGCCAGCACAAGCTGCCGCTCTGTAACAGAGCGGTTAGAAATTGGCGCCACACAAGGGGAAAAATCATCGCCCGAAAAAACGGTGGCGCCCGTTACGCGGACCTTGCGAATGGCCAGTTTCTCACCGCCATCATCGCCAGCGACGACGCCATCAAAGACCCCAGGGGGCAAATACCCCCCTTGCTCATTCTGGCTGTCAGCCGCCTTTTCCAGCTTTTGTTCTGCGTCTTTTACCAGCGCGTCCGGGGCCGGGTTGGATTGAGCCAACACAGGGCCGCTAGACAGGGTCTGCAGCCCGAACATCAACGCAAAGAGTATCGAAACAGCCTTACTGGCGAACCCTGCAACCTTCACACAACCACCCACAAAATCACCCACACCACTTAATCTTTAGTTGCAACTTTTGATGATTTTACAGTGCCTCACTATGGTTAATGGTAACCTAAGGTACAGGTTAAAAACTGCGCCCCCATGCTAATCAAATGTTCAACCGCATCAGCTATAGTTACTCTGCAATGGAGTATATTTTTGATTGGTATTGAGTATGAATTTCTTCCCAAAAAACAATAAGCCGAAGCTCTCAAGCTTCATCGGTATATGGCTCATGTGCGTAATGCTCGCCTTCATTGGAAGCGCCAGCGCCAATGATTCCGCCCCAGCCTGGGAAGTCGTCAAGATGAGCGGCGAAGCCTGGATCTCCAGCGGGAAGCCCGAGCCGGTCGCTCTTAACCAGGGCATGGCGCTAAAAAACGGCGACAAGCTGCGCACCGGCCGCAACGGCCGCATTCTTCTGCAACGCGGGGAAGAAACCATAATGGTTTCGCCAAACTCCGCCATTGCCCTGCCAGCCGAGCAGCCCGGTGTTGGCAAAACGCAAATTCTTCAGCAGGCCGGTGAAATTCTGCTCGAAGTCGAAAAACGCAACGTCCGCCATTTCGAGGTCTCCACCCCCTACCTCGCTGCTGTGGTGAAGGGCACCCGCTTCCGCGTCAAAGTCGATAGTAACGGCGCCAACGTCGCGGTTTTACGCGGCAAGGTCGAAGTGATGGACCTGAAATCCGGCAAGTTCGTGCTCATCAAGCCAGGCCAGAATGTCACCCTAACCAATGGTGACAGCAAAGGCCTTCAGATCAACGGATCCGGCGTTAAAGAAAAAATCCGCCAGGGCGCCCCGCGCCAACCGCTCGTAAAACCAATCGAGGTCAATATCAATCGCGCCATGCAGCGCGCCGAAGGCAAAGCAAAGCCAGGCCCGAAACTCGCCAAAAAATCAGGCACCTTAAAACGGGCAACAAGGACAACAGCCAAACGGAAAATGCGCATCGGCCGCACTCTCGGGCAAGTCAAACTGAATGTCGCGGCCTCAACAAAGGGGCTGAGCCGCCGCAAAGGCAACGGCCCTAACAATGGCAACAAGAAAGAAAAAACCGTTTGGGCAAAGACAAACACCAACAATGCAATCACCAATAACGGCAATGGTAATGGCAATGGCAACGGCAACGGCAATGGTAACGGTGCAAATCTGAATGTCGGTGGCGGCAATAATGGCAACAACAATGGCGGCGGCCTCGCGCTAGGCCTCAACGTCGGCGGCGATGACGGCGTTGGCCTTGGTCTTGGCGGCGGCGGCGGTATTGGCATCGGTGTAACAGGCGGTCTGCCGCCTGGGCTTGGCGGCATCCCGCCGGGGCTGGCAAAAAAACTTGGGCTTTAATCGCTCCCCACAATCTTGAATTTTACCTGACAATCGCAATAACCCGAACAACAGCTTGAAAAAGAAAAACCATGAAACGCCTATCCTTTCACATCGCTGTGTTTCTCTTCGTCGGGCTTGTTGCCATCACCGGCCTGTCTGATGTCATCCATAACAAATTCAGCGAATACCGCTTCCAGACAGCCCCACAGCCCGCAACAGGTCGGGTGGTGCTTGTCGCCATCGACCACAAATCGTTAAGCGAAATCAACAAATGGCCCTGGCCGCGCAGCATCCACGCTGAACTGATCAACAAACTAACCCAGGCGGGTGCCGGCGAAATCGCCTTCGATGTCGACTTCAGCGCAGCCAGCACCAGCAAAGATGATGAGGCAATGACCGAAGCGCTAAAAAGCGCTGGCGGCTCCGTCATCCTGCCGACCTTCCGCCAGGTTCAGCGCATAAACGCCCATGCCGGTAGCCTTGTTCATAACCTGCCGCTTCCTGAATTTCAGGAACATTCCTGGCTCGCCGGTGTGAACATCTACCCAGAGCGCAATGGCCAGATCAACAAAATGCCATATGGGCATATGATCAACGGAAAATTCGTGCCGTCCCTGGCCGCCATGCTGAGCGGCGTCCATAAACCACAGGCCGAAAGTTTTTATGTCGATTACAGCATTCAGGCCGCAACTGTGCCGGTCGTCTCCTATGTCGACATCATTAAAAACCGCATCAATCCTAACCAGCTCAAAGACAAGAAGATCGTCATCGGCGCCACAGCCACTGAGCTCGGTGACCGCATGTTCACCCCCGGCCAGGGCATTGTCTCCGGCCCGATGCTACAAATTCTGGCCGCCGAAACCCTCATGCAAAACAGGGCTTTGTTCAAAACAAACGCGCTTGTAACCATTTTCGGTTTGTTGCTGATAGCAGCTTCAATTCTGGTGCTTTCCAGGAAAATAAAGCTCGCAGAGCGCCTTTATCTTTTTCTCGTTGCCCCGTTGGTTTTGGAGGCCGCAGCCCTTCTCGCCCTTGTCCTCGCCGGGCTGATCGTTAATACGTCACTCTGGCACGCGGCTTTTGCTGGCTATTTCGGCGCCACCCTGCTGAACGAGGTCAACTTTAGAAAGCTGATCACCAGGTTAACCCGCATCCAGCTTGCCGAAACCCAGCAAATGTTTGAGCAGGCCTTTAACGACAGCTTTACCGGCACCATCATCGCGGATGATAGCGGCATCGTTCAGGCGTCGAGCAAAACCACACAGGCAATCCTTAAAATCTCCGACAATGAACCGCTCATTGGCCGCCACTACAATCAGATCTTGCCACCGGAAATCATCGCCGCAGCAGACCGCATGCTTGCCCGGGAAAATGATGATCAGCTCTCATCCCACTATTCCAATCATGTCAGCCTTCCCGTTAGCTCCGGCGACACCACCGTGCTTGAATATATTGTCACCAAATCAACCTTGCCCGATGCCGACAGGGAAGAGCTGCGCCCGCGCCGCATCTTGTCCTTCTCCTTCCAGGACATCACCGCGCGCCAACGCGCCGTCGTCGCCCAGCAGCAAGCAACAGAGGCCGCCATTCAGGCCAACAAGGCCAAAACTGATTTCCTCACAAATATGAGCCACGAGTTAAGAACCCCGCTGAATGCAATTCTTGGCTTCTCGGAACTGATCGAGCATCAGTCCCTCGGGCCAGACAAAATGGCTGAATATTCCGAATTTGCCCGCGATATCAAATGCAGCGGCCAGCAACTTCTTCGCGTCGTCAACGATATCATCCAGCTAACGCGTGTTGAATCGGGCGCCATAAATCTGTCGGAAGAACAGTGCGACATCGTTGACATGATCGAATACGCCATCGAAGACACGTCAATCCTGTTCCGCGGCCACAACCTTAATCTCGTTGTAGAGCATAGCGAGGACTTGCCTGATTTAACCGCCGATGCCGGCATGTTGCATCAGACGCTCAATGCCATCATATCCAACGCCATCAAATTCTCCGATGACGAAACCGAAATTATCATCAAGGCCGAAAAAGCCCGCACCGGAGAGGTCACAATTGCCATTCGAGACCTTGGCACCGGCATAAGCCAAAGTGAGATCGAAAACATCTTCAAGCCTTTCTACCAGATCGACAGCGCCAAGAACCGCCAGTTCGAGGGCACCGGTCTCGGCCTCACAAGAGCCAACGCCTACATGAAAATGCACGGCGGCCGCATCAAAGTCGCCAGCAAGCTAGGTGAGGGCACCACCATCTACCTCACCTTCCCGTCTGACCGCGCCGTCGCGCCCAAACCGGCCCGCATCATGCCAACCTACCGAGACGACGAATACCGGATAAGTGCCTGATAGCCAGTGCTGCCATCGCGGCCTTGCTCCATCATCACAGCGCATGTAAAAATCCCGGCGGCGGTTATTCGCCGACCGGCATTTTTGCGCGCCACAAAATCAACGACAATCAATGCCAAAAGCAGTCCACATTTTGT
Organism: uncultured Alphaproteobacteria bacterium; assembly: GCA_942490955.1. GTDB lineage: Bacteria > Pseudomonadota > Alphaproteobacteria > Rhizobiales > HXMU1428-3 > HXMU1428-3. The sequence goes on from CALNZE010000050.1 coordinate 35,455, forward strand.
CAGCTTTATGCCTCTGGTAGCGAATACCAGTTCAGCCACCCAGCCGCGCAGCTGTAAATAGCAACCGTTCAGCTTTAAGAAACACAAATGCCGGGCAATCCCGCTGAATTTTACTGGCTTTTCAGCAAGGCAGCGGTTATGGCAACCAGTGATGCAAAAACAAACACCAGCAAGTCAAAAAGGCAACAGCAAGTGACTCCCCAACCTGCGCCGGCCCCCGCCCGGTTCACCGACACACCCGCCATCATTCTGGTTGAACCCCAATTGGGGGAAAATATCGGCACCGCCGCGCGGGCCATGGCCAACTTTGGCCTCAAGGACCTTCGCATCGTCGCCCCGCGCGATGGCTGGCCAAATGAACAGGCACAAAAAGCCAGCGCCAATGCCATATCGGTCATCGAGACCGCTGTCATATTTGACTGCGTGGAGGACGCAATCCGCGACCTGCATTTTGTCTGCGCCACCACCGCTCGCCCGCGAGAAATGGTCAAGCCCGTGCTATCGCCGGAGACCGCCGCAGTCCGCGTCCATGCCTATGCAGAAAAAAGCCAAAGGACCGGCATTTTGTTCGGGCGCGAAAAATCAGGCCTGACCAATACCCACATCTCTTTCGCCGATGCCATCGTAATCGCACCCGTCGATCCTGAGTGCGCCTCCCTCAACCTCGCACAGGCAGTGTTGCTAATGGGATACGAGTGGCGGCGCCACTACAACAATGAAACCCTGGGCCGCCAAACCCGCTTTGATGGCCCTGCCCGCGAGGGCATGCGGTTAAAACAAGCACAGATTGCAACCAAGGCAGAAATGCTCGGACTGTTCGATCATCTTAAAATAGAACTGGAAAAATCCGGCTTCCTGAGAACTGTAGAAAAGACGCCACAAATGATGCGTAATATCAGAAATATGCTAATAAGAATGCAGCCCACAGACCAGGATGTGAGAACCTTACGGGGCATAATTACCGCCCTGACGAAGGGAACAGACCGGGTCAAAACCAAAAAATAATCCTTTGTGGCAATTTAGCAAATGGCCGCAATTGCCTTAGTAATGCCGTGATTTTACTATTGCGATTGCCGTCATACATGATAGCGTTGGGAACGCGTACTGGAGAGGCATTTATAAAATGATGATGCGTTGTATTAGGCAGATTTTGGCGGGTGTAATAGGCTTGATGTTAATAACAAGCCCTGCATTTGCGCAGGATCAGGAACCACAAAAACAGCTAAAGGACAAAACCGTCCAAATCCTGATGAGGTTCGCTTTAAGCCTTATGCCGGAAGTTTACACCGGCCCTGATGGCAAAAAAATCAACATCGACAAGAAAAAACCTGATGAGGTTCTCATCCCGATTGATGATGCGCGGCGCATCGTCGTGGTCGCATACCGCTCATCCAAGGCACAGCAGTGTGACCTTAAAGTCATGCAGACGCTCAATCACAACGCCATGGTGAAATATGAAGAGGTCTTCAAAAACTGGACCTCAAAACAAAAGCTTTTCATCAATCAGCTTCATATTTTCACCGTCCTTTACATGACCGGCAACATCAAGTTCAACGACCCTGAAGAGACCCCGACCAAGGAAGAAAGCCAGAAGGCAGAGCCCGACCTCACGCAGAAATACAATTGCTCTGACGAGGAACGCAAACAGGTATCTGCCAGCGTTGATAACTATCTTGATCAGGTCAAACAGGCGATTGCCGACGAGTTGAAACGCCGCGGCAAACTTGGCTCAAATCAAAAAAAAAGTAACGAAGTAAAGAAGGCTGAAAAATAAACTGGCTGGCCGGACTGCGCGATCTACGCAGATCACCCGGGACCATACCCGCTAGCCAGCGATAAACGTTGACAGCTTTATCAGTTTCGTTATAGAAAACCAGTTCAAGAGGCGGGTCTTAACCCGCCTTTTCTCGTATCCGCGACATCAGCTTCTCCAAAGGCTTGATGATCTGTCAGCAAGGCTTGCCCCCGGTTATCCCGGCCAACCCTGCCCAGGAGGATGCACAATGACCAGAAACCAGCAAAGCAATTTGGAGCTTTAAATGTCAAAACGACTGAACGCGAAATACAAAATTGACCGCCGCATGGGCGAAAACATCTGGGGCCGCCCGAAAAGCCCTGTGAACCGCCGCGAATATGGCCCCGGTGAGCACGGCCAGCGCCGCCGCAGCAAATTGTCCGACTTCGGCCTGCAACTCCGTGCCAAACAAAAACTCAAAGGCCACTACGGCAACATCGCCGAAAAACAATTCAAGGCCATTTACAAGGAAGCCGCCCGCATCAAGGGTGACACCGGTGAAAATCTCATCGGCCTGCTGGAATGCCGCCTGGATGCGATTGTCTATCGCTCAAAATTCGTGCCGACCGTTTTCTCGGCCCGCCAATTTGTCAACCACGGCCATGTCAAGGTCAATGGCAAGCGGGTCAATATCCCGAGCTATCGCTGCAAGGTCGGCGATGTCATCGAGGTTAAGGAATCATCCCGCCAGTTGCCAATGGTCTTAGAAGCCGGCCAAAGCTCCGAGCGCGACACACCTGATTACATCAATGTCGATCACAGCAAAATGACCGCCGAGTTCAGCCAGGTGCCAAGCCTCGCAGATGTGCCCTACCCGGTCATCATGGAACCAAATCTTGTCGTCGAGTTCTACTCGCGTTAGGCGTAACGAGTTCTACTCGCGTTAAAAGTAACGGGTTTTACTCGCGTTAAGTCCCGTGATAAAATCGGGATACAAAAGGCCGCTCTTTTGCGGCCTTTTTCACGTCCATAATCTAATGACTGCAACGGCCACATAAACCAATATCGCTCAACAGAATTGCCCGCACCAGATGACCGAAACTCAGCCCCAGCAAAGCCGCGAAAACACCGGTACGGATACGCGGCCGCCTTCGCCTGATGCACTCGCCCACCCCCTCTTCCGCAACGCCCCCTCTGCTGTCGAGTTCACAAAACTGCGCAAACGCCTCATCCGCCAAACCCGCCAGGCGATGGAAGATTTCGCCATGGTCAAGCCGGGCGCCAAATGGCTTGTCTGCATCTCTGGCGGCAAGGACAGCTACGCGCTTATTAGCCTGCTGCATGATTTGAAATGGCGCGGCCTGCTACCGGTCGAACTGCTGGCCATGAATCTCGACCAGAAACAACCCGGTTTTCCGGATCATATCCTGCCTGATTTTTTTGAGCACTTTGAAATTCCCTATCATATCGAGACGCAGGACACCTACTCGGTCGTCGTCGATAAAGTGCCCTCAAACAAAACCTATTGCTCGCTCTGCTCTCGCCTGCGCCGCGGCATCATCTATTCCGCCGCCAAGCGCCTCGGTTGTGACACGGTCGTGCTTGGCCATCACCGCGAAGATATTCTGGAGACATTCCTGCTCAATCTCTTCTTCGGTGCCAAACTTGCCGCCATGCCCGCCAAACTGCTCAACGAAGAAGGCACGCTCAATCTCATTCGCCCGCTAGCCTATGCGGCCGAAAAAGACCTCGCCAAATTCGCCGGCTATATGCAGTTCCCCATCATCCCTTGCGATCTCTGCGGCAGCCAGGATGGCCTCCAGCGCCAGCAAATGAAAGCCATGCTGACAAGCTGGGAGGAAACACGCCCCGGCACCAAGGAAATGATGATCAAATCCCTCGGCAACATCCGCCCTTCGCAGATGCTCGACCGCAACCTCTTCGATTTTACCGACCTTGACCCCACAATCACCGGCAAATAGCTGATAATCGCGGCATTTGAAACCCACGCGAAACCTAGCCGCTCATTCTGGCGCCTGCGCCCAAATCCCCCCTTGCCCCGGCCAAAGGCATAAAGTATACCCAAATCAAATTTCAACCCGCAGTGACCATATGCAGTGACCATATCAAGGGGCAATTAATGGACAAGATCAAAGTAGCAAATCCCGTCGTTGAACTCGATGGCGATGAAATGACCCGCATCATCTGGCAGTTCATCAAAGAAAAACTCATTCACCCCTACCTTGATATTGACCTCCACTATTACGACCTCGGCATCGAAAAGCGCGACGAGACCGACGATCAGATCACCATCGATGCCGCCGAAGCGATCAAGAAGCATGGCGTCGGCGTCAAATGCGCCACCATCACCCCGGATGAAGACCGGGTCGAGGAATTCGGCCTTAAGAAAATGTGGCGCTCACCAAATGGCACCATCCGCAACATCCTCGGCGGCGTTGTTTTCCGCGAGCCAATCATCTGCAGAAACGTCCCGCGCCTTGTCCCCGGCTGGACATCACCCATCGTCGTCGGCCGCCATGCCTTTGGCGACCAGTACCGCGCGACGGATTTCCTCGTGCCCGGCAAAGGCAAGCTGACCATGAAATTTGAAGGCGAAGACGGCCAGGTCATCGAGCGCGAAGTGTTCCAGTTCCCCGATGCCGGCATCGCCATGGGCATGTATAACCTTGATGAATCCATTCGCGATTTTGCCCGCGCCTCCATGAACTATGGCCTGGCACGCGGCTGGCCCGTCTACCTCTCCACCAAAAACACCATCCTGAAAGCCTATGACGGTCGCTTCAAAGACCTCTTCCAGGAAGTGTTCGATGCTGAATTCAAAGACAAATTCGCCGAAGCTGGCATCACCTACGAACACCGCCTGATTGACGACATGGTCGCCTGCGCCCTGAAATGGTCCGGCAAATTCGTCTGGGCCTGTAAAAACTATGACGGCGACGTCCAGTCCGATACCGTCGCGCAGGGCTTCGGCTCCCTCGGCCTGATGACCTCGGCCCTTATGACGCCGGATGGCAAAACCGTTGAGGCAGAAGCCGCCCACGGCACCGTCACCCGCCATTACCGCCTGCATCAGGAAGGCAAGGAAACATCGACAAACTCCATCGCCTCCATCTTCGCCTGGACACAGGGCCTCGCCCACCGCGCCAAGCTGGATGATAATGAAGCGCTGGCAAACTTTGCCAAAACGCTGGAGAAAGTCTGCGTTGACACCGTCGAGGCTGGTCACATGACGAAAGACCTCGCCCTGCTCGTCGGCCCGGACCAGAAGTGGCTTTCAACCACCGGCTTCCTCGACAAGATCGACCAGAACCTGCAAACAGCAATGGGCTAGTCGCGGCGTAAATGGTTAGCAAAAAAAGGGCGGCTTCAAAGCCGCCCTTTTTTATTTGCCGGCCAACGAAGAAAACCCCGGCTCTAATCCTTGAATTGAACCTCATGCGACAGCGCGCGGATATGCTCATCGAGTTCCGGGCTCTGCCGCAGCAACCGCTCAAAATCTTCACGCTCCAGCAACAGAAGATCCACCTCGGTAACCGCGCGAGCCGTCAGATTGTGCCGCTCAGCCAAAAGGCACCCCTCCCCGAAAAAGTCGCCATTCTCCAGCACCTCGGTGGTTTCACCGCGCGAAATCTCCACCTCGCCAGAGACGATGAAGAACATGCCAATCACAGCCTCGCCCTCCGTGGTTATCATCGCCCCGCTTGGAAAGCGCCGCGAGCGCAGAAGCTGCATCACATCCGCCACCTCCGCCGCATCCAACCGGTTGAACAGCGGCACCCGCGCCACCATCGTCCAGTTCACAACAAATTCCCGCCGCCGGATTTCCTGCGCGAAGCCTGTCGAGACGATGCCGATCGGCAGCGCAAACATCCCCAGCCCGAACACCATGAACAGCCCGCTCCAGATTTTGCCGAGCGTCGTGACCGGCACCGCGTCGCCATATCCAACCGTTGTCAACGTCGCCAAAGCCCACCACATGGCAGAGGGGACATCGCCAAAGGTCTCCGGCTGCACATCCCCTTCGAGATAGTTCATCCCCGTCGCTGCAAACAACAGCAGCGCGATCATGATGAGAAGCGCCGCCAACAGCGCCCGCCCTTCATTGTAAAACACACGCACAATCACCTGCAGCGCCGCTGAGTAACGCAGAATTTTAAGAAAACGGAAAAGCCGCATCACCCGAAGCAGCCTGAGGTCCAGCCCGACCATCGAGCCGAGATAATAAGGCGCAACAGCGATCAGGTCGATAATCTGCAGCGGCTGCATGGCAAAAGTCAGCCGCGCCCGCCACGGCGGCAACCCGCGCAGCGGCAAATGCTCCACCGACGCCCAGATGCGTATGATATATTCAATGGTGAAAAAAATGATCGAGAACAACTCGAAGCCGTCGAGAAAGGCGCCATATTCGCCTGCAATTGTCTTGACCGAGCCAAGCACAAAGGCCGCGACATTTGCTAGAATGAGAAAAATGATCACCGCATCACAGATCTGGCTGGCCCGGTCATCAACCGCCGCCGCCTCCAGAATCTGATGGACACGATATCTAAAGCCCTTTACCGGTGGCTCCCTGCCCGGTGGCACTCCCATAGCAAACCCTCCCCCACCCATTTATAGCACCAGCGATAGCCGCACACCGGCTTATTCGCGTTTAGAGCACAGCAGCGGTTGAGGAGAGCATTTGATCACAAGAGATCAGGATTGCAGCGCCTCACGAATGCGCGCCACAGCCTCATCGGCCTTGCCGGGCTCAGGCCCTCCGGCCTGCGCCATATCAGGGCGCCCGCCGCCGCCCTTGCCGCCAAGCGCCTCACTGCCAATGCGCACCAGATCAACCGCGCTAAACCGGTCCGTCAGGTCATCAGTCACCCCAACGGAGATGCCAGCCTTGCCATCCGCCTTGCCAACAATCACCACAATGCCGGTCTTCATGGATTTTTTACCCGCATCAACCAGCGAGCGCAGATCCTTCGCCGGCAGATCATCAATCACCCGGCCCATAAAGGAAACCCCGGCGATGGTCTCAACGTCATTATCGCCGCCGCCATTGCCGCCCATTGCCATTTGCTTTTTGAGGTCAGAAACCTGCGCCGATAACTGCCGGCGCTCATTCACCACCGCTTCAAGCCGCTCAACAAGCTGCGCCGGTGGCACCTTGAGCACCGCCGCCGCATCCTGAACGAGCTTTTCCTGCGCCGTCAGATATGTAAGCGCCTCATCACCTGTCAGCGCTTCAACGCGGCGCACACCAGAGGCGACCGCCCCTTCATTAACAATATGAACCAGCCCGATCTCGCCCGGAACGACCGACAAGGGAACCACCGCACAATTCCATCGAATAGGTCTCACCGGCTTTATCGCCAGCCGCCACCCTGCCCATGGTGACCACACGTACCTCATCACCGTATTTTTCACCAAACAGCGCCATCGCCCCGGCTTCAATCGCATCATCGACAGCCATCAACCGCGTCTCAACCGCGCCATTCTGCAGAATGACCTCATTGGCCATCCGCTCAACAGTTGCCAGTTCCTCGGCATCCATCGGTTTGTTATGGGAAAAGTCAAACCGCAACCGCCCGTCATCAACCAGAGAGCCCTTTTGCGCCACATGACCACCCAGTGTTTGCCTGAGCGCTTCATGCAAAAGATGTGTCGCCGAATGGTTCGAGCGGATGGCCGAGCGGCGCTTGCTATCAACCTTCATCACCGCCGTTTGCCCGACCTCAAGGCCTTTTTTCTCAACCTTGCCAAAATGAACGAACAGCGCGCCAACCTTTTTCAGCGTATCTGTCACACGGAAAACGCCGCCGCCAGCCACAGTGATTTCGCCCCTGTCACCAACCTGGCCGCCGGATTCCGCATAAAACGGTGTCTGGTTTAAAATGATCGCCGCCTCATCGCCGGCCTTCAGCGATTTTACCTGTTTGCCGTCCTTGACGATGGCTTTGATCTCGCCTTCGCCCTCTTCCCGGCTGTAGCCTAAAAATTCCGTTGGCCCGAAGCTGTCCAACAGCCCAAACCAGATGCTGTCATCCGCCGTATCGCCAGACCCTTTCCAGTTTTTCTTGGCTTCTTCTTTCTGCCGCTTCATGGCCTCATTGAACCCGTCAGTGTCAACGGTAATACCGCGCGCCTTCAGCGCATCTTCCGTCAGATCAAGCGGAAAGCCATAGGTGTCATAAAGTTTAAAGGCAATATCGCCGGCAAGCTCATCACCCTTGCCGAGGCTGCCGCTTTCTTCATCCAGCAGCTTCAAACCGCGATCAAGCGTCTTGCGAAAGCGCGTTTCTTCCAGCAGAAGAGTCTCAGCGATCAATTTCTCACCGCGGACAAGATCAGGATAGGCCTGCCCCATCTCCCGCACCAGGGCAGGCACAAGCTGATGCATCAATGGCTCAGTGGCCCCAAGCAACTCACCATGCCGCATCGCCCGCCGCATGATCCGGCGCAGCACATAGCCCCGCCCTTCATTTGATGGCAGCACGCCATCAGCAATTAGAAAACTTGTAGAGCGCAGATGATCCGCAATCACCCGGTGAGAGGCCTTGGCAGCCCCCGTCGCCTTAACGCCGAGAATATCAACGGACGCAGCGATCAGATTCTTGAAAAGATCAATTTCGTAATTGTCATGCGTGCCCTGCAAAACCGCCGCGATCCGCTCCAGCCCCATCCCGGTATCGATGGATGGTTTTGGCAAGTCCTGCCGGCCGGCTTCTGTCTGCTCAAACTGCATGAACACCAGATTCCAGATCTCAATGAAGCGGTCACCATCTTCATCAGCACTACCAGGCGGACCGCCCGGGATTTTATCGCCATGATCAAAGAAAATTTCTGAACAGGGCCCACATGGACCGGTATCACCCATCGACCAGAAATTGTCACTTGTTGGAATGCGAATGATCTTATCATCCGAAAAACCGGCGATTTTTTTCCAGAGTTTCGCCGCTTCCTCATCTTCAGAATAAACCGTCACCAGCAGGCGCGATGGGTCGAGCGCGAACTCCTTCGTGATCAGGTCCCAGGCCGAGCTGATGGCCTCATCCTTGAAATAATCGCCAAAGGAAAAGTTTCCGAGCATCTCAAAGAATGTATGATGCCGCGCCGTATAGCCGACATTATCCAGGTCATTATGCTTGCCGCCCGCCCGCACGCATTTCTGGCTCGATGTGGCCCGGTTATACCCGCGCGGTTCAACACCGGTGAAGACGTTTTTAAACGGCACCATCCCGGCATTGGTGAACATCAGGGTCGGATCATTTGTCGGAACCAGCGAGCTTGAAGGGACAATCTCATGCCCCCGCTCAGCAAAAAATTCCAGAAACTTCTTCCGTATTTCGTTTACACCCGTCATTCGCGCTTTCACCTGTTTGAAATCCCGTATATGGCCTTTTATCAGGGCTTTTCCAATAACTCTAGCCTTTCTCGGCCCGATCCCGGCTTTTTAAAACCGTCACCAGTCAAGCACTGACCGTAACCAGACCAATTTAACCACTGGCAATCCCGGACAACCATTTAGCCATAAAAAAATCCCCCCTGACATATGGTGTCAGGAGGGGCAAAAAACAAAGGGGGGAGGGGAAAAAGAAACCAGCTTATTATCAGACAGCGGCTAAATCAAAGCCGCCAGAAAACTGGATAGAAATACCGCCAAAAGAGTCGCGCATACCGCAAAACTCGATAGATAGGTCCTGAAATCATTTAACTCACTCATCGAAAAAACTCCTGGCTGTAAGTAGGTCCAAAACTTCGCTTCACCCATCTGTCGAATCAGCCGGAAAAAAGGTTCACCCTCTGCCGGATAAAATTGGCCCTTGCCAAAAAAAATGCCCGGCGCGAACCGGGCATTCATAATTAACTTTGTTTTCTATGACCAACCGCAATCTGCGCTTTAAATCAGCTTACGCATTCACAACGCCAGAAAGCAAAACGATCACCGCAAGGCGGCGACTACTCTTCTTCATCAGCCGCCGCGTCTTCAGCTGGGGCAGCATCACCTTCCAGAATTTGCTCGGCAATCAACCCGGCATTCTGGCGAATGGCGCTTTCAATCCGCGCGGCAATGTCCGGGTTTTCCGAAAGAAACTTCTTCGCATTCTCCCGGCCCTGGCCAATCTTGTCGCCCTCATAGGCATACCACGCACCGGACTTTTCAATCGTCTCAGCTTTTACACCAAGATCCAGCAATTCACCGGTCTTTGAGATACCCTCACCATACATGATGTCAAACTCAACCTGGCGGAAGGGCGGCGCAACCTTGTTTTTCACAACCTTCACCCGCGTCTGGTTGCCAACAACCTCGTCGCTGTTCTTGATCTGCCCAATCCGGCGAATATCAAGCCGCACTGATGAATAGAACTTCAGCGCGTTACCACCGCTTGTGGTCTCTGGTGAGCCAAACATCACACCAATCTTCATGCGGATCTGGTTGATGAAAATAACCATCGTTCTGGATTTCGAGATAGAGCCAGTCAACTTCCGCAGCGCCTGGCTCATCAGCCGCGCCTGCAGTCCCGGTAAGCTGTCACCCATCTCACCTTCAAGCTCAGCCCGGGGTGTTAGCGCCGCAACACTGTCAATCACCAGCACATCAACGGCGCCCGAGCGCACCAGCGTGTCAGCAATCTCCAGCGCCTGCTCGCCTGTATCCGGTTGCGAGATCAAAAGATCATCGATATTAACGCCCAGTTTACGGGCATATTGCGGGTCGACCGCATGTTCCGCGTCAACAAAAGCACAAACGCCGCCGGTCTTTTGCGCCTCGGCCACTGTGTGCAGTGCCAGCGTGGTTTTACCGGAGCTCTCCGGCCCGTAAATCTCAATAATCCGCCCACGCGGCAAACCGCCAATACCCAGCGCAATATCCAGCCCCAGCGAGCCGGTCGAGACCGCATCAATGTCTACATTGAAGGACTCAGTCCCGAGCCGCATGATCGACCCCTTGCCAAAATTCTTCTCAATCTGCGAGAGCGCCGACAAAAGCGCCTTATCCTTATCCATCAGATTCCCCTCGATAACCTGCAACCCAGCGTTAGCCATATTCAATACCCCTTATTCCATGAGTGGAGACATTATTCAATTAACAATAAATGTACACCATTTGTTCTCAATTGGCAATGCCCACTAGGGTATTGATTTTACGCCGTTTTCCATTTCATGTTCATTTCCCGTTCTCAATAACCCGATTCGGCGAACACACTAAACATGCATCCCCAAACACCCACCCATTTCTGGGCACAAAAGTTGCCACCCTCACCTGCGGGCGAAGCCCGCAACCAAAAAAGCATTACCCTCCCGCCGGGCCGCCCCACCCCCCAAAATCTGAAGGCCCGCCCCAGCTTAAACCCACCATTGCAATGAAATCCCGGGCTGCCCCGCAGCCCGCGCCCATTCGCAAGCCGCAGGCGCCGCGAAAATATTGGGCGTGCCCGTCGGAGGGTCGGGCGTGTCAACGCCCGTTACCCGTGAGACATTACCCTTCAAGCGTTTCTTTCACCGTCGCCGCCAGCTGCTTCAGCGAAAACGGCTTCGGCAAAAAGGTAAAGCTCTCGCCTTCCTGCAAATTCTTGTCGAATGCATCTTCTGCATAGCCGGAGATAAAGATCACCTTCACATCAGGCAGGCTGTCTCTAAGGTGAGACAGCATCGTCGGCCCGTCCATCTCCGGCATCATCACATCAGAGATTACCAGATCAATCGACCCGTCATGCTTCGAGACAACATCGAGCGCATCAACACCCGAGCTGGCCTCCAGCACATTATACCCACGCGTTGAAAGCGCCCGCACGGCAAAGCTGCGCACTGCCTCTTCATCCTCGACAAGCAGCAACGTCTCTGAGCCAGTCAGGTCACGTGGCCGCTCCAGTGCTGGTGCCTCGGGCTCCGCCACCACAGCATTTTCATCCACCACATGGCGCGGCAGATAAATCTTGAAGGACGTGCCCTTGCCCTCTTCACTATCAACAAAGACATAGCCATCCGTTTGCTTGACGATGCCATAAACCATCGAGAGGCCAAGCCCGGTTCCCTTGCCAATGTCCTTGGTTGTAAAGAACGGTTCAAAAATCTTGTCGATCACCTTTTGCGGCATGCCGGTGCCGGTGTCCGAAATTTCCAGCAGCACATATTCGCCCGGCTTTAGCCCGCGCTTTTCTTCATCCAGCGAGCGATGCTCGGCGATGTTCTCGGTTTTAAGCGTCAGGGTACCGCCGCCTGCCATGGCATCGCGCGCGTTCACCGCGAGGTTGATAATCACCTGATCAAACTGATGATGATCCGCCTTCACCGACCAGAGATCGCGCCCGTGCACCACCTTCATGTCAATCGTCTCACCCAGCAAACGAGACAGCATCGCCGTCACATCCTGAATGACATTGTTTAAGGAGAGCACTTCCGGCCGCAAGGTCTGCTGCCGCGAAAACGCCAGCAGATGCCGCACCAGATTGGCAGCCCGGTTGGCATTCTGCTTGATATGCATCATGTCTTTGAAGGACGGGTCCGTCGGCCGGTGGCTGCCGATCAGCAGGTCGCAATAGCCGATAATCGCCGTCAGAACATTGTTAAAGTCATGCGCGATGCCGCCAGCCAGTTGACCAACCGCCTGCATCTTCTGGCTTTGGGCAAACTGCGCCTCAAGCGAGCGCTGCTTGGATGTATCAATGGCGTAGATAATGCCGACAGCGCCATCTTCCGTCATGTCCCGCGCCGGGCTCAGATAAAGCCGCCCACTGCGCTCTTCACCGAGCGAGAATTTAACATCCACCGGCGCAATCACCGCATGGCCGCCCGCTGCATTTTCAAGCGCCGTGCGCAGTTCATCCGCCTCTTCCGGCTTGATCAACTCGTAAAGATTGTTCGATTGGCTGGCTCCGTCCATGCCCTGGCCCAGCAATGTGCGGAAGGAGCCATTGGCATTCGAGATCTCACCCGCCTCATTGATCGTGGCGATACCAATCGGCGCCGAGTGATAAAACTGCTCAAGCCGCATTTCAGTCATCCGCTGCGGTTCAAACAATTGCGGGGCGTCTTCCGCCTTTAGCGCCACGACGCCATAATGAAAAGGCTCCGGCCCGACAGCACCCATATGCGCCGGCAACTCCTCCGCCGGCTGGCCATAAAGAATGGTGCTGATGGTCGAGCCATCGGCTGTCACCAGGTCATAATATTGCACAGAGCGAAGCTGCGAATAAGGCGTGAGAGATTGCGTGAGCAGCTGCACACCCTCAAGCGGCATGATCGCGTTTATGTTCAGGCCATACTTGCCGCCTTCATCCAGCCCCAGCCAATCGGCCAGTGTGCCGTTCATATAGGTGATGTCACCCTCATTATTCAGGGTGAAAAAGCCCATCGGCGCCTGGTCAAAATGATGCACTGCCGTGATCAGGTCTTTATATTCCTTATCCCGGCTGGCCCGCTCCAGCGTCACATCGGAAAGCCGCCAGACCACAGCGCTCGCCTTGCCGGCCTTCTTGCCAGCCCTGTCATTCAGCCGGATAGGCCGCACGGAAATCCGCAGCCAGCGCACCTCACGCCGCGGCTCGCCGTCTTCCTCATCCTCAACCATATCGGTGATGGAAAATTCATCTTCCCAGGCCCGCATCTGCACAGCCGCCTGACAGAGCCGATATAGCGGCTCGGCGATCGACGGCTCACCGGAGAAATAGGTCTCAACGGTCGGGACAACTTTTTCCCGTTTGCGGCGCAGAATATGAAAATAGGCATCGTTGGCGTAAACAACCTTGCCCGCCTTGTCAGTGATCAGCATGCCATCCGTCAGCGCCTCGGCATAGGCGGCAAAAATACTGACATCGCTATCCCTGGAGCCAACATCGACAATGCCCGCCGAATAAGCAAGCACCGCAAACACTCCAACCGTTGCTAAAAGGGCGAGGATCGCCATCAGCAACAGGTTAAACTCCTGCAGGAAAAAAGCCGCAAACAAAACCCCGGCCAAAAGACCGAGACATGTAAGGGTTCTGTATTTTCCGGGCCGCATAAACATTGCGGTAAGACGATCCTCTTGCACCAAATCAGGCTGATGAGGATCTACGGGCACATTCACATCACTCATAACCAGACACGCTATATGATTCGCGGCAACCAAATGATTCGTTTCAACCCGTAATTAACAGCGAAAATCAACCCGCCCGCGCCAAATTTTTTACCGCCAGAACCAGCCGTTTTTATGCACGAAGCACCCAGCCCTAGCGTTTCACGCCTTTTCGCATCACAAAGCCGATCACTTCCGCCACAGCTTTATAATGCTCCGTTGGAATCTCCTGGTCAATTTCCACCACCGCATGCAGCGCGCGCGCCAACGGCGGGTTCTCCACCATCGGGATTTCATGGTCGCCGGCAATTTCACGAATTTTAAGCGCCAGCGCGTCAATACCCTTGGCGACACAAACCGGCGCCGGCATGCCGGTCTCATATTTCAGGGCGACCGCATAGTGGGTCGGGTTGGTGATCACCACCGAGGCCTCCGGCACCGCCGCCATCATCCGCTTGCGCCCCCGCTCCATGCGGATCTGCCGGATCTTTGCCTTGACCATCGGGTCGCCTTCCTGCTGCTTATATTCGTCCTTCACCTCTTGCATGGTCATCTTCAGCTTATTCCACCATTGCTGGCGCTGATACGCATAATCAACCATTGCAACCACTGTATAAAGCACCACCACTGCTGCCAGAATTTTAACCGCCTAATCCTGCACAAGTGGCAGTAACGCTGCCGGGTCCAGCGCCACCATAACCTCAAGACTATCGCGAGACGGCCACATGATCAGCACGATCAGCACCGTCACAATCGTCAGCTTCGCCAGGCTTTTGGAAAAATTCACCAGTGATGTCAGGGAAAACAGCCGCTTCAGCCCCGCGATCGGCGAGATTTTTGACAATTTCGGCTGCATCGTCTCCGTCTGCATCAAAAACCCGTGCTGCACCAGATTGCCCGCCATTGCCGCAATGATGAAGACAATAAACGGCAATGTTAATGCAGCAAAAATCGCCCATGACACTTCGCTCAACAAGACGAGCCCGCCCCGCCCATCCATCGAAAGCTCATGCGCGTTAAACAGAACACCCTTGAGAACAGACGAGAGCTGCGCCGCCATATTGCCCGCCAGCATGAAAACATCACAACAAGCGTTGCCGCTGTGAGCATGAACCAGCTATTCACCTCCTGGCTCTTAACCACATTCCCCTTCTCGCGCGCATCGCGCAGCCGTTTCTCGGAGGGGTCCTCAGTTTTCTCTGATTGTTCGGCTTCATCAGCCATAGCAGCAATCTCCTAATTGCCCCTAACGCATCATGATTAGCAATCGCCGCTTCGTAATAAGCCAAATACCAGGTCATCATCGCGCCCAACAGCAACGCAAACAGCAGCACGCCAAGATAGATATTTGCCGGCATGGCAATGAAAAACACCTGAATCTGTGGGATTAACCGCGACAGGATGCCAAGACCGAGAAAGAACACCAGACCAAACACAATAAACGGCGTTGAGAGCTGCACACCAATCTTAAAAGCATTCGCAACGGTCTTCACAGCCGCCTCGCTAAACGGCATGAACAGATACTGCCTCCGTTGGCGGAAACATCATGTAACTTTCTGCCATCGCCACCAGGATCAGGTGATGAAGATCAAGCACCAAAATCATCACCGTCCCCAGCATCATCAGAAAGCTGGAAAAAACACTATCTGACCGACCACTCATCGGGTCCGCCGTTTGCGCAAAAGAGAGACCAGACTGGAAAGAAACAATATTACCAGCCACCTGCAACCCGCTGGAAATCAGCTTAACAATGCCGCCAAAAGCAAACCCAATCAACGCCTCCCTGAGGCTGAATGCCAGCAGCCCGCCAAGACTATCCGGCATGGCCGGCATCCGCCCGACCACCATCGGGTAGATGCACAAAGACAGCATCACCGCAAAGGCCAACCGCGAGCGCATCGGGACAGTATACTCCCCAATGGCCGGCAACATCATCACCAGCGGCCCCATCCGCGAAAAAATCAGAAACAGCACAAAGGCGGTGCAGGGAGATAGTTAATATTCGAGCGACAGCATCATGTTCCCTAATCTCTACCTGCTAAATTAAAGACAAGGCCAAATTCACCAAAAGAGCAAACAAAGCTGGTCGTGCCACCTCATCACCCCCGCGATATGGCTCATCACCCGCTCCATAAAGTTACCTAGTACCCCTGCCATAAACGGCATAGCCACCATCACGCTAACAAAAATAGCGATGATCTTTGGCACAAACACCAATGTCATTTCCTGAATTTGCGTCAGCGCCTGAAACAGGGCAATGATCAGGCCAACCAACAAGCCCACAATCATTGGCGGACCAGAAACTTTGAGCAGCACGATAATCGCATCCCGCCCCACATCCATCACTTCCGCACCCGTCATGGCCTAAACCTTTAAAAATTAGAATCACCCAAATTATACACCCCCAACACCCCCAGCCCGCGATAATTCTTTCCACTTATCCCTTCCCCAAAAAATAGGGCGCAAAGCGCCTCAAATAATTCTGCGCGAAGCGCTTAAATAAGTAAAAGCTCGCCCGTAGGGCCGCCCCTTCTTCGCTTAAACCTGGCGCGCCTTACCATATTGAATCGATGAAAGTACACCAAGCCGCGCCAGCGCCGAGGGACTTTCACACGATACTTTTTCAATACCGACCAGCGTACTAGGGGCGGATGCGTAGTGGGCATCTAGAGCCCCCAAAATGAGCCGGATGCGTAGTGGGCATCTGGAGCCCCCAAAATGAGCCGGATGCCGTGTGGGCAGAGCCCCGTCAAAGTCTCAATCTAAGAGGGCAGCGCCCTCTTAAATTGGCATATTCATAATATCGCGATAGGCACTAATCACCCGGTCTCTGGTTGTCACCAACGTCTCCACGGCAATTTCCGTCTCAGCAATTGTGGTGACCAGATCAACCAGATTACCCTTACCGGAGCCACATTTACGGCGGCTGTGCTTCAGCCACCTTCCCTTTTTCAGCAACAGCCTCGACCGCCCCCTGCACCATCTTGGCAAATTCCCCAGCATCGTGCACCGCCCCTGCCCGGTGGCTTTACCGTCGTTCACAAAGCTATCGCCAACCTTTAATGCGTTGGCATAAGCATTCGCTGCTAAATTTGCACTAACCGTCATTATTTAAATCCCCCTGGATTAATCCCTTAAATTGCCAGTTACCAACGCAATTCAACTGCAAACCAACCTACCGCAAAATTTCCAGCGTCTTGGCCAGCATCCGCCGCGCCGAGGTGATCACATTCAGGTTGGCCTCATAAGAGCGCTGCGCTTCCCGCATATCCATCGCCTCAACCAGGCCGTTCACATTCGGTGTTTTCACATAGCCCTTTTCATCCGCTGCCGGATGGCCTGGCTCAAACCGCATGCCAAAGTCGCTTTTGTCGAGCTTGATCCGCCCGGCCTTCACCACCTCCAGCCCGATGTCCCGGTTCAGCTCCTGCGTAAAGGTCGAGACTTTGCGCCGATAAGGGTCCCCGCCCTTTTCAGTCGCGGTGCTGTCCGCATTTGCGATGTTTTCCGAAATGACCCGCATCCGCTGCGATTGCACGCCAAGGCCGGATGCCGCAATTTTCAGACTATTCATCAAATCCATATTTGAAAGGCTCCCATCAGCCGTATAAATTTAAGGTGTCAGCCGCCGGTGTTACGAACGACCCAGCGCGATCTTGAGCAACCCCATCGAGCGCGAATAAACCGTGGTCGCCATCTGATATTCAAACTGGTTGTTTGCAACCTTGACCATCTGGTCTTCCAGCACCACCCCATTGCCGCTCGGGGTTACCTCAAAATCCTTGCCGGAGCGGCTCTTGAAATCCGCCCCGCCCACAGGTTGCACGCTCATATGTTTGGCATGTGTGGTCACCATGCCCCGCCGAGGCTGGCGCACATCCGGCAACAGGCTTTCAAATTGCAGCGCCTTCAGATCTTTCGGCTTGTAGCCCTGCGTGTCCGCGTTCGCCACATTGTTCGCCAACACGGATTGACGGGTCTGATGCCACTTCATCTTGTCGCGGATGAAGGTCATTAACGGCAGATCATTCAGCATCACGTCGTCCTCTGGCTAAATTGGCGGCAACAATATCAATGAGGCAAATTTTGCCGCCCGTAGGGTTAATAAGCCGTAAAGATTTCACCATTCCTGTTGATGAACAGCATTTAAACGGCCGTCCCCCGGTGCAAATCAGGTAAATCTTGCCTACTGAGCAGAAAGAGCGGGCAAAAGCGCAGCTGTTTTCAGGGGCAAACTGACGGCAAAGGGGGGCGTATCATGATGGAAAGTCTGGTTTGGTGGGCCATTTCCCTGCTGTTCGTCATCGCGTTGATTCTCGGCCTCGCCCTGCTGGTGAAGAAATTCGCCATGCCCGGCGGCAACCGCACAGCGATTTTCCGCAAGCCCGCCCAGCGCCGCCTTGAAGTCATCGAGAGCCTGCCTGTTGACCATAAATCCCGCCTGATGCTGATCCGCCGTGATGAGGTCAACCACCTCATCATGCTCGGGCCCGATGGCGATCTCGTGATAGAGACAGGCATCACACCGCCGCCCCCCTTATCGCCAACCGTCAAGTCAAAACCCCTTTCGCAGGATTACGGCGCCGACCCCCGCTCCTACCCGATAAAAGATAACAGCACTGATATGAGCGATAGCAGCGATGGAGGGGCGGCGACTGATGTCCGACCTCAACCGTGATGATGATCGAAGGACGAAAGCAACTCACCCTGCCCGGCATAATTAACCAGGAAACCGGCGCGCTTTCATGGCTGTTAAAGCTGTTGCTGGTCGCGCTGGCTGTTGCGGGCATCGCTGCCCTGTTGCTGGCCACGCTGCTGCTCGGCCCCGCCGCTGCCAGGATATCAGCGTCAACCTCGGTCAAGGCACCGGCGTCACCGAGCGCGCCCTGCAAATTGTCGCCCTCATCACCATTTTGAGCGTCGCCCCCTCCATCCTCATCATGGTCACGTCATTCACACGCATTGTCGTCGTGCTCTCACTGCTGCGCACCGCCATCGGCATCGCCCAGAGCCCGCCAAACACCGTCATCCTCAGCCTCGCCCTGTTTCTCACCGGCTTTGTGATGGCCCCGGTGATCCAGAAATCATATGACGATGGCATCGCGCCCCTCATCACCGAGGAAATCGAGCTGAATGATTGTTTGGCATACCCTTTCACGCTTTCATGCGCCAGCATGTGCGCGATAAAGACCTTGAATTATTCATGGACCTCTCCGGCAAACCGCGCCCTGAAACGGCGGAGGAAATCTCCCTCCCCGTCCTCATCCCGGCCTTCATGATCTCGGAACTGCGCCGCGCATTCGAGATCGGCTTCCTGCTGTTCGTCCCCTTCGTCGTCATCGACATGGTGGTCGCGTCGGTGCTGATGTCGATGGGCATGATGATGCTGCCACCGGTCATGATCTCCCTGCCCTTCAAGCTGATCTTTTTCGTGCCATAAAAACCCGGCAGCACAAGCTGAAGCACGCCAACAGCGAATATGAATATGGCAGCTATATCGAGGTGAAAGACAACGCCAAACGCGGCCGGGAAATTCTTCGCATTACGTTTCTCCCACCGGAGAATATCACCGATGCCCCCGACAGCACGAAGATTAAGTCCCTGATACGTGATCAGGACATCCGCGCCACACCGGCGATACGCAAGGATTTTATAAAACAGATTAGCGGCAAATACGGCACGCCCACGCTGACACACCGCACAAAACTGCAATGGCTGTTTGATAAAAATCGCGGTTTAATAAGCGAAACCAGTCTGGCACAGATGAAAAAAACCAAAACGCTGCAATGCGAGCAGATCAACGATGCCCTGAAAACCTACATCAGATCATCAATGGGCACGGGCACGCCGCCCCCCGATTATAACAAACACCTAAGAGATATGTCCCAACAGAGAAAAGACTGCGAACGCGATCTATCTCGAATTAAAAACTGTTTCAGCTATTCCGACAGGCAGGTCTGCCCCTACCGTATGACCATCGGCTGGACCGAGCGCAGCGAAACACAGGGCTTCGTGCCGGGCTACGCCTTCAACATTCACAGCGTCGCGCTGGAGCAGATTGAAAAACAACGCCTCACCCACCTTCAGGACCAACTAATGAAAAAGGCCCTCGAAGAAACCCGCGAAAAAGCAAAGGCCGGCGCAAAACTGAAACTCTGACGGGCGCGTCACTGCCACGCGATCCAGGTCGCCAATCGACCGGCACTCCGCGGCCGCGCGGTAATTTTACCCACAAAATGCCTCACGGCCCGAACCATCCGCTTGTTAATCGCACCACGCCACCGATCGGACTCGGATAAACTGACAGAAAGTATTTTCAGGGTGCTAACCCTGAATAACTTTTTGTCAATCCAGGTCCGAGACTTCAACCGCCCCGCCGCCATGCACCCGTTGCGCCAGCGCCGCTTCCATAAAGGCATCCAGGTCACCATCCAGAACCGCTGTCGGGTTTGAGCTTTCAACGCCCGTGCGCAGGTCCTTCACCATCTGATAGGGCTGCAAAACATAAGAGCGGATCTGATGCCCCCAGCCAACAGCACCTTTTTGCGAAGCCGCCGCCTCTGCCTTTTCTTCCCGCTCCTGCAGCTCTTTTTCATAAAGCCGCGCCCGCAGCATCTTCCAGCATTCGGCCCGGTTCTTATGCTGTGAGCGCTGCGACTGGCACTGCACCACAATGCCGGTCGGCTGATGTGTAATGCGCACCGCGCTGTCAGTCGTGTTCACATGCTGCCCGCCGGCCCCGCTTGCGCGGAAGGTATCCACCCGGCAATCACTCTCGTTAATCTCAATTTCAATATCATCATCGATCACCGGAAAAACCCAGGCCGATGAAAAGCTGGTGTGCCGCCGCGCGTTCGAGTCGTAAGGCGAGATGCGCACCAGCCGGTGCACACCGGATTCCGTCTTTAGCCACCCATAGGCATTCTCACCCTTGACCATAATGGTAGCGGACTTGATACCAGCCTCGTCGCCAGCGCTGGTCCCTTGAATTTCCACCTTGAAACCGCGCTTCTCCGCCCAGCGCATATACATGCGGAAGAGCATCTCCGCCCAGTCCTGGCTCTCCGTGCCGCCAGCCCCTGCGTGAATTTCCACATAGCAGTCATTGGCATCCACCTCACCAGAGAGCAGCGTTTCAACCTCCCGCCGCGCCGATTTTTTGGCAAGAACGGCAAGGGCTTCCTCAGCCTCGCCAATCACCTCGGCATCGTCTTCAGCCTCACCCATGGTGATCAACTCAATCTGGTCTTCAAGTTCCTGGGTTAACCCGTGAAAGGCGGTGAGCGCTTCATCCAGCCGGGTGCGCTCCCGCATCAGACCTTGGGCTTTACCAGGGTCATTCCAAAGCTCAGGGTCTTCCGCCTTTGCGTTCAACTCATCAAGCCGTATCTGTGCGCCATCCGGGTCAAAGATGCCTCCGTAAAAGCGCCAAAGACTCCCGGATCTGATCAACAAGAATTTGTGTTTCTGCGCGCATCGCACCACCTCAAACAAAAGCAAACCCCACGGCGGGGCAACAAAAGGCGGCGCTGAATTTTCAGCGCCGCCTCACATAACTGTTTTGAATCAATAAACCCGACAAGTCAAGATAACCACCAGACCCGGTTGGCTGGCCCCGCGGCCTCTGACCAAGGCAGCAGCCCTAGTAAAAGCCGGAATCAAGCTGGCGATCATTCTCCGGTGTAAAAACATCCGGATCATCATAAATCACCGATGACGCATCAGGCGGCCCGTTGCCGGGTTTAAAAGCCTCCATGATGGTGTTATTGCCGCCATCAGAGCGCAGCCCTGTTTTTGAGTTAATCGGTATAAGCTGAATGCCCGGCGGAATACGGAACGGTATAGCTGGCTTATCCGCCAGCGTTGCCAGCATAAACTGCTTGACGATTGGCGCCGCAAGCCCGCCACCAGTGGCCTTGCGGCCAAGCGGGCGCGGCACATCATGGCCAACAAACACACCAACAACCATGTCGGGGGTAAAGCCGACAAACCAGGCATCGCGCGCATCATTGGTCGTGCCCGTCTTGCCCGCCACCGGAATGGGCAAACCGGAAAGCGCCCGCCGCGCGGTACCGCGCTTTACAACACCCTCCAGCATCGAAGTCACCTGATAAGCCGTGTGCGGGTCAATCACCTGCTGGCGCAGGTCATTCAACACCGGCTCGGTTACACCCTTGAATTCGGTCTGCTCGCAGCCCGTGCATTTCGCCGCATCATGCGACCAGACGGTCTTGCCATAGCGATCCTGAATGCGGTCGATCAACGTCGCTTCAATTTTCTTGCCGCCATTGGCCAGCATGCCGTAGGCCGTTGTCAGCCGCAGCAATGTCGTCTCACCCGCGCCAAGCGACATCGAAAGCACCGGCATGAGATTGTCGTAAATGCCGAAGCGCCGCGAATATTCAGAGATCAGCGGCATGCCCATATCCTGCGCCAACCGCACCGTCATTAGATTGCGCGACTTCTCAATGCCAATCCTCAATGTCGAAGGACCACTGAATTTACCGGAATAGTTTTTCGGCCGCCACACACCTTGCCCGTTGCCCTGCTTGATCGCCACAGGCGTATCCAGCACCACGCTTGATGGCGTGTAGCCATTATCCAGCGCCGCCGCATAAACAAAAGGTTTAAATGCCGACCCCGGTTGCCGTTTCGCCTGTGTTGCCCGGTCAAACTGGCTGTCGTCAAAGCTAAAGCCACCAACCAGAGCCTTCACCCGGCCCGTGTGAGGATCAAGGGCAACGATTGCGCCTTCGACCTCAGGAATCTGCCGCAACCGCCACTGGCTGCGGGCGTCAGGGCCAACCGCCTCGGCAACATCGCCGGTGCTGGCAACTTCCGTCTTGATCGGCGAGACGTAAACCACATCACCAACCGCCAGCGCGTCTGACGGCTTCTTCAGTTTCGCGCCAAGTTTCGGATCACCATATTTGGTCTCACCCTCATTCTTTCGCGCCCATTTCATATTCTCAAGGCTGATCTCGCCAACTTCACGTTTGGCTTCAATCCGACCGGAGACGAGGTCATCAGGTTGCAACCCGATCACCGCCTTTTTATCCTCATGGCTCAGAACCACTGCCAGCCGCCAGGGGTGAACATCTTTCAGCCCCTCAACTTTAGAGAGCGCAACGCCCCAGTCCTTCTCGGCCTCAAGGTCAATTTTTGCCACCGGCTCGCGCCAGCCATGATCTTCATCATATTCAACCAGTCCGGCCACCAACGCCCTCTTCGCTTTGCGCTGCAATTCCGGGTCAAGCGTTGTCCGCACAGAAAGCCCGCCGCCATAAAGCTTCTTCTGGCCAAAGTCTTCCAGCAGCGTCCGGCGCACACCTTCAGCAAAAAATTCACCCGCCAGGATACGCGCCCCAAATGGCCGCGGGTTCACCTTGAACCGCTCCTTGATGGCAGCTTGCGCCACTTCTTGTGTGATAAAGCCATTATCCGCCATACGCCCAAGCACCCAGTTCCGCCGGGTGATCGCCCGCTTGCGGTGCTTGAAGGGGTGATAATTATTTGGCGCTTTCGGCAGTGATGCCAGATAGGCGGCCTCGCCCACCGTGATTTCCTCCAGGCTTTTGCCAAAATAATTCAGCGCCGCCGCCGCAATACCATGCGAGCGCAGGCCGAAATAAATTTCATTCAGGTAAAGCTCAAGGATCTGCTCCTTGGTAAAGGCTTTTTCGATGCGCGTGGCCAGCACCGCTTCTTTGATTTTCCGGTCAATATTGCGATCATTGGTCAGAAGAAAGTTTTTCGCCACCTGCTGCGTGATGGTCGAGGCACCAATCATCCGCTTGCCGCTTTTGCTCACGACATTCCTGACATTGGTGATCATCGCCCGCGCAATGCCGCCGTAATCAAGCCCGTCATGTTCAAAGAAATTCTTGTCTTCCGCAGAAAGGAAAGCATTGATGATCTTATCCGGCACCGCATTGATCGGCACATAAATCCGCCGCTCTTCAGCAAATTCGGCAATCAGGTTGCCGTCATTGGCGTGAATACGCGTCATCACCGGCGGCTCATATTTCGCCAGCACTTCATAATCGGGCAAATCTTTCGTCACATCCCAGACGTAGTAAGCAACCGCGCCTGAAACCGCGAAAAAGCCGACACACCCTGCCGCGAATAAAAAGCCGAGGATGCGCAACGTCCAGCTGCGCTTCTTTTTCTGCTTTGGCCGCCGGGGCGGTTTCCCACCCGGGCCATTTCCACCGCCATAAGGCATGCGCCGCGGCCGCGCACCGGCGGCAGACATTGGCGTGGTCACCCGCCCACGATAGGGTTGCGGTGAAGGAGGTTGAACCATTATTAAAACGCCCCATTCAAATAACTGGCCGAAAAGAATAGCGACCGATACAGCCTCCGGCCGAAGGCAAGGTCAACACAGGAAAGTTAAAAACTGCTCGTCATTTTTCACTGCAAACCGACATAAATCACGAGACCCGAACAACCCGGATGCAGGAAATTCGCCCCATATAACAGGCGCTATTTGTGACAGACGATACCAGCAACAGGCACCACCAGACGACAAAACACCAGGCGATCATTAGCCACTATACCGCCATTTTGGCCATTAAGTGGTCAGACCATAAATTCCAACAAATCACGTTAAAATTATGATGTTTCATCAAACACCTAAACGCCTTTTGGCAAAAAATCACGGCAATTTGCGACCATCACAGCCACAGGTGGCAATTTTACGCACCTAATCACCACCCAGCTGACCAGAATGCACCAGAGAATGTACCAGCGACTCCCCTAATGATGATCCTTCATGAACCGATCAATCGCCCCGGCAAGCGCGCCGGCCATGCCATTTTGCCATTTGGCTGATCGCAACAGCTTTTCATCTTCCGCGTTGCTGATATAGCCAAGCTCAATCAAAACGGACGGCACAACAGCAGAGCGCAGCACGCGAAAATTCGCCGAGCGCATCTTGTTTTGCGTGAATTTCGTTTTCTTGCCCATCCGCGTCACCGCATGACCGGCAAATTTCATCGAGCGGTTCTTCGTCTCCCGCTGCGTCAGATCCCATAAGATACCGCCCACCTCGCTTGAGGCTTCCTCAATATCAATACCCGCCAGCACGTCAGATTGGTTCTCCTTCTGCGCAAAAGCCCTGGCTTCAAGGTCGGATCCTTTTTTCGATAGCGTATATATGGTTGCCCCGCGTGTGCGCGATGCCAGCCGCTTGCTGATCGCATCCGCGTGGATCGAGACAAACAGCGACGCGTGGTAATCTTCCGCAATCTTCACCCGCTCAGCCAGCGGCACAAACACATCAACCGTCCGCGTCAGCTTCACATCATATTTACCGGTCTTCTTCAAATGCCGCCGCAACGCCTTCGAGAACGCCAGAACAATGTTCTTCTCCCGCGTACCGCCAGCACCCGAGGCCCCCGGGTCGAGCCCGCCATGGCCAGGGTCAATCACAATACGTGGCCGCCCTCGCGGCTTGTCTTCCCGCGTCAGCTTCTCAATGCTTTTATCGACCGAGGCCTTTTGCACATTGTTGTTTTTCGAGCGTTTTTCATAAAGTTCCCGCCGCCGCCGTTCAAAACTTGTCCGGTCGGTCGGGATAATATCAATCACCAGCTTGGCCGGCACACTGCCCTTCGGCTTCAAAACAAATGACTGCTCGACATGCACCGGGCCAATCACATCAATCACGATCCACGATTTACCAGGCGCAAACAATCCCATAACGAAACGCACTGACCAGAACTCCTTGCCGGAGCTGCCCAGCCCCTGCGGCAAATTTTTAAAATTCACATTCGGCAGGTCAACAATCACCCGGTAAGGGTCGGCAAGCGTAAATATCCGGTATTTCGTCGCGCGGGAGAGATCCGCAACAAACCTCGTCCGCGCCTTGTTACCACCAAGGCGCGCATCTTTGGCAACCGTCGAGCCATCATCTTTGGCAAATGCAATGGTCGGGGCCGCAGTCAATAACATCACTGCAGCCAGCACCGCCACAGCCAAAACCATCGGCGACCAAAACAGATTAGCGCGGCGGCACTTACCACCCGCACATTCATTGAATTTTAAATTTGAAAGTTGTCCCAAGAGAACCCTCGTAAATTCTTGAACCCTCATCAGTTCTTTTAATGTCCTTCGCGGCAGCGACCTGGCGCCAACACCGCATCCTGATACCCAACCCCGATGTCCAACCGGATGCCCAAACAATGGCCCGCGTCATACGCGCACCCGGATTTGAAACAACCGCCACAACGGCCTGATAAACCAATTAGCCGGTATCAGAAAACGAAAACCCCTAAAATTCCCGTCACCCCATAGATCACATTAAAAATGGCGAAATCTCGGCTCAGCGCACAATCAGCTTCTGAATCTCTAACTTATTCGCGCCAGTGAAGACAACCGTCGGCGCGCCTCTGTTTCCCCGTCAGCGGGGCCAAAGCCTGCTTTTACACAAATATTTCAACGCCAACCCAAAACTCAGCCAGGGGTGCCTCCCTGCAATTACCGCCGACCAACGCCAAAAACAGCCATTTTAGCCGCCAGAGAGACCTGATTTACTGCAAAAACTTGAAAATTATCAAAAAAGTTACCATTTCACCTCTAGCCTGACCTCCCAAAGCCAATTCAGGCAAAACCAAAGCGTTTCAGCGTGTTAACGCTGTCCGGATTCAGTCAATAATGCGGCATTTGCATATTGACTTGCAGTCTTGAAAGGGAAAGCCTATCCTTTGGGGTAACGGTTCGAGTCTGCCAACGGGTAAAACAACCTGGCGGCGAACTTAGCCTGATCCTGCCCTCGATGACCATTGATCGCATTTTGCGGTCAAAATTTATCGGTAGCACCATCAGCAAAACAATCGATCCGGTTGCTAAACAATCTGGCAGCGGCGTGCCGCCCCGGTATGACAAGCAACACCAGCGGTGTGCCACCCGCGAACGCAGGCAATTTTAAAGGCCCGCCCGCCATGAAATGCTCATGACGGAACGTTGCAAAAGGTGGCGTTTACAACCGCTGCAATCGCTTTAACCTGTTGGCGATACGAAAGTAAATTTCGCGCCAACCCCAACAAGAGTAACCTGCAGTATAAATTTATGAATCGCCCCGGGAATGTGGCGCTCAATCTTCCAGCAAAATTGTTCAAAACAGGCAAACGCTGTGATTTCTTTGGGCCGTCCCCCCAGGCGTATATTTCAAGGCTCAATTTCGCCATCGCTCCAACAGCTAAAGCCCGAGCAAATGGCGCTTACATATTTCAATCGTCGACTTTATTTCAGTCAACTTCAATTCACAGGGCCGCTCACCGGCTACAGGCCGAGCACCCCTTTAAACCAACAAACCTAAACAACCAGATATCAGGAATTTAAACACAACAAGATAATCCACCGGATGAAAGCCAGCCACGTCAGCGAGAACAATGAACAATAGTTAGCGCCAACATAAAGGGGACACCCCCCTGGCCAGCATCCGCATTCAATTCAATTTTTAACCAGTTATTTTCAACCGCCCGCACAAAAACCGGGCTATTTAAATCAAACAGAAAGACCGATTTTGGCATCCAGCATGAATAACTCCGGTGCAACAACGAGAGATACGGCAGTGAACGGCACGGCAGTCCCCGCTTTTATAGCGGTGATGCCTCAGCCAGTTGCGCCATCACTCGCCCCCTGCCCGCAGCCTCATGCCTTTAGCCAACCGGCCTTCGAGACAACTCAGGACGGGCCCCCCCGGCATAACGCGCCCTTTGATGCGCAAAACATGCCGCCGCGTGGCGCCCGCCTCCTGAACAGGAATCTATTACATGTCCAACAAAATGCTTATCGATGCCTCGCACCCGGAGGAAACCCGGGTCGTGGTGATGCGGGGAGACCGCGTTGAGGAATTTGACTTTGAATCAGCACTGAGAAAACAACTTCGCGGCAACATCTACCTTGCCAAAGTTACCCGTGTTGAACCATCGCTCCAGGCCGCCTTCGTCGATTACGGCGGAAACCGCCACGGTTTCCTTGCCTTTAACGAAATCCACCCCGATTATTATCAACTGCCCCAGGCGGACCGTCAGGCCCTGCTCGACTATGAGCGCGAAGAAGCCAGAGAATCCGCCCGCCGTGAAGCGGCTGCCGAACAGGCGAGCAGTGACGACGATGATGATCACGATGAAGACGAAGACGACGAAGAGAACGCCAACAACCCGCGCCAGAATGCTGCCGATCACGATGACGACAGCAACGATGACGACAGCGAAGTAGAATCAGTCGGCTCCGAAGACGCGCTGGAGGAACTCCCCGAGCGCCAGCATCTTCGCCGCAAACATTATAAAATTCAGGAAGTCATCAAACGCCGCCAGATCATTCTGGTCCAGGTCGTAAAAGAAGAGCGCGGCAACAAGGGCGCCGCGCTGACAACCTACCTGTCGCTTGCCGGCAGATACACCGTGCTGATGCCAAACACCGCCCGTGGCGGCGGCATCTCCCGCAAGATCGCCAGCGCGACAGACCGCAAACGCCTGCGCAAAATTGTTGACGAGCTGGAAGTACCAGAGGGCATGGGCCTCATCGTGCGCACCGCTGGTGCCTCACGCACCAAGGCCGAGCTCAAACGCGACTTTGAATATCTCCTGCGCCTTTGGGAAAATGTCCGCGACCTGACATTGCAATCCTCAGCGCCCACCCTCGTCTATGAGGAAGGCAACCTGATCAAGCGCTCCATCCGCGACCTTTACGACAAGGAAATCGAGGAAGTGCTTGTCGCCGGCGACAATGAATACCGCGAAGCAAAAGATTTCATGCGCATGCTCATGCCAAGCCATGCCAAAAACGTCCAGCCCTTCAAGGATAGCGAGCCTCTCTTTACCCGCTACAAGATTGAAGCGCAGCTCAATGCCATGTACAGCCCCTATGTCACCTTGCCATCGGGCGGCTACATCGTCATCAACCAGACAGAGGCCCTCGTCTCCGTCGATGTGAACTCCGGTCGCTCAACAAAAGAGCATTCCATCGAGGACACCGCGCTGAAGACCAATCTGGAGGCGGCCAACGAAGTCTCCCGTCAGTTGCGCCTGCGCGATCTTGCAGGCCTCGTCGTCATCGACTTCATTGATATGGAAGAACGCCGCAACAACCGCTCGGTTGAACGCCGCCTGAAGGATTGCCTGCGCCATGACCGCGCCCGCATCCAGGTTGGCCGCATCAGCCATTTTGGCCTGCTTGAAATGTCGCGCCAGCGCTTGCGCACCGGCGTGCTTGAAGGCTCAACAAGCCAATGCCCGCACTGTCAGGGCACCGGCATGATCCGCTCAACAGAATCAATGGCGCTCACAATCCTGCGCGCTCTTGAGGACCGGTTGCAAACCCAGCGCCAGGCGCTCGACCTCATCTGCAACACCAATGTCGATGTCGCGCTCTATATCCTCAATAACAAGCGCAACTATGTTCACGACATTGAGCGCCGCTATGGCGTCACCATTGGCGTTGAAGCCAGCGCCGAACTTCAGGGCGTCAGCTACACGATCGAGAACAAGCGCCGCGACGATAGCGACCAGTCAAATGACGGCAATGTCGTCCAGATGGATTGGGCTCACAAGTCAATCGACAGTGAGACAACACCGCAGGATGACAATAGCGACAATAGCAAGCCTCGCCGCCGCCGGCGCCGTGGTGGCCAGAACGCCCGCCGTGGCCGGGATGACAACCAGCAGAATAACGAGCAATCCGCCAACGACGACAACAGCAACCAGCAACGCCAGCACGCTGATAGTGACGCAAGCGGCGATGAGGAAAGCAAACCACGCCGGCCAAGACGGCGCGGACGCCGTGGCGGACGTCGTCGCAACAACCGCGGTGATCGTGGCGAGCAGTCCCAGAACGCGGACAGCGCAAACAACAACCAGGACAACAGCAACGACAATCGCGACAATTCTGGCGAGCAACAGTCTGATCAGGATCAATCCGCTCAGAACCACGCGGCCAATGAAAACAACCGCGATGACAGCAACAGCAGCCAGAATGATGATCAGCAAAGCAGTGGTGAGGATAAGGGCAACCGCCGCCGCCGCAGCGCCCGCAGCCGCAACAACCGCGACCGCCAGCGCGAGCAAAGCGATGATAATGGCAGCCAGAGCAAAGCTGATAAGCCTGACAACGCAAGCGCGGACAATGGATCGAAAAATGGCGCCGATGACGCCGGCAAAAAGCCAAAGGCCGAGGACATCGACCCAGGCAGCATCGTTGCCGCGTCGCAAAAATCCTCGTCTTCTGATAAGAATGACGACACCAACGAAGATGGCTCACCCCGTCGCGGATGGTGGCAGAAACGCGGCTAACACCGCCGTCTGACAAACCAGAAAACAAAAAGCCCGCTCCGGAATGAGCGGGCTTTTTGCATCGGGCCCAGACGCGTTGTAACTTTGCCCATTCAACCACCAAGCGGCCGCGCTTTCAGCCGATGCACCGCCTCAATCACCTCCCCCTCAGCGCCAGCATAGGAGAACCGCATCATGTAACGCCCATCCACATTGTCAAAATCCACCCCCGGCGAAGCCGCAATCCCATAATCCGCCAGCAACCGCGCGGAAAAGCCAAGGCTATCGTCGGTAAATTTGCTCATATCCGCATAGACATAAAACGCCCCGTCCGGAGGGGCAAACCGGTCAATCCCGGCCGCCACCAGCCCCTCGGTCAAAATATCCCGGTTGCGCGCATATTGCCCCTTAATCGCCTCCAGCTCCTCCACTGCATCAAATGCCGCCACAGCCGCTTCCTGCGAAAGCGCTGGCGCCGAAATGAACAGATGCTGGTTGAGTTTTTCCATCCGCCGCACCAGCCTTGGTGGCACCACCATCCAGCCCACACGCCAGCCGGTCATCGAATAATATTTCGAAAAACTGTTCAGGATGATGACATGCTCCGGGTAGCGCTCAGCCCCACCGGATCCATTCAGATTGGCCGCTGTTGGCGAGGCCGCCTCATAAACCAGCCCGTGATAAATCTCATCCGCCAGCAGCCACACCCCCCGCGCCCGCAGCAGATTGGAGATCGCCTCAAGAGCGGCTGGCGGCACCACCGCGCCTGTCGGATTTGCCGGGCTGGCAAACAGCACCGCCTTCACCCCATGTCTGGAAATCGCCTCGCTCACCTGGGCCTCGGTCGGCACCCAGCCATTATCAAAGCCAACCGGCAGATCCACCACCTTGAGACCAAGCACCTTTAATATTTCCCGGTAGCAGGGGTAGCCCGGCCGCATGATCGCCACCGCGTCGCCAACATCCAGCGTTGCCAGAAAGGCCAGCACAAACCCCGCTGATGACCCGGTGGTAATCACCACCTGCTCAGCGCCAACATCCGCGTCATATTTTTCCTTATAGTGCCGCGCGATCCGCTCCCGCAGCGGCCAGATCCCGAGCGCTTCGGTATAGCCAAGCTTTTCCCCGTCAATCGCCCGCTTGGCCCGCTCTCTCACCAGTTGCGGCGCCTTGGTCCCCGGCTGACCAACTTCCATATGGCAGATATGCGCCCCGGCAAGGCTCTTTGCCTTCGCCTCACGCATCACATCCATTGCCAAAAATGCCGCGATATCGCCCCGCGCCGACAAATCTCTCATTCAAACCCTCCAAACCTCTCGCATAGTTACCACACCGGCAAAAAAATCCCCATCGACCCGGCCCCGCCGCCTTGTTATTGTCACGAAGCCTCATAGAATGAGGGCAAAATTTTGCGCTGCTTGTGCCGCACCAAAAACATTACCGGGATGCCAGATCGACCGGACCATCGAACAGGTCATCGGCCCAAACATCGGACAAGACCAGCGCGGCTCACGTTTAATTTAACCGACTGCACTTGAAATCCGGTGTAAGAAAAAGGGCGAGGGCCGCCCCCGGATCGAACAATCACTTGCCCCGCCCGGCAAAAACACCAGTCATCGCTGACCGTTACCCTATTTAGGGCACAGCGACAAACAACAGCGTAACAACTGAAACCGCAGCTGCCAGCAAAGTCACGCGTCAAAGGTTCAGCTATCCGAAACCAACGCTTCGCCAAACAGGTTAAGAATCATATGTTGCCACCTTTATCACAGCAAAGCACACCCACCCGTCACAAGTCCGGCTTCATCCGCCGCGCCATTACCGCCGCGATGGTGATGACCCTCCTTACCTTGGTCAGCCTGCCACTCGCCGGCCGCAGCCAGGCCGCTGGCTTCATCCGCGATGCAGAAGCTGAAAATCTCATTCGTGATTACAGCATCCCCATTTTCCAGGCCGCCGGTCTTTCCTCGCAGAATATCTCCATCCATATCATTGGCGACAAGAACTTTAACGCCTTCGTTGTTGATGGCCGCAACATGTTTATCAACATGGGCGCCATCA
Organism: uncultured Alphaproteobacteria bacterium; assembly: GCA_942490955.1. Lineage (GTDB taxonomy): Bacteria > Pseudomonadota > Alphaproteobacteria > Rhizobiales > HXMU1428-3 > HXMU1428-3. The sequence goes on from CALNZE010000050.1 coordinate 67,592, forward strand.
TGCAGTCCAAAACACCAAACCAGCTGATCGGCGTTATGGCGCATGAGGCCGGCCACATCGCTGGTGGCCACCTTTCCCGTTTGCGCGCTCACGCTGCCAAAGCACAAACCCTTGACCTGATGCTTAAAATTCTCGGCGGCGCCCTGCTTATTGCCGGCGGTGCGGGTGGCGGCGACAATCTCGGTGACGCCGGTAAAGGTATTTTTGCAGGCAGCAGCTATCAAACGCAGCGCTCCATCAATCAATACCGCCAGACAGAAGAATACGCTGCCGACCAGGCCGCCTTTGCCTACCTGACCCGCACAAAACAATCCGCCCGCGGCATGATCGAAACTTTCGAATATTTCGCCAGCCAGTCCATCGGCTCACTGAAATATTCAGACCCTTATGTCCTCAGCCACCCGCTTCCCCGCGCGCGTATCAACCAGCTGCGTGACCGCGCCGAGCGCAGCCCCTTCTTCAACAAAAAAGACCCGCCACAGCGCCAGCTTCGCCACGACATGGTGCGCGCCAAGCTCATCGCCTTCACCAGCCAGGCGGGCTATGTTTATAACCGCTACCCGGAATCAGACAACTCCCGCCCGGCCCGCTATGCCCGCACCATCGCTACCTTTAAAAGTGTCGGTTTAAAGCCCTTTTTGCCCATGATTGACCGTCTCATCGCCGAGGACCCGAAAAACCCCTATATGCACGAGCTTAAGGGCCAGTTTCTGCTTGAGGCCGGTAAAGCCAGAGCAGCCGTCCCATCGCTCCAGCGCGCGGTGCAGATTGCCCCTGACGAAGCCCTCATCCGCATCATGCTGGCCCAGGCCATTTCCCAGCAACCAGGTGGCGGCAACCCGGATGCCATCATTAACCATCTCAAAAAAGCATTGGTACGTGAGAATCACTCCGCGATAGGATACCGCCTGCTGGCAAACGCCTATGGCCGCAAGCGTATGATTGGTCAGGCAAGCCTTGCCTCAGCCCACGCCTATCTTTATGAGGGTAAATTGCAAGACGCAAAAATGCAGGCCAAACGCGCCCAGAACCGTCTAAAGAAGAACAGCCCGCAATGGATCCAGGCCAACGACATCATCACCTTCCGGCCGAAATAGGAATTTTAATCACCGGATTTGAACCGCAACCCGTTATGGGGCGACTAACAACCGAACAACAATAACAACCCTTTGGAGATAGTTGAATGCATCTAACGCCCCTCAAGCGCAGCAAAAGCCTGCTGGCAGCCATGGTCCTGCTGGCAACAGCCCTCATCAGCGCGCCACTCGCCGCCAAAACCTATAGCGACGAAGAAAAAGCCGCCATCAAAGACGTGGTAAAAGAATATCTGCTCGAAAACCCCGAAATCATTCGCGACGCCATCGAAGAGCTGGAGCGCCGCACAGCAGAAGATGAACTCAAGCGCCAGCAGGAACTGATCGCCAAAAATCAGGAGCTGCTTGTCAACCCTGAATACAGCCATGTCGCTGGCAACGAAAATGGCAATGTCACCGTCGTCGAATTTTTCGACTATAATTGCCCCTATTGCCGCCAATCCCTGAATGACATCGTCAAACTCATGGATGAAGACAAAAACGTCAAAGTCGTCCTCAAGGAATTTCCAATCCTTGGTGAAGCTTCAAAAGAAGCGTCTCTTGCAGCTCTGGCCTCCCGCAAGCAGGGCAAATACATGGCATTCCACACAGCGCTTCTCAGCGCCAAGGGCCGCATCACCACAGCCTCAATCGAAAGTATCGCCAAAAAAGTCGGTCTTGATGTGGATAAGCTGAAAGCTGACATGAAATCCGAAGAGGTCCAGGACCATCTTCAGAAAAACATCGACGTTGGCATAGCGCTTGGCATCAACGGCACACCAACCTTCATCTTCAACGACCGGGTTGTACCGCAAGTCCTCCCCTATGAAGCCATGAAGGCCGTGATCGCAAAACTGCGCGAAGCAAGCTAGGCATAAGCGCACCGGACACACAGGCAAGGCTCACTTTTCACCTGCGACTTTCTTTGACTTGAGCCAAATTCATTTTTCGCTATAAAGGGCCTTATCAACAGGCCCTTTATAGTATTCGGCCCCGGCGCAAAGCAAATCAATCCAGCCTTCAGCTCAACCCCGTCAGGCAATTCAAATGGCAAAACCAATTTACATCTTGAGTGGTCCCAATCTGAATATGCTCGGCACCCGCGAGCCGGAAATCTACGGCAGCGACACGCTGGATGACATCCACGAAAAGCTGCGCCAGCAGGCCAGCAAGCTGGGACGCGAGCTGGTATGCAGCCAGTCAAACAGCGAGGGAGAGCTTGTTACCATCATCCAGCAGGCTGGCAGCAAGTCCGATGGCCTAATCATCAACGCAGGGGCCTATTCCCACACCTCAATCGCCATCGCTGATGCCATAAGATCAATTGACATTCCGGTGATTGAAGTCCATCTCTCTAATATTTACCAAAGAGAAGAATATCGACATCATTCCTATATATCTCCCCTTGCAAAGGGCCTAATATGTGGGTTTGGTGCAAAATCATACAATTTGGCGCTTGAAGTTCTCACATCAGGCGATAACAGTTAAACATTACAACCGACAGGCGGTATCTGGCCCGGCCAAAGTTGGCAGTGGGCAATAATGTAGGTGTCATGGCAGAGAAGAAAAAATTGAGTCAAAAACAATTAATCAGAGAACTGGCTGAACTACTGGACGAGACCGGCCTGAACGAAATTGAAATCGAACAAAAAGATTTGCGCATTCGTGTCGCAAAATCCCCGCCCAGCATCGTTGCCGCCCCCATGGGCGCAGCCCCTGCCCCGGTCGCAGCCGCACAGCCCGCACCGCAGGCTGAAAAGCCCGCTGCCCGTAATGACAACACAGTCACCTCCCCCATGGTCGGCACCGCCTACCGCGCGCCAGAGCCTGGCGCTGCTGCCTTTGCAGATGTTGGCAGCAAAATAACCAAAGGCCAGACCATCCTCATCGTCGAAGCCATGAAAACCATGAACCACATCCCGGCCCCGAAAAGCGGCACGGTGAAAGAGATTATGGTAGAAGATGGCCAGCCGGTCGAGTTTGGCGAGCCCCTGATGGTTATTGAGTAACGAGAAAACCTTATGTTCGACAAGATTCTCATAGCGAACCGGGGAGAGATTGCCCTTCGCATCCAGCGCGCCTGCAAAGAGCTGGGGATTGCAACCGTCGCCGTCCATTCCACCGCTGATGAAGATGCCATGCATGTGCGCCTCGCCGATGAGAGCGTCTGCATCGGCCCGCCGCCCGCCAACAAAAGCTATCTCAACATCCCCGAGATCATGGCCGCCTGCGAAATTACCGGCGCCAACGCTGTCCATCCAGGCTATGGCTTTTTGTCCGAGAATGCCCGCTTCGCCGAAATTCTCGAAGACCACGACATCACCTTCATCGGCCCCACCGCCGAGCATATCCGCCTGATGGGCGACAAAATCACCGCCAAAGACACCGTCAAAAAACTGGGCATTCCGGTTGTCCCCGGCTCAGACGGGGCCATCACCTCAGAGGCCGAAGCCAGAAAAGTCGCGGAAGAGACCGGCTATCCCGTCCTCATCAAGGCCGCCGCTGGCGGCGGTGGACGCGGCATGAAGGTCGCCGAAACAGAAAAAGAATTATCCGTCGCCATCTCCACCGCCCGGGCCGAGTCAAAAGCCGCCTTCGGCGATGATGCTCTGTATATGGAAAAATACCTCGGCAAACCGCGCCACATCGAGGTGCAAGTCATTGGCGATGGCCAGGGTCATGCCGTCCACCTCGGCGAGCGTGATTGTTCCCTCCAGCGCCGCCACCAGAAGGTCTGGGAAGAAGCCCCCTCACCGGCGCTGAATGCCGCCGAGCGTGAGACAATCGGCAACATCGTCTCCAAAGCCATTGCCGATCTGAATTACCGCGGTGCCGGCACCGTCGAATTCCTCTATGAAAATGGCGAATTCTACTTCATCGAGATGAACACCCGCCTGCAGGTCGAGCATCCCGTCACAGAAATGATCACCGGCCTGGATCTGGTTATCGAGCAGATCCGCGTTGCAGCCGGCGCGCCGCTCAGCTTCTCTCAGGAAGATATAACCCTGCGCGGCCACGCCATCGAATGCCGCATCAACGCCGAGAACGCGCGCACATTCATGCCATCACCGGGTAAAATCAACTATTTTCACCCTCCCGGCGGCCTTGGCGTCCGCGTCGATTCCGGTGTTTATCAGGGCTATTCCATCCCGCCTCATTATGACAGCCTAATCGGAAAATTGATCGTCCATGGCAAGACCCGCAACGAGTGCATGATGCGCATGAAGCGCGCCCTTGGCGACTTCGTCATAGACGGCATCGACACCACCATCCCGCTATTCGTCGACCTCCTCGCCGAGCCGGACATTCTCAACGGCAGCTATGACATCCACTGGCTGGAAAAATACCTCGCAAAACCAAAGAAATAGCGGCCAGATTGCCCCGCTCCGGCGAGACAATTCAACAACGCCGCCTTTCTCAGCCCTTGGATATCCCCGGTTGTAACAGCGCCCCTCGCTGCCACCACCACTGATCCCTTCTTTTTTTCATCGCGATTCGGGAGTATCATTGCTCTCATGAGATCCGACAACATCAACATCGATATTACGGCGGAGGTTCTCCTCAAGGCCTACTCCTGCGGCATCTTCCCTATGGCCGAGAGCGCAGATGATGATGAACTTTTCTGGATTGAGCCCAAGCATCGCGGCATCATCCCGCTCGATAAATTTCATGTGCCAAAGCGGCTTGCCCGCACCATCCGCTCGGAAAAATTCACCGTGCGCATTGATACCGACTTTGAAGGGGTGATGGACGGCTGCTCAGCGCCGCGGGCGGACCGCCCCAGCACCTGGATCAACGACCGCATCCGCGATCTCTACCGCGAATTATTTGAAATGCGCCATTGTCACACGGTCGAGGTCTACCGCGAGGAGAAACTCGTCGGCGGCCTTTACGGTGTCGAGTTGAATGCCGGCTTCTTCGGCGAGAGCATGTTTTCCTATGAAAAAGATGCCAGCAAGGTCGCGCTGGTCTATCTCGTGGCCCGTTTAATCCACGCCGAATTCACGCTGCTGGACACCCAATTCGTCACGGACCATCTGGCTAAATTCGGTGCCATTGAGGTAACCCGCGAGGAGTTTCAGCGTCTTCTTGAGCGCACCCGCGTCCGCCGCCTGCGCAAATTCTCATCGCTGGACACCGCCCTGCCCGCTTCCGGCGTCTTGCAGCTGGTCAGCCAGACGTCATAAACCGGATGCTCCACCGCATGGATCCCCGGGTTCTCCGCAAAAATCCAGCCCGAGAACAACCGGTGCTGTGAGCCATCAAGCTTGCGCTCATTCACCTCAATAAAGGAATTCGTGCTCGGCGGCTCAGTCGGAGGGCGCGTGTGGCAGGCCCGTGGTTTGATGGTCAGCGCGCCAAATTTCTGTTCCGTATTCAAGGGTATTTCCAGATGCGAAATCCGCGCCGTCACTTTGTTCAGCGCCGCAAATACCGCAACCTTGTTGTTGATCACCTCCGCCCGTGCGGCCGTGCCAGCAAAAGCAAAACCAGCCACCGTCACAAGCGTCATAACCGCCAAGTAATATGTTTTTGTCTTGAATATCATAGAGTTCGAATTCTTTAGCTTTAACCCGTATTTGAAAAAACCGCCGCGACTTACCGCTGATCATCTGCCGCCAGAAAACCCTGCCTTCAAAGCACGGCCAATTTGCGGCGAAAAAGGCGGCGCACTTAATAGCGCCCCCAATAGCAAACCGCATTTCCCGCCAGGTATCTTATTGCACAACCAAGCCTTACTCCATTCGCGCCACAAAGCGCAAGCGAACATAATCCGCAAACCAGAGCCCATCGTCAGAGTTTACATCCTTCGTCATCAATTGCGGCGCCAGCAACCGCTCTAGCTGCGTCAGCACGGCCTCGCGCTTCTCACCCTTTTCAAACTGCAATAGGAACGGCTCACGAAACACACTCATCCAGCCGCGCATACCAGTCTGGAGAAATGTCGGCCGCGCCACAACTTCGCAGCGCTCCACCACAAAGCCGGCCCGCACCAGAAATTTACCCGCCTCAGCCTTGGTCAGATACTGCTCAGCCGCCGCCATGGTCGGCACACCCTCTTGCTCGGCCACCGCACAAATCGCCGTGCGGATCGCCGCGATGTTGCCAAAGCCGCCGCATTCTATCGCCAGCCGCCCACCAGGCTTTAACGCCCGCTTGAACCGCTCAAATAGTTCCGGCCAGTCGGCAATCCAGTGCAGCACCGCATTGGAAAATATCGCGTCATACCGCGCCTCATCCTCAAGGTCCAGCAGGTCCATCTCCCGCACGGCAAGCCCGCGCGCCTGGGCGGCCGCCACCATGCTTGGTGCACGTTCAACCCCTTCCACCACCGCGCCAAGCGCCGAAATCTCATGCGTCAGCGCCCCGTCGCCGCAACCGGCATCAAGAATAACCTCACCGGGCTTGGCGTCCAGCCACTCCAAAATGGTCCCGCCAAGGTCAGAGACAAACCGCCCGTGATCCTCATACGCCGCAGCATCCCAGCTTGGTCCATCCATATCCATGATCTCACCTTCCGCTGCCAAAGAGGCAGCCACTTTCAACAAAAAACCCCGCAGGTGTTAAATCACCGGCGGGGCTTTCATTCATTAATCTCAATCTAACCTTACAAACCCGTCACCTGTGGTGATGCGCTATTCAGGCTTCCAGGCATCATAATCCGTTGCCACCGGCTTGCCGGCTTCACGCTCTTCTGCATTGGGCTTGTAGCGCAGCTCCGTCCCCGTGTAGTTGGGCCGGTGCGCCAGCTCAAAATCACGCGGCTTATAGTCACCACTTGGCACGGTATCAGTGCGGTAATGCATCCAGCCATACCAGCCAGGCGGAATCAATGACGCCTCGGAAAGGCGCGGATATAGCACCCAGCGGCGCGGCTTACCGAGCGGGCCAACACCGCGCGCCTGCTCATAATATTTATTGCCCTGGTCATCTTCACCAACAAAACGGCCATTCCGCCACAATGCCAGCCGGGTGCCCCAGGTCGCCCCGCCCCACCAGGTAAAAATTTCTGAAAATAAGCCCATCTTCGCGTCTTAACCGCCTCTGATTGATTTTCGCTCGAATCGCAATATGTCTCAGCCCATTATTAAAACAGGTCACCCCCTTCAGGCAAGGAAGAAGCACAGGTGATGCCTGTCTATCTGGGCAGGCCTATATATAATGTCCTGTGAATGGCCGCCCTTCACCGGCGCGCCGACACAGCAAAACCCCATCCTCAAAATCATTCACCTGAAGCGCCCTCAGCTCTCCCGAAGGCGCCCTGTTGCACAAATAAAACAGCCCTGAAATATCATGGAGAATCTGTTAAACTAGCTGTGGTTATCCCGGACAATGACTGCCCAAAAATTAGCCGGTTTTTTGCGCTTTTTGCGGATTTTCCTGGGGATAGCGCCCTTCGCAATTCGATAATGATTTGCCTGCGCATCTTTTCCCTCACTTTTCCCGCGAAATCCACAGGCCACTAACATTTTGTCAACATATTGTGGGTATAAATTATTTAGACACAATTTCTTGACGCCTTCGAAGCGACTCACCTAAGTTGAGGTCATAGACGAAGGGGGCCAAAAACGGCCAACACAACTGCTGATTTTAGCTGCGATTTTATCAAAAACTCACCGTCTGTGAGCCCATCCGATAAATCCCGGCAATCCAGAAATCCAGCCGTGCGTGTTCAGTCAGGAAAGCGGTAAGTTTTCTGGCTGGCAAATTCGCGATCACGTGCTGCGTTCCATTTAAATTTAACACCAAAATTCAACCCGCTTGCGTACCAGCCAGATAAATCAAGATTGATAAATTAAAGGCGTCAATTGGTTCAAAGCGTGTTTGTAAGGGATGGCTTCGCCAGTCAGACCGCAATCCTGATGTTTAGGGCTCAGGAGCGGATCTTTACCGGCCATCGTCACCCCACAGGATGTGTAACTGACTAGAAATAACCAATGCCGACTAATCGAACGAGTGATGCGTAAAAGTGATGTGTAATCGAAATGAAAATGAATTTTATAATGCGCAACATCTTGTGGCCTGCGCATTCCGACAAGAATGAGGGGAAATTTTAAATGCGGATCCAACGGCGTTTCACAAAAGAAAACAGCTCGCCATATGAAGCCATCGACTTTCGCTCCGCCAGCAGCGAAATCCGGAATCCGGACGGCTCAACTGTCTTTGAACTGAAAGAATTCAAGGTGCCGGCCCACTGGTCCGCCGTCGCCTGTGACATCATCGCCCAGAAATATTTCCGCAAAGCCGGCGTGCCCGCCCGTCTGAAAAAGATAGAGGAAAATTCCGTCCCCTCATGGCTGTGGCGCAGCGCCCCCGATGAAAAAGCGCTGAAAGAGCTGCCAAAGAAAGAGCGCTTCACCGGGGAAACCGACGCCGCTCAGGTTTTCGATCGTTTGGCCGGCACCTGGACCTATTGGGGCTGGAAAGGCGGCTACTTCACAGACGAGGCCGACGCCCGCGCCTATTTCGATGAGATGCGCTACATGCTCGCCATGCAAATGGCCGCACCCAACAGCCCGCAATGGTTCAACACCGGCCTGCATTGGGCCTATGGCATCGATGGCCCCGGCCAGGGCCACTTTTATGTCGATTATAAAACCGGCAAGCTCACCAGCTCACAGTCAGCTTATGAGCACCCCCAGCCCCATGCCTGCTTCATCCAGTCGGTCAATGATGACCTGGTGAACGAAAACGGCATCATGGATTTGTGGATCCGTGAAGCGCGCCTGTTTAAATATGGCTCCGGCACCGGCTCCAACTTCTCGGATCTGCGCGGTGAGGAAGAGCCCCTATCTGGTGGCGGCAAATCCTCTGGCCTGATGAGCTTCCTGCGCATTGGTGACCGCGCCGCGGGCGCCATTAAATCCGGCGGCACCACCCGCCGCGCGGCCAAAATGGTCGTCATCGACATTGACCATCCGGACATCGAAAAATTCATCAACTGGAAAGTCCGCGAAGAGCAAAAAGTCGCCGCCCTCGTCACCGGCTCCAAGATCTGCTCAAAGCATCTCAAAGCCGTCTTCAAGGCGTGCGTCAATTGCTCAAGCGATGATGACAGCTGCTTCGACCCCAAGAAAAACCCCGCGTTGAAACGCGAGATCAAGGCCGCCCGCCAGCTCTTCGTGCCGGATAACTACATCCAGCGCGTTATCCAGTTCGCCAAACAAGGCTTTAAAGAGCTTGAATTTCAGACCTACGACACAGATTGGGATTCAGAGGCCTACTCAACCGTTGCCGGTCAGAACTCAAACAACTCCGTCCGCGTGACAGACCAGTTCCTCAAAGCCGTCGAAGGCGGCCGTGACTGGGACCTCATCGGTCGCACCAGCAACAAGACCGTCAAAACCGTGGACGCCGCCACCCTCTGGGATCAGGTCGGCCACGCCGCCTGGAGCTGTGCCGACCCTGGCATCCAGTTCCACACCACCATCAATGATTGGCACACCTGCCCCAAATCAGGCCCCATTCGCGCCTCCAACCCCTGCTCGGAATATATGTTCCTTGATGACACCGCCTGTAACCTGGCGTCATTGAACCTGATGCAGTTTTTCAAAGGCGAAGATGGCAGCAAAGAATTCCAGATCGCAGACTTCGAACATGCCGTCCGCCTGTGGACCATCACGCTTGAAGTCTCCGTCACCATGGCGCAATTCCCCTCTAAGGAAATCGCCACCCTCTCCTACCGTTACCGCACCCTCGGCCTCGGCTTCGCCAACATCGGCGGCCTGCTGATGGCCTCCGGCCTGGGGTATGACTCGCAGGAAGGCCGCGCCCTGTGCGGCGCCATCTCCGCCCTGATGACCGGCATGTCCTATGCCACCTCAGCTGAAATGGCCAGCGAACTCGGCGCTTTCGAGGGTTATGACGACAACTCAAAACACATGCTCCGCGTTATGCGCAACCACCGCCGCGCCGCTTATGGTCATGAAGCTGGCTATGAGAAGCTCTCGGTAGACCCGGTGCCGCTCGATCATGCCTCCTGCCCGGACAAAAAGCTGATCGATCACGCCTGCCGCGCCTGGGACAAAGCGCTGGAAGGCGGCCAGGAGCATGGCTACCGCAACGCGCAATCAACCGTTATCGCACCAACCGGCACCATTGGTCTCGTGATGGATTGCGACACAACCGGCATCGAGCCAGACTTTGCGCTGGTCAAGTTCAAGAAACTCGCCGGTGGCGGTTATTTTAAAATCATCAACCGCATGGTACCGAGCGCTCTAAAAGGCCTCGGCTATACCGAGGACGAGATCAAAGCCATCACCAACTACGCCGTTGGCTACGGCACCCTGAAGGACGCGCCGCACATCAACCATGAAAGCCTGAAGGCAAAAGGCTTCACCGATGAAATCCTCGATATCATCGAGGCCAACCTCGGCTCAACCTTCGACATCAAATTCGCCTTCAACAAATGGAATCTCGGCGAAGAGTTCTGCACCAAAACCCTCGGCATCAAAGAGGAAGATCTGATTGATCCCGAGTTCAGCCTGCTGGCTCATCTCGGCTTCAAATCACGCGAGATCGATGCGGCTAACGAATATTGCTGCGGCACCATGACCCTCGAGGGCGCACCAAAACTCAAAGACGAGCATCTGCCCATCTTTGATTGCGCCAACCCTTGCGGCCGCAAAGGCAAGCGCTTCCTCTCGGTTGAAAGCCACATCCGCATGATGGCCGCCAGCCAGCCATTTATCTCTGGTGCGATTTCAAAAACCATCAACATGGCCAACAACGTCTCCGTTGAGGACTGCAAAAACGCCTACATGCTCTCCTGGCGGCTCGCCCTCAAGGCCAACGCCCTCTACCGCGACGGCTCAAAACTATCGCAGCCGCTCAACGCCCAGGTGCTTGGCATCGACGATGAAGATACTGAAGCCGAAGTTGAGGCCATCGCAACCCTGCCACAAGGCGAAAAAGCAGCGATTGCCGCCGAGCGCATCGTCGAGCGGGTCATTGAGAAAGTCCGGGAAACCGAGCGGGAGAAACTCCCGCATCGGCGCAAGGGCTACACCCAGAAAGCCGTCGTTGGCGGCCACAAGGTTTACCTGCGCACCGGCGAATATGAAAGCGGCCGCCTCGGTGAGATCTTCATCGACATGCATAAGGAAGGCGCTGCCTTCCGCTCCTTGATGAATAACTTCGCCATCGCCTTTTCCCTTGGCCTGCAATATGGCGTACCGCTTGAGGAATATGTCGAGGCTTTCACCTTCACAAGATTTGAGCCAGCCGGCTTCGTTCAGGGCAATGACAGCATTAAGAACGCCACCTCCATTCTCGACTATATCTTCCGCGAGCTTGGCGTCTCCTATCTTGGCCGTCACGACCTTGCCCATGTCGACCCGAGCGAAATCGGCGCGGTGGCAACAGCCATGGGCCGCGGCGAAGACGATGGTGATGGCGACGGGAAAGACGAACATTCCGTCCAGGCCGAGCGTTTCCTGAGCCGGGGCCTGCTGCGCGGCAAGTTTAACAAAGCCCGCATCGTCGAAAGCAAAAGCTCCGAGTTGGCCAAAAGCCAGCAAAGCCCGGTTGCTGAGTTGCAGAAAAAGGTCGTCAATGCCGGCATGACCACGGGGGAGAGCCATCAGGTCTCTGTATCCGAGGGCGGCGCGGTCTCCAGAGGCGCTCTGGGCAGCAAGGCCGAGTTGATGGCCGAAGCCAGAGTGAAAGGCTATGAGGGCGAATCCTGCGGCGATTGCGGCAACTTCACCCTTGTTCGCAACGGCACCTGCCTTAAATGCGACACCTGCGGCTCAACAAGCGGCTGCTCATGATCGCCCCTTGATCGTTAAGTGACAAAATAATGGCACGCCCCGGCAGAACCCTGCCGGGGCGTGTTTATTCAGGGCTTATCCACATTGCTCCACAGGCTTTTGCCAACACCGAGAATCTGTGTATGCTTTGGTACCAGGTTGTAAAAGCGGCTGACCACCCGTCCATCACCAAATAAAACGGCAAATCTCATGGCAATTGATGAGCAGTTGCAGTCTCTGGTCTACTTTTTAACAGACCATCTCTTTGCCGCCATGGAAGCCGGCGAAAACATCCGCGCGGCCTCATTCCGCCAGGCGCCGGTGGATGGTGACCTCTCCAGCGCCGAAATCCTCAACGAATTGGAAGAATTGCGCGGCTTTATCACCGATCTTTCAAATTGGGAAGAAGACCTGGTCACCAAAATCACCCAGGCACGCCAGTGGAGCCGCTACCTGCGCGATCATGACAGCTACTTCAAACCGATCATTGATCTTTTCACCAGCGCCACCCACCCGCTTTCAGATGTCGCCGCTCAGATCAGAGACCATCACGATCGCCACTTCGAAGGCGGGGACCATCCTGACTGGTTCATATCCTCGCGCTGCATCACCGCAAAACACGCTGAGGACGGCCGCACTTTATCGCTCACCATTCCTGATCATTATCTCATCGGCGGCCACCTGCGCCTTGGTCAGCTTCTCGACCTTTCAGAAACCTTCCTGGAGACTTTGGAAGCCCGCTTTCCCCAGCTTTGGCTACCGGCAGAGGAGAGTTTTCCCGATCATGAAAGCCACGCCGATGCCAGCCAGTTGACGGAAGAACCAATTTAGTCGGTCAGGCTCTACGCCCGCGTCCAATCTCAGCAAGCCCCCTCTTCCTCCCGGTAGCTTTTCTCTTCAGCATCCAGCCCGGCCTTCAGCGCTGCTGTCGCCATCGCCAGTTCGCCTTCATCGCCGCTGCGTAGCACCACAATCGTGCCCACCTTGCCCTCCCTGAAATAAGGGTAACTGCCAATCGAGACACTCTCATATTGCTGATCAAGCTCATTCAGCCGGTCCGCTACGCTGCTTTCAGGATGCTCCACCACCACATTGCGAGAGATCAGCTTAATGCCGGTGCGCAGCCGCTTGGTGACATCATCCAGCATCACCTCCATAATCTTCGGCACCCCCGCCATAACAATCACATTTTCGATCATGAATCCTGGCGCGCCAGAGACCGAGTTATAAACAAGCTCACCACCAACAGGCACCCGCGCCATCAGCCGCCGCGCATCTGTCAGCTCTTTATCAGGATAGCGCGCCCGCATCAGATCCAGCGCGTCTTCATTTTCCACCAGTTCCGCGCCAACAGCCTTGGCAACACTCGCCGCCGTAATATCATCATGCGTCGGCCCGATGCCGCCTGTTGTGAAAAGATAATCATAAGACGAGCGCAGCGCGTTCACCGCTTCAACAATGCGCTCTTCCTTGTCCGAGACAACGCGCACCTCCTCCAGCCGGATGCCGATCGCCGTGCAATGACAGGCCAGATAATTGATATTTTTATCCACCGTCCGGCCGGAGAGGATTTCATCACCAATCACCAGCAGCGCGGCCGTCACCTCTTCCGAAACCGCCTCATCCACAGCAGCGTCGCCGCCGGTTGAATTTTGATCACTATTCGTCATTATGGCCTTATCTTTGTCAGTATCTTAGTCCCCTCGATTTTAACCACATATCACCAGGCAGAAACAGCCATGAAATTTCACGCCGATCTCATTCCCGGCAAACTCATCCATCGCTACAAACGCTTCCTCGCCGATGTCGAGTTGCAGGATGGCAGCGTCATCACTGCTCACTGCGCCAACCCCGGCGCCATGCTCGGCCTCAAAGAACCCGGCAGCACCGTCTGGCTGTCACCGGCCGCCAACCCCAAGCGCAAACTCAAATTCTCCTGGGAACTGGTCGAGCAAAAGGGAAACGGCAAATCTGACTTTATCGGCATCAACACAGGTCACCCCAACAAACTCGTCGAGGAAGCCATAGCAGATGGCACCATCACCGAACTTCAAGGCTACGAGGCGACGCGACGCGAGGTAAAATATGGCAGCAACAGCCGCATAGATCTGCTGCTATCCGGCCCAACCACCCCGGCATCTCCGCACGACCTTTGCTATGTCGAGGTAAAAAATGTCCACCTCCTGCGCAAAAAAGGCCGCGCCGAATTCCCCGATAGCGTCACCGCCAGAGGCGCCAAGCATCTGGCGGAGCTGGCAGAAATGGTGCGCCTTGGCCACCGCGCGGTCATGGTCTATGTCATCCAGCGCTCAGACGCCACTTCATTCAGCCTCGCAGCCGACATCGACCCGGCCTATGCCGCGGCCTTCTCTGCCGCCCAGAGCGCTGGCGTCGAGGCCATCGCTTATAAATGCACCCTTACCCCGAAAGAGATAAAACTCTCAAAGCCGCTGCCCATAACTATTGAATAACCCACATAGCACTGCAAGCTTGCCAATACCCCGGCCAAAGCAGTAGGCTTGAATGCACCTTCATTGACAACAGAAAGACTGATCAAGAGACCACCATGAACCGACACAGCCCGATCATCCCCATCCATAAAGAGGAAGATTACCAAGGCATGCGCAACGCTGGCCGCCTGGCCGCAGAGGCATTGGACATGCTGGTGGCAGAGGCAAAACCTGGCGTCACCACCGAGGCGCTGGACGACATGGCGCTGGAATTTGCGCTGGATCACGGCGCCATCCCGGCCCCGCTGAATTATCGCGGCTTTCCAAAATCCATCTGCACCTCAATCAATCACGTCGTCTGCCACGGCATTCCCGGGCCAAAACCCCTAAAGCCCGGCACAATACTCAACATCGACGTCACCCTTATCCTTGATGGCTGGCACGGCGACACAAGCCGTACAATCCCCATTGGCGATGTGCCGACCAAAGCCGCCCGCCTGCTTGATGTCACCTTCGAAGCGCTGATGCGCGGCATTGAGGTTGTCCGCCCCGGCGCCACAACGGGCGACATCGGCCACGCCATCCAGTCATTCGCTGAAAGCGAGCGCTGCGCGGTGGTTAAGGACTTTTGCGGTCACGGGCTTGGCCGCCTGTTCCACTCACCGCCCAATATCCTGCATTATGGCACGCCAGGGGCCGGCATCCCGCTCCAGGAAGGCATGTTCTTCACCATCGAGCCGATGCTCAATCTAGGCCGGCCCGAGGTGAAAATCCTCCCGGATGGCTGGACCGCCGTCACAAGGGATAAATCCCTCTCCGCTCAGTTCGAGCACAGCATCGCAGTCACCAAAACCGGCTATGAGATTTTCACCAATTCACCGGGCGGCTGGCAGCATCAGTTCCGCGATATGTCGTAAAGCAGCACGGGGCATAATTTAATGGGTGAGTTCAAGGACAGCGCCGCCGAAATTCCCCATTATCAGGGCCACCGCGCCCGGCTGCGCCAGCGCTTTCGCGAAAGCGGCGGTGATGCCATGCCGGATTATGAGATGCTGGAGCTAATCCTGTTTCGCGCCATTCCCCGCCGCGACACCAAACCAATCGCCAAAGCCCTGCTTGCCAAATTCGGCAACTTTGCCGAGGTCCTCAACGCGCCCGAGGCCCGCCTGAAAGAAGTCAGCGGCATTGGCGATGCTGTCGTCATCGAGCTAAAACTGATTAAGGCAACGGCACTCCGCCTGATGCAAAGCGAGCTGGTGCAAAAACCCGTCATCGCCTCATGGACAGCCATGGTCAAATATTGCTGCGCCGCGATGGCTCATGAACAGCGCGAACAATTCCGCATCATCTTCCTTGATAAACGCAACCAGGTCATCGCAGATGAAGTCCAGGCGGAGGGCACAATCGACCACACCCCGGTTTATGTCCGCGAGGTTGTCCGCCGCTCGCTCGATGTCGGTGCCACGGCCATCATTCTGGTCCACAACCACCCCTCAGGTGACCCGACCCCGTCCCGAGCCGACATTGAGATGACAAAAGAAATCATCGACGCCCTCGGCAAAATCGGCATCCAGGTCCACGACCACATCATCGTTGGCCGCGATGGACATGCCAGCCTCAGGCAATTGCAGTTGATTTAAATGGATATTCTCAAGCGCCCGCTTAATGCAGCGGCGCATCCAGCCCGCTATCATCATGGATCTCGGCCTCATCAATCTCGTCGGGGTCATGTTCCACATCCGGCCCGTACCGCTCCAGATCCCGCCGGTAAGCCAGAAAGCCAATAGGCAGCATCGCCATATAGGCCACACAAATCACCGAAAGCGTAATCCACGGATAGGTGAACAAAATTGCCGCAATCATCACACCGACAACAGTGATCGGCATTGCATAGACAAGCTTGATCCGATGCCCCAGCAACTTGCCGGAAAAGCTCGGCAAGGTAGAGACCATCAGCGCCGCCATCCCCAGCATATAAACCAGGATCACCTGCGGCACCTCGCGGATCATCTCAAACCCGCCTTGATAAAGATAGAGCGGCAACATCACCAGTAGCGCGCCCGCCGGTGCCGGTATCCCCTCAAAATATTTCTGCCGCCATTTCGCCCGCGCCGGGTCATCATGGCTGACATTAAACCGCGCCAGCCTGAGCGCCGCTGAGATCGAAAAAGCCAACGCCGCAATCCACCCGAGGCTCTTCAGGTCATTCAACCCCCAGGTAAACAGCAACACAGCCGGCGCCACACCAAAATTGACAAAGTCTGCCAGCGAATCAAGCTCCGCACCGAATTTTGAAGCCGCTTTCAATAGCCGCGCCACCCGGCCGTCAATACCATCCAGCGCGGCCGCCAGCACAATCAAACCAATCGCCAACTCCAGCCGCCCGTCAATCGCCATACGAATGGATGTCAGACCGGCGCTTAGCCCCATCAACGTGATGACATTCGGGATCAGCGCCTTAATCGGCACGCTGCGCTCGCGCCGCCGCAACAAAAACCGCCGCCGGCGCTTCACCTTCACCGGCGCGCCGTCAACACGGCTTTTCTCGGCCTTGCTATTTGTTTCATCCGTCTCCGGCTTCATTCACTCAAAACCTTTTTTGATGGCAACCCAAGCGGCCAGGGGCCACCATCCGCTACTGCACCCGCGCTTCACGCGGCTCTTCTTCCGAGCGCAAATCAGCAAAGATCGTCTCGCCGCCAATCGCCTTTTGACCGACAGAAACCAGCGCCGTCTTGCCATGCGGCAGGTAAACATCCACCCGGCTGCCAAAGCGGATAAGCCCATAGCGCTCACCAGCCCCCAGTGGCTCGCCTGCCTTGACGAAACAAAGGATGCGCCGCGCGATCAACCCGGCAATCTGCACAACGCCGACCCGGTTCCCCTTGGCATCCTCAATCAAAATCGCATTCCGTTCATTGTCTTCGCTCGCCTTATCAAGCACAGCGTTTAAAAACAGCCCCGGCGTATAAACAATCTCTTTCACTTCACCCGCCAGCGGTGCCCGCTGAATATGCACGTCAAAAATTGACAGAAATGTCGATATGCGCACCAGCGGCAACTCACCCAGCGCCAGCTCTTTTGGTGGCAGCACCTCCTCAATCGCCGTGATGCGCCCATCAGCCGGTGAGACAACCAGCCCTTCCCTTGTCTGCGTCACCCGCTCCGGATCGCGAAAGAAATAAACAATCCACAGCGTGATAATCGCAAAAATCCAGCCTAGAGGACTCCATAAGAAAAACATCACCAGCGTCAATATCGCCCCGATCGCCACGAATTTATGCCCATCACGATGCACCGGCACCAGCACGGTCTCCAGACTATCCATAAAACTGTTATGCTCAGACACGTTCAACCTCTTTAAAACTGAAAGCCAAAAATAACCGCGGTTCATCACAACCGCCAACAATTCCACTTAACCGGTTACAGCACAGGCTCTTGTGGCGGCACCGGCTCAGTGATCTCACTCATAGAGCGTTGTTGGCGCCAAAGCCCGGCATAGACGCCGCCACTGGCAACCAAACCCTCATGTGTGCCGCGCTCGACAATTTCTCCAGCCTTTAACACAAGAATCTCATCGGCATGTGTCACGGTGGAGAGCCGGTGGGCAATCACCAAAGTCGTGCGCTCCCGGCTCACCTGATCCAGCGCCCCTTGTATCTCTTTTTCGGTATAACTATCAAGCGCGCTGGTCGCCTCGTCCAGCATCATAATGGGCGGGCCCTTCAATATTGTCCGCGCGATAGCAACCCGCTGCTTCTCCCCGCCAGAGAGCTTCAGCCCGCGCTCCCCAACCATGGTTTCATACCCCTCCGGCAGCGCACGTATAAAGCCGTCAATCTGCGCCATTTTGGCGGCCCTGATAACGTCATCATGGGGGGCATCCGGGTTGCCGTATGCAATGTTGTAATAAATGCTTTCATTAAACAGCACCGTGTCTTGCGGCACCATGCCAATCGCCGCCCGCAAACTCTCCTGTGTGACACCGGCGATATCCTGCCCGTCAATCAATATACGCCCGCTGGATAAATCATAGAAACGAAACAGCGCCCGCGACAAGGTTGATTTGCCCGCCCCGGATGGCCCGACAATCGCCGTCATTTTACCGGCTGGCACAACAAAGCTGATGTCATTCAATATCGGCCGCGCCGGGTCGTAGGCGAAGCGAACATTCTCAAACCGGATCTCGCCATCATCAACGACCAGTGGTTTGGCCCCCGGCTGGTCTGTCACCTCCGGATATTGATCCAGCAATGTGAACATATTCTCCAGGTCAACAAGCCCCTGGCGTATCTCGCGGTAGACCATGCCGAGAAAATTTAGCGGAATCTGTAATTGGATCAGCATTGCATTCACCATCACAAAATCGCCCAGCGTCAGCGTCTTGTCCGCCACGCCGCTCGCCGCCATCAGCATCACCACCGTCAGCCCGATGGTGAAGATCGCCGCCTGGCCCGCATTCAAAACGCCGAGCGAGGCATAGGTGCGGATGGCCGCCCGCTCATAGCCGCTCATCACCACGTCATAGCGCTGCGCCTCAAGCGCCTCATTGCCAAAATATTTGATGGTCTCATAGTTCAAAAGGCTATCGACCGCTTTCGACCCCGCCTCATTATCAGACTCATTCATATCCCGCCGGATGCCAATACGCCAGTCACTCGCCTTCTTGGTAAAGTAAATATAGACAAGCACAGTGATGGTTAGCACCAGCACATATTGCCAGCCAAACATGTAGCCGAATATGCCAAACACCAGCGCCAGCTCCAGCATGGTCGGCACAAAATTCAGCACCCCCATCCGGATGATCAGCTCAATCGCCGTGCTGGCACGCGAGACAACCCGGTTCAATTCACCGGTGCGCCGCTCCAGATGAAACCGCAGCGATAATTCATGAAGATGACGGAAGGTCTCGACAGAAAGCGCCCGCACGGCATTTTGGCCCACACTGATGAACAACCCATCGCGAAGCGCCGTGAAAACAATCATCATGATCCGGCCCATGCCATAGGCAATGATCAGCATAACCGGCACCAGCCCCAGCACCACCAGACCGTCAGTGGTTGAGAGGGTTTCAAGCGTGTTCACCGCCTCCTTATAGGCAAACGGCACAGAAACGGTCACCAGCTTGGCAAGCATCAAGGAGGCAAAGGCCAGCACCACGCGCAGCCGCAAATCAAAGCGGCCCTCCGGCCAGGCAAATGGCAGGAGCGACTTGAAAACATAAAAGGGATCGACAGTTACTTTTTCCGGCGTCTTGCCCGCAGCAGGCTCACGCTTCATTTTTTGCATAAAAACAGCCAAGCAGGTTTGTTATTAAAAATCAAAACAATAAACGCCAGCGATGGACATCGCTGGCGTCGCCAATTCATCAATAAGCAGGTCAGCATTCACATGCCAACAAATAAGGCCTGTTGCGCAAAAATTAAAGGGCCTAGGCCGCTTTAACCCGCAGCTTAACCTTGGGCCGGATGAGCCCGGGATTTTTCTTCAACGCCGGGTTGAGATCAATAATCTCCTTGAAGCGCCCGCCATTGCCGTAAACCTGCTGGGCAATCTTCCAGAGGCTGTCACCGGCTTTAACAACGTAGAATTCCTTGTTGCCTTCGGCCTCTTTATCCGCCGCAGCCGCTTTTTCCTGTTGCTCAGCAGCGGCCTTCTTTTCAGCGCCCTTTTCTTCGGCGTTCTTGGAATCAGGCAGCTTCACCGCTTTGACAGCAGCCACTTTTACCGGCTCGGCTTTTTCACCACCGGCAACTTTATCGCCATCACCATGAACCTTGAGCTTCTGTTTCGGATAGATCAGGTTGGCGCTTTTCAGCTTCGGGTTAAGCTTTAAAATGTCTTTGTAACGCATAGCATCGCCGTAAAGCGACTTGGCAATCCCAGCCAGCGTATCGCCGCGCTTGACGGTGTAGGTCGTTTGAGCCGGGCCGGCATCAGCGATCTTCTTGTCACCAGTGTCAGCACGTTCCTCAGCCGATTTTGCCGCAGCGGCTTTGGCATCGTCACCCGCGTCACCATCAGTCTCCAGCGCCGCAACCTCGATTTCATCAGCTTTTGCCACTGTATCTTTGGGTTCTGAAACTTCGCGTCGTGTAACTTCGGATTCTGTAACTTCGGGTTTTGTATCTTCCGGCTTTTTATCTTCGGCCTTTTCAACAACAGCCGGCTCTGAGGGAATTTCCTCGCTGGCGTCTGCAACTTTCACAGCGACCTTCTCAGGCGCCTTAGCTTTTTCTGGCAGAGACTGACCTTTGGCTGCCTTCTCATCTTTGGCTGCTTTCTTGTCTGCGGCCGCTTTCTCATCCGCAACTGTTTTCTCGTCTGCCGCTGGTTTCCTGGCTTCAGCCTGCGCTTCACTCAAGGCAGCAACTTTCGTTTCTGCCAGCCCACGCTTGGCATCATTATCATCGGCAACAATCTTGTCCGCGCTGTCACTTGCAAGGTCACCCGCTTTGGCAACATCCGCTGTCTTCGCATCCTCTGCTTTGCCAACAGCCTCTTCAGGCTCGGTTGCGCTGACAATTTCAGGCGCGGCTTCCGTCTCAATCTTGGAGACAGTCTTTATGTCAGCTTTGGTCTTCGTCTTGGTTCCGGTCTCAGCCACAGTCTTAGTCTTAGTTTTAGTTTCAGTCTTTTCCGCGACTTTGGCAACCTCCGGCGCTTCTTCCATTGCAGCCGTTGCAATCACCTGCTTTTCGCTCTTGCTATCACGAGCCACCTCAGCTTTCGACAGCATCGCAACATGCTGCACACCCGCCTTGTCATTCAGCCGGTGTTGTGCCTTGCTTTCAGCCAGTCTCAATTCGGCCGGCTTAAGAACAGGCAGCGGCGTGTTGCTGACAACAGCAGCTGCATCCGCCGATTTGGCGACCTTGACACCGTCTGCTGCATCATCGTTCACATTGCCGCCAATACCTTGAAGAGCCGGGCTCATCAGGCCGTTGCTTGGCAGGCCGGCTTTGCTGTTAAACGCCATGGTCTGCGAGTTGTCGGCTTTCAGCTTGTTGCGCATCACGGCCAGAGCCTTGTCACCAAGGCCAATACCAACAGACGGCTCCTCATACCCCTCTGGCTGTTTCATCGCCACTGCCTGGGCAAAGGGTTGCGCCTTGCGCGCCAGCATCAGGCCGCCATCAGTCATTTGCTCAGCCCGGATCAAATGTTGACCCCGGGTCAGGTAAATGTCCTTCTCAAGCGACCACTCACCCTCGCTGTTTGCCTGAACATCGCCGATATACTGAACATCAACATAAAGCGATAGGCGCACATCCGGCTGCGAGCGCCCCTCGATAATCAGCTGCCCTTCACCCTTTTCGGCATCCGTGGCGCTATATTCAATATGGTCAACCATCAACGTCTTGAGGGCATCGAACCGCACCATGTCGGCGCGCGACATCTCTACGGGCCGGACAATCTCGTTGTCGCTGCTTTCTTCCTCAGAGAGAAAATCAAACATCCGCTTCAGGCTTTTAACAACGCTGAGAGCATCACCTTCATCTCTCGACGCGACCTTCACAGGCTCATCCGATTTATTATTCGCCGTCACCGGCGCTTCACCAACAGGGGCCATCTGCGAAGAGACAAACATCTCCGGCTCATCATCCTTTTTGGCCGAGCCATCGCGGGCCACTTCCTGCATTTTGCCATCGCCTTCAATGGCATCGCTATCGGCATCCACAAGGGTCTTGTTCAGCGCCGCCACAGCCGCGCCGTTATCTTCCGCCGGCAGATCCGCCACGAGAGTGTCCTCGTCCGGCGTTTCACCCGCATCCGCTTCGCCCCAGTTCACGCCCGTTGGCACTTTCCATTTCTCAGGCGAGGAAACCACCCCTTTGACTTTACTATTCAGCGCCGTCACTGTTTCAGCTATCTCGCCGCCAGCATCAACCGCGGCCGCCTTCACGCTTTCAAGCCCGCGCTCAAGCTGCTGCACCACGCCATATTCTGGTGTCGCGCCGTCCGGCACGGACCACACTGCAACACGCTGCGCAGCGGCGGCCTGATCATCAGCCGGCCGATCCGGCACATCATCAGAGAGCCGCAATTCACTGCCGCTTTTTTCAAAGCCGCCTTCAATTTCCTCGGCTGGTGTCGGCAATGCCGCCATTCTCCCGGCCGTATGGATCGGCGCTTCGTCGCCTTCCACATTTTTAGCCAGCCGCGCGATGGTGCTGACTGCGCTTTCATCCTTAACCCGAGCCACGGCGGTCTCGTCTGTCACCGCCGCCAGCTCTTTAGCCGGAGCCATATTTTCTTCTGGTTTCCCCGCAGCCTGATCAGCCAGTTGAGACTTCTCACTCGCCGTCTCACTCGTCTGTTCAATAGGCGCGTCGTGAGATTGGACATCACCCTTGCTGACCGAAAACACATCTTCTTTCAGTGACGGGCCCTCAGCCAGAATGATTGGATCTTTAACGTCCGCGCTCACAGCGCTTTTACCTTTGAGGCTGTAAACAGGGTCGGCCGCATCCGGCACTTTCCATGCGTATTTATCAACGGGCACGGAGACACGATCTTTCGACAGCCGCGTATCGTCTTTCTCGAAGGTGACGGACTCCGCCGATGCTGGCGCCTCAAATTCATCCGCTAAGCGGGCAACAATCTTACCGACAATCTCAATCGGCTCACTCTTGTCATTTTCGTTGTAATAGGCCAGTTGGCGCTGGTCTTTTGCAAAATTCGCATTGTCATCGACAGCCAACCTGTCACTGCGCCCATGGTGAAGCACCGGCACACCAATCTTGTCATCGCCGAGACTTGCATATTCCGGCGTATTCCCTGTCGGCACCTGCCAAACTGTATCGCTCCGTGCCAGCCGCTCTTGCCCATCATATACCGGTGTATTTGCATCCGGCACTTTCCATGCCTCCGGCTTGACGATCGTTTTCTTCACATCACTGGCCAGGGAGGAAATCTTCGCGCTGACATGTTTTGTCGCGTCCACCGCCTTGTCTGAAACGCGAACGGCGATCTTGCCAAGTTTCCGGTTCACCACATCAGGGTAGATAGGGTCAACACCCGTTGGAACGCGCCAGGCCATCTCACCAACCCGAATGGCTGTTGTCTCATCATAGCTTGGCGTCACGCCGACAGGCACAGACCATCTCTCCGGCTTGGCAACATCGCGCACAGTTTCAACCAGGGTCTTGGCCGTCATCTCGGCGGCGGTCTTTTCAGCCAGCACCTTGTCGGGGCTTTCAAGCGCCGCGATCTGCAGAGACGTCTCAACAGCATCGCGCACGGCGGCCTCAGCTTTGGCCACCGCAAGGGCGTCTTTCTTGTTGGTGATGTCTTTCACCTTCGCAAGAACAGTATCTGCTGCAAGAATTGTCTCTGCCGCAAGAATTGTATCTGCGTCAGCTTTAAGAATGGGGGTGGGAATGCTGGCTTCTGCAATGACGCGCTGTTCCGCAGCATCAGTTTCCGGTGAACCTTCCGGCTCATTAAAGGCGGCAATTATACCGGACGAAGGCGTACCACCCTCGCCATCAATCAGCTTGCTGAATTCAGCAGAAGCCGCCGCCGCCAGTTCATCAGCCCGCTGCTGTACAGTCAGCCCGGCGTCATCGCCTTCGTCGGCCGACGATGCCGCTTCAAGTTGCGCCATCGCTCTGTTCGATTGGTTTTTCTGCCACGCATCAATTACCAGATTGCCCCATAAAAACGAGGCTGCCATGACACACACAACGGATACAGACCTAACGCCACTCATCAAACAGGCACCTTTCAAACTCAGTCATTTGTGGTAAATTACCAAATCCACTTGACAACTTTAATTTTAGACGAATGTAACCCATTCCCCTACTACAAAATTGTCACGCCTCCGGTCGAATTTCTTCAAAAATCTCAGTATGGTTAACAAAATGGTTGCCATTTGGTCACATATGAGACACCGCATTTGGTACCGCAGATATAGGCCAACACTCGAAAATTAGCAAGTTTTCGGCCATTGCGCGTCCCGGCAAGACGAGTTAAAACCCGGTCGATAAAGGGCCGCCCACGCCTATAATTCGCAACATTTCGGCAGTGAATGTACCAGCCGAGCCGGAGCTCACCCGATGAAAAACCAGACACTGCCGATGGTTACACGCGGTCAGTTCGACTCAATAGGGTCAATTTGTGTCTTTTGTGGATCAGGCGCAGGCAACAACCCGCTATTTATTGTCGCAGCCACCGCCCTCGGCCAGTTGCTTGCCGCAAAAAACATCCGCCTGGTATTCGGCGGCGGCGATATGGGGTTGATGGGCAGCCTCGCCAAAAGCACCATCGCAGCCGGCGGCGCGGTCACCGGCATCATCCCGGAATTCCTGCTGCCCTATCAAAGCGGCAAGCTCGCTCTTGATGACCTCATCATCACCAAAGGCATGCATGAACGCAAAGCCGCCATGTATGAAAAGGCCGATGCCTACATCGCCCTGCCCGGCGGCATCGGCACCCTCGAGGAGCTTGTTGAGACAATGACATGGGAGCAACTCGGCCAGCACAGGAAGCCAATCATCCTTTTAAACATCGATGATTTCTGGCAGCCTTTTCTCACGCTCCTCGACCATATGAAGGCAGAGCATTTCATTCGCGATGGGCTGGAGGTTAATTTTAATGTGATCAACAGCGTCGAGGCCCTCGCCGCACAACTGCCCGACAAGCTGCAATCAGCCCGGCCTGTCGCCGATAGCACCTAGCTTATCGACGGCGCCTCGGCCCCATCGCGCAGCAGTTTATAATTGATGGAATCAATCAACGCCTCAAATGACGCATCGACAATATTCGTCGAGACGCCAACAGTACCCAGCGCCGCCCCTCACCATCCCGGCTTTCAATCAGCACCCGCGTCACCGCGTCGGTACCGCCGGTTAAAATCCGCACCTTATAATCAACCAGTTCAAGATCGCTGATATACCCCTGGTAACGGCCAAGATCCTTGCGCAGCGCCTGGTCAAGCGCATGCACCGGGCCATTCCCCTCGCCGACATGCGCCAGCGTTTCCCCGTCCACCATCACCTTGGTTGTCGCCTCGGAAACGGTCGTTAGTTCACCCGCCGCATTATAGCGCCGCTCCACCATGACGCGGAAACGATCGACGACAAAATAGCGTGGCACATGCCCAAGAATCCGGCGCGCCAAAAGTTCAAAGGAAGCATCCGCCCCCTCATAGGCATAGCCCTGCCCAGAGCGCCGCTTCACCTCATATAAGAGCTCATCAACCCGGTCATCAGTTGGCTCGACATCAATTTTCAGCCGCTCCAGCTCCGCCAGTATATTCGACTTGCCCGCCTGATTGGAGACAAGCAGCTTGCGCGCATTGCCAACCGCCTCAGGCGCCACATGTTCATAGGTCGAGGGATCCTTCTGCACAGCAGAGACGTGAATGCCCCCCTTATGCGCAAAGGCAGAACTGCCAACATAAGGCTGCGATGCCCTGGGCGCCCGGTTCAGCATTTCATCCAGCAGGCGCGAGACATGGGTGATCGAGCGCAAGCCCTGCGCCGTAATCCCGGTGTCGAAGCGGCCAGAGAAATCAGGCTTCAACAGCAAAGTCGGGATGATGGATATGAGATTGGCATTGCCGCAGCGCTCACCAAGCCCGTTGATCGTCCCCTGCACCTGCCGCACCCCGGCGTCAACCGCCGCCAGCGAATTCGCCACCGCGTTATCCGTGTCGTTATGAGCATGAATACCCAGCCGCTCACCCGGCACCTCAGCCACCACCTGGCTGACAATCTCATGCACCTCATGCGGCAGCGTGCCGCCATTGGTGTCACACAGCACCACCCAGCGCGCACCGGCCTCATAGGCAGCCTTGACGCAGGAGAGCGCATAGTCCGGGTTGCTCTTGTAACCATCGAAAAAATGCTCACAGTCGATCAAAGCTTCCCGCGCGGTCTCGACCACCGCCGTCACGCTTTCGCCAATGGTCGCCAGATTCTCTTCATTTGTTACCCCAAGCGCCACGCGCACATGATAATCCCAGGTTTTCGCGACCAGGCAGATCGCATCCGCCTTCGCCCCCAGCACCGCCTGAAACCCCCGCATCATTCGACAGCGAGCGGCCAACCCGCCGCGTCATGCCAAAGGCGGTGGTTTTGGCATTGCTCAATTTTCTGCTGGTTTCAAAAAAAGCGCTGTCGGTCGGGTTTGCCCCCGGATAGCCTGCCTCGATATAATCAACACCAAGCTCATCCAGCGCCGCCGCTATCAGCAGCTTGTCCTCAAGCGAAAAATCCACGCCCTGCGTCTGCGCCCCATCGCGCAGGGTCGTATCAAACAAGTAAACCCGCTCCCTTGCCTCAGACACCGGCATTCATTCCTTCACGTTAAAACCCTTGCCCGCACCGCCTGCAGATAACCAAAACAGCCTGCACAAAAGCGGCACGCCAAATCTGGCCTAGCTTCCAAAACTGGCCTACCTTTAAGTCCCCGCCCCCTTCAATGCAACCCTTGCCTGCCCCTCTCCCCCGACTTTAAGGGCTATACCGCCGCGCCCGCGCCACCAGGATCGCTTCCTCCAACCGCCGCCCCTAAATTGACCTGTTCATTTGCCACGTTACCGCGAGAAACCATACAACCCGGCCAAAACAAAAGGTCCACAAAGCCACTCCATGCCACAAAGCCACTTCATGCCACAGATACACCCCATGCTCCACAAGCAACGCCCCCTCTTCTTCCGCTCGATCTTCGCCATTCTGGTAGCCATCGCCCTCGCCGCCCCGGCCCCGATCGCCATAAGCGCTGAACCCGCCGCAGAAAACGCAGCCATTGACCCGGCATTGGCCGGCCGTTGGCAACTCCTCTTCGCCAATGGCGAAATCCCGATTGAAGGCTATGAATTTACCTTCCCCACCGCCGGCCGCATCCTTGATATCAACCCGGCCGGTTCTTTCACCGAGACCTATTCATCCGAGACCGCCAGTGAAGACATCATGCTGCCAGAGGATGAGCAATCCGCCGCGCCGCCTTGCCGCGTCAAGGGCGAAGGCAAAATGGTGGGCCGCCTCAGCGCCCAGCAATACCCTGTCAAAAACTTCAAACGCCCGCCGACCCTGCGCGTTTATCTCGACCGCGACAGCTCCACCATCCCGACCATCACATGTGATGAAGAACCACAGCATCTTGGCACAGAGGCCACCACCCCGCTTGGCTATGGCCAGGCGGTGGACATCGCAACCGACCCCTACGTGCCTTATTTTTATAAATTCGGCCCGCCCGGCACAGAGCCACCAACCTCGCGCCAGGATAATGATGCCTTCGACCATCTGCAGATCTGGTCATCCGGCACCAACCCGCGCGTCAGATATTATTACCGACGTATAAAATTTTAACGGTCCGATTAACGGCGCAGCAATTCAGCCGGTGATACCATTCACGCGTGACCCAGAGCCGTTTTGTCGGCCCCGGCAACCGCTAAAAACAGGCCGGTAACTAATAAAAACAGGAATGAAACCAATGACCCACCCCGCAAAACTTGTCTGCATCGCCGGGCTGGCCATCACCTTTGTCTACGCCACATCAATCCATGTTGCCTCAGCTGCCAACAACCCGCCAGGGGTCAAGGCCGGCCAGGGCGACTGCACGCTCTCCTTCACCGCCCGCGACATCGCGCGCGGCGTATTGGCCCATTCCGCCGCACGGATTTGCAAAAACCACCCCTACAGCGTCAACCAGGTAAATGCCTATCTGGAAAAACTGAAATGCCACCCGGAATCGCGCAGCGAAATTGAAAAATTCGAGGCCTTTGCAGAAAACCCCTTCGACCGCATGTTCATGGGTGACTATGGCAAAAAATCCTGCCGCGAAGCCGCCAATTTTCTGACACCGGAGCAAATGCTCTCGCCAGAGCAAAAGCTAACCGAGCCAAACTACAAAAGAGACTTCGAAGAATACAAAGCCAAAAAGTCCAGAAAAGCGCAGCTGAGATAACATGCAGGCTGCGGAGCAGGCCTCTCTAAGCCAAACAGCTCGATAACCCAAACCGCTTGTAGAGCCTAGCTCTTCACTTCCCAGCTCGTGCCGTCGGCCCCGTCTTTCAGCACAATGCCTTTTTCCAGCAATTCATCACGAATGCGGTCCGCCTCGGCCCAGTCCTTATCCGCCCGCGCCTGCAGGCGGGCCGCGATCGCCGCTTCAATCACCGCATCGTCAACGGCCACCTCGGCGCGCGTCAGCCCTTGCCATTCACTCCCCGTCATCGCCAACAACCCCATGAGCCCTGCCGCCGCTTTCAACTGCGCGCTGTCACCTTTAAGCTGATGCAGTTCCGCAATCGCCTTCGGTGTGTTCAAATCATCCCGCAAAGCCGCATACACCCCTTCATGAAGCGGGGCATCCGTGCCCTCGGCTGGCAGCCCTTCATCACCCACTGCGTCATACCAGTTGTTCAGCGTTTTTTGCGCCTCGCCCAGCGTCTTCACCGTCCAGTTAATCGGCTGCCGGTAATGCGTCATCAGCATCGCCAGCCTTGCCACTTCCCCCGGCCAGTCCTGAAGCACCTCATTGATGGTAATGAAGTTACCAACGCTCTTCGACATCGTATCGCCCTCTAGCTGCAAAAAGCCGTTATGCAGCCAGTAGCGCGCCATCTTGTCGGTCTCATGCGCCGAGCAACTCTGGGCAATTTCATTTTCGTGATGCGGAAACACCAGATCAACCCCGCCGCCATGAATATCAAAAACCTCGCCGAGATGTGCCTTGGCCATTGCCGAGCATTCAATATGCCAGCCCGGCCGGCCCCGCCCCAGCGCGCTATCGAAACCCTGCTCGCCCTCAGGCGCCGGCTTCCACAATACAAAATCCATGGGGTCACGTTTATAAGGTGCCACCTCAACCCGCGCCCCCGCCTGCATCTCCTCCGTCGAGCGATTTGAGAGCGCACCGTAATTCGCCATCGAAGGCACATCGAACAGCACATGCCCCTCAGCCTCATAAGCATGCCCGCGCTCGATCAGCAGCTTGATGAGCGCCACCATCTCATCAATATGTTCCGTTGCCCGCGGCTGCACACTCGGCGGCAGGCAATTCAGCGCCTTTATATCCTCTTGAAACTGCGCGTTGGTGCTCTCTGTCAGCGTGCGGATTTCAACGCCCTTTTGCTCCGCCCGCTGGATGATCTTGTCATCAACATCGGTAATGTTGCGCACATATTTCACATGGTCTTCACCATAGATATGCCGCAACAACCGAAACAACACATCAAACACAATCACCGGGCGCGCATTGCCAATATGCGCAAAGTCATAAACCGTCGGCCCGCAGACATACATGCGGACCTCCGCCTCATCCAGCGGCTCAAACACTTCCTTTTTGCGCGATAAAGTATTGTACAGCGTGATCGTCACGGTCACTCACCCCATCCTGTTATGATTGTTCACTTATATAAGCAGACGGTGCCGCTCGTCATGCCGCCGCTTGTGGATCTCTATCTATCCCAACTGTGTATGCCGCCCCCGCTTGCAGCGTCAAGGCGTCTTGGCAGACAATCACGCCCCTTCGGGATAGACAACACCGCGTTTGATCAGATAAACCGCCTGTGTCTCTGCCGAAAGCGTCACCGTCGCCCCGTAAGGATAGCGCGCCCAGCTTGTCGCCGCGTGCGTTGCTGTGCCGTCGCTCAAAGCCCCCTCCAGCACAAGGATCTCCGCCCCGTCTTCGAAAGTCTCCGGCACCGCCTCGCATTCAGCGGTGATTTTTTCAATCGAAACCTCTTCATGCCAGCCGGTCGCGGAGAATAACTTCTTTTCAAAAAAACCGAACCGCCCGACCACCGGCGCAAAGGCCATGGCATTACTGTCCACAGCAATGGCCAGCTCACCCTCATCGCGCATCTGGCATAGCTTGACGAAAATTTCACAGCCATTGCCACTATGCGGCCTATGCGACGACCCCGGCGGGTTCCGCACATACCAGCCCTGGCTGTAATCGCCCGAGCTATCAGAGAAAACACCGCCGATCACAAAATATTCCTCACCCCCACCATGGGTATGCGGCGAAAAAGAATGACCGGCCATAAACCGCACAACACTGGTCGCCCGCGCCACTTCGCCGCCAACCCGGTCAAGCATTTTGCGCTCCACCCCGGCCATCGGAGACGGCAGCCAGGCCAGCCCGTCGATATTCACCGATGCCGGTTTCGAAAAATCATCATTCACATGTTCAACTGTTGCCGTCATTCCGGCCTCTTCATTCGCCTGCACCATTTTGTCTCCGGACATCAAAAGTTGGGACAACAAATTTACCCGCTTTTTCCCCCTTGCCCAGCAAAACATAAAAGAATCCGCTTATCATTGCTGAGAATTTTCTTCATGCGCCCCGAAAGGTGCAAATTTTTTAATCACGACCGCCGTGAAATTCCAGATTTCGTCCCATTTACGCTCTATAACCTGCAAATCAGCCACAAAAGGAACAATAGAATCGGCTGCACCCGGGATGGACAACTTTTTAACCAGATTACGCCAAACTACTGATGGCCAAACGACTGATGGCCAGACTTTGAAATCAGACTATGAAATCAGACTTTGAAACGAGTCAGCCTATTTAAAAAATGGCCGCGCCGCCCGCAATCGCACGCTACCGGGGTAAGGAACAGCAAAATGGCAACCAGAGAAAATTCAGACCCTTTCATGGAAAAACAAGCGGCAACAGCCACAATTGCAGGCACGCCGCTGACCATCGGCATCGCTGCAGCAATCACCCTGCTGCTGGGCGCAGCCTCTCCCCTCAAGGCGCAGCAGGATGTCTCGGAGCATCAGGCCTATTGCCTCAGCCTCGAATCAAAACTCGCACGGCTCATGCAGGGCGGTGGCACCGCCAGAATGGACCGCGCCAAGCTGCAAACCAACATCAGCAACGTTGAGCGGATTTTTCACCGGCTGAACAATGATGCCGAGCGCTACAATTGCTATTCCTATTTCCTTTTCTCCAAGGAACTCCGCCGCACACCCCGCTGCGTCCGCATTGACCGGAAAATCCGTGACGCCAAGCGCCAGCTTGCCCGCATGAATGACGAGCTCCACCGCGCCGCCAGTGGCCGCAATGAAGATAAATACCGCCAGGACGAGCTGATCAGCGCCCTCGCGCGCAACAAATGCGGCCGTCAATATGAGCGCGAAGCGTCGAAACGCAACAGCCTGGACAACTGGTTCACTGATAATGGCTTCTTCGGTGGCGCACCACGGGAGCGCAGTTACAGCCGCGAGGATCAGTTCAAATTTGCAACCCATCGCACCCTTTGCGTGCGCCTTTGCGACGGCTATTACTTCCCCGTCAGCTTCGCGACAACGCCAAACCGCTTCACGACAGACGCTTCACTTTGCCAGTCACGCTGCGCTGCCCCGGCCGAGCTTTACACCCACCCCAACCCCGGCGGTGAAGCTGAGCAGATGATCTCGGTTGAAGGCTCACCATATGAGAAGCTTAAAAACGCCTTTCGTTTCCGCAAGGAATTCGTAAAGGGCTGCTCCTGCAAACCGCAGGAATATGACCCCGAGCTCCTGGCCGCAGCAAAGCAGTCAAAAGAAACCCCGCCGCCCGCCGTGAAAGACGGCGAAAAACCCCTCCCCCCAGTTAAAGAGGGCGCGGAAAAAACACCGCCAACCGACAAAATCGAAGAGAAAAAGACCGCAACCGCCAAGAAACCTGTTGAATAACAACCTCTTCCGGCCAATTGTGTCAGCCGAATCTTTCCACATTTATCTTCCAGTCCGTTGTTTTTATACAACAAATAAACTTTCCCACCACTTCTCCACAAGCAACCCCTACCCTGATATCGTCAAGGAATTGTCGCAACCCCTTCCTAAGCTCGTCCGCAGTTAATGAGTACAGCCTGAGTAACTTGAGTACAGGTGAGTAACCGAGTACAGAAAGACGAGTATCATGTTTGAATTAGTAAAACGCCCGATCGGGCTGGACGACCTCGCAGATGTCCGCTACCTGCACAGCTCTGCATTCCGGATTTGCGGCGCCGCCTATCATTCAGAAACCGAAATCAAGGCCTATCTGGCGCGGATCAATTCCACCGAGTATCTGCATGAATGCGTCAATTGCAGCCTCTACGGTTTGTGGCATGAGCACATGTTGATCGGCACATCCGGCTGGTGCCCCTCCAATGACAACCGCAACACCGCCCGCCTGCGCAAAATCTACATTCATAATTTTTACGTCGGCCTCGGCCTCGGCCGCATGATGGTCGCCGACGCCGAGCAACGCGCCCACGATGCCGGCTTTGAAGAATTCAGCATCCGTGCCAGGTCGCACTCCACCAACTTCTTCAAGAACATCGGCTACCGCATCAGCAGCCACGGTGCCATTTTAACCCCCGAAGGCCCCGACATCCCGGTCACCTATATGCGCAAATCCGGCGACCTCGACCTGACAAAGCCTCTCAGCCTGCTGGGTGAAACAGAATGGGCCGAAAACAGCCTGATTCACTAAAAACCCCACCTGATTCACACTTAAACGCCATCGTCACGCCCGTGACGATGGCGTTTTCATATTTGCTTGGCTCCTATGCACGCCATAAAGATCAGTCAGTTCAACGACTAACGCCAACACCGCCGAATACAGACCCACCCTCATAGTCTCAATAAAAATCATACCAGTACTGCAAGTTACCAAAAAAAGTGGCATTGAATATTGCAGACTACTTCGAATTTAACCGTCCAATTCGTGACACATTTGCCACATTTCAGACAATATATGCCTTATTCCACAGGTTAACCCCAGAAAAGATTAACGCCTGTTAACTTTTACCCCTATGCTCGCATGAGTTGATTGACGATCTTTGTCAAAGTATTGCGGGTGTTTTGAACAGACAGGGACAAGCAATCCACTGGATTATGACAGTAAAGTGACAATGGTCACGACAGTTTCAGCGGGAACCTAGGGGAACAAACTTATAAAAATCGACCAGGCGTAAACGAGCATTACCTGTTCGAAAAGAGGCCACATTACATTTTTGCATTTAGTAGAGTTCAGTATTTAGTTGCGTAGCAAAGTGAGTGTGTACAATGTCTTATCAATGTATCCGGGGGGATATACATTGCTCCCGTTTGGAGTCCGCCTCAAGCCGACTTCCGGCAGGCGTACAACCCAATGGGTTGTACGCCAGTTTAATGGCAGCAACAGCCGCAGCCATTCTTCTTATATCCCTATCAACGACGTCAGCTTTGGCCGGTGATGTGAACTGCGCTGGCGCTGGCACCGCCTCCTGTGAAGCGAATGGTGGCGACGATATCGTAAATGGCACGATTGATAGCGCTGATATCGAAAACAACACCATCACCGCCGCTGATATTGATACAAACGCCGTCGGCGCAGATGAGCTCGCCAACAACTCCGTCGATTCAGCCGCCATCATCAACAACTCCATTACAGCCCTCGATATCGGCCCGGACGCCGTCGGCGCAAGTGAGTTGGCGGATAACGCTGTTGACACAGATGCCATCCAGAATGGCGCTGTCACGAATGATCAGTTGGGAAACAACGCCGTTACCTCCAATAAAATCCTGAACGACACCATCACCGCCGCTGAT
Organism: uncultured Alphaproteobacteria bacterium; assembly: GCA_942490955.1. GTDB lineage: Bacteria > Pseudomonadota > Alphaproteobacteria > Rhizobiales > HXMU1428-3 > HXMU1428-3. The sequence goes on from CALNZE010000050.1 coordinate 101,389, forward strand.
ATCGGCACAGACGCCGTCGGCGCAGATGAACTCGCCAACAACTCCGTCGATTCAGCCGCCATCATCAATAACTCCATTACAGCCCTCGATATCGGCCCGGACGCCGTCGGCGCAAGTGAGTTGGCGGATAACGCTGTTGACACAGATGCCATCCAGAATGGCGCTGTCACGAATGATCAGTTGGGAAACAACGCCGTTACCTCCAATAAAATCCTGAACGACACCATCACCGCCGCTGACATTGGCACAGACGCCGTCGGCGCTGACGAACTCGCCAACAACTCCGTCGATTCAGCCGCCATTATCAACAACTCAATAACCGCACAGGACATCGGCGTCGATGCCGTCGGCGCAAGTGAGTTGGCAGACAACGCCGTTGACACAGACGCCATTCAGAATGGCGCCGTCACAAATGACAAGCTCGACAACAATTCTGTGACCTCAAACAAGATCGTAAACGACAGCATCACCGCCGCTGATATCGGCACAGACGCCGTCGGCGCTGACGAACTCGCCAACAACTCCGTCGATTCAGCCGCCATTATCAACAACTCAATAACCGCACAGGACATCGGCGTCGATGCCGTCGGCGCAAGTGAGTTGGCAGACAACGCCGTTGACACAGACGCCATTCAGAATGGCGCCGTCACAAATGACAAGCTCGACAACAATTCTGTGACCTCTAACAAGATCGTAAACGACAGCATCACAGCCGCTGATATCGGCACAGACGCCGTCGGCGCTGACGAACTCGCCAACAACTCCGTCGATTCAGCCGCCATTATCAACAACTCAATAACCGCACAGGACATCGGAGTCGATGCCGTCGGCGCAAGTGAGTTGGCAGACAACGCCGTAGATACAGACGCCATTCAGAATGGCGCCGTCACAAATGACAAGCTCGCCAACAATTCTGTGACCTCTAACAAGATCGTAAATGACAGCATCACCGCCGCTGACATTGGCACAAATGCCGTCGGCGCCGATGAACTGGCGAATAACGCCGTTGACACAGCCGCCATCCAGAACGGTGCCGTCACCACGCAAAAAATCGCTGCGGGCGCGGTCACTACAAACAAAATTGCAGATGGTGCGGTCACCAACCAGAAGATCGCCAACAATGCTGTAACTTCGGATAAAATCGCCAACAACACCATTCAGAGCGAAGACATCCAGAACAACACAATTCAAAGCATTGACATACAGGACGGAACCGTCGGCTTTGTCGATCTCGCCCCAGAGGTCGTCAACAAGATCAACGCCAACATGATGGCGACCCAGCGAAACCGCAAGGACATCGACAAAAACACCGAAGGCATCGCCCTTGCCATGGCCATTGCCAACGCCCCGATTGTCCTTGAAGGCGATAAACAATTCTCCGTCAGCATCGGGCTGGGTTTCTTCGATGACGCAACCGCAGGCGCGTTCAAGGGCGCCATGAAACTTTCACCAAACGCAATCCTGACCGGCAGCATCGCAGTTTCTGATGAAGAAGTTGGCGGCGGCATCGGCGTCGGATTTGGTTTTTAGTACCGGGCCGATTAACCGTAACCCAGTCTTTTTCATCCGTTGGGGAAACCAGGGCACGTTAATTGCATTCTTTTGCAGCGTGACAATCTGGTTTCCCCAATTTTCTTTTAATCCACAGGCCGCCAATGTTCTTCATTTCGCAAACGACCAAATTATGCATCGCCTCCCTGATCATTATCGCCGCGACGGCCGCAGCGCCAATGCGAGCCGCCGCCAAGGATCCAGCAGAAAAAACCGCTGCGAAAAAGGCCTGGGCGTTAATCTGCGCCAAAGACAAGACGAACTGCCGTCTATATGCCCAGATCAAAACAGATCAGAATATCGTTGCCTCCAGCGTTTCTCTCGTGAAAATGAAGGTCAAAGGCATCAAGGAGGCCCAGACCGTGGCCTTCATCATGCTACCACTTGGCCTGCATATCCCGTCCGGTGTCACCGTCCAGGTTGATAAAAAAATCACCATCAAGGCCAACCTGATTGAGTGTAAGGCTGCCGGTTGCCGGGCTATCTTCAATGTGAGCAAAAATGTCCTCAACCATATGCTGGACGGCAAAAAGGTAAACGTCGTAATTGTCGATTCAAAATCCCGAAAACAATTGCGCCTTGGCTACTCCCTCGCCGGCTTCGACCAGACTTACAAAGCCTTTGCCGCGATCAAATAGCCGTCAAAGCCAGCCCTGACGCGCGAAAAACACCGGCCCTTCATCCTGCCCACAAACCGACTGCATATTTTTTTCAAATAAATTTCCCCACCCAGAAGCCCCTTCACGCCTCCTTGGCTAACAATGCTATTTTCCGCCCGACATCATCACCGGGCCTTTCCGGCCAATAAAACGTCTAGAAATCCCCATTAAAACATCAGCAAACTGAGTAATAAACACAGTACACTGAAATTAAAAACACATACGAACACGGATTTTACTTGAGCCCTAATTAACCACGACCCGCATAACGTGGTTAACACAAACATTAATTGTGTAACTATTTGGGCAAAAGCAAGTATCAACTCAGCCCGATAGTGGTATTGCGGATGAGGAGATTAGTCCCGTGAAAGTAAATCAAGCGTCAAACCACGTAAACTCGCCTTCCAATAGAAGCCTTTCAAATTATATAACCCGGCCCCTGCCTTTATTTGGCTGCGCTCTGCTGGCCATGTTCGCCACAACATTTTCCATGCCGACAACCGCCAAAGCCGGCGATGTCCTATGTACCATTATCGTGCTTGGTTGTGAGACCACCGGCAACGATGACATCGTCGATGACAGCATCGACAGCGCCGACATTCAGGATGGCACCATCACGGCGGATGACCTCGCCCCCGGCCTCGTTATCCCACAGGCCATCGCGGATGACACAATCTACACAGATGCCATCCAGGATGGCGCGGTGACCACCCCAAAAATCGCTGATGGTGCTGTGACCACAGACAAAATCGCGGACGACGCCGTCACCACAGACAAGATAGCCGACGACGCTGTCACCACCGATAAAATCGCCGATAACGCCGTGACAACCGACAAGATCGCCGACGGTGCCGTCACCGCCGCCAAGCTCGCCCCCGGCGTGATCTCCAGCGTCAGCATCGCCGACGATTCTATCACCACAGACAAAATCGCCGACAACGCGGTGACCTTCAATAAACTTGGTGCAGACGTGCAAAACCGCTTCACAAATCTTGAGGAAGACGTCTCAAGCCTCAAGGGCGGCGTTGCCATGGCGCTTGCCACCGCCAACGCTCCCATCCTCTTGCAGGGCGACAAAACATTTTCCCTCAGCCTCGGTCTCGGATTTTATGATGACCAGACAGCCGGTGCGGTCAAAGGCGCCTTTCGAATAAACAATAACGCCATCGTCACCGGCAGCCTCGCGGTAGCTGGTGAAAATGTCGGCGGCGGTGTCGGCATCGGCATCGGCTTTTAACCACAGCTCACCCGCGCCCACAGAAAATCAAGGCGCCACCAGAAGGATCAAAAAAATGCTACGATCAAAAATAGCAGCACTTGCAATCATCACTCTGGTTGGCACCTTGTTTTTTCACCCCGCCATGAACACGGCCGAGGGCAAAACCCCCTGGCAAGTGATCTGTAAAAAAGGCAAATCCCGCTGCCATATGGTAGCCGAGCTCAAGACGACAAAAAACATAGTCGCCTCAATTTTCACACTGGAGCGCATGCAACCAGCCGGCTCAAACCGAGTGCAAACAATCGCCGTGCTGCGCCTGCCGCTTGGCCTGCACATTCCCTCCGGCGTCAATATTCGCGTTGATAAGAAACTGGCATTCAAAGCCAACCTGATTGACTGCAACAAACGCGGGTGCCGCGCTGTCTTCACCGCAACCGACAAAATCCTCACCGCCCTTCTCAAGGGCAGTCAGGCCGCTGTCATCATCGTGGATTCAAAAAGCCGCAAAACTGTCGCCCTCACCCACTCCCTCACCGGCTTTGCCAAAACATGGGAACAGCTCGTGAGAAGCAGCTAGGCGCACAACCATAGCTGGCTATAGTGCCTCACCCTTCAGCCGCGCCGTTGCCCGCTCATGGCCAATCAGCGGCAGCAGATTTTTCAGCTCCGGCCCATTCGGCTGGCCGGTTAAAGCAAGCCGCAAGGGGTGAAACAACGCCTTGCCTTTGGCTCCCGTTGCGTTTTTCACCGCCTTGGTCCAGTTGCCCCAGCTTGTTTCATCAAGCGGCGCCGGCGGTAAATGATCCATCGCCGCGCGGCAAAAATCAGCATCCTCAATCACCGGTGTGATCGGCCCGTTGACAATCTTCCACCAGGCATCAACATCATCAAATTTTTCGATATTCGCCTTCACCGCATTCCAGAAATCAGCGCCACCCTCTATGCCCCGCGCCTCAAGACGCGGTGCCACCAGAGCAAAATCCATATCATGCAGCAGTTTGGCATTCAGCAACTCAAGCTCCGCGCGGTCAAACCGCGCCGGTGCCCGGCTCAGCTTGTCAAAGCCAAATTCAGCCGCAATCGTCTCCATCGACTGATGCGGCACAATCGGGTTCGAGCTGCCAATCGTCGCGGCATGGCTGACCACCGCCATCGCCTCAATGCCCTCTTCCCGGAATGATGAAATTGCCAGACTGCCAAGCCGTTTGGATAGACCTTCACCATCTTTGCCCACCAGCAGATTGTGATGCGCAAACACCGGCGGCGTTGCACCAAGCGCCTCAAAAATCTGGATCTGCGCACCCGTATTGGCCACATGATCCTCCCCCCGGATCACATGCGAAATTTTAAACTCGATGTCATCAATCACGCTCGGCAGCGTATAGAGATAGGTGCCGTCCTCCCGCACCAGAATAGGATCAGAAAGCGAACCCGCATCAATTGATTGCTCACCCCGCACCATATCCTGCCAAACCACTGCGCGATCATCCAGCTTAAAGCGCCAATGCGGTTTGCGCCCCTCAGCCTCGAGCGTCGCCCGCTCTTTGCTTGAGAGTTCAAGCGCCGCCCGGTCATAAACCGGCGGCATGCCGCGCCCCATCTGCCGCTTGCGTTTGCGCTCGAGCTCTACCGCCGTCTCATAACAGGGGTAAAGCCGGCCGCTCTCTTTCAGGTCAGCCACCACCGCATCATATTTATCAAACCGGGCGGATTGACGCGCTTCAAAATCCCAGTTAAGCCCCAGCCAGGTCAGGTCTTGCTTGAGACCATCGACAAATTCCTCGCGCGAGCGCTCCTGATCCGTGTCATCAATACGCAGCATGAACTGCCCACCCTCGGACCGCGCAAACAGCCAGTTGATAATCGCCGGCCGCAAATTGCCTATGTGAATTTTGCCCGTCGGGCTCGGCGCAAAGCGTGTGATAACAGTCATCGTTGAAACTTCTTTTCTTGAGGTGAGTGACCAGTAAATTTATTCGAGGCGAGATATAACGCGCGGCAGGCTGACGCGTCTATTCCCATTGCCGCTATTCATTGTCCCTGAATTTGTTGGTAATGGGATAGCGCCTGTCACGGCCAAAATTGCGTGAAGAAATCTTCACACCCGGCGCCGCCTGCCGTCTTTTATATTCCGCCAGATAAAGAAGATGCTCAATGCGCTGCACCGTCTCGCTGTCATGCCCGCCGGCAATGATCTCGGCGACAGATTGCTCTTTCTCGACCAGGCGCTCAAGTATATCGTCCAAAATATCATAAGGCGGCAGACTGTCCTGATCTGTCTGGTTTTCCCGCAACTCCGCCGTTGGCGCCTTGGTGATGATATTTTCCGGAATCACCTCACCAGACGGCCCCAGGCACCCCGCAGGCACCCTCTGATTCCGCAAGCGGGAGAGCGCATAAACTTTGGTTTTGTATAAATCTTTAATCGGGTTAAAGCCGCCATTCATATCACCATAAAGCGTCGCATAACCAACCGACACCTCAGATTTATTGCCTGTTGTCACCAGCATGTCGCCATCCTTGTTGGAAAGCGCCATTAACAAAAGCCCGCGAATACGCGACTGGATATTCTCCTCCCAGACGCCGCCATCACCGTCACCAACCTGGCCTGATAGCGCCTCGCGCACACCCGCCACAGCGGGCTCTATCGGCAGGCTCTCATAGCGCACCCCAAGCGCTTTGGCGCAAGCCGCCGCGTCCGACAAGCTGTCATCACTGGTGTAGCGGTAAGGCAGCATCAGGCAATGCACACGGTCAGCGCCGAGCGCGTCAACCGCCATCGCCGCGCAAATTGCCGAGTCAATGCCGCCAGAAAGGCCGAGCACCACCCCTTTAAATCCGTTTTTATTGACATAGTCGCGCAGGCCAATAACACAGGCAAGATAGGCCGCCTCATCACCGCCCTCGATTCGCACAATCTCACCCGCCTCAAACCGCCAACCCTGATCGCCCCGCACCAGCTCCACCGTCCCCACACCAGACGTAAAAGCCGGCATCTGCAACGCCAGCGACCTGTCACCATTCAGCGCAAAACTCGCGCCGTCAAACACCAGCTCATCCTGCCCCCCGGCCTGATTGAGATACAACAGGGGCAACCCCGTCTCCGTCACCCGGCCCACGGCCACATTCATGCGGATGTCATGCTTGCCAAACCGATAAGGCGATCCATGAATTGAGATCAGAACTTCCGCCCCGGTTTCCTCCAGACATTCCGGCACTTCCGACGTCCAGATATCTTCACACACTGGCAACCCCAGTCGCACACCCCTGAAATTCACCGGCCCCGGCAATGGCCCTGGGGTAAACACCCGCTTCTCGTCAAAGACACCATAGTTCGGCAAATCCACCTTATGGCGCACCGCCTTGACCGCGCCGTCATCAAGCAGCAGCGCTGAATTGAAAAGCTTGCTGCTATCGTCGCCCTCAACCCGCTCAGCCACCGGTACGCTGGCTGTCTCATCCCGCCACGGCGCCCCCACAACGATCGCCGGGCCGTCACTCGTCCAGGCCGCCATCTCAATAGCCGCCCGCCGCGCCGCCGCCTGGAATGCCGGGCGCAAAACCAGATCCTCTGGCGGATAGCCAGTGATGAAAAGCTCGGGATAAATCACCAGATCAGCATCAAGCGCCTTCGCCTCGGCATAGGCCGCCGCTGCCAAAGCCACATTGCCGGCAAAGTCACCCATCACCGGGTTAATCTGCGCTAACGCCAATTTCAACCGGTCTGTCATGATCGCAAAAAAGCCCCGAGATGTTTTAAGATTTTTTCAGGAAGGTAACCGATCAACACGGCACAGGCCAGATAGGCAGCAGAGCCATTATCCTGTGACCACGGCCAGGCCTGCCACCGGCAGCGGTCGCCCGCCGCCGGGAAGATCTCGCTTTATGCCGATTGCGCCTGCTGCACCCGCGCGCCGTCCCGGTCACGCTTCATCCGCTCGGCAATCAAAAAGGCCAGCTCAAGCGCCTGATCCGCATTCAAACGCGGGTCACAATGGGTGTGATACCGGTCAGAAAGATCAGCCTCACTCACCGCTCGCGAGCCACCCGTGCACTCAGTCACATTCTGGCCGGTCATCTCCACATGCACACCGCCAGCAAAGATATTCTCCGCCTGGCAAATGTCAAAGAAGTTATCAACCTCAGCTAGGACCATATCAAACGGCCGGGTCTTATAACCGGATGCCGCTTTGATGGTATTGCCATGCATCGGGTCACAGGACCAGACAACATTGCGCCCCTCGGCCTTCACCTTGCGTTGCAGGCGCGGCAAATGTTCCTTCACCGCCTCAGCACCAAAGCGGCAGATCAGCGTTAGCCGCCCGGCTTCATCCTCTGGGTTGATAATATCGATCAACCGCATCAGCTCATCTTCAGATATGGACGGCCCGCATTTGAGGCCAATCGGGTTACGGATGCCCCGGCAATATTCAATATGCGCATGATCAAGCTGGCGCGTCCGGTCACCCACCCAGATGAAATGCCCTGAGGTCGCATAATGCTCCCCGGTTGTGGAATCAATCCGCGTCAGCGCCTGCTCATAGCCAAGCAGCAGCGCCTCATGGCTGGTGAAAAAATTCGTTGCTGTGAGCTGGCGTGTGTTCTCCGCTGAAATGCCACAGGAGCGCATGAAATCCAGCGCCTCGGTAATCCGCGTGGCAATCTCATGGAACCGCTCGGCTGACGGGCTGTTCTCAACGAAAGACAACATCCACTGATGCACATGCTCAAGGTTGGCATAACCACCCTGGGCGAAGGCGCGCAGCAAATTCAGCGTCGCAGCTGATTGGCGATAAGCCTTCAGCTGCCGCTCCGGCTCGGGCTTCCGCCCATCCGCCGTAAACTCAATATCATTAACGATATCACCCCGATAGGATGGCAGCTCCACACCGTCAATCGTCTCGGTATTGGCAGAGCGCGGCTTGGCAAACTGCCCCGCAATCCGCCCGACCTTAACCACAGGCACAGAGCCGGCATAAGTCAGCACCACAGCCATCTGCAGCATTACACGGAAAAAATCACGGATATGGTCCGCATGATGCTCCGAGAAACTCTCGGCGCAATCACCGCCCTGCAGCAGGAAACCATCGCCCAGAGCCACCCGGCCCAGCCGTTTTTTCAGGTCACGCGCTTCGCCGGCAAAAACCAGCGGCGGGAAATTTGAAAGGGTTTTCTCAACAGTCGCCAGCGCCTCAGCATCCGGATATTCCGGCACCTGCTGAATGGGTTTTGAACGCCAGCTTTCAGGACTCCACGGCTCCGCCATAACAACAAAAACTCCAAATCAATAAGGAACGATCGGGGAAAATCACTCGTGCCATCACCCCGGTCAGAATAGGGGTTATAGGCCATCCCCGCCCCCCTTGCCAACCAAAAACAGCCCATATCTGGGGCAAGAGGTGCCATAATAGCGAGGGTTAAAGCGCCGCCATCATCCCGCCATCAACGGTAATGCCCGAGCCTGTCATATATGAGGCATCGTCAGAGGCAAGAAACAGCGCCGCCTTGGCAATCTCCTCCGGCTCGCCAAACCGGCCCATCGGCGTGCGCGCCAATATCTGATCCTTGACAAAAGGGTTGCGCACAAACCGGCTCGTTAGATTGGTCGCAACAAACCCGGGACAAAGATAATTCACCCGGATGTTGTAAGGCGCATATTCCACCGCCAGCCCCCGCGATAGCGACGCCATCGCAGCCTTCGTCGCTGAATAAGCACTCATCTGCCGCGTAGAGCGCGAGCCCATCACCGAGGCAAGGTTAACAATCGCCGCATGCTCTGAGGCCTGCAGAAGCGCAAGCCCGTCGCGGGCAAACCGCGCGCCGCCAACAAGGTTAACCTGTAAAACCAGGTTCCATTCCTCGTCTGTCATATGCCGCAGGTCAGTGCGCACATTCATGCCGGCATTGTTAACAATGATATCCAGCCGGCCCGAGTGATCCTCAATCGCCTTGATCGCAGCTTTCACCGCTGGACCATCGGTGACATCCGCGACGATATCCTGCGCCCCGCCACCGCCATTGCGGATCTGCCCGGCAATATCGCCGGCCTTTTCCCCATCCATATCAATCACATAGACGAAAGCACCCTCATCAGCAAAGGTATGGGCAATGGCCGCACCAATGCCGGAGCCAGCACCGGTCACCAGCGCATAACGATCTTTCAGTCGGGTCATATTCTCTCACTACCTGGAAACATTGCGATTTTTGCTCTTTTACCGCCATCGGCGAGCCCTCGCCAGCCTTTTCAAGGCATAGCCTTAAAGCGCCGTTCATGTCGATAAAAGGATGGAGACATTATGCCTCGCGCGAATAGCTCTTTTCACGCATCGTCACCAGCTCTTCAGCGGCCGAGGGATGCAGCGCAACGGTGTTGTCAAAATCGGCTTTCGTCGCCCCCATGACGATTGCAACACCCAGCGCCTGAATGATCTCGCCCGCATCCGGCCCAAGGATATGACAGCCCACAACCTTCTGGCTGCTGGTCTCGACAATTAACTTCATCAGCGTTTTCTCCGCCCGGCCAGAGATCGCATTTTTCATCGGGTTGAAGTGAGACTTGTAAACATCAATCGCCCCATAGGCCTCAAGCGCATCATCCTCACTCAACCCGATCGTACCGATTTCAGGCTCAGAAAATACCGCCGTCGGGATCAGCTTGTGATCCACCGCTGTCGGGTTGTTGTTATATATCGTCTCGGCAAATGCCGCCCCTTCGCGAATGGCAATCGGTGTCAGGTTCACCCGGTCGGTCACATCCCCCACCGCATAAACAGACTCGGTTGATGTTTTTGAAAAAACATCGACAACCACCCTGCCATTCGGGCCGGTCTCGACACCTGCCGTCTCCAGCCCGAGGCCCACAGTATGCGGCATCCGACCGGTTGCAAACATCACCAGCCCGGTCTCAATCGTCGAGCCATCATCCAGCTTCACCTGGTAGCCATCATCTTGCTTGACGACCTCCGTCGGCGAAACACAGAGCCGCACATCAATACCCCGGCCGCGCAGCGCGTCCGTCAGCCCCTCCCGCACATCCATATCAAAACCGCGCAGCACCTGCGGGCCCCGATAAGCGAGGCAGGTCTCAACGCCAAGGCCATTAAAGATCGAGGCAAATTCAACCGCGATGTAACCACCACCAATCACCGTGATTGACTTGGGCAATTCCGCCAGATCAAACGCCTCATTCGAAGTGATGCCAAATTCAAATCCCGGCAGATCCGGCTTATAGGCTTCACCGCCAACTGCCACCAGAATTTTTTCCGCCGTGATTATCTTGTCCTGCCGGGTGAGATGCACCTCTTGCGGCCCGGTCACCACCGCCCGCTCGTCAAAAGTCGTCACGCCAGAGCCGATCAGATTATTCTGATAAATATTCGAGAGCCGGGTGACCTCCTGGTCCTTTGCAGCGATAAGTTTGCGCCAGTCAAAATCTATATCACCGACAGTCCAGCCAAAGCCCTTTGCGTCTGCAAACGCTCCCTCAAAGCGCGCCGCGTAAACCAGCAGTTTTTTCGGCACACAGCCGCGCACCACACAGGTGCCGCCATAGCGATATTCCTCAGCCACCGCCACTTTGGCGCCATAGGACGCCGCCATCCGCGCCGCTCTCACACCGCCGGAGCCCGCGCCAATCACAAACAAATCAAAATCAAACGCCATGAAAAAATCGACCTCGGCCTGTTAGACTTCCAGCTCTTCAAAGTCAGCCTCAATCACCTCAAGACCGCTCGGGCCGCCGATGATCAGCCGCTCGGCAATGCCGATGAACAGCCCCGTATCCACCACACCCGGCAGCATCGCAAGGCAATCCGCCAGCTCTTCAGGGTCCTCTATCGCATCAAACTGACAATCGACAATAAAATGCCCACCATCTGTTTTATAAAATTCACCTTCCGCTTTCTCCCGCACCCGGATGTCCTGCTTCAAGCCCAACTCGTCGGTCAGAGCCGCAATCATCTCCAGCGTTGAGCGAAGACCAAATCCATCAACCTCCACCGGCAGCGGAAAAGCGCCGAGTGTATGCACAAGCTTCGTATGGTCCGCAATCACCACCATCCTGTCAGATGACATGGCAACAATCTTCTCGCGCAGCAAGGCGCCGCCACCGCCCTTGATCAACCGCAATTCCCGGTCCATCTCATCCGCCCCGTCAACAGTGATATCGAGAAACGGCTCTTCATCAAGCGTCGTCAGCGGAATGCCCAGCCCCTTGGCTTGCCCCTCACTCACCTTCGATGTCGGCACGCAAACAACATCCAGCCCGTCCCGCACCCTCTCCCCCAGCAAATCAATGAACATCGCCGCTGTTGAGCCGGTGCCAAGGCCAACCTTCATTCCGTCTTCTATCAAATCAACCGCCGCTGTCGCCGCCGCCATTTTATACGCATCCGCACTCATACCGCATCTCCTTCGTCGATCATGGCGCACCACAAACCGGCCGCACGCACCATCATCATTTATTTCGTTTTTTTATAGGGCAAATCACCAGGCCTGTCTTGCCTATTAGGGCACCGGCTGAAGTTCGCCTTAGCCATGCGCCCGGTAATGATGGCCAAGCCCCACGCCAACCCGGCGCATCAGGTCAAACGCCCGCACCATCGGGTCAATCAGCGTATCATTCAGCTCCTCAAAGTCAGAGCCCTCATCGGCCATGTAGCTGGCAGATTCGGCCACTTTATATTCAGACCGCTCTGGCAAAGCTCTGGGGTAAGCCTCGCGCAAGGTCGCCACCGCTTCATCAATTTGCAGCGACAATACCATGTTCATGATGTCCTTATGGGTCACATCATTGCGAGCGGCAAACACCGGCAACCGGCTGCCAAGCAGATAGATATGCATGATCAGCGCGATACGAATGGCGTGCAACATGTCGGATTCGACAATCTCATCCCGCTCATGCCCATCCGCCTGGCCCTGCCATTCTTCCTGCCCCAGCGCCGAGAGGAAATCATGCAGATAAATATCATCCTCGCGCAAATATGTCGCCAGATGCATAATCCGGTCCTGGCGGAAATCATTGCGCAGCAGGTCCGCAAGCAACAGGCAGGGGTCCTTCAACGGGGCCTCCATATCTTCAATCGGACGAGTCACCCAGAAGGCATCATTAAACACCGTCGCATAAGCAACCAGCGATTTCACACTCGAGAGCTGGCGCGCCCGCACCACCATCGAGATCAGGCTCTGCAGCCGCGCAGACTGCTCATGGATTTTGGCAAACTGCTCTTTATCCTCTCGCAGCGCCGTGCCAAAGCCGCTGACAACATTCGCCAGAAAGCCCATTTGCTGCAGCAAGGCGTTATGCGGAATGGCACGCATTTTGGCCGCCGCCACCCGGTTGTCCTGCCGCCCGTCAAATTGCCGCTTGGTCTTGCGCGAGCCGGTCTTAAAAAGGAGATTCGTCTCAAACGCGCCAAGGCTGGTCTGGTAGTTCGGATTTTCAAACAGTTTTGATTGATAGAGCTTCACATGCTCAAACAGATCTTCACTGAAATCCTTCTTGCTATAGAAAAGGTCATCCGGCTTCTCGGCATCGCGCGCCCCGGTCATGATGAACTCAGCCAGCACTGCCTTCGCCAGCTTGTCCGAGCCAAAGAACACATAGCCGTCCCCGCCCTGGAAGCTGACCTCATGATAAATCTTCAGCCCCTTCACCCAATAGGCGTTGCGCACATAAGGGGAGAGGAGATAATCAAACCGCTCCTTCAAGGACCCCGGATGCGCGCCCCTCCCCATCGACTCGCCATGGGTGTTAAAGATCACCACCTCAATATCGCGCAGGCCCGCATCGCGCAAAATCGAGGCAATCCGCCGCTGCATCCGCTCAATCGCCAGTCCCGCCGGAATCTGGCCAAAGAACCGGCCCGCATCACTAAAGCCAGTCTGTATGGAAATCCGCCCGCGCTTCTCGACATAGGAACGGTAACTTTCAAATTTCAGCAGTGACTTGATAATCTCCGCGCCGCGCTCCAGCGCTTTTTCCGTCTCAAACAACGGCGAGATATCAACCTTGTCCTCAATGTCCATCAGCTTGGCGAAATAAAGCGCCGAAAGCACGGTCAGCGCATGCTCACATTCCGCAATCAACAGGCGGATCGGCGCCGCTCCGTCGATATATTTCAGGATCTGCGCCATCACCATAAATTGCCGCACCGCTGTCGAGCGCTCCAGCGCCAGGCAGGCAAAGTTCACCGTCTCGGTGTCTGTGTTCATGATCATCTCGTCAACCTTGCTCAGATTAACAAGACTGTTGAGATCAACCGCGCCTTCACCCAGCGGTTTCCGAATGGCGTTGTGAACCTGCATCGCATTGATGCGGATATGGATGTTTGATGTTGTCAGCCCGGCGGCGTTAATCTCCGCCACCAGCCGGCCCAGCGCCCTGGCGGCATCATCCGATTCCGCCGCTTCATAGGCTGCCCGCGCCTCATCCAGCAGCGGCGCTATCTCCGCCCCCAGCGGCGCGTCCGCCTCATTTGTCAAATAATTTGCCGCCGCGCTGATCTCATCCGGCGTCTCCAATGATGCCGAAAACAGCTGGATTGAGGTCTCCAGCGACTGCTGCTCCCGCTTGATCAGATTAACCGCCCGCTCAAGATGCCGCACCGCTGCACCCTCATCCCCGCCGAGCACTGCCCGCGCCTCATCGATATGGCCAAGAAAGCGCGAAAGCTGCTCTTTCTTTTCAATCAGCCGAAACCGCAGGCTGTCATGCCAGCGAATATCCGTCCGCCCGTCAAGATCATAGCCAACCCAACTGGCCAGCGTCACCGCATGCGGAGTAAAATCCCGCCACTCTTGCGGGTATAGCTCCCGCGCCTCTTCCATCAGCACATCATGCAGCGCCTGCCGCGCCGCCGAGGCATGGGCCAGCGCATCCTGCGCCTGGGTCTGTTCATCACTCAGGCTGATATTGTCATCGGGCCTGTGCGGCAGCGGTTGCAACCGCGCCTGAAAGTCCGGCGTCTCGGCCACTTCCGGCGTCTCAATCATCTCCACCAGCAATTTCCGCATCGCCGCAGAGATCGCAAATGTCGGATGAGCCGTGAAAACGATGCCAAATTGCGGCTTTTCAAACCGCGCTTTAAAATCAGCGAAAGAGAGTTTCTCTCCCCCCTCAGGCGTTGCCACCTGCCGCACGAAGGCGCGAAAGGCCGCCAATGACGCATCGTCACTGCTCAGTATATCCTCGCCAATGTAACTGCGGATGCCGCCCGCCCGGCTTATCAGCGCCCGGTCGGAGAGTATTTTTATGAGCTTGGATAGATCATCCAGGGAATGCACCCCGGCTTCCAGATTGCGGGAGATTTCAAACGCCGTTTGCTTCACCGGATTAAATTGCGGCTCATTCTTGATCCGCTGCCAGTATTTATCCAGCTGCCCGGCAAATTCCTCAAGCATGGTATGATGCTGTTCGTCCAACAGGGCGGCCCCTGACGCGGTCTCTACCGTCTCGCCTCTGTTTTCCTTTAAAACCATCACAACTTACCTCTCTTGTTACCAGGCCGCCTTTTACCAGGCAGGCTTGCCCGGCCTTTGCTCACTGGACTTGAACACGCACCCTGCTTACGTTATGCCCAAATTACTTTATGCCCAAAAAGGCCCATCGCCAAGCCGAAGCCCGACTTCATAACGCCGCAACCAACCCGCAAGCGATCCTGAATGACAGCAACAAAAGCAACAGTCTGTTTCGACCTTGACGGCACGCTGGTCGATACCGCACCGGATCTATTCTCAGCCCTCGACCATGCATTGGCCCAGCAAGACCTGCCCAAGCCCGACCGCGAGGCCATTCGCCCCATCATCGGCTTTGGCGCAAAAGCCATGATCCGCCGCGCGCTGGTGCTGGAAAATCCGGATACCACCCCGGGAGATAGCCAAATCAACATGCTCTGGCAAAGTCTGATCGAGCATTACACCATTCACATAGCCGATCAAAGCCGCCCCTTTGAAGGCGTAGTACCAGAGCTAAAGCGCCTCAAGGCAAGCGGGCACCTGCTTGCGGTCTGCACCAACAAGCCCATTGCCCTCACGGTGTCCCTGTTGCAAAAGCTGGATTTGATGAGATATTTTGCCGCCATCAGCGGGGCAGACAGCTTTGACTTTAAAAAACCTGACGCCCGCCACCTGAAACAGAGCGTCCTTAATGCCGGCGGCGATCCGCTCCATGCCATCATGGTCGGCGATAGCAAAACCGATGTCGAGACCGCCCGCAATGCCGGCGCCCCGGTGATCGGTGTTGATTTCGGCTATACAGACATCCCGATGAAAGACCTCGCACCCGACCGCCTGATTTCGCATTTTAATGAAATGGAAGCCGCCATCAAGGCGCTTGAACCAGCAGAATAAACAAACGCCCCGCCCTAGCGCTCTTTGCTCAAATCGGCCAGCGCGTAGCTCATGATCTTGTAAGCCAGCTTCGCCGCCAGAAAATCACAGGCATGCAAGCCCGGCCGCGGCGATAACTCCACCACATCGCCGCCAACGATCGTGCCCACTTCACTCGCCGCCCGCAAAATATCCAGCGCCTGATACCACATCAGCCCGCCAGGCTCTGGCGTGCCGGTTGCCGGCATCAGTGAGCTATCAAAACAATCGAGATCAAAGGTCACATAGATTGGCCGCCCCTCAAGCGGGGCAATGATATCCTCAATCTGCCAGCTATGCGCATCACTGGCCCAATGCAGCCGCACACGCTCACGGTTCGCCTCCAAAAAGGGAATTTCCTCGGCAGAAATGTTGCGAATGCCAACACCGACCAGCGACACCTGCTGGTTATCAAGCACCCGCCGCATCGCCGCCGCATGCGAGAAATGTTCACCCTCATAACCATCCCGCAAATCCGCATGAGCATCAAACTGCAACACGACGAGATCAGGGTAGCGCTCGAGATAAGGGCGGATGGCACCGGCCGTCAGGCTATGCTCGCCCCCCAGCACCAGCGGGAACTTCCCCTCCCCCAGAACCTCGCGCACCATCAGCGCCACCTGCTTTAAGGCCGCATCAAGCCGCCCGGCAATTGGCGTGAATTGCAGCGTCGCCACTTCATATTCATTGATGATTTCGCACCAGAACTCTTCATCAAAAAGCTCAACTTCCTTGCTCGCCTTGATGATCGCCTCGGGCCCCCGCCCGGTGCCGCCCTGAAAGGAAACAGACTGCTCAAGCCCAAACGGGATGACAACCGCCTTCGCCTTTTGCGGCTCCTTTGCCCCGGGCCGCACCGGGTCCAGAAACGCCAGCTCAGGCGCCATATACTGATATTGCCGCATCACTCCCCCGTCACCTCAAACCACAGCCGCTCGCCGCCAAATCACCCTGTCAGCCGCCAATCAACCTTGTGCCTCCAACTGCCGGCGTAGCCTCCTCCTGGCCAGACAGATAATTGGAGAGCGCCACCTCATCCCGAAGCTCAATTTCTTCATAACAGCCAAAGCCATTAAAACCGGATGCCATCACACTGCCATAAGCGCCTGTTTTGTAAATCTCGATATAGTCACCCTCAGCAATGCTGGCAGGCAAACGGAACGGGCCTTTCATCCGGTCCGCCGCATCACATGTCGGCCCCCAGAAAGAAAAGTCTATCATCGGCGCCGTTTCATCATCATGGCCAACCAGCCGCGCCGGGAAAACCCAGTCGCAATTCGCCGCGTCATAAAGCACGCCATAGCCACCGTCATTGATAAACAGCTCATTGCCCCGCCGCGCATCCACCCGCACAATCAGGCTCTCGCACTCAGCCACCAGCGCCCGGCCAGGCTCTGCGAACACTTTGGCGTCAGACACCATCGGCATTAACGACAGCGCCGCCTCAACACTCGCCATATAAGGTGAGAGATCCAGCGGGTCACCATCCCGATAACAGGCAGGAAAGCCACCGCCCACATTCAAAAGCTCAGCCACCACGCCAGCCTCGCGCACAAGGTCGCCCGCATGGCGGATCGCCTCTCCATAGCGCGCTGGCTCCAGCGCCTGGCTGCCAACATGAAACGTCACGCCAAGCCGCTCAGCCTTTTGCCGCACAAGCTGCAACAGCTCAACCGCCTCCCGGCCTTCCGCACCATATTTTTTACCCAGCGGCAGCACCGAGCCCTTGTCATTGCAGTGCAAGCGCACAAACAATGTCAGATCACTGGCATCTTCCGTTACCGCCAGAATTTTCTCGACCTCATCACAATGATCGACAGAAAACCGCCTGACGCCATAATCATAATAGGCCGCGCGAATATGCGCCCGCGACTTCACCGGGTTCATATAAAAAAGCTTCGCGCCCGGCACCTTGTGATAAAGCGTGTCCACCTCTGTCAGGCTGGCAACATCGAACCGCTCAACACCGGTGGCGATAAGCTGCTCAATCACGAAGGGAGATGGATTGGCTTTCACGGCATAAATCAACCGGCCGGAGAACCGCTCTTGAAACCAGCTCGCCGCCCGCCGCACGGCAAAGGGGCGCAGGCAACGCACCGGGTCAACCGGGCGCCGTACCGCCAGAAATTCTTCGGCAGAAAGATAGCTCTGCGTCATCGGGGCATCAAACCTTCTTCAATATATGATAACAAACATCAGGCTCTTCCCGCTGCTCAATCAGCTCCAGCCCGTCTTCTTCGCATAGGCATTTAAAGTCAGCCACAGCCCCCGGATCGGTCGTTATGACCTCCAGCTCATCGCCTGGCTGCATCATCCGCAGTGACTTTTTCGCTTTTAAAACTGGCAGGGGGCACAACAGCCCCTTCGTATCCAGAATCACTTTTTCCATAAAACCACCTGGCAGAATCAAACGCGGCGCACCGCCGAAACCAACCCTGCACCTTCGCCGGGATATTGACCAGAGCCACCAGAAAAAATCAAGTGAAAACCAGGCGCCACAAGCAAGATTCAAGACAGCAGAAAAGCGGCCGAAACCAGCCGCTCTTAATGCATTAATCAGATGAAAACTTTATTTTCGAGCGGGGCAATCCGCCCCGCTCCTTAGCCATTGACTGCTGGAGCCATTGACTGCTGGAGCCATTAACTACTGGCAGTTTTTGTAGCTTGAAAGCAAATCGCCATAAACCGCCTTGAAAGCGCCAACACCGGCTTTGGCAGCAGCGGCACCTTTAATGCTTGCAGCTTTCAGCTGAGCGGCGCAGTCTGACAACGCTTTTCGGCGCACCAGATGCCTCCGCCGGATCCAAAGGCTTTTACAGCATTCTGAATGTTCACCATCTCCTCCACCGCCCGGGCCGGGTTGTAAGGAATTTTGCCACTGGCCATCTGGCCGGAAATTTTCAGCGATTTATCGACACTATCAAGGAACGCCGTCCCGGCAGCAGCCTGCGCCGGGCCAAACCCTGCCAACAGCGTTACAACGCCAGCGATTAACATAATTTTTTTCATAACGGTCTCCTTATAAACCCAGTGCCGAACACGCACCTGGTCTGAACCAAGATCAAACACAAAGCCGAGTATGGTTGAAACTTTATTTGGGTTAATCTTAATTTAGGTCGTCAGAACCCTCATTCAAAACGGCGGACACCTGGTTTCTTTTTACCTTATGCCTTCAATGCAGGCAATCCACGCTAATTTTGGCATTGATTAACAGCCCTTGCCGAATCTCCATCAAACCTGATCGGATTCAGCGGCCTTATTCAAACACTTTTTATGTAAAAATAAACTGGTGTTCCTGATAGCCATATTCAAGCATTTTGCCTGAATGAGATGTGAACGACATGTTCAGCCAACCGCCGGAAACACTGGTACTGGTTACCAAAACCCTGCAAAACCATATGAATTTTCATTAACCCGATGGCAACGCAAAAAGAATTATAATTAACGACGAGTATTTTGCCTCAGGAATATATTGCTTCAGCCCGGCCTCACGGAAAACGATCGCCAACAAACACTAACAGTTACACACGCCAGTTGCGGGCCTCCCGCCCATCAGGAAATTTTTAATGTCGAACGCTGATCGATACATCGTCGCATTTGCGCCCAACACCTCATCACTACTATGGAGCCTTGGCTCCAGATGGTTCGGCTACGACGCCGCCAGCAAACGGCTCAGCACAGATGTCGCAACCTTCGGCTTGCCCGAAAACATCCACACAACGACCATTTCCGCTGTCCGCCGCTCGGGGTTCAACCTGCCGGTGGCTGGCCCATTCCAGCTGCACCGCGGCATCTCACAAGCTGACCTGTTAAACTATGCCGAAGCCTTTTGCGAAACAATGACCCCGGCCAACAGCGGCAAATTGCAAATCCGCGCGATCAACACCCGCCTCGTGATGGAGCCAATGATCACCCCGCGCGCCATCCTGAATATGGCCGATGACTGCGTGCGCTTTTTCAACAAATTCCGCATGCCCGGCAAGCCGCTCCCTGGCAACAGCCCGGTGCGCAAATCCCTCTCCACGAGGCAGCTTGATTATTATTTAAGATGGGGCCAGCCCTATGTCTTTGAAGAGTTCCGCCCGCACATCCCGCTCACTGGCCGCCTGCCAGGCAAGGCCGTCAACCCCCTTGGCAAACAACTCGCCCTGCATTTCGGCAATGCGTTGAATGCCGGGCTGCTGGTCGATAACATTTCAATTTTCTGCCAGCCCAACAATCTTGAGCCTGCAACATTGATCGCCCAATTCACCTTCCCCGACGAGCAGATGGCCGCGCCATTCCCCATGGCCGCCGCCGCGCAATAGTCAGCCGACAGCCTGAGACAAAACTCAAATTCCCTCGCCAGCCATTGATTTAACGCCAAATTGCTCTTAAATCAGGTAAAGCTATCCCACAGTTGCCATTTGGCGCGGCGAACCAGCCAGCCATTGATACCACGACCGGAGCTCCGCCATCGTACCAGGCCCGGTTGCGGGCAACCTGAAGGGCCACGAGGAAAGTCTATGAACAACCAGCCAATCGGTCGGACAGATTTCAAAGCCGACGCGCTCAATAAAATCCAGCATATCTTCATCAAGGATCTAGAGTTGATGGCGGTCATCGGCGTCTACGATCACGAAAAGAAAAACCCCCAGCGCGTTGTCGCCAATATTGACCTCACTGTGCAGGAAGAAGCTGTCGTCGCTGATCAGATCGAGCATGTCGTCTGCTATCATGATGTCGTCAAAAAAGTGCAGGCCATTTGCAAACACGGCCATGTCAACTTGCTGGAGACATTGGCTGAGATCATCGCCAGCACCTGCCTCGAAGACCAGCGCATCCTCGCCATCCGCGTCCGCCTCGAAAAGCCTGAGGCCCTGCGCGAAGCCGCCAGTGTCGGCGTTGAAATCGAGCGGCTGCAAACCAGCCGCTAATCTTCGGTGCTTGGGCGTTCTTCGGCACTCAGGCGTTACCCGGCGCAGTGGAAGTTGGTGGAAAAATTACCACCCGCCATTTGAATGACCCTGTTTCATGCTAGGCCCTTTAAGATTGCCAACCGCCAAACCATCACAGCAAACTGAATGTCCGAGAAACAAAAGACAGACCAGACAATAACCGGCTCCAACCCCGCTGACAAGGCTGAACCCGCCGCCCCCAGTGGCCGCATCGTTGCGCCTGCCCCCCGCACAAGAACCGAAGGTCAGGCAACCACCAACAAGGTGAAAGAACAGCACAAGCCCGGTCACTCACCCACAAGCGAGACCGCAGCCGCGCAAAAACCCGCCGGCACCGAGGTCATTAAAAAATATCTCAAAACCCTCAATGCCGCCCCCGGCGTCTACCGGATGATCGACAAAGACGGCAATGTTCTCTACGTCGGCAAGGCCCGCAATCTGAAAAACCGCGTCCAGAGCTACACCCGCCTGAATGGCCAGTCGAACCGCATCGCCCGCATGATCACCGCCACCACCGAGATGGAATTTGTCATCACCGGCACGGAATCAGAAGCGCTGCTGCTTGAGGCCACCTACATCAAGAAAATGCGGCCGAGCTACAATGTGCTGCTGCGCGATGACAAATCCTTCCCCTCGATCCTCATCCGCACAGATCATGAAGCGCCGCAGATCGTCAAACACCGCGGCGCGCGCAAACAAAAGGGCAAATATTTCGGCCCCTTCGCCTCTGCTGGCGCTGTCAACCGCACCGTCAACACCCTGCAACAGCTGTTCCTGCTGCGCGATTGCAGCGACGCCATGTATGAAAGCCGCACCCGCCCCTGCCTGCAATACCAAATCAAGCGCTGCTCAGCCCCCTGCACCGGCAAAATCTCCATCGAAGATTATGCCGGGCTCGTCAAGGAAGCCAAAGACTTCCTAGAGGGCAAAAGCCGCGACATTCAGGGCACCCTGAATGAGCGCATGACCAAAGCCAGCGAAGCGCAAAAATACGAAGAAGCCGCCTTCTACCGCGACCGCATCAGTGCCCTCACCCAGGTGCAATCGCACCAGTCGATCCTGCCCACCGGCTTTGAAGAAGGCGACATCTTCGCCATTGATGTGCAGGGCGGTGTAGCCTGCATTCAGGTGTTTTTCATCCGCACCAGCCAGAACTGGGGCAACCGCGCCTACTTCCCGCGCATCGACAAGAGCCACAGCACCGATGAGATCATGGAAAGTTTCATCGCCCAGTTTTACGACAACAAACCCATCCCCAAGCTGGTGCTCACCTCCATCCCGCTCGCCAATGCCGCCATCCTTGCTGAGGCGCTCTCAACCAACGCCGAGCGCAAAGTCACCGTGCAGCACCCCCAGCGCGGCACCAAAGCGGAGATCATGACCCACGCCGTGCGCAACGCCAAAGAGGCCCTCGCCCGCAAAATGGCAGACAGCACCGCCCAGGCCCGTCATCTGGCAGCCGTCGGCAAGCTGTTTCAAATGCCAAAGCCTCCCACCCGCATCGAGGTGTTTGACAACAGCCACATTCAGGGCACCAGCGCCATTGGCGCAATGATCGTCGCCGGCCCGGATGGCTTCGTGAAAAACCAATACCGCAAATATAATTTCAAACCCGAGGACCTCAAAGGCGGCGACGATTTCGCCATGATGCGGCAGATGCTCACCCGCCGCTTTAAATCCCTGCTCAAGGATCACGGCCCCACAAAACCCGTTGATGAAAACGAGGCGGAAGAAGGCTACACCACCGGCTTCCCCGCCTGGCCGGATCTCTTGTTGATCGATGGCGGCAAGGGCCAGCTGTCTTCCGTTATGGAAGTGATGCAGGAGCTCAAAATCGAAGACGTGCTGGTTGTCGCCATCTCCAAGGGTCCGGATAGAAATGCCGGCCGCGAGCAATTCCATATATCAGGCCAACCCAGTTTCTCGCTGGATCTGAAAGACCCGGCGCTCTATTTCCTGCAGCGCCTGCGCGATGAGTCGCACCGCTTTGCCATCGGCGGCCATCGCATCCGCCGCAAAAAACAAATGGCCGCCAACCCGCTTGATGAAATCCCCGGCATTGGCCCGCGCCGCAAAAAAGCCCTGCTCACCTATTTTGGTGCCGCCAAAGCCGTTAGCCGCGCCAGCCTGAAAGACCTTAAATCTGTTGACGGCATCAGCGCCCAGATGGCCGAGGCAATCTTCGACTATTTCAATGACCAGGCCGAGTAAATATCGTAAGCTGAAATCCCTGGTCAATAAACCCACTCAAACGAAAGATAAACCACCCGCGCAGCAATGTTTGACTGCAGACCCCGGCTCACATGTTTAGTGAAGCTCTATTGAGCGCTAATGGACCACGCCCTTTATCAGAAAAAACAGAGAATGATCTGGAATCTGCCCAATATCCTCACCTATGGCCGCATTGTCGCTATTCCTGCCTTTGTCGCCAGCTTTTACCTTGAGGGGGATTTCTGGCGTTTTGTCGCATTAGGCCTGTTTCTGGCCGCCAGCATCACTGATTTTCTCGATGGTTACCTGGCCCGCGCCTGGTCCCAGCAATCCAAACTCGGCCAGATGCTCGACCCGATTGCCGACAAGCTGCTGGTTGGCGCGGCGTTAATCATGTTGGTCGCGGACGACACCATTGTCGGCCTTTCCGTCATCGCCGCCGTCATCATCCTCAGCCGTGAAATTCTCGTCTCCGGCCTGCGCGAATTTCTGGCCCAGCTTGCAGTCAGCGTGCCGGTGACAAAAATTGCCAAATTTAAAACCGCCGCCCAGCTCGGTGCCATAGTCGCCTTGCTGCTGGCCCCACTGATCGACAGGCATGCGGTGTACACCTGGTTCATCGGCGACAGCCTGTTGTGGCTCGCCGCCCTGCTGACCATATACACCGGCTTCGACTATCTGCGCGTCGGCATCAAATACCTCATTGAAGAAGATATGAAGGGGTAGTTTGGCTTTATGAAGCTTCTTTATTTCGCCTGGGTGCGAGAGAAAATCGGCATCGCACAAGAGACCGTCTCCCCACCAGAAACCGTCTCGACCATATCCGAGCTAATCACCTGGCTGGAGAGCCGCGGGCCGGAATATCGCAGCGCGTTTGAAAACCGCGAATGCATCAAGACCGCCCTTGATCAAACCCATGTTGACCACCAGGCCAGCCTGAGCGGTGCCAATGAGATCGCCTTCTTCCCCCCTGTCACCGGCGGGTGAGGCGGGCCATCAATAAGGCTCCCATGAACAAGGCTCGCATAAAAAAGGCAACGATGTCCATGACCGACAAAATGACAATCCGCGTCCAGTCCGATGATTTCAACATCAGCGAAGAAATCACCAACCTGCGCGGCGGGCGCACTGACATTGGCGCGATTGTCACCTTCACCGGCACCGTGCGCGACATGGCCAAGGGCGCCAAAATCAACAGCATGTCGCTAGAGCACTACCCCGGCATGACAGAGGCCGAGCTTCAGAAAATCAGCAGCGAGGCCCACGCCCGCTGGCCTCTCCAGGGCACCACCATCATCCACCGCATCGGCGACCTCACCCCCGGCGACAACATCGTCCTCGTCATCACCCTCTCAGCCCACCGTCAAGCCGCCTTCGAAGCCGCCGAATACCTCATGGACTACCTGAAAACCAACGCCCCCTTCTGGAAAAAAGAAACCGGGCGCACCGGCACCGCCGACTGGGTCGACGCCCGCGAATCCGACGAAACCGCCCTCACCCGCTGGAAAACGACCAATTAATTCGTCGTCTGTAATCTTCTGAACCGGAGACACGATGAAGGAAGCAAGCTCTACGCATGCGTGCATGGCGTAGCGCGAGAAAATCCCGGAGGCAGCGCGGTTGCTGGTGGGCAACCTGAAGCGCATAAAGAAAAGCCGAGGGACTTTAGCTCAAAGCCTCACCAACTTCATATAATCATCCAGCAACGCCGCACTGATCTCACCCGGCGTGAACCGATAATCGCTGATTTCAGAAACCGGTGTCACCTCCGCCGCCGACCCAGTGATAAAACATTCACTGAAATCCCCAAGCTCTTCCGGCATGATCACCCGCTCGACAATCTCAATGCCGCGCTCCCTTGCCAGGCCGATCACTGTCCGCCGCGTAATCCCATCGAGGAAACAATCAGGGATCGGCGTGTGGATCACCCCGTCCTTGATAAAGAAAACATTCGCACCCGTCGCCTCGGCAACCTGGCCGCGATAATCCAGCATTAACGCATCAGCATAACCAAGCTGCTCGGATTTATGCTTCTCAATCGTACAAATCATATAGAGCCCGGCAGCTTTCGCCCGGCATGGGGCTGTCATCGGGTCCGGCCGGCGATAGTCCGCAAGGCGCAGACGAATGCCCTTCATCCGTTCCGCCGGGTCAAAGTAGGAGCCCCACTCCCAGGCGGCAACCGCAACATTGATGGTTGTTTTTTGCGCCGCCACACCCATCTGCTCGCTACCTCGCCAGGCAACCGGCCGCATATAACCCTCGGTGAGATTCTGCTTCTCCATCACCGCAATGCAGGCTGCATTCAACTCTTCAACCGAATAAGGAATTTTAAAGTCAAGAATCTCGGCGGATTTGTGCAACCGCTCGCTATGCTCATTCAGCTTAAAAATCTTGCCACCATAAATCCGCTGGCCCTCAAACACGCAGCTAGCGTAATGCAGGCCATGGCTGAGCACATGAATCTTGCTCTCCGCCCAGGGCACCATCTCCCCGTTCATCCAGATAAACCCGTCCAATTGATCAAAAGGTAGATCGGCCATCCTTGACTTCCCTTAAAGTAAATCCCAGAAAAATTGACAGCGCAAACCGCGCCGAAATCGCCTGCAAGCCAGCGTCAGCCTGCTTTGATTTTTAAAAAGATTAAGCAATTAATTCACGAAACCCTTGCATCATCTATCAATATGCGCAAAATATGTCAACATGACTGACATAAATCCGAATACGGCCATCGAAGATGACACCGATCAGCAGGACAGCGCTGCCGCAAACAGCCTGAGCCGCGATCACGAGCGCATCCTCACCCTGATGGAATTATTCTATTTCGCCTATCGGGATTTCACTGGCGATGGTGATGAAGTGCTCGACAAAATCGGCTTTGGCCGCGCCCACCACCGCGTCATCCACTTTGTCAATCACTACCCGGGTTTACGCGTCGCCGAGCTGCTTGGCATTTTAAAAATCACCAAGCAAAGCCTCGCCCGCGTTCTCAAGCAACTGGTCGACCAGGGCTTCATCGAGCAAAAACCCGGCGAGCAGGACCGCCGCGAACGCCTGTTATTCACCACTGCTAAAGGCAGGGATCTCGCCAAAAAACTTGCCGCACCCCAAATCGACCGTTTTGAAACCGCCATTGATGAGCTGACAAAAAAACAGCAGCAAACAGTGGAAACCTTCCTGTTTTCCCTGATACAACAGAGCAACCATCAGGAGGTTAGCAACCTCATGGCTCAAAACAACCATCAGCCGGATGTGGTGGTAAAGAAAATAGCCAACGGCAAGGCCAAAGCGGCCAAAAGCTGCGCCGAGCAAAAAGCGCACACAATCAGCAAATACCGCAAGAAACTGCGCAAACAAAAGCCAATATTACCGGGCCAGAATACAAAATAACGCGACTGAAATAAAACCAAGGGGATTAAGGAAGCGTCCATGCCGGCCCTTTCCGACGACACACCGCACATCTTGCTGGTCGATGATGACCAGCGCATCCGAGATCTTCTCTGCCGCTACCTTCGCGAGCAGAATCTGCGCGTCACCACAGCCAATGACGCCATGGCCGCCCGGCACAATCTTGAAGGCCTGCATTTCGACCTCCTAATCCTCGATGTAATGATGCCCGGCGAATCCGGCCTCGACCTGGCACGCGACCTGAAGTCAAAACTCGATGTCCCCATCATCATGCTCACCGCCAGAGCCGAGGCTGAAAACCGCATCGAAGGCCTTGAAATTGGTGTTGATGATTACGTGCCCAAGCCATTCGAGCCGCGCGAGCTGATCCTGCGCATTCAAAATGTCCTCAAGCGCCGCATTCAGAAAGCCGCCCAAAAGGAAATCCACATGGGCGCCTATACCTTCCATATCGAACGCGGCGAGTTACAAAAAGAAAACGACACCATCAAGCTGACAGAGCGCGAGCGCGACCTGATGCGCCAATTCGCCAGCCGCGCCGGCACGCCCATTCCCCGCCACGAACTGGCCAGCAGCGAAGGCGGCGGCAACGAACGCGCCGTTGACGTACAAATTAACCGCCTTCGCCGCAAAATCGAAATCGACCCCGCAAACCCGGTATATTTACAAACCGTGCGCGGCAAAGGCTACATCCTCCATACCGACTAGCCACAACCTGGCACCTGAGCTAAGCTCCAGAAAATCGCCGCACGAGCCCTGCTAAATGGCAAGGCGAACCAATGTTGTAAGGCCAAATATATTTTCGACCTCAACACCTTTGGCGTATGGTGCAACGCGTCAACGATACGAGGACCGGATGCAGCTTGGCTGCTGGAGGGCAACCTTAAGCTCCGAGAACCCTCCGCCGTACCAGGGGCGGATGCTGGCGAAGCCAGTCGGCAACCGAAGGGCCAAAAAACGAGTGCATCTGAAACCCTGCGCCAGAAGGAGGAGTGGCACCCGAAAGCCATCCATCGTACCAGGCCCGGTTGCTGGCGAAGCCAGTGGGCAACCGAAGTGCCCAAACAAAGCGGGCATCTGAAGCCCTGCGTCAGAAGGAGAAGTGGCACCTGATAGCCATCCGTCGTACCAGGCCCGGTTGCTGGCGAAGCCAGTGGGCAACCGAAGGGACCAAAAAAGCGGGCATCTGAAGCCCCGCGTCAGAAGGAGGAGTGGCACCCGAGAGCCATCCGTCGTACCAGGCCCGGTTGCTGGCGAAGCCAGTGGGCAAAAGAAGGGACCAAAAAAGCGGGCATCTGAAGCCCCGCGCCAGAAGGAGGAGTGGCACCCGAAAGCCATCCGTCGTACCAGGCCCGGTTGCTGGCGAAGCCAGTGGGCAAAAGAAGGGACCAAAAAAGCGGGCATCTGAAGCCCCGCGCCAGAAGGAGGAGTGGCACCCGAAAGCCATCCGTCGTACCAGGCCCGGTTGCTGGCGAAGCCAGTGGGCAACCGAAGGGCCCAAAAAAAGAGTCTTTTAAATTTGGCAGTGAATGAACAACAACCGCGCTCCCACTGGGCAGCCTTTAAAAACCAGGCCACATCGCTGGCCCGCAAGATTTCCGCGCGCGCCAAGGTCTTGATGGCCACACTACCAACCGCCCCCGCGGCTGGAGCCTCTCCCCCATGGCTGCCAAAAGGGCTTTATGCCCGCACCATCCTGATCATCGCCATGCCGCTGGTGCTGCTGCAAACCGTGCTCTTGTTCGTCTTTATGGAGCGGCACTGGAACAACATCACCCGGCGTCTTTCTGCGGCTACCGCCCGCGATGTTGCCGCCATCATCGAGGTCTACCGCCAATACCCCCAGGATCAGGATTACCAGAAACTCATCGACATCGCCCGCAACCAGATGAGCCTTTCCTTTCAAGTGCTTCCCAAAAGTGACCTGCCACGGGTCAGGCCAAGCCCCTTCTATTCCATCCTGGATCGCCGCCTGACAAAAGAACTGCGCCGCCTGATCAAACAACCCATCTGGATCGATACAGTCGGTCAGTCAAAATTCGTCGAGATCCGCATCGCCATGGATGACCGGGTGCTGAAATTTCTTGCCAACCGCAACCACACCTATGCCTCCAATTCGCATATTTTCGTGCTTTGGATGATTGGCTCATCAACCGTGCTGCTCGGCGTTGCCCTGATTTTCCTGCGCAACCAGATCCGGCCCATCCTGCGCCTCTCGGAAGCCGCAGAAAGTTTCGGTAAGGGCCGCCCAACGCCAGATGCCTTCCGCCCGCGCGGCGCGCGTGAGGTGCGCCAGGCGTCTTATGCCTTCATCGAAATGCGCGACCGCATCGAGCGCCATGTCGAGCAGCGCACCACCATTCTGGCCGGTGTCAGCCATGACCTGCGCACAATTCTCACCCGCATGAAACTGCAACTGGCCTTTCTTGCCGATGACAATGAGGTCAATGCGCTCCGCAGCGACGTCGATGAGATGCAGCACATGCTGGAAGATTATATGGCCTTTGCCAAAGGCGACAGCGGTGAGGAAACGGAAATCGCCGACATCGCCGATATCCTCAGTGAGATCCACGAACATGCCAAACTGACCAAGGAGAATGTCTCGCTGCGCCTGTTGCCCCGGTCCATTCCGCTGCCCGTGCGCCGCAACAGCTTCAAGCGTGCCATTAACAACCTTGTCACCAACGCGCTCCGCTATGCCGACCAGATCGAGATCAACGCCTCAACCGGCCGCAAATGGCTGACCATTTTTATTGATGATGACGGCCCCGGCATCCCGAAAGCTGAGCGCGAAGAAGTCTTCAACGCCTTCACCCGCCTCGATGACTCGCGCAACCAGAATTTGGGCAACACCGGCCTTGGTCTCTCGATCGCCAGAGACATCATCCGCAGCCACGGCGGCGAAATTCGCCTGGAGCAAAGCCCCCTTGGCGGCCTGCGCGCAAAAGTGCAAGTGCCGATTTAAAGCTTTAAATTTCAGATTTACGAAAACCATCGTTGCCCAGTTGCCGGGCGCTGCCTCTAAAGGCCTCCACTTGAGCCAGAAACTTAGCCCGCCACTTAGCCGGAAAGCGCCTTCGAGCGCGCAGCCGCGGCCGCCACCGCCCGCTCGACCACAGGTTTTATGCCACTTTCATCCGCCATCAGCACCTCAAGAGCCGCTGCGGTCGTGCCGCCCTTCGACGTTACATTCTCCCGCAAGGTGGAAGGTAGCGTTTCACTATGCACCATCAGCGCGACGGCCCCATAAATGGTGTTTTTCGCCAGGGCCCGCGCCAGCTCCTCCGGCAGCCCCTCAGCCATTCCGGCCTCCGTCAGGCATTCCGCCAGATAGAAAATATAGGCCGGGCCAGAGCCAGAAACCCCGGTTACGGCATCCATCAGATTTTCATCTTCCAGCCAGGCCGTCCCGCCCGTGCTGGCAAACAGCTCATCAAGCGCCGCCCGCTGCTCGTCCGTGACAAACTGATTGCCGACAAAAACAGTCATCCCGGCGCCAACCTGCACCGGTGTATTCGGCATGGCGCGAACCACAGCCGTCCCCTCCGGCAGCCCGCGCGCGATGTCATCCAGCCGCTTGCCCGCCATAATGGAGAGCACCAGGCTCGAGGGCCCAAGCCGGGGACCCAGCCCGTCAATGACCGGCTCCATCACCTGCGGCTTGACGCCAATCATCACCAGTCCAGGCGGGCTTTCCAGCTCCACCTTGGCTTGCGCCTTAATGTCAAATTTATCGAGGAAATCCACCATATCGGCGGGCGGGCCCGGGTCCTCAACCCGCAGCTGAGCCGGGTCCAGGCCGCCATCATCAGCAGCCTCAAGCCAGGCAGACAATATGGCACCGCCCATTTTGCCCGCGCCAACAACCAGAACTGGGTCCAACACACTCATGCGATCAGGCGTGCCCTTCCGTCTGGAACATCGCAGAGGCAAGCGCCTCTGGTGCCGGCTTGCCAGCCCAGACAACATATTGAAACGCCTGGTAATAGCTCTCGCTGGCCTCAAGCCCGGATGAAATCAGCGCTTCGCACTGCTCAACGGTCAGCTCGGCCTTATTCAGCATCAACCCATGGCGGAAAAGCAGGAGACCATCTTGCGGCCAGATATCGAAATGCCCCAGCCACAGCTGCTCATTGATCAGCGCAATCAGCCGGTAAACTTCACTGATCCGCGCTTCCGGCACTTTCATCTCAAAGGCGCAGGCAAGGTGCAGCGCCTCCAGGTCGTCACGCCAGTTGAGAGAGACATGATAGTCCGTCCATGCCCCTTCAACATTCAGGGTCAGCTCATCATCTGTGCTGCGCTCAAAGGGCCAGTTGTGAATCGCTGCCAACTTCTCAACCATATCAACGGGGTTGGTCATGCGGTCAAAACTTGGTTCAATCGAAGCCATAAAATTTCCTTCATTTCCCGGTCTGTCGCTATTGTTCATGCAATAGCGTTTATAAGCCGATATTGCCCATTTTGAGTCCGGCGCTATTTGCACGGCAAACCCATCCACAACACTAAATTTTAATCTAACATGCTGGCCAACAACCTGGCGGGCCAAAAAAACAGGCAGGCAACACAGCCGTTACAAACCCGAGGTCATCAGGCCTGCGTCCACAAGCGCCCTTCGCTACTGGGATGAGATTGTCAATCCTCGCTCTGAGTCGCAAGGGCGCGCAAACACTGTCCACGTTAAATTTGATTAAACTACAACCGGACATTGGGGCGCGTTGATGTCCGCGAATTTCGCCTGTTGAAAACAACAGTTAGCGCCCCCTGCTGTTGTTGACAGTAAGGGGATCAAGCGGTGGGATTCTATGGAAAAGCCGTGCAAAGCGATATGCCGCCCTGGCGAGCAAGCAAGGCCGCCCCCTGGATTTATCCGGCAAAAAATGCCCGGATATCAGCCGCAAAAAGCGCAATCAGGATGCCCGCGATGAAATACATCACATCGCCCATTAGCCCGTATTTGAAGCGATAGGATAAAGAAGGGTGAAACGCATGCTCAAGGCTTTTATGAAAAGTGATGGACTTGTAGGTTGTGTAGCCAAAGCTGAAAATCATCTGCAGAATTTTCAGCCCCAGAAAAAGCGCCACAAACATCAATACATCCCAGATAACAGCCATAATCATTCATCCTCGGATTGAAATTCACAACCAGATGCCAAAGGCCTCAAACCTGCCCGGCAGACAACAGAGCCTACATCTATACCAAAAACCACACACCATGCCGCCATTTTCTCCCTTGTATATTAACGGGCGGCCCGCTACTTAACCCAGCATGACCCAAAGCAATCCCATTCACATCATCGGCGGCGGCCTGGCTGGCTCAGAAGCCGCCT
This sequence comes from uncultured Alphaproteobacteria bacterium, assembly GCA_942490955.1. Taxonomy (GTDB): domain Bacteria; phylum Pseudomonadota; class Alphaproteobacteria; order Rhizobiales; family HXMU1428-3; genus HXMU1428-3. Next base: position 133,070 of record CALNZE010000050.1, read on the forward strand.
TTCAAGCCGCAACAGCCGGCGTTCCCGTCATCCTGCATGAAATGCGCCCCCATGTGAAAACCGATGCCCACCAGACAGACGGCCTCGCCGAGCTTGTCTGCTCAAATTCCTTCCGCTCCGACGATGCCGAGAACAACGCCGTTGGCCTCCTCCATGCCGAGATGCGCGCAATGAACTCCCTCATCATGGCAGCGGGCGACAAGCACCAGCTCCCGGCCGGAGGCGCTCTGGCCGTCGACCGCGATCATTTCTCAGCCGAGGTCACTGCCCGTCTGGAGGCCCACCCCCTCATCACCATCGAGCGCGGCGAAATCGCCGGTCTACCACCAGAGGAGTGGGACAACGTCATCATCGCCACCGGCCCGCTGACATCCCCGGCACTCAGCGAAGCCATCGGCCAACTCACCGGCGCAGAAAATCTTGCTTTTTTCGACGCCATCGCCCCCATCATCCACCATGAGACCATCGACTTCGACAAGGTCTGGATGCAGTCCCGCTACGATAAGCCCGGCCCCGGCGGCACCGGCGCTGACTATATAAACTGCGCCATGGATGAAGCCGAATATAACGCCTTCATCGACGCCCTGCTGCATGGTGAAAAAACAGACTTCAAGGAATGGGAAAAATCCACCCCCTATTTCGATGGCTGCCTACCGATTGAGATCATGGCTGAGCGCGGCCGCGAAACCCTGCGCCATGGCCCGATGAAACCCGTTGGCCTCACAAACCCGCACCGGCCAGAAAAACCCTACGCCGTCGTCCAGCTGCGCCAGGATAACGCCCTTGGCACCTTGTGGAACATGGTTGGATTCCAGACCAAATTGAAATACGGCGAACAGGCAGATATTTTCCGTAAAATTCCAGGATTGGAAAAGGCCGTTTTCGCCCGCCTCGGCGGCCTGCATCGCAATAGCTTCCTCAACAGCCCCGAAGTGCTCGACAACCAACTCCGCCTCAAAGCCGCACCGCGCTTGCGCTTTGCCGGTCAGGTCACGGGTGTGGAAGGATATGTGGAGAGTGCCGCCATCGGCCTCATTGCCGGCCGCCTCGCCGCCGCCGACCGGCTCGGGCTCAGCGTTGCGCCGCCGCCCGCCGACACAGCCCACGGCGCCCTGATAAACCACATCACCGGCGGTCACTTAAGTTCAGAATATTCCGGCGGCATAAAAAGCTTCCAGCCAATGAACATCAATTTCGGGCTGATCCCACCGGTTGAAAATGTCCCGCGCGAAGAAAATGGCAAACGCCTGCGCGGCAAGGAAAAGGGCCGCGCCAAAAAACGCATCATGGCCCGGCGCGCCCTGGCCACTCTGCAGCAGTGGCAACAGCAATGGCAGGACAGTTTAAGCCGCATCAACGCCGCTTAAATCCGCTATCTAACAATCTACCGCGGCTCAAACAGCCAAAAGCCAATGCCCGTCACAACGACCTCATCGCCGCTTTCCTTGGTCGTGAAATAGGCCAGCGAATAAATGTAAAGCGCGGCCCCTCTGCTTTGGGCCGTAACCTGACCAATCTTTTTCCGCCCATCCTTCTGCTGAGACGAAGCCAGATCCTGCCGCGCCAGCGCTTCCAGATCGTCCAAAGCAAAACGCCCGATAACGTCGCCATCTTCGCCCTTTTTTCCCTTTGAGACGACCAGGGCCTTACCCTCCGTGCGCACCGTCAGGTTCACCGGCCCATCAAGCCCGCTGATAACTTTGCGGGACGCGGATTGCGCACCCTCTTCCGCCGGCAGGTTATCGGCCTCCTGTTGAACCAGCCCGTCCCGCAGCCCATAGTAAATTGGCCCGCGCACCCGCCCGGCGCCCGATAACCCAAGCTCATAGGGCTGCTGCACGCGGTAGCTATGCACATTCCGCCGCGCCCTGTCGCCAGGCGAGCCGCCCGCATTCAGCGCGTCACTCACCGCCAGATAAACCCGGCTTGTCTGCCGCTCAATCGGCCCCTTGGCGGCAACGTCTTGCTTCACTCTGTCGCGCGCCTCTGGCGGCAACAGCCCAAGCAGCGCCTCCGCCCGCCGCCGGTCGCGGAAATAACCCAGCGTGTCACGCGCCTGCGTTGCCAGCGCCGCCTTGTCCTTAAAAGACCGGGGCGGCAATGGCTGGGCGATGACACCCTTTTCCAAAACGCCAAGCTCGGTGAGGTCACTGACCAGCCGGTTTTTCTGCCAACTGGTCGAAACCGCCTCCGCCCCCCAGGGGCCAATGCTGGAGCCAAACAGGATAAACGCCGCAAGCACCGGAATCAGCCGCAGGTCAAACACCCCGCTGATATCGCGCGCCTGCGCCACTGAACGCCCGCGATATTTCAGATAAAACCCATAGCCGATCAATATAGCCGCCCAGACAAACAACCCGGCGAGAAAGAACCGCAGCGGCGTCATCCCGTAATGCACGACCCGCAGATAATGCGCCGCGATCACCAGCCCAAGCGGCACCAGCAAAAACCACATCCAGTTATTGACGAAGAACCGCACCAGCGGCCCGCTGACATGCCGTGTGGGATAGGCCATCAGGAAGGTGCCAACACCGCCGATCATCAAAAGTAACCCATACCAGCCGATCTGCCCGCTCGGCAGCGCCCCTTCCAAGGCGATCTTCACAGCCAACCCATGCAATAGCAGCGCAAACAGGAAGAAGAACGGCACAAAAACATATTTCACAAACAGCGCCGTCACCTTCGAGGTGAATTCGACCGGCTCGCCCTCTTCCACCTGCACGGTCAAAGACTTCGGCAGCAGCGACAGCCAGAACAGCGGCGCAATCAGAAACAGCGAGACGATAAATGAATATTGGTAAAGTTTGTCGATCTGCACATCAAACAGCATCGCATAAGCCGCGATCAGCAACGCCACAAGCCCGGCGATCAGCAACCCGCCAAACACGGCAATCAGCAGGCTGAACCAGTAGGTGTGATTAAACATCCAGAAGGCGCGGTTGTCTTCCGGCATGGTGAGATAGGCAACGGAGCCAGCCGCCAGCACCCCCGCCACCGGCATCATCCCCGCCGTCAGGCCAATCATTTCAGAAAACAGGAACAAGGGCGCTATGACGAGGACGGAAAGCACCGCCAGCCCGATTGTCTGCCCCGCACCCCAATCGCGCCGCTCACCAAATAATGACGCACCCAGCGACACGAAAAACAGCGTCAGTAACCCAAGCGCTGGCAGCACCACATCCACATTGCGCGCCGCCCCCCATATGACATAGCCGGTCAAGCAGACAGCAACCACCACACTAACGGGAAAGCGCCGTACAACATCAACCACATTTGGCAGCACGGCGCCAAAGCTGCGAACAAACGAAGCCATTCGAACTCTCCCTCATAACCGGGAAACCCGCCCGGCAGTGCAAGCCGCACCCACCAGACAGCAAAACCCGGAAATTACCAAAGGGCCCGTCTACCGCTGATTTTTATATTTCTTCAGCACCCGCTCCGCCGCCACCGCCACCGCATCACCGATCACCGCCTGGCCTTCAGCCGTTGGGTGAAACGCCCCTGAATACGTGCCGGCGATCAGCACCTGCAACTGGCTGAACCCTTTGATTTTAAAGATATTACGAATTACCGGACCTGACAAATGCAAATGTCCTGTCAGATAAGCGTCATTTGGCGTGCGAAACCATCTCGCGCGGGAAGCATAGGGCGCGTAATCCGCCGGGTTAAACGGGTCCCATTTATCACCATCCCAAAAGGGCAGTTGTAGATTTTCCGCCAACGCGTCCGGCTTTTTGTCATTCAGCGCACAGAGACCGTGGCTGTAAAACGCCTTGCGGTGCCCATCAACAAAGGTCCAGCGATAAAGATTGGCCGTCCGCTCCATAATCACATTCAGCCGGTCAGCAAACATCTCGGCGCTCGTCGCCCTGTCATGGGAAAGCGAAAACACCGGCGACACAGTCATCCCCAGGTCGCCATCATCACACACCCGCTGCCCCTCATCGCGAAAGGACATGTTCGGATAACCCGTCAGGATAATCCTGTCGCCTTCGCCCCAGGGAATATGCAGCACATTATGCAGCGCCCGGCGCAGCGCCTTGAACCGGTATTTCAAATCCCCGATGTTCGACCGGGCCTGTGCCGCATTCAAAATCCGCCCCATCCAGCCGCCAATCATTTTCAAATTCGCCGTGTCCTTGACGATCACATTGGCAATCAGGCTGGAGAAGCCAACATCATTGCCGCCAATCGACAGCATCAGCAGGTCAATTTTGCGCGCCGATTTCGGCGGGCAGTTCAGCAAAGGCAGGTCATGCAAAATCTCCAGCTTGCTATCCACCCCGAAGGCGCGGGCATAGCGGGTGAGCTTTGCCCGTGAGTTGCACTGCGCCGCCGCAACCGCTGAAAGCTGCGAGCGCTGTGGCGGCACCAGCGACCATTCATTGCCCTTGAACCGCAAGAACAGCCCATGAGTAATCTCCGCACCAGCGCAGGCAAACCCGACAAAAGTCACCGCCCGCTGCGGGTTATTCAGCGCCAGCTGCATGCTCGCCCGTATCTGATGAGAATAGAGGGACCGATGACAGGACTGCCCCAGCCAGCGCGCCTTTCTATCCATAAACGCCGTGTCCCCAACCTCACGCCAGTCACCCTCCCTGGTCGGATAAGCCCGCAGCGGCACATCCTCACTGGCAACGCCGCCATAAATAACATGCCGGTCGCGAGAAAAGCGCACCGGC
>CALNZE010000051.1:0-2415 GCA_942490955.1 uncultured Alphaproteobacteria bacterium
CCCCGCAACAGATGACAAACCGCAGAATAGCCATTGCCACTGCAAGTTGTTTGTAGACATCAAGCGGCTCAACAGCGGATTTCAATTGCGAGATTTTATTCCCCACCGCATCACCAGCCTCCTGTCCGCGAGCGTCTTGATCTCGCTGACCACCCACTTCTCGAAGGCTGCGCAGCCGCTGCTCAGCCCGCTCAACTTCAGATTGCGGCTCCGCCCTGTTGCGAAGATTTTGCATCAGGGAGCGCTCCCGATCACCAGCCGGTACACCGCCGGCCCCATTCTGCGCAGCAGGATTACCGCCCTTATGACCATTCAGCGAAGCCAGCGCCGCGGCCACGGCTTCATCCTGCATCGCGCTATGGACAGCCGGTTGCTGCACTGGCGGCCGCTGCCTCTCATCCGGTTGCATTTGTTCGCGGCCCGGTAATTGATTTTGAGACACTTGATTTTGAGGTGCTGGGTTTTGCGCCACTTGAGTATGTGCCACTTGCTTTTGTGGCAGTTGATTTTGCGGCATTGAGCCATGCGGATTTGCCGTTTGCGGCTCATGCGCCACCGGGCTAACCACCGGCTTGTCATGTCGCCCGGAATTTTGCTGCAGGCTCAAGCGCTCGTCATTCGCTAAGCGGGCCGCTTCCGCCGGGTTCATGTCGGCGCGCTTTCCATCCGGTCCATTAAATTCCGGTGGCGGCGCATAGCCCGGCTCTGCACGCTCAATGGTCGCCTCTGGCCCAAAACCCAGCGCCGGTGCTTCACCTTCAACCTCGGCCGGTTGGTGCTCCCGCGTCGCCGTCTCATCTTTCTCTGCAATCGCCGTCGGCCCTTCAACCACAAGCTGCTCCTTGCTGGGAGCCACTTGCTGTTCAGCCAGTTGGGGAGCCGCCGCTACAGCCGCTGGTACCGGCTCTGGCGTTGCCGGGGCATCGGCCTCAATCGCTCCGGTTTTACTGCGCAATTGCTTGAACAAGCCGCTCCGCCCCCGCACTTTAACTTCTTTCGCCAGCGCTTCCAGCAGATAAATCACATCCTTCTGGTTCATCGGCTCGCCGAAATAAAAGCCTTGCGCGAAGCCGCAGCCGATTGAGCGCAGGAAGGTCACATCTTCTTCCGCTTCCACACCCTCAGCCACAACGTCCATGCCAAGCTCATTCGCCAGCGCCACCACAGACCGCAGAATGGCCGGCCCGGTTTTGCCGTCACCCGCGTTATGAACAATCGAGCGATCCACTTTCAGTGTGTCAAACGGGAAGCGATGCAGATAGCTGAGGCTGGAATAGCCGGTGCCAAAATCATCCAGCGCCAGGCTGGCCCCCGCATTGCGCAACCAGCTGAGAATTTCCACCGCCACTTCCGGATTTTCCATCACCAGCGATTCAGTCACTTCAAGGCGCAAGCTATTCTCCGGCAGCGATTCCCGCGCCAAAATCATCCGCACTTCCTGGTAAAGCTCCTGGCGGAACAGCTCCCGGCTGGAGATATTCACGCTCACCACCAGCGGCGCGTCACCGCGCGGCAGGATCCTGTTCCATTGCACGGCATCCTTCACCGCATGGTTCAGCACATAAGAGCCAAGCTCAGAGATCAGATCAGATTCTTCAGCAATCGGGATAAATTCATCGGGAGAAAGCCGGCCATGTTTCGGATGATCCCAGCGAATAAGCGCCTCAAACCCGGTCAGATCCTCACCCTTGAGCTTTGTAATCGGCTGGTAGAGAATTTTAATCTGCCGCCGCTCAATCGCCTGGCGCAATTCACTCTCCAGCGCCAGCCGGTTGTCCCGCTCACCGCGCATCGTCGGTTTGAAAATCTCAATCCGGTCCGTACCCGAGCGCTTCGCCCGGTACATAGCAAGCTCCGCTTCATTCACCAGATCCTGATGCGTCAACTGCGTGCCATCAAACACCGCAATACCAATCGATCCGGTCAGGATAATTTCCTTGCCGCCGATTTTCATCGGGCTCCTGAGCGAGCGTCTGATGCGCTCTGCCAGCAGCGCAATTTCCTGCGGGTTATTCTCCGTCACCAGCAACACAGCAAACTGGTCGCCATTCAACCGCGCCAGGCTATCCTGCGGTCCAAGATGCCGCTGCAACCGCCGCGCAATCGTCAGCAACATCGTGTCGCCAATGACCATGCCGAAAGACTGATTGACCTGCTTGAACCGGTCAATATCAATAAACAGCACGGTTGGCGGGCTCACATGGCCTTCATCCTTCACCCGCGCAATCGAGATTTGCAGCCGGTCGAGGAACAGCTGCCGGTTTGGTAAATTGGTCAGGCTGTCATGCACCGCGTCATTCAGCAGCCGTTCCTGCGAATGTTTGGTGCCCGAAATATCCCTCATCAGGCCAACACAGCGCAGCGACCGCTGATGTGCCATCGTCACCGAATGGGCGCGCAGTTCATACCAGAGGA
>CALNZE010000052.1:0-2217 GCA_942490955.1 uncultured Alphaproteobacteria bacterium
ATGGCTTTGGCGTCGGCAACTTTGGCAGCGGCGATCACACGGCGATGCAACACCTCGCTCATTTTCATGGCAGCGCTTTTTGCCTCTGAGCGGAGGCCAGTCAACCCCGGGGTCGGGTTCCGCGCAGCGCGCCGGACCGATAACATGCCAGTTGCGGCAAGATCATGCCGCAACTGTGGCATGTTGGCTCGGTCCGGCGCACGGGCACGGAACCCGACCCCGAAGATCCGGGCTTTGTCCCCTCCGGCCTCGTAGCCAGAGGCAAAAAGCGCTGCCATGAAATGAGCGAAGATGACATCGCCGATGTGATCGCCGCTTTTGCCAAAGGCGCTGCCGACGCCAAAGCCTTCGGCTTTGACGGCGTCGAAATCCACGGCGCGCTCGGCTATCTCATCGACCAATTCTTCTGGGCTGACCTCAATGAGCGCTCTGACAAATGGGGCGGAGATCTGGTCAAACGCACCCGTTTTGCCGTTGAAATCATCAAGGCGATCCGGACCGAAGTGGGGGATGACTTCCCGATCATCCTGCGCTGGTCGCAATGGAAACAGCAGGATTATCATGGCCGCCTGGCCAATACTCCGGAAGAACTGGAGAGCTTCCTCAAGCCTCTCAGCGACGCCGGTGTTGACATTTTCCATTGCTCGACCCGGCGTTTCTGGGAACCCGAATTTGAGGGCAGCGACCTTAACCTGGCGGGCTGGACCAAGAAAATCACCGGCAAACCAACTATCACTGTAGGCAGCGTGGGCCTCGACACCGCTTTTGCGGAGGAAGGCGCCGCCGGATTCATGGAAGCCAAACCAGCCAGCCTCGAAAATCTGGTCACTCGGATGGAGAATGACGAATTTGACTTGGTAGCCGTTGGCCGCGCCCTGATCGCCAACCCGGATTGGGCTATGAAAATAAAAAGCGAGCAGCAATCTGACCTGATGCCTTATACCAAGGACATGCTGGGCCAGCTTGCTTGACAATTCAGTCTGGCATCCTCAAGACAGGCAAGGGTGGCTTTCAGCCGCCCTTTCTTTTTGTCAACGGACCCTACGACACACAGCCAATCCCAAAGATTGCCCCGCATTGGCAGAAGCCAGACTCGCAACATATCAAGCCAAGGTGCATCGACAAATGATGCCTGTGGCCCGCAGATATGATAGACTTTCCGCCACTTGCTGCAGCGCAGCATAACATCTCCTTCCCGGCCTGTTTTTTTGAAGCTAAGGGAGATTCATATCCGAGAGCGGATTGCATAAAATATAATTTTTTTGAAGTGTGGTAGAAGGAACCTGAAATGCCCGAGCTTCGAATCATGCCTGCCCCCGCCAAAACACGAGCTGATGCATTGGTGGCTTTCAGAAATGCTTTCCACACCGACGAAGAGACCGCCGTACGCGGCCTCGTTGAAAATTTCCCGCTCGATACCGAAACCCGCGCTGAGATCGTCACCGCCGCCGCTGCCATTGTCGCCCAATCGCGTGCGATGAAAGAAGAGCAAGGCACGCTTGACGCATTCCTCGCCGAATTCGGCCTGTCGAACCAGGAAGGTGTGGCGTTGATGTGCCTCGCCGAGGCTTTGCTTCGCGTGCCAGACCCCGAAACCCAGGATAAATTGATTGCCGAAAAGATCAACCTGGGCGACTGGGCATCGCACAAAGGCCAATCCGACAGCGTTTTTGTTAATGCCTCAACCTGGGCATTGATGCTGACCGGCAATGTGATCCGCCTTGATAAAACCATCGTCAACAACCCCGGGAAATGGATGCGTTCCCTGGTCGCACGGACAGGCGAACCGGTGATCCGTAAGGCGGTCAATCAGGCGATGAAGATCATGGGCCGCCAGTTTGTATTTGGCCGCACGATCAAGGAAGGCCTCGCTCGCCAGGCAAAACAGCCGCCTGAGCATAAGATGATGAGCTTTGACATGTTGGGCGAAGGCGCACGCACCATGGAAACAGCAAAGCGTTATTTTGAGCTTTACAAGGCTTCAATCGATGCTGTTGGTGTTGCAACCAAAGCCGATGGCGCTGATCCGCACGACCGCTCAAGTGTGTCGATCAAACTTTCCGCCATCCACCCGCGCTATGACGAAGTCAACAGCGAGCGGGTAATGGCCGAAATGCTGCCCTGGCTCAAGGAACTGGCGCTCAAGGCAAAATCATACGATATCCAGATGACGATCGATGCCGAAGAAAGCGACCGGCTTGATATCTCACTCAGACT
>CALNZE010000053.1:0-21571 GCA_942490955.1 uncultured Alphaproteobacteria bacterium
GGTTATGGCCCACTGGGCGGCGCCGCGCAGGATGATGCGCCGGCTGGTGGTGGGTTTCTCTCCGCCCGCCGCGGTGGTGGCTTTAAGGGGTTTTCCGGCGGTGAAACGGACGAGATGGAGGACGATGATGTCCGTACATCGCGCTTTTCCTGGCCGCTGGCCGTTGGCCTTGGTGTGGCGGCCCTGTTCATTCTGATTGTTGGCGCGACCTTTGCGCTGCCGTTCATTGTGCCGCCGGAGACTGTAAAACGGCAGATTTCCGCCGCCATTAAACAGCAGACCGGCCGCGACATTACCTTCAAGGGCAAAATTGCTTACCGCTTTTTCCCGAGCTTTGGGCTCGATCTGAATAACATCGTGGTGCATAACCCGCCGAATATAAAGGGGCCTGACTTTGTCTCAATTGGCCGACTGCAGGCCGATCTCAGCCTGTTGCCGCTGCTGAGCAAGAAGGTGGACGTCAAACGCATCGCGCTGCACCGGCCCGAAATTACGCTGATTGATGATGGGCGCGGCAATACCAATTACAATATAAAATCCGCTGCTTTCGAGCGGCTTGTGCCGCTGCTTTCCAGCTTTAAAGTTGCGCAAGGGGGCACGATTGACACAAGTGACATCATTGCGCGGACCTTAGAAAAGCTGGAGCGGGAAGAGGCGGCCAAGAAAGCGGCTGAACAGAATGACGGCAATGGGACGCCAGCCAATGCCGAGGATGCTGATGCGGCGCTGAAGCCTGAAGACAGTGATGCCAAAGCTGACCCGCGCGGCCCCGAAATTGCCAGTGAGGCAACCAAGACACTCACCAAAGCACCGCCTGCTGACATTCAGGTGGGCGAGATTGAGATTGTCAACGGCGCGCTGAAGCTGATTGACCAGAAGAACAATTCCGAGACGGAAATTAACGCCATTAACCTGACACTGGCAGCGCCTGCCGCTGACCAGGATGTGACGGCGATTGGCACCGTGCGCTTTCGTGAGGACCGCATCAATCTCAGCGCCAATCTTTCAACGTTGGGACCCTTGCTGAAAGGTGAGGCGGTCGATAGCAGCGTTAAGATGAATTCAGACCGTTTCGAAGGCAAGTTTACCGGCAAGATGAAGTTTGGCGATGTTTTCCAATATAGCGGTGAAACAGACATTCAAACATTCTCGATGCAGAATCTGCTGAACTGGTTTGGCGTTGACGTGGCCAAGCAAGGCTATGGCGGTGCTTACATACGCGGCAAACTGGCTGGCAACAAAGACACCCTTGTTCTCAGGGATGCCACCATCAAGCTTGACCAGACAACGCTGATTGGCAATCTCCGGGTGCGCCAGAATGCGACGCGGCCCCGGCTCGAGGCAGCGCTGAGCACCGATTTTATAAATCTGGCGCCCTATCTCTCCCAGCCGAATGAAATCAAACGCGGCGCGCTTGACGGCGGCCGCCAAACGGCTGTGGCGGCGTGGAATTCTACGCGTATTGACTTGTCGATCCTTAATTCTTTTGACGGCAATGTCACATTGGAGGCTGGGCGGCTGGTCGCGCTTGGTCACCCGATCGAGAAAAGCCGGATCGCCGTGAAACTTGATGGCGGGCAAATGAACGCCTCTATCCCAAGCTTCCAGCTTTATGGTGGCACCGGCTCTCTCAATGTCGATGTGAACGGGGCCGACCCCCGCGCCGGTCTTAAGGGGACTGTGTCCCTGAACAAGGTGAATGTGAAACCGCTGCTAACCAATGCTGTCGGGCTTGACTGGATCTCTGGTGATGCCGACGTTACCTTCGATGTGACCTCTACCGGCGGGTCCGAGCTTGAGCTGATCCGCGGGCTGAATGGCACCGGCAAATTTGTGGTTCTGAATGGCGCGCTGGAGGGCATCAATATCCCCGGCATGGTGCGGAACCTGCAAAGCGGGAATCTTCTTGCTTCGTCTGGCAATCCATCGGAAAAAACCGACTTCAGTGAGCTGAGCGCCACCTTCAACATTGAGCGCGGTGTGGTTCAGAATAATGACCTGCTGATGAAGGGCCCGCTGCTGCGTATGGCCGGTGAGGGCAATATTAACCTGCCTTCTGAACAGATTGACTATGGGCTTAAGCCGAAAATTGTTGGCTCGCTTGACGGGCAGGGCGGCGACGCCAATCTTACCGGCATTGATATTCCGCTGCGCCTGACCGGGCCGCTTTCCAATCCGAAGATCAAACCGGATGCGGCCGGGCTGCTGAACAACAAAGAGGCGCTCAACAACACGGTCGACAACGTCAAGAAGATCGCCAAGGACCTGAAGAAGAAGAAAATCTCCAGCGATGAGATGAAGGGTCTACTGAACGGCATGATCAATGGCGACGAGAATAGCGGCAAAGCGCTGGAGAAGATGTTTCAATAATTGTCTCACGGGCGTGGCGGCTTCGCCGCCGCCCTCCGACGGGGCAGCGCTAAGCGCTGACGGCCTGGCGGCCTACGTTTTTTGTCCTTGGCAGGTTGAGCGGCGGCTGAATGAGGGGATTGGTGATGGGCGGCTTTGCCGCCTTAAGTGTTTTCAGGGATTTCGAATGCTCTTAATTTTAGCGCTGCGATGAACTGAGTCACTACGCGCCTGCCTTTATTGCTCTCAGCAAGGTTGACGGACGGCTGGTTGAGTAGGCGGCTGAGGTAGGCCGCGCTGCCGCGCTTGGGTCTTGCGCTTTGGGGCGTTTGGGGCTAGCGATAGGCACAACAGGTTTTCATTACAATTATAAGGTTTGGCATGGCTGATCGGGCACCGAAGGTTGGATTTGTGAGTTTGGGCTGCCCGAAGGCGCTGGTGGACAGTGAGCGGATCCTGACCAAGCTCAGGAGCAATGGCTATGAAGTTGCACCCAGCTATGACGGGGCGGATGTGGTGGTTGTTAACACCTGCGGCTTTATCGACAGCGCGCGGGAGGAGAGCTTTAACGCCATCTCCGAGGCGATGAATGAGAACGGCAGGGTGATTGTCACCGGTTGTCTTGTCGGTGAAGCCAGCCAGATTAAAGAAACCCACCCCAACATCCTTGCCATCACCGGGCCGCAGCAATATGAGGCTGTGGTCAGCGAAGTGCAGCGGGCCGCGCCAATTGAATATAACCCGCTGGTGGACCTGGTGCCGCCAGAGGGCATCAAGCTGACGCCGCGGCATTATTCCTATCTCAAGATTTCCGAAGGCTGCAATCACAAGTGCCAGTTCTGCATTATCCCTTCCATTCGCGGGCCGCTCCAGAGCCGGCCGATTGATAAGGTGCTGCGCGAGGCGGAGCGGCTGGTGACGGCCGGATGCCAGGAGCTGTTGGTGATTGCCCAGGACACCAGCGCCTATGGGCTGGATGTTAAATACAAGCCTGAGATGTGGAAGGGCGAGGAGACGCCGACGCGCTTCAAGGAGCTTTGCGAAGGGCTCGGCAATATGGGGATCTGGGTGCGGCTGCATTATGTCTACCCCTATCCGCATGTTGATGAGGTCATCCCGATGATGGCTGATGGCAAGATACTGCCCTATCTCGACATTCCGTTTCAACATGCCAGTGCCAGTGTGCTGAAAGCCATGCGCCGGCCGGCACATGGCGAGAAGGTGCTTGAGCGGCTGCATAAATGGCGCGCCATTTGCCCGGATCTAGCCGTGCGCTCAACCTTTATTGTCGGCTTTCCGGGCGAGACAGAGGCGGACTTTGAAGAGCTGCTCAGCTGGCTGGATGAGGCGGAGTTGAACCGGGTTGGTTGCTTTCAATATGAAAATGTAGAAGGGGCGCGCGCCAATGAATTGCCCGGCCATGTGCCGGAGGCCATCAAGGAAGAGCGTTGGCATCGCTTCATGGAAAAAGCGCAGGAGGTAAGCCGCCGTGTGCTGGCCCGCCGGGTTGGGCGGGAAATCGAGATTGTTGTTGACGAAGTTGACAGCGAAGGCGCGATTGGCCGCTCGCAATGGGACGCGCCGGAGATTGACGGCTGCGTTTTCCTGAATGGGGAAAGCGAGCTGGCTGCCGGCGACAGGGTCCGGGTGCGGGTTACCCATTCAGATGAGTATGACCTCTGGGCTGAGCTTGCCGATTAACTTTTCTGGATTTTATCAGACCTAATTCATCGGCTGTTTGGGATCGATGTTTTTTTCAATCAGCCCTTCGATGGTTTTTGGCGTTGCGGCTTTTTTTGTCTCCGCTTCTGGCGCTTTCTCCTGTGGCTCAACTGCGGCGGCCACAGCTTTTGCAACCGCTTTGCGCACCGGCAGGTCAATCTGATCGCCCAGCATTCTGGCTTTCAGCAGCGGTGGCTTGCCATCATCCAGCACGGGGCGGCAGGCTTTTGGCATCCAGTCGAGATTTTTGCGCACAACCTTTGGCTTGGGCAGGGTGCCATCTGGCAGCACGCATTTGGCACCGCCTGCTTTGCCAACGGCAACGCGCTTCAGGCTCGACGGGCAAGTGCAAATCCATTTTTTCTCTTTGCGGGATAGATTGCCGTAGCTGCAGGGCGGCTTTGGCGTTTTCTTTAAAAGGGCGAACCAATAATCGAGCTGCTTGTCGCAGCCTTCTGCCTTGGGCGGGGCGGGCTGGTTTTTGCAGCCGCCATTCGGGCAGTTCATGCGGATGTGCATGTGATAATGATGGCCATACCAGGGGCGGATCTTGTGCAGCCAGCTGCGGTCACCCGTTGCCGCTTCGCAGAGCGCTTTTTTGATGGCCGGGTGCACCAGAACGCGGGCGACTTCCTTGAAGGAGGCGGCGCGCTTGATGACTTTAACATGAGCGTCTGACCAGACGTTTTTATTCACCTTGAGCCCGGTTTTGTCGAGCATGGAGATTGCGGAGGTTTCCTCGCGCTCTTTGTAGGTCAGGCGTTTGTTTGGCATCGGGTTTAACCAGATGTCGGCATCGAGGCCGACCTGATGGCTGCGGTGGCCAGAGAGCATCGGCCCACCGCGCGGTTGCGAGAGATCGCCAACGAGAACGCCCGGCCAGCCATCTTCCGCTTTCACGGCTTTAGCAACTTTTTCGATGAAGGCGATTAATTTCGGGTGGCCCCAATTGCGGTTTCGTGACAGGCGCATGGCCTGCCAGGCGGGGCCGTCAACCTCGAGATGCTGGCCGCCGGCCAGGCAGCCTCTGGTGTAATAGCCGATGGATTTGGCTTTCATATCGGCGCCATCAAGCACGAAGCCAAACAGCTTCTTGGCGGCGATGGCCTTCATATCCACCTTGACGATCTCCGGTTCATTCTCCGGCTTTTTTACCGGCGGGATGATGTCTACGGTTTTTTTGTCGTCAGGCTTTTCGTTCGCGGTTTTTTCTTTGGCGGCTTTTTCTTTGATTGGGGCCGCCTTTTTATCGGCAGCGGCAAGGGGATGGTTGCCGGCACCCATGCCGGTGATGGCGAAGCTCAACATTATGGTCAGAAACAGATGTTTCATGTCTCACTCTTTTTCAGTTTCGAAAGTAGAATTGGCCCGCCCTGTTTATAACAAACCGGGCCGGTTTATCCAAATGCTTGCAAGGGTGCCCGTCTAACATGGCCGAATGCTGCGCGCCTGTGAAAGCGGCCGCAGTGGCCGAGGCATTGTCAACCGCCTCTCACTTTCGCGCGATTGCGCTGGTCATTGCCCGAATTTTATGGTAGAGTATTCGTTAAATAAGGTGGCGCGCCAAGTTTCGAGCACTTAAGTATATCTTAAATAGTGAGCTTTCGGCGCCCGCCTTTTTATGGGCTGTTCCAATGGGGATTGGCCTGCTTTACTCTTCCATATCTTTAAATTACTTGTTTAAACGAACAAGAGCCTGCTGCAATGCTTTGCCGAGGCGGTCTTTTCTTGTCTTTTTTGGCCTTGCCTTCTCTTGCCTCGTCTTCTCTGGCCTCGTCTTCTCATCGCTCGCCTTCTTGTCGCTAGTCTTCCCGTTTCAAACGGTGCCTCGGGGCGCGAGTTAAAGCGCTGATAGCGTTGAAGATTTGCGCCGGTGATCAGAGCGTCTCTTTTTCTTTTCGGACCCTTATATCGCAGAGAATTTTATCAATAAGAAGGCAGGTGCGCTTGTGGAGGTCCGAGCCTTTTGTGTAGTCGGCCTCGGCGTAGAAATCGACCCGGCCGACAGCGAATAACTCCTTGCAGATTCGGGCTGATTTCTGCTGCGGATAAACGGCGATGGCGAAGCCGTGATTCTGGCGGGTGACGGCCATAGAGGGCACATCGGTTTCGCCATCGCCAAAATAAATCATCTGCTGAAAGGGGATGGGGCGGTTTTTTTCCGGCATGTGGGAATTGATGGATTGATTGACATCCTCAACCCCCTTGTTGATGCGAAACAGATACTGGGTTTTTGATGTGTCGGTAATGACGCGCTTGGGGTAGGGAAGTTGATAGGCGTCAAAAAAATATTCCGACGCGAAGACATTGTAGAATTTGTCGTAGATTTTTGTGCCTTCGACGATTTCCTTCAGGCCTGAGGAGATGAGGTAATGGCGGACATTGACCTCACCTGAGGAAGCCTCATGCACATATTTTTCAATCAAGCCAAACCATTTTTCAACGCCGGGGCAAAAGACGACATCACGCCCCTGGGCGACCAGATCATCCCGCAGGATATGGACGCCCTTTTCCTGCGCCTTCTGGTACATGAGGTGCATATAGGTGATGAGCGGCTCGGCCTCACGCTCAACGGAGAGTTTGGCGACCTCGGCCCAGAATGTTTTGGGGTTAATGTCGATCTTTGGCAGGAAGGCATATTCCTGCATGTTGCGCGGGCTTAGCGTGCCATCGAAATCATAGATTAAAGCGATGGTGTTTTTGTCTGGTGTTTCCGGCTTGGCCGGCTTTTTTTTAAGGGCCGCTGCTGCGGTTTTTTTTCGGCCTGCACGTTTTTTTAAGGGCTCGGATGCCATAGTTGATGCCTTGAAGTCCGGTTGCCTTTGATGATCGTTGTTACCTTACCAGAGGGCGGCTCCTCGCGGGTGTTTTTGGCTGTGTAACTCACATATTTGCCTGATGGTGCCAGGTTTACCTGATGGTTCCATATTTACCGGTGTCATGTTTGCCGGTGCAGAGGGCTCTTGGCGCCAGGCACTTGAGATCAGGTGGTTTCGACGGGCTATTTTAAAATTTCAAACTTTAAAATTTTAAACAAGGGGAAGATTTTTGAGACAGAGGCTAATTGGATTGTTTTTCGTTTGCCTGGCGGTGAGCGGGCTAAGTGCGGCGCCAGCGGCGGCGGGTGTGACAGCACGCATTGATATTTCGCAGCAGACGATGTCGGTTTATGTGAACGGCATACAGCAGTATCAGTGGCGGGTTTCCACCGGACGGCGCGGCTACTGGACACCGCGCGGGCGCTATCGGCCGACCGTGCTGCGGCGCATGCATTACTCCAGCAAATACAACAACTCGCCGATGCCGTGGTCGATATTCTTTAAGGGTGGCTATGCCATTCATGGCACCAATTATATCAGCCGCCTTGGCCGGCCGGCTTCCCATGGCTGCATTCGCCTGCACCCGTCTGCCGCGCGGACGCTGTATAATCTTGTGCGTCAATACCGCCGCAACACACGCATTATCATTCGGAACTGACACCATTTGCAATGGCACTGCTTTTCGTGAAGGCAGTGCCATTGTGGATTGAGGCGCCTAGTCGTCGTCCATTTTCAGGGCCTGGATGAAGGCGTCCTGTGGAATTTCGACCTTGCCGAACTGGCGCATTTTCTTCTTACCGGCTTTTTGTTTTTCCAGCAGTTTGCGCTTGCGGGTGATGTCGCCGCCATAGCATTTGGCGGTGACGTCTTTGCGCAGGGCTGCGATCGTCTCTCTGGCGATGACCTTGCCGCCAATGGCGGCCTGGATTGGCACCTTGAATAGATGACGCGGGATCAGCTCCTTGAGTTTTTCGCACATGCCACGGCCGCGCGCCTCTGCCCTGTCGCGGTGCACCATCATGGAGAGCGCATCAACCGGCTCGGCATTGACCAAAACCGACATTTTAACGAGGTTGCCGGTCTCATACCCAAGCAGTTGGTAATCGAATGAGGCATAGCCGCGGGTAACCGACTTCAGCCGGTCATAAAAATCAAACACCACCTCGGCGAGGGGGAGTTCGTAGACGACCATGGCTCTGGTGCCGGCATAGGTCAGGTTTGTCTGGCGGCCGCGGCGGTCTTCGCATAATTTCAGCACGGCACCGAGGAATTCATCCGGCACGAGAATGGTGGCTGTGATCCAGGGTTCTTCGACATGGTCGACCTTGACGATATCCGGCATATCGGCCGGGTTGTGGAGCATCGTCATCGTGCCGTCGGTCATATAGATGTGATAGATAACGGACGGCGCTGTTGTGATGAGGTCGATGTTAAATTCGCGCTCGAGGCGCTCGCGGATGATTTCCAGATGCAACAGCCCGAGAAAGCCGCAGCGAAAGCCAAAGCCGAGGGCGGCGGAGGTTTCCATCTCATACTCGAAGCTGGCGTCATTCAAACGCAGCTTGCCCATGGCATCCCGCAGATTTTCAAATTCGCTGCTATCAACCGGAAAGAGACCGCAGAACACCACCGGCTGCGATGGCTGGAAACCGGCCAGCGCTTTTTCGCAGGGCTTTTTGTCGTCGGTGACGGTGTCACCCACGCGGGTATCTGCAACTTCCTTGATGCCGGCGGTGAAGAAGCCGATCTCGCCCGGGTTCAACTCTGCTTTCATTTCCTGCTTGGGGCGGAAGACACCGACGCGCTCAACCGGGTGGGTGGCATCTGTCGACATTAATTTGATCTTCTGGCCTTTTTTCAATTTGCCATCGATGATGCGCACCAGCACGACGACGCCGAGATAGGCATCGTACCAGCTATCGATCAGCAGGGCTTTGAGCGGTGCTTCCGGGTCGCCCTTTGGTGCGGGCAATCTGGTGACGATGGCCTCCAGCACATCCTCGATACCGAGGCCGGTTTTGGCAGAGATCTCCACAGCATCAGAGGCATCAAGGCCGATGACGTCTTCGATCTGGGTTTTCACCCGGTCCGGCTCGGCGGCGGGCAGGTCAATCTTATTCAGGACGGTGACGATCTCGTGATCATTCTCTATGGCCTGATAAACGTTGGCCAGTGTCTGGGCCTCCACGCCCTGGCTGGCGTCAACGACCAGCAGCGAGCCTTCGACAGCTGAAAGCGAGCGGGAGACTTCATAAGCGAAGTCAACATGGCCGGGAGTGTCGATGAGATTGAGCTGGTAGGTCTGGCCATCATTGGCGCTATAATCGAGGCGCACGGTCTGGGCCTTGATGGTGATGCCGCGCTCTTTCTCGATGTCCATATTGTCGAGCACCTGCTCTTTCATCTCGCGCGCTGTGAGGCCGCCGCATAGCTGGATGAGCCGATCGGCAAGGGTGGATTTACCGTGGTCAATATGGGCCACAATTGAGAAATTGCGGATGTTTTTTAATGGGGTCGGGGTCTGATTTTCGCTCATGGCCGCGAGACATATCACCCTTTCCAGGTTGCGCCAAGCATTTGATAGAGCGTGGCAGCGACAATTACGCCTGCCTGGGCTTTGCTGGCCTCGTCAACTCGTGGTGGAGGCGTCTTTCTCGTCGTCATTGGCCGCGGTGGCGGGCAGGTCCTCTGCGGATGGCGAGGTAGACGGCGGCAATTCTTTAGCCGGTTTTTGGGCCGGTTTTGCCCATTCAATGCGCTTATAGTCAAAGCCATATTCGATGGTTGGTTTGAGGATCGCAAAATAAGGCGAGAGGTCAAAATCGCGCGGCGTGAACAGGCTGTGATGACGGATGTGTAGAATCTCCCGGCGGCTATAGATGCTTGAGGCGCGGCGCTGACCTTTGACATATTCGATGCGCGGCAGGATCGGGTAATTCACCTTCTGAAACGCCTGGGCAATTAATGTCGAGCAGATGGCGCGGGTTGGCTCGCCCGAGCCAAGCTGGATGAGGCGGCGGCGCCAACGCACCGGCACCGGCGGCGTCGGGAACAGATAGCGGGCAAGATCGAGAATGTTGCGGGTGTCATAGCGGATGCCGATGTGATCAACCATGAATTTGACGACAGCGGCTCTATCCTCCGGTGTCATATTTACCGGGCGGCAGATGCGGGTGTTGTAGGTCTGGTATTTCGAGAGCGGCACAGCGATGCAGCCAACACCCATTTCAACTTCAACGAGGTTTTTCTGTTGGTCAAACGGGATCGGCTCGGCCACAGTTTTGGACGGCAGGCTGGGCTCCGTAGCCGATTCATCACTTGTCTGATTTTCGGGCGAGGCGATATCGTCTGCCTGTTCGGCGGCCTCGATGTTGGCTGGCTGGGAGAGGGCATCACCGATGAACAGCGCCGCGTGCGACCAAGTTGATTGGGTGAGGTATTTAATGGCGGCCGAGACTTTCTGGTTGCCCTCGACCAGGAGGATGTCGCCAGGCTGCAGAATGCGCAGCAGGGTTTCCGGGTCAGAGGGGGTGAAGGGCTCATAGCCGCTTGATTCTGTCTCTAACCTGCGGGCGATCCAGTCTTCGGTTTTATCGAGCAGCTTGTCGACCAGTCCCATCGGCAGCCTTGATCCTCTCGCATCTGGTGTTGCAGTGGCTCTACCACTCAGAGGATTATAACGGCTTGCCCGTAAACGATAGATAACTTTATCTCCCGATTGGATGATTTGAGTTGATCCTCTCGCATTCTAGAATTATTCTAAACTGCATTGCGGGCAGTGATCATGCCGGGCCGCCTTTGGCACAGGCCCGGCCGGCAAATGAGGAGAGCAAATGGGCAAAAGGTTCAAGGATCTAACCGAGCGGGAAGTGCTGGCGCTGGCAATCTCCATGGAAGAGGAGCATGGGCGGATTTATCTCGATTATGCCGCCGGGCTGCGGGAGGATTTCCCCAACTCGGCAAAATTATTTGAGGGCATGGCCGCCGAGGAAAATGAGCATCGGCGCGCCTTGATTGATCTGTTTGAGGAAAAGTTTGGCAGCCATATTCCGCTGGTGCGGGCCGGTGATGTCGAGGGCTTTGCCCCCTACAAACCGCTCTGGCTGGTGCATCCCCTGAGGCTGGAGACGGTGCGCGGCCAGGTCGAGGAAATCGAGCAGCAATCGCGGCGGTTTTATGAGGTTGCCGCCAGCCGCGCCAGCGACACGGCCATTCGTAAATTACTGGGCGATCTGGCGCTGGAGGAGCGATCGCATGAGAGCGTTGCATCGCAGCTGCGGGAAAAGCATCTGGACGAAGAGGCCCTTAGCGAGGAGGAAGAGACGCGAAAGCGCATGTTCGTGTTGCAGTTTGTGCAGCCTGGCCTTGCCGGGCTGATGGATGGCTCTGTCTCGACATTGGCGCCGGTGTTTGCTGCCGCCTTTGCAACGGGCAGCACCTGGGAGACGTTTCTGGTGGGCACAGCAGCCTCAGTCGGTGCCGGCATCTCGATGGGCTTTACCGAGGCGCTCTCTGATGATGGCATCATCTCCGGGCGGGGCAGCCCGGTGCTGCGCGGCTGGATCACCGGGCTGATGACAGCGATCGGCGGGCTGGGCCACACCCTCCCCTATCTTATTCCCGATTTTTACTGGGCGACGGTCATTGCCATCCTTGTGGTGGTGATTGAGCTGTGGGTGATCGCATGGATCCGGGCCAAATATATGGACACGAAATTCCTGCGGGCGGTGTTTGAAATTGTGGTTGGCGGGCTGATTGTGTTTGGCGCCGGGATATTGATCGGGAATGCTTAGTTACGCTCACGGGCTATTCTGGTGCTGGGGCACCAGGCCCTCCGATGGGCGGCGCAACGCGCCGGGTGCGGCGGAACTGAGGTGGTTCGGCTGGAACTGATAGTTCACGGCTGGCGCCTTACCATGTCGCTTGCTATCGCAAGCTCCGTTGGTTGGCTCACGGGCTATTCTGGTGCTGGGGCACCAGGCCCTCCGATGGGCGGCGCAACGCGCCGGGTGCGGCGGAACTGAGGTGGTTCGGCTGGGGCTGAAAATTCGCGGCTGGCGCCTTACCATGTCGCTTGCTATCGCAAGCTTCGTTGGTTGGCTCACGGGCTATTCTGGTGCAAAAGCGCCGGGCGGTTTTTAGTCGGGCTTCAGATGCCCACGAAGCATCCGCCTCTACCCCTTTCGCCCTTGGGGCGGCGCTAAGCGCCGGGTGCGGCGGAACTGAGGTGGTTCGGCTGGAGCTGATACATCACGGCTGGTGCCTTACCATGTCGCTTGCTATCGCAAGCTCCGCTGGGTGGCTCACGGGCTATTCTGGTGCAAAAGCGCCGGGCGGTTTTTAGTCGGGCTTCAGATGCCCACGAAGCATCCGCCTGGGCGCGGCGCAACGCGCCGGGTGCGGTGGAACTGAGGTGGTTCGGCTGGAGCTGATACATCACGGCTGGTGCCTTACCATGTCGCTTGCTATCGCAAGCTCCGCTGGGTGGCTCACGGGCTATTCTGGTGCTGGCGCACCAGGCCCTCCGATGGGCGGCGCAACGCGCCGGGTGCGGCGAAACTGGGGTGGTTCGGCTGGAACTGATAGTTTACGGCTGGCGCCTTACCATGTCGCTTGCTATCGCAAGCTTCGTTGGTTGTTTTCATCTGTATGGACACTGGTTTGGTTGGATCAAAAGCTCCGGTTTATTGAACGTTGTTCATAAATTTAACATTATTCAATTCTATGAAGCGTTTCTGTCAAAGTCGGTCATCCTGCATTCAGGATTACGGCGTTAGGATTTTTGAAACCGACTGCTTCAGGGAGCTACACAAGATGAAACCTTTTCAGAATATATTAAACCGAATGAGCGTTCGCACTCTGGTCATTGCTGCCGGGGCGAGTGTGATGGCGGCGGGTGCCGTGCACGCGAAGGACCTGCCAAACCTTTATATTATCGAAGAAGAATCAAACATCTCCTTCGTTGGCTGCTCACGTAATGAGCCGATGTTCAAGGGCATTATTACTGTCAAAAATGATGGCGGTGGCCGGGCCAAGCGGCTGGTGGTGACGCCATTGCTCTCCGTTTATGTGCCGACCGCGCTGGACGTGAAAGACGAGGTGCGCTGGCTAAACTCTTTCGCACCAGGCGAAATTCAGTCAAAAGATTTTGCCATTGGGCGCGGCACTGTGAAAAACGGCCGCAATTTTACGCCGCAATATACCCGCGTGACCAATTTTGACGGCCGCTCGGTGCGGTTCCAGCAAAAGGCGCTTTATGTGCTTGGGTACGGCCCGCGCGATTTTGATGGCGTTAAAGGGCCGATCACCCGCCGGGCGATCCGCGAGTTTCAGAAATCTATCGGCAACCGTCCAACCGGCACTTTGAGCCGGGAAGAAGGCTACCTGCTGGTGCGCCGGGCGCAACAGGGGCTGGTTGATGAAGGCATTTTGCGGACTGAGGTGCGCGACACGCCGGTGACCGTCTACGCGGTTGTTGACCCTTACAACAAGATCAACGAGCTTGATGAAACCGATAACATCATGGTGCGCAAGTTCCATGTGGACTGCCGATGATATCTCGGGGGGAAAGTTCCTCGGCTTCGCCTCGGTGTACTTTCACCCCGTTTAAGAATTGTGTTGCCCGCCCTTGGGGCGGAGCTTTTAAAACTCTCTTCACGGCTATTCCAAGCGCTTAGGCGCTTGGGCCTCCGAGTGGGCGGGCCAACAGCCCGGGCTTCGCTCGCGCTACGCCATGTCGCGCGGCCTCAAAAATGGCCGCGCTCCTTCTTCGTCGTTCCAATTCGGTGATTAGTCGCTGATGCGGATTTTGACGTAGGTGCCGGGGGCGTCTTCGATGGGTTTGAGGCCGCCATCGCCGGGGATGCGGGCGGGGACTTTTTTTCCGCCGCGGCGTTTTATCCATTTGCCCCAGTCATCCCACCAGGAGCCGTCATGCTGTTTCGCGGTTTCCAGCCATTCATCGGATGTTTCGTATTTTTTATGGTTGGTCCAGTAGCCGTATTTTTTGTTGCGCGGATGATTGACGACGCCGGCGATATGGCCGGAGCCGCCGAGCACAAAGCGCACCGGCCCTTTTAGTTTCGTTGTTGCCGGGAAGCATGATTCCCACGGCGCGATGTGATCGTCTTTGGTGGAGAGGAAATAGCTCGACGTTTTAATTTTCTCAATATCAATCGGCACGCCATTTAGCTCCAGCACATCCTTTTTCATCAGGCCGTTCTTTTTGTAGAAATTGCGGAGGTAATACATGAGCATGGTGGCGGGCAGGCGGGTGGAATCGGAGTTCCAGTACAAGAGATCAAATGGCAGTGGTTCTTTGCCGAGCAGATAATTGTTCACAACGAAAGACCAGATCAGATCATTCTCGCGCATCAAGGAGAACATATCGGCCATATGGTGGCCCTCGAGATAGCCCTTTTTCTTGATGTATTTTTCCATGTTATTGAGCTGCGCGTCATCGACAAAAATAGAGGCTTCGCCAATGTCGGTCAGATCGACCATGGTGGTCAGGAAGGTGGCGGCTTTGACGCGCTTGTCGTTCGTGGCGGCCATGTAAGCAAGGGTCGCGACACTGAGGATGCCGCCAATGCAAAAGCCGAGCAGGTTCACTTCTTTTTCGCCGGTCGCTTCCTCAATGGCGTCCATCGCGGCAAGGGGGCCCTCCAGCATGTAGTTGGCAAAGCCTTTGTCCGCCAGGTCGCGGCGCGGGTTAACCCAGGAGATGACGAAGACAGTGTGGCCCTGGTCCACCGTCCATTTTATGAGGCTGTTTTTGGGCTGCAGGTCGAGCACGTAGAATTTGTTGATCCAGGGTGGTACGAACAGGATCGGGCGGCGATGGACGGTCTTTGTGGTCGGTGAATATTGGATGAGCTGAATCAGGTCATTCTGGTAGACGACCTTGCCTTTGGTGGTGGCGATGTTTTTGCCGACTTCGAAGGCTTTTTCATCGGACAGGCTGATTTTCAACTTGCCCTGGCCGCGCTCGAGATCGCGCAGCAGATTTTCCATGCCGCTGATCAGATTCTCGCCACCGGTTTCCTGCACCTTTTGCAACACAAGCGGGTTGGTTGACGCAAAGTTACATGGCGAGATGGCATTGATATATTGGCGGGTATAAAATTTGACCTTGGCGTGGCTTTCGGCATCTATATTTTCAATGACATGGACCATTTCTTTCATATATTTTGAGGTGATCAGATAATACTGCTTGATGAAATCTGACATCATATTCTCTGACCAGGTGTCGTCTGAAAAACGTTTGTCTCCGGGCTCAGGCTGGATCACAGGCCTTACATCCTGGCCCTGCAGGCGCTCGAAAGTGGTGCGCATCAACTCGAAATTCTGCATCGCCATATCGCGAAACAGATTTTCGTATTTGCTGGGATTGGTCATCATCTGGGCGCCAAGCTGCATAAAGGCCTGACCGGCAGCGAAGGGGTCAAAAAACTGGAAAATCACTACCCGAGCATTTGCCCGCCTGACTTTGACCAGAAGTCATGAACCATACGCTGGCTGTGATCCATCACCGACGCAAAGGCTGGCCACGGCCCGTCTTCCCGATTTGACCATTGGCAGAATGATCAATGCAGAGGCTGGCTTTTTTTTAACCGTCATTTCGATGAGTACCCAATAAATTCTGTCCTAACATGTTTTGCTAATGATTCTTTAACAATCCCATAACCGGCGGTGATAAGCCGTTCATTCTTATCAATAATCGCGTGCGCCTTAAACCGGGCATGACGCGCAGCCACCCATTATGCGAGCTCAGCCTCGACGTTATCTGTGCACGCGAGACCTCCACCTTCGGTTTTGGCCCCGAAAATTCGTTCATTTGCATCGTTTGCGGTCGATCAATGCCCGGTGGCAACGGCCGATTCGGCTTTTTCTGGTCGAATCAGCCATGCGCCTGCGTCATTTTGGCACTCACGGGCGATTAATTAGCTGATTGTACCATAAGCGCTGGTTCGTCACCATGTTATATAGTGATGACTTTTGGCGATTTTTTGATGGGTTTTCATGCTGTTATCGCCTCGTTTTTCACAGACTATGGCCGTTTTCAGCTGCATTACTGAAAAATGCGGGTATTCCGGCCTGTGACCAATCGCCTGCAGATTGCCATCTTATAGGTTGTTTGCTAAGCTTCAGTAACGGAGACGCATTAGGAAACTGGCATTAACTACAATGGCTTAGTTTCCGGATGCTGCTGCCTGATAAACGCCCCTTGTTTGTTTTTCCGAGGGATTGTTTAGCGGCGGGAAATTCCGGTGGACTGTGCGCAGGTGCAGCATTGCCGGGATGATATTTTTACATGGAAGGTTTGAACATATGCTCTATAGCTGGGTTGAGTTCAACCGTGCCCTTGCCCACCCGGCGAGGATGGCGGCAAAGTCTGGTAGTTTCATTTTTAACTACCCGATGAATCCTGTTTCCCACACTGTGGTTGGCCGCAGCGTGGCAGCATTTTGCGAAGTTTTTGAACGCGCGACGCGCCCTTATGGCAAACCGCAATTCGAGATTGAAGAAACCATCGTCGATGGTGAAACCGTAGACATTGAAGAACATACGGTATGGCGGCGGCCTTTCTGTAACCTTGTTCACTTTTGAACGCGATGTGCCGATAAAGACGAAACAGAATTCACCGCGTGTTTTGCTTGTCGCGCCGATGTCGGGCCATTATGCGACGCTGCTGCGCGGCACTGTAGAGGCGCTGCTTCCCCATGCAGAAGTCTATATCACTGACTGGATTGACGCCCGCATGGTGCCAATTAGCAATGGCGTGTTTCATCTTGATGACTATATCGAATATCTGATTGAGATTATGGAATTGTTTGATGGCGATGTGCATACCATTGCGGTGTGTCAGCCATCCGTGCCACTGCTGGCGGCTGTCTCTCATATGGAGGCCGAAGGCTCCCGCAGCGTGCCGAACAGCATGACTTTGATGGGCGGCCCGATCGACACGCGGGTGAACCCAACCGCTGTCAACAGTGTGGCTGAGGAAAAGGATATCGATTGGTTCCGCAACAATGTGCTCTCGACCGTGCCGTGGATTTACCCCGGTGGCGGGCGGCTGGTATATCCCGGCTTTTTGCAGCTCAGCAGCTTTATGGCAATGAATTTTGACACCCATGCGCAGTCGCACCGCGATCACTTTTTTGATCTGATCAAGGGCGATGACGAATCGGCAGAAAAGCACAAAAGCTTTTACGATGAATATCTGGCTGTGATGGACCTGACGGCGGAGTATTACCTTGAGACCGTTGACAAGGTGTTCATCAGAAAACTGCTGCCGAAGGGTGAGCTGACTTACCGAGGCAACAAAATTGATCCGGGTGCCATTAAGAATGTGCCTTTGATGACGGTTGAAGGCGAGCTTGATGACATCACCGGTGTCGGGCAATGCTCTGCCGCTCATGACCTGTGCAAGAATCTGCCTGACTCGAAACGGGCACATTATGAACAGCCCGGCGTTGGCCATTATGGTATCTTTAACGGCTCGCGCTTCCGCAAATTTGTATTGCCGCGGGTTGTTGATTTTCTCTCGAAGCATGAGCCATCACGGCGCGGCATTGCGCGGCGCATTGGCCTGACTGTTGGTGAGAAATTAATGTAAGCCTGGCCTGATTGTTTGGGCTGGTTCAAGAATTTTCAAAAAAAAGCAGTGCCGGATTTCCGGCACTGCTTTTTTTATCGCATATACTTTGCAATCGGGTGTTGGTGTGCAATCAGGTCTTGGTGCTTTTGCTCACCAGGTTTGAAAGCTCTTGAGCCTGCTCGGTATAGGTCTCGATTTGTTTGCGGACAAATTCTGACTGCAACTCCATGGCCTGTGACACGTCGGTGGCATCCACCAGTTTGGTCGCCAGCTCAAAACCAGAGCTGATATTGTCTCTGGCGTAATCAAGAGCTTTTTGATTCAGGTTGGAGACTTCAGGGTTTGAGTCCATCCCCGTAGACTTCAGGAACATCGACTGTGCTTCACTCATTGCGCTCAAAAACTGTTCTTGCGCGTCGCGAACACGGGTGATGTTCTGTTTGGCATATTCGCGCGCCGTCTCTGCGGCGTGGTCATCTATTTTGCCTTTAGACTTCGTTACCATACTTTTAATCCTTCAACTTCGCATTAAAATCTACCGGAAGTTCGTCCATTGGATCTTGTTTATACGGCCCCGAAAATAGCTTCGGGACCGTTGCCGGTTGCTGATCTGCTGCCAGCCAAGTTGCGAATTTTAAAGTTACTTCCTAGGGTGCTTTAAAATTATGCAATTGCAGTTTAGCGAAAAAGCCGGGGGCGCGCAATTTTTCGTTAAAACAACAGTAAACGGCGGATCAAAAAGTTTGCTTTTAATTCAGGTGGTTATTTGCGGGTGACGGAAGATACAATCTCGGCGGCCGCAGACTGAGGTTATCAGCGCGATAAAAAGAGTAATGATTATCGGGCGTTGGGCAGATTTTAATCGACGTGATCAAGGCGCTCGCGCAGTCGGAATTTTTGAATTTTACCGGTTGAGGTTTTTGGCAATTCACCGAATACAACGCGGCTTGGGCATTTGAAGCGGGCCATATTCTGGCGGCAAAATTCAATAAGCTCGGCCTCGGTTACAGGGTCATCCGGCTTTACCTCGACAAAGGCGCAGGGGGTCTCACCCCATTTTTCATGCGGCATGCCGACAACAGCGGCGGCACGGATTGAGGGATGCTTAAAGAGGGTGTTTTCCACCTCGATGGAGGAGATGTTCTCACCGCCAGAGATGATCACATCTTTTGAGCGGTCTTTCAGCTGTATGTAGCCGTCTGGATGCAGAACGCCGAGGTCGCCGGAATGGAACCAGCCGCCGGCAAAGGCCTCCCCGGTGGCGTCCGGGTTTTTCAGATACCCTTTCATGACGCAATTGCCCTTGAACATCACCTCGCCCATAGTCTCGCCGTCCATGGGCACCTGTTGCATCGTCTCAGGTGCCATGACGGTCAGCCCTTCGAGGCCAGGGTATCGGACGCCCTGGCGGGCCTGCTTACTGGTGCGCTCGTCCGCGGGGAGATTGTCCCACTCTTCTTTCCAGGCGTTGATGACGCCGGGGCCGTAGACCTCTGTCAGGCCGTAAACATGGATGACGCGGAAGCCAGCCTCGGTCATGGCTTTTAAAACGGCCTCTGGCGGCGGCGCGGCGGAGGCGATGAAGGCGATCTGGTGATCAAAGCTGCGGCGCTCATTATCTTCGGCATTCAGCAAAGTGGACATGACGATGGGCGCACCGCAAAGGTGAGTCACTTTATGGTCGGCAATGGCATCGAAGATAGGTTTGGCGCGCACCCAGCGCAGGCAAATATGGGTGCCGGCTGCGGCGGAAATTGTCCAGGCGAAGCACCAGCCGTTGCAATGGAACATCGGCAATGTCATGGAGGTAGACTGGGTGGGTGCCAAGGCCAGCGGTGATGTTGTTGGTGTAGCACATCAACGATGCGCCGCGGTGGTGATAGACGACGCCTTTCGGATTGCCTGTTGTGCCAGACGTATAGTTGACGGAGATGGCGTCCCACTCATCGGCTGGCATTTGCCATTCAAAATCATCGTCGCCGGATTTCAAAAACGCTTCATACTCGGCCTCGCCGAGGCAGGCGCCATCGAGCTCGAATTCAGGATCGATATAGTCGATTATCACAGGCTTTACATTGGCGTGCTCAAGCGCGGCCTTGATGGTGTCTGAAAATTCAAGATCGGTGATGAGCAGCTTTGTTTCAGCGTGGTTCATCTGAAAGGCGATGGTGTCGGCATCGAGGCGGGTGTTCATGGTGTGGAGGACAGCGCCGGCCATTGGCACGCCCATATGAGCCTCAAGCATGGCTGGGGTATTTGAAAGCATGACGGAAACGGTATCACCGGTGCCAATGCCTCTGGCTGCAATGGCGGCGGCAAGGGCGAGGCTGCGCTGGTAATATTGCTGGTAGGTGAAGCGCTGATTGCCGTGAACGATGGCGAGTTTATCTGGATAAATGGCGGCGGTGCGAGCGAACTGGGTCAGAGGGGTGAGCGGCTGGTGATTTGCCGGGTTTTTGTCCAGGTCTTGTTGGAAGATGTTGTCTGTCATAATTCTGGTCTCGGTTCCTTTGCCGCTTTATCCGTTGACGGGTATTCTTTGATGGCGCTGTGCTGCGATGGCCGCATGTTTGGTGTAAAGGATAGGGAGATACTTTGGCCGCTGCAAAGCAATTCTTTGCGCCGGGGTTTGCATTTTAGGCCGGGTTTACTAGAAATAGGTCCATGGCGCGTGCGCTGCTCAACATGCAACCAGACATTCGGGCGTTGAACTTAAAAGGACGGGAAATGGAACAGGCGTTTTTTCAAAAAACCGAGTTGATGCGGATTGAGACAAAGGCGCAGGGTTTTCACATGATCACAGATGAGCTGGCTCGCTGGCTGGTGTCGATCGGTGCCGGGATGGGCACGCTGACGGTTTTTGTCAAGCACACCTCGGCTTCGCTGACCATTCAGGAGAATGCTGACCCTACGGTGCGGGAAGATCTGACCATGGCGCTTGATGAGCTGGCGCCGCAGGACCGGCCCTATCAACATTGCAATGAGGGGCCGGATGACATGCCTGCCCATATCAAGACGATGCTAACCAATGTGAGCCTGACTATCCCGGTGATTGAAGGGCGGCTTGACCTTGGCATGTGGCAGGGGGTGTATCTGATTGAGCACCGGGCCCAGCGGCATGAGCGGGCGGTGCGGCTGCTTTTTGCCGGGACCGGGTGAGTGTGGGTGTTGTGGGTCACTGATGCTTAAGTCACATATGCCTAAGTCACTTACTCTTAAGCCATTGGCGATTTCTCAGCGGCGATGAGATATTCCTGATTGCCGGCGTGGCCGCTGATGGGAGCGGCGGTGACGCCCCGCGTTGTCCAGCCGGGCTGCTGATCAAACCAGCTCTCCACCCGCTCAATGGCGCGGCGGCGGGCGGCCTCGTCTTTAACCACGCCATTTTTGCCCAGCGCTTTTCGCCCGACCTCGAATTGCGGTTTGATCAACGCGATGACCCAACTGCCCGGAGCGAGAAGACGCAGCGGTTGCTCGATGGCTTTTATCAATGAGATGAAACTGACATCGATGGTCATGGCGTTCAGGCTGTGGGCAAAGTCCGCAGCGGTCAGGGAGCGGGCATCGCGGCCTTCCATGGCGGTGACGGCGGGTTGCGCGGCGATATCGGGATGGAGCTGGCCGTGACCAACGTCGACGGCATAAACATGGCTGGCGCCGTGTTGCAGCAAAATTTCTGTAAAGCCACCGGTGGAGGCGCCAATGTCAAGCGCGATGCGACCATGGCACTCAAAGCCAAAATGGGCGAGGGCGTGGGAAAGTTTGACGGCGGCGCGAGAGACGTGGCGTAGAGCATCATCATGCAATTCGATTTTTGTATCCGGCAGAAGCATTTGCGCGGGGCGGACGGCCGGTTGCCCGTTTATCAGCACATGGCCGGCTTTGATCAATTCACGCGCGCGGGAGCGTGTGGCGGCCAGTTCTCTTTCTACCAACAGCAGATCGAGGCGCATTTTGTCATTTCTGGCCGCGCCGTTTGCCGGGGTGGATGCGCTGTGGGCTGGTGATTTTGGCATAAAACGGGCCTTTTGCAGCGATCATGGCCGGTTTTGGGCAATTCAGCGTCACAATCGTGCGGATG
>CALNZE010000054.1:0-6886 GCA_942490955.1 uncultured Alphaproteobacteria bacterium
CCCACGGAAAACCTGCCGGTTTATGCCAATTTTGTGCTGGCGCTGAAAAAACGCCCCGAAGAATTGACCGGCGCGGGTGACTGGCTGGGCAAAAAAATCTTTGGTCTTGTGCCCTATATCGGCACCGGTGGCAGTTCCACCATTGTCGACGGCTATGTGTCGATGCGCCGGGCCGGTGCGGCTGCCCGCACCATGCTTGAAAAGGCCGCTGCTGCCCGCTGGGGCGTGGCGCGCAGTGACGTGGTGGCCAAGGATGGCATGATCGAAAACCGCCTGACCGGCGAAAGCCTGAGTTATGGCGCGCTCGCGAGACGCTGCCGCTGATATCAAGCCGACCCTCAAGGTTGCACTCAAACCCAAATCATCCTTCACCATGATCGGCACCAACCTGCCCCGGTTGGATATTCCGGCCAAAACCCGCGGTGAGGCTGAGTTTGGCATTGATGTCAAACTGCCCGGCATGCTGTATGGCACAGTGATCCAAAGCCCGGTTTTTGGCGGCAAGGTCAAATCGATAGACCAGAGCGCGGCCAAGGCGGTCAAGCATCTGCACAAGGTGGTGGATATGGGCGACGCGGTGGGGGTGATCGCAGACAGCTATTTCTATGCCAAAAAAGCGGCAGGTTTGCTCAATATCACCTGGGACGAGGGCGCAGGTGCCACGCTCTCCAGTGCCAAAATCAGCGCAGCGCTGGGGCTCGCGCTTGAAAGCGGTGAAAGCTATGTCTTTGAAGAACACGGCGATATGGCCGCAGGCATGGCGGGCGATGTTGTTGAGGCTCAGTATGAAACACCCTATCTGGCCCATGCCTGCATGGAGCCGATGAACTGCACCGCGCTGGTAAAGGACGGCAAGGTCGAATTGTGGTCGTCTTGCCGTGCGCCCACTCGCCATGCAATGGGCGGCTGACCAGAATGCCGATACATCCCAAGGGGTTATCGCCCATACCATGCTCACAGGTGGTGGATTTGGCCGCCGGGTTGAAAAAGATGCGCAGGTCCATGCTGTCAAACTGGCAGCCGCGATGCCGGGGCGTCCGGTGAAAACCATCTGGTCGCGGGAAGAAGATATTCAGCATGATATGTACCGCCCGGCGGCGCGGGCGCTGGTGCGGGGCACGCTGGACAAGAACGGCTTCCCTGTGGCTCTGGACTATAAGGTCGCGCTGCAATCCGTTGGCCACCAATTCAGCCAACGCAATCTGCCGATTGAAGAAAATGGCCTGACCAGCCGGGGCAATGTGGAAGGCGCGTGCTTGAGCACCCTTACGCCATCCCGGCGCGGCGCATCGCCAATGCCACCATTGAATTGCCGGTGCCGGTGGGCAACTGGCGCAGCGTCGGCCATTCCAACAATGCCTTTTTTATGGAAAGTTTTGTTGACGAGATGGCGCACAAGACGAGGCATGACCCGTTTGAATATCGCCGTCGTTTGCTCAGCCATGATGCGCGCCAGAGCGCCTTGATGGACAAGCTCGGTACGCTCTCGGGCTGGGCTGGACCGACGGGAAAAGGCATCAGCCGGGGCGTGGCTTTACATCCGGCCTTCCGCAGCTATGTTGGCCAAGTTGCTGAAATATCGTTGAATTCTGATAAGAGCCTCAAAATAGAGCGGGTGGTTTGTGTGATTGATTGTGGCACGGTCATCAATCCCGATACGGTCAAGGCGCAAATGGAGGGCAGCATAATTTTTGCCGCCAGCGCGCTGATGCATGGCGAGATCACCATTGAAAATGGCCGAGCGGTCGAAAGTAATTTCCCCGATTACGACATGATGCGGCTGGGCGAAACGCCTGAAATCATCGTGCATATCATGGAAAATGACGAGCTGCCGGGTGGGGTGGGTGAGCCGGGCGTGCCGCCACTGTTTGCCGCCGTGACCAACGCGATCTATGCTGCCAATGGCGAGCGTATCCGCAGCCTGCCGCTGAAGAAACACGGTTATGCCTTTGCCAGCTAGATGGCCCAAAAGCCCATTTTGTGGCCACTGGATTTGTGATCACAAAACAGGCTAATTATGGGAAATAACTGCGCATTCTGGGCAAAATCGGCGCATTTCTGAGCACAAACCTGTGCAGTTTTGTGCTGATTTTGTACCAGATTGTGCAAAAACTGTGCATTTTTCGCAAAACCCGGTTTTTGCCCAAAAAATTATGCGCGAATGACGCTTTCGCCTTCAAGAAGACCATGTATGCGCGGCGTCAATGCCAGGATGCGTCGTGGCTTTGCTGATAGGCCGGGCGATCTTTGATGCGCCGCACATAAGCAGAAACTTTTGCGCTCGGCGACGTCAACCAGCCAAACTGAACGGCGAAGTCAACCGTGCCACCGAACACAATGTCAGCGGCCGTAAACCTAGCCCCCATTGCCCAATCGGATTCGGGTGTCATCTGTTCAATCGTCGCAAGGCATCGTTCCAGGTCCCCAAACCCGACGGATTGTGCCGAATAGTCTTGTATGCCTAACGAGCGGACGGTGAACATCGGCTCCAGCGTTGTGCCCGGAACAAACAGATACCGGTAATACCGGCCGCGCTCCCCAGAACCCGGATCAGGGGCAAGGCCTTTTTCGGGAAACTTGTCCGCGAGATAGGCGCAAATTGCCGCGACCTCAGTGACAACAACATCTCCATCTACCAGAGTAGGTACTTTCCCCATCGGATTGATCGCGCGGAATTCCGGTGTCGCTGTTTCACCATTGGCGAAATCCACAACAACCTGTTCATGGGCAACACCAAGCTCGGTCAGCATCCAGTGCGTGGTTACCGCCCGGCTCATGGGGTTATAATAGTGTTTCATCACCAACTTCTCCTCTATGTTGAGCCAGAGCGCACATAGGATCGCGCTGACAAAAACTGTCAGCAGCGTATGGACCCCGATCAATCATAGGGGCCGTATAGGATTACGGTGTCGTCGTGATTTGCTGGCCATGTTCATCGGCCAGCCCCACCAGAAGGGTGTCACCGCTTTCGCCGAGTTTGACCATGACAAACCTGGCTGCTTCATAGCGCGCAGCTTGGCCTTCTTCGAAGAAATAGCTTTCGGCGGCATATTTCAAACCGGCCGGGCGCCAGACCGGTGCGACTTTCCGGTATAATACTCTGACTTCACCAGTCAGTAGCGGCGAGCCGTCGTCGAGGCGGGAAAAACTGGCGACCGACTTTTCATGGATGGTGAGGATGATAAAGCCTTTATAGGGCAGCGACTTTATGGTGTTTTCATCGGGGAAAAGCGACGCGTCATAGCCAAGCGCCATATAGTCGCCCTGCATCAGCGAGCGCGGGTCCACCGGCGCCATTTTCAGCAACAGCAAGCGACCGTCTTTCAATAGCGTTTCTTTTTCGCTGATCTTGAAGCCTAGCGCGCCAAGGATGACCAATAGCATCAGGCTGGCAATGATGCCGCGAACACGGTTCATGAATTTTGCTCCTGCGGGCTGGATTTCCGCATCAGATAAGCCACGCCCAAGAGAAATGCGCCGACCAGAAGCAAAACCAGAGATTTGTCGAACAGGCTTAATGACAGATCATAATAAAAGCGGCCAAGGGACCAGATGACCGCGAGAAGGCCGACAACTGCCGCCGGACGCCACCCCAGCCTGACCCCGGCAAACAGCATGAGGAAAGCCGCCGCGCTGGTGAAGGACAGCAGGATAAAAACAAGCGCACTGACGAGCGCAACCAGCGCAATATGTGCCCGGTTGCGCGTAGGCCCGCCAAGGCGGCCACCGCGATCATGCCCATCCAGACCACAATTTTGCCGCCCCAAAGCTGCAACAGGGTGGCGGCATGGCCACTTTCGCCAAACAAAAGGGCTGCGGTACTGGCATCAAATGCAGAATATTCGGCATAAACCAACAAGGCCAACAGGCTGGTGAGGCCCATATACTCAGTGCGCAGGCCGTTGGTGCGGAAAAACAGGCATCCAAGGCCGGTGATGGTGCACACCAGCGCAAACAGCGTATCATCCAGCCCGGAGGAGGGGAGCAGGTCATGCAGCAAGGCCGCAAGCCCGCCGAGTGTGAGGGCAAAACTGCACGGGATGATATAGCCCTGTCGTTCGACCCCGAGCAGCATTGCGGTGACCATCAGCGCCGCGCTGAAAAAACCGATCGGCCCGTCGAGGGCTGACCCCAGACCAACGGCAAACCCCAGTTGGCCCGCGATGATCAGCCCGGCCGCCATCTGGCGCACAAAGGCACCGCTATATTTGAACCGCATAAACAAACCCGCGACAACGCCAATTGCGCCGGGCAAAACAAAGCTTGTCAGTGTGTCGCTCAGAAAAAAAGTGCCTCAGGCACCCAGCAACGCGACCGCTGCAAGCCAGCCGCCTATCGCGGTCAAAATCTGGATATACACCGGGTGCGGGTCTTGCTGCGCGTCTCTTTTTTGCAGGGCATTAGCAATGATGGCCTGTTGTTCAGTGCTGAAATTGAGCGGGCCGGTCATGCGTCAGCCTCTTTGTGTTTGGGCAAAGCGTCCAGATATTTCATCGCCCGTTTGGCAGATTTGATGAACAGGCCCGAAGCAAGCGCGATGATGACCGCGATCAAAAGAAAAAACAGGCCTGAAGACTCGCTCATCTTGTCTGCGATCTCAAGCAGCACAAACAAGGTACTGGCACTGATCAGGCTGGCGAGGGTCAGGATGCTGCCCAGTCTGTTTTGCGCCTTTGCCAGAAAAAACCAGAACAGACTGACCTGGATGGCCAGAATGGCCAACAGTTCACCGCCTGCGCCGGTGTTGCGCCGAATTTCTTTCTCGGCATTGAAGGCTGCCTCCCAGCCCGCGCCCGCGATGCAGGATGCCAGCCCAAGGATCAGGAAACCTTCCAGCCACCATGGCAACAGCAAAGGCCGGGCCTTTGCGGCTGCCTTGAGCGAGACAAGCAACAGGCCTGCGCCAAGCGCGTTGCTCACCAGCAAGACAGGACCACTAAACCCCCACATCGGGTGCATGACCTGGCTGGCAAAAAGCCCAAAGGCCGTATTCGCAACAAGGATCCACACCAACATATGCAGCGGGCTGAGGGAAAGGCAGGCCCAGGGCAGGGTCAGCAAGGCCCAGGCGATGAACAGGTCATGCGCGTCGGCGCCGGTTTGGTAAATCTGGCCAAAAACTGCGAGCAGAACCCCGGTCAGCACGGTGGCCGTAACACCCATGATCTCGCCCGCGCGCCGATCTGGCCCCAGCATCCACCACAGCGCAAAACTGCCGCCCAGCCCGGCAAAAAGGATGGCGAATTTGGCCATTTTTGACAGGTCAGCCCAGTTATAGGCGAAAAAGAAGATGATCCCGGCAAGAAGATGCGCGGCGCCGATCAGGGCCAGCATGCGCGTGGCCCAGACATGCCAGGCTTTGTCGTCACGCAGCGCAGCAATCGCGCTGCGCCAGTCAAGCGGCGGCAAGGCCTGCTTGTGCGCCAGATGCCACAGATCATCCAGTGAAAGATTATCTAGTGAATGATCGTCCAGCGTCTGGCTTTTTGCAGGATCGGCTTTAGCGCCGGTATCTGCGGATTGCTCTGTCATGCGCCGTCCCCCAATTAGGCATGTTCTGGCGAAGGATAAGACCAGAGAGGCAGAAGGCGCAATATAAACCAGAGGCCCTATAAGCGGCAAAAATCCCAGTTGGTGGGGCATTCCAGTTTTGTGAAGGGCGCCGTTGAGGCTTTTACGAGGTCGCCGTAGCTCAGCACACGTGGGCTGTGGGCGGCGGCAAAATGGTCGATATCCAGGCCATAGCCATCAAGCGCCGTCTTGAACTCGGCGTACATTTCCGCGGCGTCCGGCGCGCCTTCCTCCGTAACCGAAAAGAAATGATCGGCGCTGAAAGCAATTTTGGCGTGGGGGATATAGCTGACCAGATTACGGTTTGCGTGCCAGCTTGCGATGTCAACCACCTGAACCAGCCCGTCGGCATAGTGGCCATTCTGGCTGGCAACCACGAAGCGGTCGTCAGGCAGGTCTTTGCCAGCAATGGCGCGCACAGCCGGAATATGGTCCGCTGCCGCAATGAAGGTTGCGCCAAGGTCTGCAGCTTCCATTAGCCCGCCGATATGATCTTCATGATGATGGGTCACGATCTGATATTTCAGCGGCTTGTCAGATTTCAACTGGCCTTTCAGCGTGCTGAAGCGGGTGGCAAGGCCGGGATAGCCACCAGAGGCGACAAAATAATCCCCGGCATCCACAAAAATCGTAAAGCCGCCCTCTTTGCCTACCAGATACACCCCGTCAGCCAGATTCTGGACTGACATGTTGGCGTCATCAACAAACTTTGCCGGGGTGCCATAAGTCGAAGGCACGCTATAGGCCGCATCGATATTGGCATTGAACACCAGCGAACGCGTGGCTGTCAGGCTTTCGGGCTTGCCGCCGCGCATCACATAGGTGTCAGCAGCATAGGTGAAACCATCCTGATGCCGGTAATCGCTGAAAATATAGCTATAATTGCTGCCGGGTGCGTTGGTATCTGGGCGGGTCATCTTGCTCACCAGTCCGGTCACTTTGTCGATATGAAGCGTAAACTGGGGATAGCCCGCTGCCTGAAAGCTGATGATCTGTTGCGGCTTGCCACGGTGTGTGCCGTCACCTCGATAAGTCGCTTCAGCGCGGGCTTCTGCAAGAAGCTTCACCAGCGCGAGGTCGACCCGCCACGAGAGGCCCCGGTCCACCCGTTCAAAGCTGGTGCGCGGGTTTTCGACTGCGGCTTTTGAGCTGTGCTGAATCCAGTAGCCTGTGTCGCCATTGAAAAACGCGTGCTGCACATAAAGGCCCTGCACATAGACCCCACCGATGGATTGCATGCTTTTCCGCCGGTTGATAAAATCGATGGTCGTGCTGGTGCGGTAGCTGACAGCGTCACGTAACTGAACGCGACAAG
>CALNZE010000055.1:0-41338 GCA_942490955.1 uncultured Alphaproteobacteria bacterium
CCCAGGCCAACCGCGCCAAGGCGCTTGAAGCCAGCTCAGATGAGGACGGCCAGGAAGCGGCAGCCTAATTGCCGTTTGCTGATAATCAAATTTTTTAATAAAAGGCCCGGTAGCTTTCGCTCCGGGCCTATTTTATGGGCAGTTTTGCCATAGCATTTGGCGCGCTAGTCAGCATCCGGTTCAACGGTTAGCATTTCTGGCACCTCAAGGCGGATCATCGGGCCGTTCCAGTGATCGAGCCAGCCTCTGATGATCAGGGTTTTGCCAACCAGCGATTTCAGTTTTGGCCAGCGGCTTGATTTGCGGCGCAGCAGCCGCGTGTGCAGCATGGCGGTAAAGTCCGTTTTCCAATTGTCAGAAAAATTCAGATAGGTGTTGCGGCTGCCACCGCCAACGGCTTTTAGCTGGCCGCGCACAAGCAGGAAGCTGCCCTGGGGCAGGCGGTTGAGTGATTTTATATCAGCCGCACTGCGTATTTTGAATTCACCATCCTTTGCCCATTGGCCGCGCTGCTCGATGCGTGCGACGCTTTCTTCGGCCAGGAGGGTGGTGGCGCAGGCATGGGTGTTAGGCAGCGCGAATACCTTTGCCAGACCCTTGGCAACGAGGGATTTTTGCAGCCATAGCGGCGGGCCTTCGCCTGGTACGGCCGGATGCAGATAAAGCTGGCGGATGAGGCGGTTGTGACGGTCTTTCAAACGGCCGGTGGGGTAAAGGGTGACGGTTCGACCGGTTAACCGCTTTTGCAGAAAATCTGCTTCAATTCGGCTAGCAAGTTTGATATTGGCAAGTGTGACCCGCTCACCACTCTCAAGGTGGATAACGTTATCGGCCGCGACCGATTTGATGATTGCGGTTTTAAAAGGCGTGGCAGCGCAGTGCGGTTTGGCAGTGGCGATACCCGGTGCGGTCAGCAGCAAAAGACCGAAGAGAAGCAGAGATCGCTGCCAGCCGAAAGAGGGCCGGCGGGCATTGGCATTGAAAGACGCTGGATGCCGCATTCGATTTTGGGGCCTTCTTTTTTTGGCTTTTATGAAAGTTACAACAAAATTTCACGGGTGGCTGGATGGATCTTCAGATTTTGACACTGACAGGCGAGCGGTTGCAACAGCATCTCGATGACGTCGCGCGGCTGCGGATCGCGGTGTTTGCCGAGTATCCTTATTTATATGATGGCGACCTCAATTATGAAGCCGACTATCTGGCAAAATTTGCGGCACTTGAGGGGGCGGTGATTGTGGCGGTGCTGGATGGGGGCGATGTTGTTGGGGCGGCGACCGGCTCGCCGCTTGTGCATCAGTTTGAAGAGTTTTCCAAACCGATGACGGATGCCGGTTTTGATGTTTCTGAGATTTTCTATTGCGGTGAATCCGTGTTGCTGCCCGGCTATCGGGGGCAGGGAGTCGGGCATCTGTTTTTTGATGAGCGGGAGCAGCAGGCGCGGCGGCTTGGCCTGACGAAAAGCTGTTTCCTTTCGGTTATCCGGGCTGCGGATCATCCCTTGCGGCCAGAGGGTTACCGCCCGCTTGATGATTTCTGGCGCAAGCGCGGCTATGCGCCGATGGAGGGGCTGACCGCAACCTTCGACTGGCGTGAGCTTCCGGCAGACGGGGCAGCGGGAGGCTCGTCATCAACTGCGGAGGCGCCGCATGAGCTGCAATACTGGATGCGTCAGCTATGAGTTTTCTCTGCGCCAGTGCCACCTATTCCCTCGACTATCTGCTGTCTTTCGATCTCGTCGCCGAGAAGTGGGAGGCCTGGCTGATGAAGGCCAGCGCGGAAGGCGCGTCGCTGGTGGTGTTTCCTGAATATGGGGCGATTGAAGCGGCGCCCTCGCTTAACCCGGAAAAGGCCGGGGACCTGGCCGGGCAAATCGAGGTGATGGCTTTGGCGGAGGCGCGGATTGTGGCCTTCTGGCGGGAAATGGCGGTGAAGTATGAGATGCATATTCTTGCGCCATCATTGCCTGAGCAACTGGAAGCCGGTGTGGTGGTCAACCGGGCTTATTTGTTTGCGCCGGATGGTGGCTTTGGCTTTCAGGACAAGATGATACCGACGCCGTTTGAGCGCGAGCTTTGGGGCTTATCGGCTGGCGGGCCGCTGAAGCTTTTTGAAACACGGCTTGGCAAGGTGGCGGTGCTGATCTGTTATGACTGTGAATTTCCGCTGTTGGCGCGGGCTGCCGTGGAGGCTGGGGTTGAGATGCTGCTGGTGCCGAGCTGTACGGATACTCTGGACGGTTACTGGCGGGTGCGCATCGCCGCGATGGCGCGGGCGCTTGAGGGGCAGTGCTATGTGGTGCAGTCTGCAATGGCGGGGCTGAGCGACTGGTCGCCTTCGACCGATGATAATTATGGTGCGGCCGGTTTTTATGGCCCGCCGGATCTCGGTTTTCCGGACAATGGTGTTGTGGCGCTTGGCGAGCTGAATGTGCCTGGATGGGTGACAGCGGAAATTGACATCGACCGAGTGCATGAGGTGCGCCGCAATGGGGCGGTTCGCCCGTTTAGCCACTGGCCAGAGCAGGGCGCCGCGATGATGACGCCGCTGGAGATTGTCAGCCTTGTGGGGGCGGATGGGTTTGTCGGCGCTGCAGGCGATGGCGGGCTTGTCAGCGGCGCTGTGCGTGAGGGCGGCAACGAAGATGCGCCTGAGATGATGAATGGCGGTGAGCCGATGCCGCGATCTGACACAGACACTGAACGAGACATTGATAAATTCAACGAATAACCGCCGGGCATATATTGGGGTGTTAAACGACATCGGGGCGGTTGAGAGAAAAAAATGGAGCGCGAGAGATTTCGCTGCTTCTAACGCCCGATATTTTCCCCGGCTTTTGCCCGCAAAATCGCATCGCAGAGATCGCGCACGGCACCTGAGCCGCCAACGCGGGCCGTGATGTAGCGGCACACTGCTTTGACCTCATCAACAGCGTTGGGCACGGTGACGGGAAAGCCGACGGCTTCCAGCAATTCCAGATCATTGATATCGTCCGCAATATGGGCGACCTCACCGAGGGTGATGCCCAGCTCCTCACAAAGCCGGGTGATGGTTGTGAGCTTGTCACGGCAGCCGGTGAAGCAATGGGCCATGCCGAGGACTTCGGCGCGTTTGTCTATGGCGCCGGTTTTGCTCATGGTGATCAGGCAGGTTGGCGTGCCCGCTTCTTCCAGCCGCTTGAGGCCCAAGCCATCCAGCACCTGAAATTTTGCTATGACATGACCGGTCGCGTCGTAGTAAAGACCGCCATCGGTCATCACGCCATCACAATCACAGCAGAGCAGTTTTATATTTGCAAATTCTGCCGGGGTGTTTGTGGAGGTCAGGCGGTTCTGGTCGCAGGGGAATGTCATTGGCGCTTTGCCTTCTTTTGCTGGTGGGTGGCGGGCATGGTTCGCCACAGCTTTAACCGGATGGGGCGGAATAAACCAGCGAAATGCGGTGGTTTTCAAAGGGATGGACTGGAATCTGTCGAGGTGGCTGCTTATATAGGATTAGGCTCTGTGTCAGAGCATTCCGGGCGGCGAAAGTTGCCGCATTTCTGATTTTTATTTGTTTTAATTGGCTGTTTGCAATCTGGCGGCGCTGAAACCCTTGCCAGGCCAGTGAGATAATTTTTTTGAAAGAGTTATATGGATTCTGTAACGCAGTTTTTGTTGGGCGCCAGTGTTTCGGCGGCGATACTCGGCCCGCGCCACGGTATGAAGACGGCGCTGATCGGCGGGCTGATCGCAACCCTGCCTGATCTTGATACCTTTATGCCGCATGAAAATGTGATGGAGGCGGTGACGCGGCACCGGGGCTTTAGCCACTCGCTGATTGTGCAAACGGCCATTAGCCCGGTGCTTACCCTGGGCCTCAAAAAACTGCTGCCGCGCGAGGGGTTTGATTATCGGCAATTGCTGTTGACCGTGTGGCTGGTGCTGATCACTCACAGTCTGCTTGACGCGTTGACGACCTATGGCACGCAGATTTTCTGGCCGCTGGAGGTGGGGCCGCCGGCGGCTTTTCCGAGTGTGTTTATCATCGACCCGGTCTACACGCTAACGCTGCTCGCCGGGGTGCTTGGCTTTTTGTTCATTGTCAGGCGCAACCCGTTTCGAGCGCGCAAGGTGATGGTGGTTTTTCTGATGACGGCGACGGCCTATCTCGGTATCGGTATGGCGGGTCATATGATCATCAAGAACCGGGCGATGGCCGACCCGCTGCTGGCTGGCAAGCGGGTGCATGTGCAACCAACGCCGTTTAACATTCTCTATTGGCAGGTGTTGGCGGTGGATGACACGCATTATTACAGCGGCGCCACCAGTTTGCTGCGCGGTTGCGGGCTGATTGATGTGACGAGCCATCCGCGCAATGCGGGGCTGCGCTTCCACACCAGGGGCGGCATGCTGGCTGGCGATGATAGCATAGAGCTACCTGCCTCAGCGCGGCGGTATGAATGGTTCACCGACGGGTTCTATAGTTACCGGGAGACCGGCGACGGGCTGCAGATTTCTGACCTTCGCATCGGCTATGCGCCTGTGTTTCCCTTTTCCTTCAAGATCGCCGAGAAGCGGGCCAATGGTTATATGCCAATAGAGCCGCAGCGGGTGCCGGGTCGGCGCGAGCGTATGGCGCAGCTCTCCAAGCTGTACAAGCTGGCGCAGATTGTGCCGAAGGGCTGCTGGTCGCGCAGCTAGGTCAGGCGGTCTCGGCGCCCTTACTGGCGGCGATGTGGGTAAAGGTTGTTGCGAGGATTTTCAGGTCGCCGCAGAGGGTTCTTGTTTTGGCATAATGGCCATCAATGCGGGCGAGGCGCTCTGGTGTTTTCATATCAATGCCATTTATCTGCGCGAGGCCGGTGATGCCGGGCCGAACGCCGAGCGCGCCTGAGGCGCGCCGGGCCGCAATGAGGGTGCGCTGCGATGGCAGACAGGGGCGCGGGCCAACCAGCGCCATATGACCGGCAAGCACGTTCAGGAGCTGCGGCAATTCATCAATTTTGAAACGGCGAAGGGTGCGGCCAATGCTGGTGACGCTGCTGGCTTTGGTCTCATGAGTTGGTCGATCCCCCGTGCCGCTATACATGGTGCGGAATTTAAGGCAGGTGAAGGGACGGCCGCCGCGGCCAACGCGCTGCTGGCGGAAATAAGCCTCACCCGGTGAATTTAGCCGTATCAAAGCCCAGACCATAAGCAGCACCGGTGCCAGCGCGATCAGGCCGAAAGCGGCTATCAATAAATCAACCAATCGCATAAAGCGCCAGACCATCTTTTATTGCTTTTAAAATATCATCGCTGCGTTGGACAGGCCGAACGCAACACTGGCTTTTTATAAACCGATTGCCGGGCTCTTTGCCAGTGTTTAAGGCGGGCGCCGAATTTGCCAATTATGTGGGCTGAACTGGGCTGGTATCAGCCGGCTCATTCACTTCACTACCCAGGAAACCGCCGGATTGGCGGGCCCACAGGCCGGCATAAATACCGCCCCGCTCAATGAGCTGGCTGTGGGTGCCATCCTCGACGATTTTGCCATCATCCATGATGATCAGCCGGTCCATCTCGGCAATGGTAGAGAGGCGATGGGCAATGGCGATGACGGTTTTGCCCTGCATCATGTTGGTGAGCTGGTGCTGGATGATCGCCTCAACTTCGGAATCGAGCGCCGATGTGGCTTCATCCAAAATCAGGATCGGCGCGTTTTTAAGGAGGACACGGGCTATGGCGATGCGCTGGCGCTGGCCGCCAGAGAGCTTGACGCCGCGATCGCCAACCAGAGTGTCGTATCCGCGGCGGCCTTTGGCATCAGTGAGGTCGGCGATGAAGTCATGGGCTTCGGCCTGCTCGGCGGCGCGGATCATGGCGATCTCATCGGCTTCGGGTGTGCCATATGTGAGGTTGTCGCGAATGGAGCGGTGCAGCAGCGAGGTGTCCTGGGTGACCATGCCGATTTGCCGGCGCAGGCTTTGTTGGGTAACAGCGGCGATGTCCTGGCCGTCAATTTCAATATGACCGCTGTCGATGTCGTAAAGGCGGAGCAGCAGATTCACCAGTGTTGATTTGCCAGCGCCAGAGCGGCCAACAAGGCCGACCTTTTCACCGGCATTGATTTTCAGATTAAAATTGCGGATGACGGGCAAGCGATAGGCCGGGCCGGGCTCTTCCATGCCGGCGTAATCAAAGGACACATCTTTGAAATCGATCTCGCCTTTGGTGACATTGAGGGCGGTAGCGCCAGGTCTGTTGGTGACGGAGTGCGGTTTGGCGATGGTTTCCATGCCTTCCTCGACGGTGCCGATATTCTCGAAGATGCTGTTGGCGATGTCTGTGACCCAGGCGGCCATGTTGCGGAGCTGGACGGTGAGAGGCAGGGCCATGGCCACCTCGCCAACGGTGATGACCGAATGTT
Source organism: uncultured Alphaproteobacteria bacterium (assembly GCA_942490955.1). Lineage (GTDB taxonomy): Bacteria > Pseudomonadota > Alphaproteobacteria > Rhizobiales > HXMU1428-3 > HXMU1428-3. The sequence goes on from CALNZE010000055.1 coordinate 6,391, forward strand.
GCCACAGGATGATGGCCAGTGAGCCAACGCCGAGCATCAGGATGCCATTGATGATGTGGAGGGAGAACCACATATAGGTAAAGAAACGAAACAGTTTCTGGATTTGTCTGGTGTGATCGGTGATGCCAGCGGCGACATAGCGATCCTCAAAACGACCGCCTGCGAAGAGCTTGACGGTTTGGATGTTGGTGTAGCTATCGACCAGGCGGCCGGTCAGCATAGAGTGAACCTCAGACATGTTGGCGGCCTGACGGCGGATTTTTGGTAGGAAATAAAACAGGACCAGCAAATAGGAGCCGAGCCAGAAGAGGATGGGGATGGTAAGATAAAGCGAGGCGCTGCCAATGAAGAACAGCGCCGAGAGGATAAAGGCGATGACATACCAGATGCTGTCCTGCACGCTCATAACGCTGGCGCGCAAGGCCATACCGGTCTGCATGACCTTGTTGGCGATGCGGCCGGCAAAATCACTTTGGAAGAAATGCAGTGACTGACGCGAGACATGATGGTGACACTGCCAACGGATGAGGTTGGTAAAGCCGGGGAATTGGGCGTGGTGGGTGACCAGCATTTCTGCAAAGGCCAGAAAGGGCCGCAGCAACAGCACGCCAATGATGGCGAGAAAGGTCCATTTGCCATCCTGCCAGATGGTGGCTGTCGTGGAGGTGGCAAAGAGGTCGACAATCCAGCCGACAAACACCGGGATGATCGCATCTGTGAAGGCGCTGATCGCCGAGATGACGCAGGCAACGCTGATGATCGGCCAGATCTGTTTAAGGAAATAAAGATAAAAGGCGCGCAGTTCCGCCGGTGGCTGGCGGTCATCCGCCAGAGTCAGAGGATCGATGAATTTTTCAAAATAGGCGAAGATTTTATCAAGCATGGTTTTTGTTTCACCGGCGCGGCACCGGCCTGTCTCATTTGTCCAGAATTTTGCAAAGCCGGGCAGGCTACTTGGCAAATGCGGCGGTATTTACGTGGGATATAGGGATCGTTCGGATTTCTACCCAACATCTATGAAAAATTATTGGAAAGTAGTCCGTGCCGATCGTGGGTGCCGGGGAAGTTGATGGTTTCAACCGGCATGATTGGGCGTCACCTTTTGGAGAATTGGGCGCAGATTGACAACGAACTTGACCTTGGCGCTTTGTCCGGTTTTATGTTAGGGGACGTCGCGGCGGGCTTACTCGTTCGCCATTCGATGGTATGTCCCCGTAGCTCAGTAGGATAGAGCATCAGATTCCTAATCTGAGGGTCAGAGGTTCGAATCCTCTCGGGGACGCCAGTTGTGGCGATGGCTCAACCGATGAGGAAGTTGGCACGGGGGATGGCATTGCCCGGCTGCTCGGTTGAGCGGTCTTTCAGCTTAATTCCGGACGTGCGGAGACGCAGCGCCTCATTGATGAGGTAGGTTAGCCTTTGCGCGGCCGCTTTGTAGGCGAGGCCCTCTGGCCGGATGTTGGAAATGCAATTGCGGGCTTCGTCCGTCGTGCCGATGGCTGCGCCGAATGTGAGATATATGCCCATGCTATCGGCTGCGCTAAGGCCCGGCCGTTCGCCGATCAGCATGATGGTCAGCCTGGCACCCAATAACTCGGTAATTTCATCCCCCAGCGCAACGCGGGCGTTTTTGGCTAGAACCATCGGCGCGATGCTTAAATTGCTTTCGCGCAGCAGGGGAAAGACAGCTTTGAGAAAAGGGGCGGCATTTTTTTCGATGGCGAGGGCCGAGAGGCCATCAGCGACAACAAATAGCAGGTCATAGCTGTGGTTGTTGTTGCCCTGCTTGGTGGCAAGCTTGCTTTTCGATGGTTCATCAAGCCGGCGGCCAAGGTCCGGGCGCTGTAAATATTCAGCGCGGGACGAAGCGCGGCTGCAGGTGAGCCGTGTTTCGCAATCCAGAAATTTCAATGTCTCGGCCAGCGCCGCGCAATCTAGCTCATGATGCACGGCGCGGCGGGCGCGGGCATGGGCCAGCTGAAATTCAAGTTGCGCTTTGGTCGTGAGGGCAGAGCCCGACCGGCCCAGCGCGATGCGGGCCGGCGTGAATTTGCGCAAAGCCTGCCAGGGGTTGGGGATGGTATCGGGTGTTTTTTCGGTCATTTTTGCCATATTTGGATTGCTGCGTTTTGTTGCGTCCGCTACGTGATTTTTTCAAGCGCGTGGCGGAGGGTCGTTGGTAGTTCACTGGTCCGTTGGATCTCACCGCTCTCATCAAAAATACCAAGGCGGATAAGCCACTGCTCAAATTCTGGCGCGGGCTTTAGCCCGAGGGCCCGGCGGATGTAGAGAGCGTCATGGAAGGAAGTGGTCTGATAATTCAGCATAATGTCATCCGCCCCGGGCACACCCATTATAAAAGTGACGCCGGCGACGCCCAGCAGGGTCAATAAAACATCCATATCGTTCTGGTCTGCCTCGGCGTGATTGGTGTAGCAGATGTCGCAGCCCATCGGCAGGCCCAGCAACTTGCCGCAAAAATGATCCTCGAGACCGGCGCGGATGATCTGCTTGCCGTCATAAAGATATTCCGGGCCGATGAAGCCGACGACGGTGTTTACAAGCAGCGGTTTGAACTTGCGGGCGACGCTGTAAGCGCGCACTTCCATGGTTTGCTGATCGACACCCTGATGGGCATTGGATGAAAGGGCGCTGCCCTGGCCGGTTTCAAAATACATGACATTGGCGCCAGCCCCGCCGCGCTTTAGAGACAGCGCAGCCTCCCACCCCTCCTGGAGCAAGGATAGGGACACGCCAAAACTTTTGTTTGCGGCCTCAGAGCCGGCGATGGACTGGAACAGCAGATCAACAGGGGCGCCTCGGTTGATCGCCTCGATGGAGGTGGTGATGTGGGAGAGCACGGAAGATTGCGTTGGGATTTCATAGCGTGTGATGATCTCGTCGAGCATTTCAAGCAGGGTGACGACGGACGTGACGCTGTCTGTGGCCGGGTTAATGCCGATGACGGCATCGCCGCTGCCATACATTAGCCCATCGACAATTGATGCGGCGATGCCAGCCGGATCATCCGTTGGGTGATTGGGTTGCAGCCTTGTTGACAGCCGGCCCTTCTCGCCGATGGTCCCGCGAAATTTTGTTGTCACGCGGCATTTTTGCGCGATGCTCACAAGATCCTGATTGCGGCAGATTTTGGAGACGGCGGCGACCATTTCCGGTGTCAGTCCGGGTGCGAGGGCGCGGAGGACCATGTCATCATTCTCGTCCAGGAGTAGCCAGTCACGGAAGCCGCCGACGGTCAGGTGAGATACCTTTTGGAATGCTTTTGAATCATGCTCTTCGATAATGAGGCGGGTTACCTCATCCCTCTCAAACGGCACGGTCTGCTCAGTCAAAAAGGTTTTTAAGGGAATGTCGGCCAGGGCAAGCTGGGCGGCGGCGCGCTGCTCATCATCTGTTGCTGCGATGCCTGCCAGTTGATCGCCGGAGCGGGCGGGGCTTGCCTTTGCCAACAGGGTTTTGAGGTCATTGAACTGATATCGCTCGCCCATAACGGTATGTGCAAAAGGCATTGATGTTACTCCTGCTGCTCTCACCACTATCCGCCTTGCTGCGCCAGACCGGCAAGTGGATTTTTGCTGATTTCACTGATCTGATGGCGCGGAATGCTTGGCAGGGCATTATATCTTTGGGGCTGTCCGGTATTTGGCTACCTGGCTCAATAGCCTTTATTTCTACTAAAGTATTGGTTTTAGATGATACCGATTGTTATTTCTGGTTTTTTAGCCGCTCGATTCTTGAATTGCGTTAACCACGTCCCCAGTTCCTGAGGCAGACAATAATGTCTCATCTGATTGGGGGTAAAGATGCTTACATTTACGACATCCATATACATCCTGTTTGCTTTGGCTGCGGCTGCGGTGGTGCTGGCGATCTGGTTGCTGGTTACCAATGCGCGGGTTAGCGGCTTTTTTGCGCTGCTTGGCGGGCTTGGGCTTGCTGGTGTTTCCGCCTTTCTGTGGAGTGGCTTTGGTGGGCCAACCACCTCGAGCGCTGAACTGTTGGCCGCCCGGGACAGGATCGCTGTGCAGACAAGCACCATCACAGATCTTGAGCGGAACTTGCGCAAAACGGATAATGAACTGGCCGCCTTGCGGCGGGCGCAGCTGACGTCCGGCTCGGACGGCAATGCGCTGCGCGAACGGCTTAGAGAAGTTGAAAAGCAACTGGCCGGTGCCAATGAGCGCGCGAAGGTTGAGGCGGCTTCGGCACGGCGCGAACAGCAGCGGCTCGATGATGCGCAGGAGAAGCTGCGCCAATTGACCCGCCAGATTGCTGACGAAACGGCAGCGCGTGAAGATATAATCCGGCAAACGGCGCATCAGCTTGATGTATTGCTGGAGCGCGCCCGCCGCACCCGTGAAGAGGTCGGCTCACCACTGCGCGCCAACCAGATTCCGTCGCGCCGGACAGTTGCGGACAATGAGCGCCGCGTCGAACTGCTTGACCGTGAGATCAGGCGACTTGGACGGCAGGAGCTGCCTAAACCGGTTGCCGAGCAGCGGCAGGATTTGAGCCCGGCACTGCGCCAACTCAAAGACAAGATGGCCTACGGCTTTTCGACCGATGATTATGAAGTTGATGTTTTCCCGGATCGGGAACTGATTGGCGGGCAGCAGGGCAGCTATTATGTCATTGACCTGAAGGACGCGAAAAGCGGCGTCAAGTTTGGCTTTAAGGCGGGCAAATATACGCTTGATCGCTCAGATCGGCAGTTTCGCAAGGCGCTTTCAACCTTCATGCGGGATGTGGTGCAAAAGCTTGATGGGCGCAAGAATTATCGCCTGATGGTGCGTGGCAGTGCTGATGCCGCCGCTTATCGGGGGCAGCAGAACGAGCGCTATTTTTACCGGGAAATCGCCTATCTGCCGCAAATCGGAAATGGTCGCTACACCGATAGCGAGCGCAACCGCAGCCTTGACCAGCGGATTGGTAATGAAGATCTACCCTTCCTGCGGGCGCGGTATTTGAAAGATCTGGTGGCGGATGTTTTCCCGGCGAAGCCTGCCAGCATTTTGCAGGGCACTGTAAGCGCCAAGATTAACCAGCGCGATCGCAATGCCGAGTTGATGCTGTTTGTTGACTGGTAGGACGGCTGCGACCGAGCAATGCTGTTTGCAAAGGGCCCCTGTTAACGGGGCCCTTTTTTTAGGGGTTTGGTATCGGGTGTTACGCCGCGTATTTCATTGCGGCAAAGCCCGCCAGTGATGCGATGGCTGTGAGGAGCGTGCCCCAGGCCCAGTCGGTATAGGTGGCTTTTTCCGGCCAGCCCTCTATCACCGCGAGGTTGGTGAGGTTGTAGGCGCCATAGGCTGCAAGGCCAAGAACAGCGCCGGCGAGGGCAACGGAGACCCAGGAGCCGCTGCTTCCTGCGGGGATGAGGACGAGATAGGTGATGGCGAAGGGGTAGACGAGATAGAACAGCGCGGCGGCTGTGAAGTTGGGTTTGGCGCGCAGCAGATCACCCATCTGGCTTGCATAGTAATTTTTGGCGACGAAGCCGAGCCAGATGGCATCGATGGCGAGGAAGGTGAGCAGCGTGGCGAGATAGGCGGCGGCGTAAACTTTCATTTAAAATTTCTCCGGATGAGCGGGCTGCCGGGTCTGTCGGCAGATGTTTGCTTAAATTGGCGTTGCTTTCTACTATGGAGGTTAAAAAGCGCGGCATCAATTTTCGAGGTTGTTTTCGAAGCGGATGGCACGAACAACAATCACGGTCGGATAAAGGAGTTGGTATGGGGGAGTTTCACTATGTGACGTTTGGCGAGGTGGTGCTGCGGCTTCTGGCGGCAGGCGGCTTTGCCTTTATCATCGGGCTGGAGCGGGAGATTAAGCAAAAATCCTTTGGCCTTCGCACGCATATGTTGCTGTCGATTGGCACGGCTGCCTTTGTTTTGCTGTTGATGGAGTTGACAATGGATATGAACCGGACCAATGGCGCCATTAACATCGACCCGGCGCGGGTGATCGAGGGCATCATTGCGGGCATCAGCTTCCTCGGGGCGGGCTCGATCATTCGCTCAGATGATGAGATTAAGGGTGCGACGACTGGCGGCGGTATCTGGGTGCTGGGCGGCATCGGGCTGGCCTGTGGTCTTGGGCTTTATCTGCATGCGGCGCTGATAACAGCGCTGATCCTGCTGATCGTGGTCGCCTTGCAGCCGCTCGACCGGTGGCTGGCCGCGAAGGTAAAAGATAGAAATGGTGACGAATAAGGCCGGCCAATAGCCTGTCATCTCGATTGGTGAAAAGGCGGCAACAGCACTGGAGTGTATCGATGAATTTTAAACGTGCTGGCAATGAAATGACACGGCGGCAGGTGGTTGGCGGGCTGACCAGCAGCGCCACTGCGGTGCTGAGCTTTTCGCTGGCGCCACCCGGGCTCGCGGCAGAGCCTGTGCTGGCGGCAGAGGAGGGCGGCAGAGATGCGGCAACGGTTACCACGCCTGAACGCCAACCGGCCGGGAAATGTCTGCTGTTACCCGAGGCTGTCGAGGGGCCCTTTTACTTTGATCCGAAACTTGAGCGCGTTGATATTCGCGAGGGCAAGGCGGGATTGGCGATTGAGTTGGCGCTTAAGGTGGTGGAGGGCGGCAGTTGCCAGCCGATCAACCGGGCGCGGGTTGATGTGTGGCATACCGATGCGCTTGGGGTGTACTCCGGCTATGACGGGCAAGGCGATAGCGGCAACCGCTCTGCCAGGGGCGAGCGATATTTGCGCGGCACGCAATTTACCGATGAGGCAGGCAAGGTGAGCTTTACCTCGATTTACCCCGGCTGGTATCCGGGGCGGACGCCGCATATCCATGTGAAAGTTTTTCTCGATAGCAAAACCGTGCTGACCGGACAGATTTACTTTCCCGATGATTTGTCGCGTCAGGTTTATGCGGCCAATGCACCCTATGACAAGCGACCGGTTGCCGACACCAGCAACAAGACCGACTGGCTTTTCAAATCCGCTCAAAAAGAAGGCGGCGGCATTATCCTTGAGACGAAACGGGATGACGAGATGCTGGTGGCCAGCCTCGATATTGCGGTGAGCCGCGACGGGCGGCAGGCCAGCGGCGGGCTTAAAGGATTTTGGCGTGGCCTGTTTGGCGAGTGAGGCGCTTTGGTCAGTTTCAACCGGCTGATAATTCTCACCCTCTTCTGTCATGTTCGCTGCGCAAAAAGCTGCTATCATCTGGATGACGTAAATGGGTGTTTTCCCTTTGCCAGTAAAGACCCAGACGGGTTCCGATCCTCATGGGTGAAGAGCCTTATCGGTGAAGTGCTAGGCGCGTGAAGATCCGGCGGGGGGAAGCAAGTGGTGGTGTAATGGCCTTTCAGTCAAATGATCGGGTGAGCCGCAGACGATTTATGAAACTGGCCGGGGGCGGCGTTGCGGCGTCTGCGGTCGTCCTCACGCTAGCTTTAAAGCCTTCATATGCCAGTGGTCGGCGCGAGGATATTGCCGCCCTTGCGCGAGCGTACCGGCAGGTTCATCAGAAATCGCAGGCCGTCTTCATGCAGGAGCTTGTTGCCTCAATAAAACATATGATTGAGGACAATCAGTCGCCGCCGCCGGCCCGCATTCATGATGATTTGATCGCCGTGAAAATGTCTCTGCTCGGCCGGATCATGCGCCATCCAGTGACGGTTCAGCTGGAGGTCTATTTCAAATACGGAATGATGTGTGAGCTGTTCCACAATGAGGTGAATGGCGTGCCTTCGAATATCGAGAAGCTGATGGCATATGGTTATTTTGAGTGGCTGGATCAGCTTGACCGGGAGATTGCCGATTTCAAGGCGCCGCTACGCCCCTTTTGGCGGGATTATCAAGAGCCTTATGCGGCGATTGACGGGGTGGAGGTCATTTGGAGCCCGGAGAGCGGTTTTGGGGTCGGCAGGTTTCTTGCTTCCAACCGGGTCTGATTTCCTAGCGCACGGCGCGCTCCCTCACAGTCTTGCTTGAATATTGTAAATTAATCTCTGCTTAGTTTTTGTGCATTTTTTTGCCTATTTCCTGAACTTTTTCATGAAATATTGAGTTGAATCCTTGGCTTGGATGCATTCATTCAAATTATGCTTTTGGAAAATCTGCAGATAATGATAGAACTTAGGTCGGTTATTTTGAAAGAGGCGGCAATATTGGCACCATTGTGCGCGGCTTAACATAAGATCTGAAGGCTATTTCCATGTTGATGAAATGTTAGGACGGCGAGTCTCCCCGCGGCGACCCCTAATAATAAATATCAACAATGGATTGAAACGGAAGATCCGAGACAACTGAATAAAAAAGCCGCCGAGGGCGAGGTTTTCTTTCCGCCGCACCGGCATCTCATCAATGTCTATGGACGGAAGGAGGCGGCCGAGCGGCTGTCCCTCTTCGATATCGTGCCGCGGGTTATTTCCGGCGCGGGAATGGGCCCGGCTGGAGCGCGGGATCGAGCAGCGGGTGCGGCGCCATCAACGCCTTCCTTCATGATATCTACCACCGGCAGGAGATTTTCCGCGCCGGGCGTATTCCGCGGGAACTGATCGCCAATAACGAGGCGTTCCTGCCGCAGATGATCGGCGTCTCCCCGCCGGGAAATGTGTATACGCATATCGTCGGCACCGATCTCGTGCGGACGGGGGAGGATGAGTTTTACGTCCTGGAGGACAATGCGCGCACGCCGTCCGGCGTTTCCTACATGCTGGAAAACCGCGAGACCATGCTGCATATGTTCCCTGAGCTGTTTGCGAAGGTGAAGGTGCGGTCCGTCAGCGACTATCCCAAGAGTCTTCGCCGGTCGCTTGGCGATTGCGCGCCGCCGGCCTGCGACGGAAAGCCGGTCGTCGCCGTGCTGACGCCGGGCATCCATAATTCCGCCTATTTCGAGCATTCCTTCCTTGCCGACCAGATGGGCGCGGAACTGGTGGAGGGGCATGACCTGCGGGTCGTCGACGGGCGGATCGCCATGCGGACAACGCGCGGCTATGATCCGATCGACGTGCTGTATCGCCGGGTCGATGATGATTTTCTCGATCCGCTGACCTTCAATCCGCAATCGCAGCTCGGCGTTGCCGGGATCATGGATGTCTACCGCGCGGGCGGCATCACCATCGCGAATGCCCCGGGAACGGGCATTGCCGATGACAAGGCGATCTATTCCTACATCCCCGATATTGTTGAATTCTACACCGGCGAGAAGGCGATGCTGAAGAACGTGCCGACATGGCGCTGCGCCGAACCGGACTCGCTCGCCTATGTGCTGGACAATCTCGAAGAGCTGGTGGTCAAGGAAGTGCATGGCTCCGGCGGCTACGGCATGCTGGTCGGCCCGGCCGCCAGCAAGCGGGAAATTTCCGCCTTCCGCACCAAGCTGAAGGCCAAGCCCGGAAACTATATTGCGCAGCCGACTTTGGCGCTCTCGACCGTGCCGATCCTGACCAAGAAGGGCCTGGCGCCGCGCCATGTGGATCTCAGGCCCTTCGTGCTCGTCTCGCCGCGGCGGATCGATATTACGCCGGGCGGCCTGACGCGGGTCGCGTTGAAGGCGGGCTCGCTCGTCGTCAATTCGAGCCAGGGCGGCGGCACCAAGGACACCTGGGTGCTGGAGGACTGCGGCATGCTGGGAAGAACTGCCGGCGGCCTTTTCTGGATGTTCCGCTTCTTGGAGCGCAGCGAGAATACGGCGCGGCTGCTCGATGCCGGTTTCCGCATTGCGCTGACCCGGTCCACCGCCGCGGAATGAATGGGCCTCCGTCGTCGCGACGGCCGGTGTACCCATGAATACAAGGAAAAATATGATCAGTATGATCGCCCGCAATGTCATTGATTTCCTGCTGCGCGACAAAGCCAATCCGTCGAGCGTCTGGTCGGTGATCGACAGCGCCCGTAACAATGCCCGGATGGTGCGCACGGCCCTGACCCGTGAGGTGTGGGAGGCGACGAACGAATGCTGGATCACCCTGAAGGACTTGCTGTCCTCGCCGATCTCGGAGCGCGACTTGCCGGAGGTCCTCGGCACAATTCGTCAGCAGAGCGCGCTGGTGCGCGGGGCGCTGCATGGCACGATGCTGCGCAACGATATTTTCGATTTTGCCCGGCTCGGCACCTTTCTGGAGCGGGCGGACAACACGGCGCGCATTCTGGATGTGAAATATTATGTGCTGCTGCCTTCGGCCTCTTTTGTCGGCTCCTCGCTCGACAATGTGCAATGGGAGTCGATCCTTCGCTCGGTGTCGGCGCAACGGGCCTTCCGCTGGCTCAATCCCGGGGAAATCAACCCGATGAGCATTGCGGAGTTCCTCATTCTCGACCGGCGGCTGCCGCGCTCTCTGGTCTTTTGCTATTCGAAGATTGTTGATAATCTCGGCTATCTGGAGGAAGATTACGGTCTCCGGCTCGATTGCCACGACATGGGCATGCCATTTTGAAAAGACTGAAGGAAAGCTCGATCAATTCCATCTTCGATGAAGGATTGCACGAGTTTCTCTCCGCCTTCATCCGGGACAATATGGCGCTCGGACATCAGGTTGAACAAGACTATCGCTTTATCGGATGACTTTATGCTTCTGAAAATCTCGCATTTCACGAACTACCGCTATGACGAGCCGGTGCATTATGCGCTGCAGCAGCTTCGGCTGATGCCCAGAAGCGGCGTCGGACAGAACGTGTAAATCGCTGGGATGTCACGGTGGAGGGCGGCGTGCGGAGCTGGAGTTTGACGATCAGTTCAATAATCCTGGTGTGCTTGTCAGTATTGATCCGGGGCAGACCGAGATATTCCATCACCTCATGCGAGGGGGAGGTCGAAACAACGGACCTGCATGGCATTATCGGACAGAACATGGCGGCTTTGCGCCGCTCTGGTTTTTCCTGCGCTCGACGCCGCTGACCAAGGCCGGAAGCCGGGTGCAGAAGCTGGATCAAGCAGCTTGGCCGCGACATATGACACGGAAGTGATCAATGATGCATGCGCTTTCCCGCCTGATCGGCGAAATCGTTCCCTATCAGACCGGAGAAACCCATGCGGAAACGACGGCGGAGGAGGCTCTTGCCGCGGCAACGGTGTCTGTCAGGATCATGCGCATATTTTTATCTCAGCGGTGCGGCTGCTGGGCTTTCCCGCGCGCTATGTCAGCGGCTATCTGATGATGAATGACCGGATCGATCAGGAGGCGACCCACGCCTGGGCGGAGGCCTATATTCCGGATATCGGCTGGGTCGGTTTTGATGTGTCCAACGGCATTTCGCCGGATGAGCGCTATATTCCGCGTGGCGACGGGCCTTGATTACAAGGACGCTGCCCCTATTTCGGGGCTGAGCATCGGCAATGGAACAGGATCGATGGGTGAATCCATGGATGTCACGATACAGGTTCAACAACAGTAGCTTAATTTACGGTCAAGGACGGAAAAGTATACGAACATGACATATTGTGTCGGCTTGAGGCTCAACAGGGGCCTCGTTTTTATGTCGGACACGCGCACAAACGCCGGCGTCGACAATATCTCCGTTTTCAAGAAAATGCATAGCTGGGTCATTCCGGGGCAGCGGGTCATCACCATGATGACGGCGGGCAACCTGGCGACGACGCAGGCGATTATCAGCACGCTTGATGAACGCTCCAAGGCGCCGGCGGACCGCAAGCCGTCGATCCTGGAGGCGCCGTCGATGTTCCAGGTGGCGCGGCTTGTCGGCGAGACGGTGCGCGAGGAAATCCAGCGCCAACAGCTTTGAAGGGCAGGAGGCGGACTCCTCCTTTAACGCGACGTTGATCATTGGCGGCCAGATCAAGGGCAGTCCGCCAAGACTTTTCCTGATTTATCCGGAAGGGAACTTCATTGAAGCTTCATCCGAGACGCCCTTCTTCCAGATCGGCGAGACGAAATACGGCCGTCCCATTCTCGTCCGGGCCTATGATCCGGACATGAGCTTTGAAGATGCGGGTGAAGCCACCGGCCATGCCAAGCCCGCCGAACACCACCCAGCCAATGGCGGCGCGGGATTCGGCGCCCGGGCCACTGCCGAGAATAAGCGGCAGGCCAGCCAGCACGGTTGACAGCATGGTCATCAGAATTGGCCGGAGGCGCACACAGGAGGCCTCCATTGCAGCTTTCTCGACGCTATAGCCTTCTTCACGCAGCTGGTCGGCAAACTCGACCATCAGGATGCTGTTTTTGGCCATGATGCCGATGAGCATCAACACGCCAATCTGGCTGTAAATGTTGATCGAGGTGCCGGTGAGGGCAAGCGCGAAAATGGCGGCGCAAATGCCAAAGGGCACCGTGAGAATTACAACGGCGGCGCTGCCCGGGCTTTCGAATTGAGCTGTCAGCACCAGGAAGACAACCAGGAAGGCAATGAGGAAAGTGACACCGGTGCCGCTCGATGTTTCGTTGAGCTCTGCGGCTTCATCAAGCAGCAGCAGGCTGATGCCGGGGGGAAGCTCGGCGTCTGCCAGTTTTTCAACGGCGGCGATGGCTTCGCGCAGGGTTGTGTCCCCGACCGGGTCGGCTGAAATTTCAATGGCGCGGCGCTGGCCGTGGCGGTCAAGCTCGGCAGCAACGGCATATTCGCGGAAGGTGACAAGCTGGCTTAACGGCACCATGCGGTTGTCGGCACCGCGCACAAACAGATTGGTGAGGTCAGACGGCGCATTGACGGCGCCGGGTTTGGCCTCAAGGATGACAGGCACGATCTTGTCATTAACGGTGAGCTCGGCAACCTCGTCATTGTCAACCAGCACACGCACAGTGGTGGCAAGGTCCTCGATTGAGACGCCAAGGTCAGCGGCGCGGCGCCGGTTTATGTTAACGGCAAGCTGCGGCTGGGTGGCGCGGAACTCGACGCGGAAATTCTCAAGCTGCGGCGTGTTTTTTTCCATCGATTTTACCAGATCATCCGCGGCGATGGCGATCTTGGCATAGTCCGCCCCGACAAGGGCGAATTTTAACCCGCCATCGGCGTTGCGCAGGCCTAAGCTGTTGCCTCTGATGGCGCGGGCCTGAGAGCCTGGAATTTCAGAAAGCGGTTTTTTGATGCGGTCGATGATCTCGCCTTCGCTCAGATCACGCTTGGACCAGTCAATCAGCGGCGCCTCGATCCAGCCACGGTTGGGGTCCCAGCGGCCGGAAATTGTGAAGATGTCTCTGATCAACCCTTCTTTTGAAATGGGGGCGAGGATTTTTTCAACCTCTTCAACCTGGCGATCGGCATAGTCGATGCCGGTGCCATCGGGGCCGACCAGGCGGACGGTGATTACGCCGCGGTCTTCCTCTGGCACCAACTCCTCGCCGAGGGTGGTGTAGGTGATGGCGCCCGCAACGGCGATGAAGGCGCTGATGGCAAAGAGAATGAACGGCGCGGCGAGCACCCAGCTAAGCACCCGTGCGTAAAGATTGTTAAAATTTTCACCGGCCTGATAAATGATTTTGCCGAAACGGCTTTGGGTGCTCGGGTCGGAATAGGGCAGGCGCGAGGCCATCATCGGGCATATGGTGAGCGCCACAAATGACGAGATGGCAACCGTGCAGGCGAGCACAAAGCCAAATTCGGTGAACAGCCGCCCGGCGGTGGACGGCAGGAAGGAAATGGGTAGAAACACCGAGACCAGGGTGGCGGTGGTGGCGATGATGGCGAAAAACACCTGCCGGGTGCCCAGCACAGCCGCGGCCCTGGCGCCGATGCCGTGACCGCGCAGACGCTGGATGTTCTCGAGCACAACAATGGCGTCATCCACGACGAGGCCGGTGGCCAGAACCAGAGCCAGCAGGGTCACCAGATTGATTGAAAAGCCCATCAGCCAAATGGCCGCAATGGTGCCGGTGAGGGCGATGGGAATGGTCACCGCCGGAATGAAGGCGGCCCGGAGCTGGCCAATGAAAAAGGCAATGACGGCAACAACAATAATGATCGCGAGGCAAAGGCTGAACAACACCTCGTAAATTGAGCCTTCGATGAACTGGGCGTCATCGGAAATGGTATGGAAGGTGATATCCTTGGTGCGCTGGTCGAGCTTGGCGATGACCTTTTTGATGTCTCTCGATATGGAGACCGTGTTCGATTCCGCCTGGCGGACGACACCCATGTTGATGATCGTTCGTCGGTTGAGGCGGGTATAATTCTCGGCTTCCGCCGGGCCGAAGGAGGCTGTGGCGACATCTGAAAGCTTGACGGGATCTCTTATTATGAGACTTTCCAGCTCCTTCGGGCTGGTGACCGAGGCGTTTGCGCGGACGATGACCTCCTGATCACCGGATTTAAAGCTGCCGGCCGGCACATCGTAGCGGGCGTTTTTCAGAACGTTGACTACATCGGCGACGGAGAGCTGGTAGCTCGCCAATTTGAGTGGATTGAGGACGACGCGCATGACGCGCTCACGGTCGCCAAACAGGGTGATTTCGGCGACGCCATCGACTGAGGTCAGCTCGGGGACGATTTCATCTTCGATGCGGCGGGTGAGCTCATCGATGCTCAGACTTTCACTTTCTGCCGCGAGCTGGATGATCGGGCGGGCATCGGCGTCGGCTTTGACGACGAATATGTCTTCGACGCCATCCGGTAATTCGCGCTCTACACGGCTAACGGCTTCGCGGACATCATTGGCGGCGTCGATAAGATTGACGGAGGAGGTGAACTCGGCGCGTATGCGCAGGTTGTTCTCTTCGCTTGAAGAGCGCACGGCCTTGACGCCATTGACGCGGGCAACCGCGGCCTCGATGACGCTGGTGATTTCTGCATCGATGGTCTCGGGTGAGCCGCCGGGGTAGTTGGCGCGGACGCTGACAATGGGCCGGTCGATATCAGGAAGCTCGCGCACCTCGACACCAAAAACAGCACCAAGACCGGCGATGATAATGAGCAGATTGATGACGGTTGCCAGATAGGGGCGACGCACACTGAGCGCTGGTAAATCTGTGGCGGTGTCAATCGACTTTGATTCGTCTGCTGTCTGCTCTGCCATTGTGGCGGTCTTTCATAGGTTGGGTGCGGTTTGTTGAACGGCTGTTTTCAGGCGCCTCTAATTGCTGAGCGCTGAGGGGGCGAGCGGTGGCTCCTTAAATGTTACGGCTTTTTCCGGCCGCAAGCGCTGCACGCCTTCCACGACGACGAGGTCCCCTTTGGAGATCTCGCCTTTCACGATGACCTGGCTGTTCAGCCGCTTAACGATGTCAACGGCGATTTGTTTTGCTGTGTCTTTGTCGATGCGCCACACATGACTTTCGCCCTTGGCCCAGTTGAGTGCCAGCTCCGGAATAAGCGGAAAGGTTCCGCCCTCAAGTGAGATTTCGACGGCGAAGGACATGCCGGGGCGCAGGAGATCGTCGGTATTGGGCAGCACGGCTCTGGCGGTGACGGAGCGGGTTGTCGGGTTAACGCGGGCGTCGATCTGGTCGATGATGCCGGTGAATTTCTTATCTTCCATGCTGGGTGTGCGGGCCTCAACCTGCTGGCCCAGCGAAATGCGGGCAAGGTATAATTCGGGCACTTCAAATTCGATGAGAATTTTGCTGCGATCATCGAGGGTTATGATGTCGGTTGCCGAGGTCACCCGGTCGCCAAGCTCGACCTTGGGGATGCCAAGGATGCCATCAAAGGGCGCGACGACTGTGCGTTTGCTCAGCATTTCCTCGGCTTGTTCCAGCTCGAGTTTGGCGCGGTTGAAGCGGTTTTGGGCATCGTCAACATTGGCCTGGGAATTGATGTTTTTGCCGCGCAGGGTGTCAGCGCGGCTGCTGAGCCGCTCGGCTTCAATCAGTTTGTTTTTGGCGACATCAACGGCGAGTTGAGCGTCGCTGTTATCAAGGCGAAGGAGAATGTCGCCATTTTTTACCCGGTCTCCGGCGCGGGCATCGAAGGCAATGATTTCGCCGGCGGTTTCAGCCTGCAAGGTGATGAACTTTCGGGCGCGGCCGGTGCCGACAGCCTCGACCAATTCGTTATTGGCGGCGGTGGAGACGCGTTTGACGACGACGGGTACCGCCTCATCGTCTCCTCGGGCGCGGTTCTGTTTTATGTCGCCTTCGGGGGCGATACGCGCGAAGACCTCACCCAGATGATCGCGAGCAAACCACAGACCGGCGGAGGCTCCCAGCGCAATGGCGAATATGATGAGCTGTATTACCAGCGATGTGCGGCGTTTCATGGGTTTACTCCGATCGACTTAGCTCTTGTAAGGCGGGCTTTGAAAAGCCGTGGCATCACGAAACTGTCGCTATATTCTGGTGTTAAATCGTCACTTTTCATCGCATCTGTCCCGAACAATTTCCCTGCACGAGGAGTTGATCTGACCGACTCCACAATCGTAGCGTAAAAACATAACCAAACTTAGACAGAAAGTGCAGTGCGGTTAAGCGCAATTGCAAATGCTTTGATAATATTTTAAACCGCAATCGCATAATTAATAGATGCAAAATTGTTGAACCTTTTTGTTTCTCCCGGCGACAGACGCTTGATCTAACCGTTTGAAACAAGGAGTTTAAACAATGATGAATAAATTTTCTCTCTCTCATGCCGGGCTGTTCCTGGCGGTGGTTATAGGCCTTTCGACAATTGGTACGAGTGCACATGCCAAAACCTGTTGGCCATATGGAAAAATAACTGCGACGGCGGGCATCGCCGTGAAAAAATCAACGGCACAAAAATTTGCTCGGATCAACTGGCGGGTGAAAGTGCGGGCGATTGCGACGCTTGGCACGGCCTATGACAATTGGGGCATTGCCAATGAGCGCAGCTATAACTGCAAGAAAAAATTGGGAACATGGCGCTGCAACGCAACGGCACGACCCTGCCGGCCGTAAATCTCAAGATTGCGCTGACGATAAAGCCCGGCGGCATTGCTGCCGCCGGGCTTTTCATTTTTTTCTCAAGGGATAGCCGCCTGTTAATTGGCGCGGCGCACCTCGACGAGGTTGTCTGAGAAAGACGGCGCGTGGCCCATATCGGTAAATTCGGCGGAGGATATGCTGTTCACCGTGCCGGAATTGAGCTGGCGCCAATAGCCGAGGGTGGCAACAACGATGCCTTCGTTGACGTCTTCGGTGATGCGGGCCACGCCCTTGAAAGCGCCGCGGTTGTTCGAGACCTCGACGCGGTCACCATCGCGGATGCTGCGTGTTTCTGCATCGGCTGCGCTGATCAGCACGAACTGATCGCCCTGGCCTTTGATTTTCTCCTCCATATTGGCATAGCAGGAATTGAGAAAACCGTGGCTTTTCGGGGAGACGATGTTCAGCGGGAATTTCTCGGCCAGCAGCGGGTTGCTTGCCGGGCTTTCTCGCGGCGCTGTGTAATCCGGCAGCTCATCCAGTGGCTCGCCGGGCTGGAAGCCCTCATACATCTGGCGGAAGGGACCGGCGACAAAGTTTGTCGCCCCTTCAATGAGGAAGTTGCATTTGCCGTTCTCTGTCGGGAAGTTGCCCTCTGCGTGAGGGAGGCGGTCATCCGGTGTGCCGACCTTGAGGCGGGCATAGCCATGCTCGCGCAGGTAATCAAGGTCGATGCCATCACAGGCGGGGGCGTCCCAATCGACATAGTTTTCCAGGCATTCGCTGTCGTCCCATTTGAAATTTTCTTCTTCGAAGCCGAAGCGGGCGGCCAGCTGGCGGAAAATTTCATTGTTCGGGATGGCCTCACCCGGCGCGTCGGCGCATTTGGTGTTGTAGGTGAGGTATAGATGACCCCAGGAGAGGATCATGTCTTCCATCTCGGCGCCCATGGTGGCGGGGAGGAGAATGTCGGCATAGGAAGCGGTGTCGGAGATGAAATGCTCGGCGGAGACGAGGAACAGGTCGTCGCGCTTCAGGCCTTCGACGATCTTGTCAGTCTCAGGGGCCTGGGTGACGGGGTTTGAGTTCCAGCACATCATGGATTTGATGGGGGTCTCCAGCGCCATCTCGCCAGTGAGAGCGCGGCCGATCTGCAGGTTGTTGACGACCTGCGTGCCTTCGGGGATCAGGTCAGGCCGGCAGATGACGTCGAACTTATAGGGGTGCTCCCAAACCGGAAATTGCGTGATGCCACCGCCGACATGCCGCCAGGCGCCGGTGAGGGCCGGGATGCAGGAAACGGCGCGGATGGTCTGACCACCGCCATGGTGACGCTCCAGCGCGACGCCGATGCGGATGGCGGCCGGCTGGGATGTTGCCAGCTCGCGGGCGAAGGTGCGGATGTCTTCTGCGGGGATGCCGGTGATATCGGCGGCCCATTCCGGCGTGCGGCTTTTGGCGCGCTCTGCCAGCTCGGCATAGCCGTGGGTGTAACTGTCGACATAGTCCTGATCGACAAGGCCCTGCTCGATGATGGAATTGATCACCGCCATGGCCAGCGCCCCGTCTGTGCCGGGTTTCGGGCAGATGTGCCAGTCGGCCTCTTTGGCGGTTCTTGAGCGGTAGGCATCAATGACGACGACTTTTGCGCCTTTCTTTTTTGCCTCTTTTACGATGGCCCAGTGATGCAGGTTGGTGCTGACGCTGTTGCAGGCCCAGATGACGATGTATTTCGAGTGGATGTAGCTTTCCGGATCAAGGCCGGCGGTGGGGCCGAGGGTGAGCAGCCAGGCGGTGCAGGAGCCCTCACCGCAGAATGTGCGCTCGCAGACGGTGGCCCCGAGGCGGTTAAAGAATGCGTCGCCGCCATTCAGCCCATGCACGAGGCCCTGATTGCCAAGATAGCTATAGGGGATGATGGCCTGGGGGCCATGCTCTTCGATGATGGCGCGCCATTTTGAGGTGATTTCGTCCAGCGCGTCTTCCCAGGAGATGCGCTCGAATTGCTTTGAGCCTTTGGGGCCGGTGCGGCGCATGGGGTAAAGCAGGCGATCGGGGTGATAATGGCGTTTTTCATAATCTTTCAGTTTGACGCAAAGGCCGCCTCTGGTCATCGGGTGGTCCGGATTGCCGCGGACGCGCTGCAGTTCGCCATCTTCAACCTCAAAAATCATGGAGCAGGTGTCGGGGCAGTCATGGGGGCAGCCGCCATAAAATTCTTTTTTCGATGGTTGTTCGTTCATGTCGTCTTGCTCCCGTTGGTGGCTCTCACTGTAGCGGCGGCCTTTTGGCGGCGCGGCCGGTCTACTGACACTTTTGTTTTTCGGCGAAATTATGTGTCAGAATGCCGCAGCGTAACAGGCAGATCCCCCGCCGACAAGCGCAAGCCGCACGCGGGGGTGCGCGAGGTTTATCGTTTGATAAGTAGCTGAGATGGAAAAGGGCGATAGAGTCCGGGATGCCAGACCCCGTTGGTTCGATAACTGCTGCCGATCAGGCCGCGGCGGCATCCTCAAAGCGGGCCAGGAGCTGGCGGCGCAGCCACTGGTGGCATTCATCGCGCTCGAAGCTGCGGTGCCAGCCGAGGAAAATGTCGAAATGCGGCAGGTCAAAAGGCAACGCAATTTCGGCAATGGCCATATGGCCGGTTATCGCCTCAGCATGCAGTTTTGGAATGGTGACAAGGCCGCCGGTCTCCAGCGCCAGCAACAGGCCGGTGAGGGAGGAGGAGACGGTGGTGAGATTTTCTTCACTCAGCTCGTGGCGGAGCAGCTCCTCTTCCAGCTCCGAGCCCTTGTGGCTGGGCTGCTGGACAATGATGTGCGGTGTTCTTGTGAAGCTCTTAGCGGTGATTTTTTTGCCGGCCCATTTGTTGTCCTGGCTGGCAAGGGTAACGTAGCTTTCCTGGCGCACAAGTTGCCAGGTGATGTCGGTGACGGTTGAGGCGGGCTCGCCCTCAGACAAGGCAAAATCTGTGCGGCCGAGGCGGAGGTCCTCAAGATTGCCCGGCCCTTCAAGGGCGACGCGCTCGATGGAGATGTTTGGTGCTTCGGATTTGATGGCGCTGCGCAGGGCGGGGAGGAGATAAAGCTCCGCCAGTTCGGGGCAGGCAAAGGAGAAGTGGCGCTCTTGCGTGCCGGGGTTAAAGGGGGTGGTCGGGCGCAGCAGGCTTTCGAGCCCGGAGACAATTATGTGGATGGTTGGCGCCAGCTCTTTGGCTCTGGCGGTGGGGGCAAGACGCTGACCGGCGCGGACGAAAAGATCATCACCGAAGATGTGACGCAGGTTGGCCAGGGCGTGGCTGACAGCGGAGGGGCTGCGGCCAAGGCGCTCGGCCGCTTTGGTGACGCTTGCGTCAATCAAAAGCGCGTCGAGCACAACGACGAGGTTTGCGTCCAGTTCTTTTAAATGCATGGGTCAGGCTTTGTTCAAGTCATCCAGCCGGCGGAGGCTGGCGCGATTGTTATATTGTCCATAGAGCCGGTGGGGTTATACCGGTCTGATAAACTCGGGTCTCAAGTTCAAGTTTCTAACGCCAAGTTTCTACGGCCAATATAGGCGGAAAGGGGGGCGATTAATTAGTGAGTTTCATGCAATAATTAACTTTTATAACTTTCATTTTACTAAATTATATTCGGGTGGCATTGTCTCGTCAATGCTTTCTATTCTTGTTCCGAAATTAAAGCATGACATTGATATTGGTTATGTAAATCCTTGATTTAGCGGTTTTTTCCTAATTTTTTCCGCGGTGGATCTATGCTCCCCCATAATTGGTCTCACTGTGAAGCAGCAATAACTTGTCGTACCATTTTTTCGAAAATGGTACGATTTTTTTTGCCAGAAGCGGCGCCCGCCATGGCGCAGGATTGGCGCTGATCCGGGCGAAAAAAAACCCGCCAGCGGCGGGGCCACAGGCGGGTTTTTTGGCAGTTTGTTCTGGCGTGATTAATCGCTTTCGTCAGCGCTGCCGGATTGCAGCATGCTGTAATTCTGAACGCCGATATTTTCCAGAAGTTCCAGCTGGGTTTCGAGCCAGTCGATATGGCCTTCTTCATCGGCCATCAGGTCTTCAAAAAGCTGTTGGGTGACATAGTCTTTCTTTTCCTCGCAGACGTCTCTTGCTTCCTGATAAAGGGCGCGGGCGTCATACTCGCCGGCGAGGTCACATTCGAGGCATTCCTTGATGTTTTCACCAATGCGAAGCGGGTCGAGATACTGGAGGTTCGGGTGGCCCTCCAGCACGAGGATGCGCTCGACAATCTTGTCGGCGTGGTTCATTTCTTCAATGGATTCTTCGCGCATTTTTTTGGCTATTTTGGTAAGGCCCCAGTCATCCTGCAGACGGTAATGCAGCCAGTATTGGTTGATCGCTGTCAGTTCACTTTTTAGCGCCTTGTTGAGATATTCAATTACGTCTTTATCGCCCTGCATATGACGGCCTCCGAAAATTTAGATTTATTCTAATTGTTGTACGTGATGACGAAATGTCGGTCAATTTCGTACTATGCACTATTTTCAGGAATAAATGTGCAGGTAATGAGATTGGGGTATGACTATGCCTGGGGGCCAGCGGTGCTCTGAATTGCCTTGGCTGAGGCGGCGCTTTAGCGAGGGCCTAATTTTGTCACCGTTGATGAGGGTGCGGAGGGTGCCGGCTTCAAGCTTTCCGCCTTTTGGCGGCGGGCGTTGTTTTTCTTTTTATTGCGGATTTTTTCCTGCAGTCTGGAGAGGTGAATGATCTGAGCGCCCTTGTGGGAGGGGTGATCAATCTCGGCGATGATGACCTCGATCGCCAGGGTAAGGCAGGCGCCGCATTCGGCTCTGAGGCCGAGTTTTTTATAGACAACGCCGGGGGTGAGAATGGCGTTTGGATCTTCGCTCAAGAGCTCAGTTACCGCGCTGCGGATATGCCGGTCTGATATACGATTGCAGGAACAGATGATCATTCGTTGCCTGAACTCCTAATACAACTCATAACTTTAACACGGCAGATGGTCATTGGCTTGTTGTCGCTTGTTTTTCTGCTTCCGTCAACAGGCGGGAGCGGGTTAGAAACCGCACACCGCGCGGTGCCTCAAGTGAAAAGCCGCTGCCACGGCCTTCAACCAGATCAATGGTCAGATGAGTGTGGGCCCAGGCCTTATATTGTTCCTTGCCGATGTAGAAGGGGCAGCCTTCTATCTCGCCAAGCAGCACATCCGAGGCGCCGGTTTTGAACTCTCCCAGTACGTAGCACATTGGCGCGCTGCCATCACAGCAACCGCCTGATTGATGAAACATCAAGTCGCCATGGGCTTCGCGCAATTCCCTAATCAGCGCGGCGGCGTCCGGCGTAACAGTGACTAGATTTGACTGATTCATAACCTTTGTCCGAATGCTAATTTTACATCAAGGGAGAGGCGAATTCGCCTCCCCCTGTCATTTATCGTTAACGAGCTTTTATCAAAAGCCTCTCCTAGAAGAAGCCCAAAGCGTCGGGGCTGTAGCTGACCAGCAGGTTTTTGGTTTGCTGGTAATGCTCGAGCATCATCTTGTGATTCTCGCGCCCGATGCCGGATTGCTTGTAACCACCGAAGGCGGCATGAGCCGGGTAGAGGTGGTAACAGTTTGTCCAGACACGGCCAGCCTCGATGCCGCGGCCCA
The DNA here is from genome assembly GCA_942490955.1 of uncultured Alphaproteobacteria bacterium. GTDB lineage: Bacteria > Pseudomonadota > Alphaproteobacteria > Rhizobiales > HXMU1428-3 > HXMU1428-3. Next base: position 28,792 of record CALNZE010000055.1, read on the forward strand.
TACGATAGGCGACGGCGCCATCGCGAGACCAGACACCGGCGCCAAGGCCGTAAAGGGTGTTGTTGGCGATTTCCAAGGCTTCTTCCTCAGTGTCGAAGGTGGTGACAGAGAGGACCGGGCCGAAGATTTCTTCCTGGAAAATGCGCATGTTGTTTTTGCCGGCAAAGACTGTCGGCTCAACATAGAACCCTTTTTCAATGCTGGAGTCGTGGCTGGCCCGTTTGCCGCCGGTGAGCAGCTTAGCGCCTTCTTCTTCACCGATCTTGATGTAGGAGAGGATTTTCTCCAGCTGGTCGTGGGAGGCCTGCGCGCCAATCATTGTGCTTTCATCCAGCGGGTTGCCCATTTTGATTTTGCGGACCCGGTCAACGGCGCGCTCAATGAAGCGATCGTAGATTGACGAGTGCACCAGCGCTCTGGAGGGGCAGGTGCAGACCTCACCCTGGTTAAGGGCGAACATGGCAAAGCCTTCCAGGGCCTTGTCGAAGAAGGCGTCATCCTTGTCCATCACATCAGCGAAGAAGATGTTGGGGGACTTGCCGCCAAGTTCCAATGTCACCGGAATGATGTTCTCACTGGCATATTGCATGATCAGTCGGCCGGTTGTTGTCTCGCCGGTGAAAGCGATTTTGGAAATGCGCGGGCTGCTTGCCAGTGGCTTGCCAGCCTCGACGCCAAAACCATTGACGACATTCAGAACGCCTGGTGGCAGCAGATCGCCGATCAGGTCCAACAGCACCATGATGCTGAAGGGGGTTTGCTCGGCCGGTTTCAGGACGATGCAATTGCCGGCGGCAAGAGCGGGGGCAAGCTTCCAGACGGCCATGAGAATTGGGAAGTTCCACGGAATGATCTGGCCGACAACGCCGAGGGGCTCGTGGAAGTGATAGGCGATGGTGGTCTCGTCAACCTCGGAGATGCCACCTTCCTGAGCGCGGATGCAGCCAGCGAAATAGCGGAAATGGTCAATGGCCAATGGAATGTCAGCGGCCATGGTCTCGCGGATCGGCTTGCCATTGTCGAGGGTTTCGACCGTGGCGATCTCCTTGAGGTGGGCTTCCATCCGATCAGCAATTTTCAAAAGGCAATTGGCGCGGTCGGTTGTTGAGGTCCTGGCCCAGCCAGCCTTTGCCGCGTGGGCGACGTCCAGCGCCTTGTCGATATCTGCAGCGGTCGAGCGGGCGATTTCGCAAATGACATTGCCGTCAATTGGCGAGATGTTTTCGAAATAGCGACCTTCAGCCGGGGCAACCCATTCGCCGCCGATAAAATTCTCGTAACGCTGTTTGATTTTCATTTTTTCGCGCAGGAAATTAAGCGCGTGTGTTGGTGTGTTTACAATCTGGTCCATTGGTCTCTCCCTGAATTATTGCACTTATTGGTAATTATTGCATTTATTTGCGCATTTTTACACACGACATAGGTGCAATATTTTTTCAGGTTAGTGGCTCCTTGCTGGGTCTTAAAATTCATTGTTCGCAACATAAATGGTTGATCTGCTGCATAATTCTACAAAGGTTGAAGATTGGCGCTAATGAGCGGGTGTTCGTTGCGGAAGCGGGGATGGTGCGGCGCAAATCACGCGCGGCTTTTCCTTGCTGTGGCGCCTCTGGCCTTAATCTTGGCCTTAGTCTTAGCCTTAGTCTTAGCCGTTGCCAGGCCGGGGGTTACAACGCGCACCGGATGCGATGGGGGCAAGATGCCATTGGCCGAGCCGCGCTGAGCGCCCAGCGCATCGCGCAGTTCCAGATTGCAGGATAAGAGGTGATGCGCAAAATCATTCGAGGCGGCAACGACCGGCTCGACATCATCATTGCCAATCAGGGCATAAGCACAGGCCGCGAGCGCCGGGCAGGCGTTGTGCTGGCTGGCGGCGATCATGGTGATGGCCATGCGCTCATCCTGATTGAAGCTGTCACACTCCCAGTCGGCGACTTTAATGTCACGCAGCGCAGACTGATGCACTGTCTGCACCCAGAAGGCGAGATCAGTGATGGTGGCACGGGCCGTCTCGACCCCCAAATGCCGTGCGAAATAATCCCAGCTGCGTTTCCAGAACTCGATGTCGTTGGTGCTGTAGCCGGTCATCCAGAAGCGAAAGCCGAGGCCGACAAGCTGCTCGGGAGATTTGCGGGGAAGCTTGATGCCGGCGCTGGCGATGGCGCTTTTTTTTCCAAACTGATACGATCGAGAATTTCGTGGGTGAGTGCGGCGGTCATGATGCAAGCCTCCGCTCGATAGCAAACTCAATGGCGAAGGAGGGATCGCTCAGCGCCTCAAAAATTTCGCGCAGCGTTAAAAGCGTTGGCTCAGCGTCCGTTGGCGCCTCATCGGCAAAGCCTTTTGCGACAAGCGCGGCTGAATGCAGCGCTGGCGTGGCAGATTTCATGCGGGTGATTTGAGGGGGGCAGCAGTCGGTCATTGATGGCAGATTTGAATGCAAATCTGGCTGCAAATGGGACCGCAATCCGGGCGCAAAATGGCCCAAGGCGTTGTCTGTCATTTTGTTAACTCCAATAGACAGGATTCAAGGTCCTGTAATCAGATTAAAATCGCTTGCGATGCCGCTCCTGGCTTTTGATCGGGCAGTGGCGACAGCGCGAAATATTGCCTCACTTCAACGTAAGCCAGCCGCTTTGTCAATAAATTTTCATATCTCGCCTGTATTTAGAACCATTTTAAACTATTGTTTTGACTGATTTTTTTATTGACGGTTGAATTTTACTTTGTTTACCTTGGGGCGAAGTCGCGCCCTGGCGGGGCTTTTTCCAGTCTGATTACGGGACCTTGAATCCTGTTTATTGGAGATATAAAATGAGACTTTCTTTCCCCCTTTCAGGGTGTGAGTGCGCTGGCTGTCCGGCACGCGTAAACGGCTGTTTTCCCTGGCGAACAGCGCCGGTTTTCACCTCCTTAAAATCCACTCCAAATCCATCTTCACGGCGGGATCGATATATTGATCCTGCGCCTTTGAATACCGTGGCATTTGCCTGCGGCTAACGGCACGCGCTTTTGGAAAGGGCGGCGGTTGGCTTGCGGTATCGGGCCTGGTCCCAGCGCTGGCAACAGGCACTGATCAGCTTTGACGGTCTGGATGGCGGCTCCGATTTCCTTTTCCTAAGACGACCCTGCAACAGCGCGAGCGCGGTGGCCATCCGCCATGCGGCTGGGTTTTTAAGATGCGATTTGAAGAGAGTTGGAAATGTGATGAGCAAAATGAATATTCCAGGGTGGCCGGCTCCTTTTGCGGCCGATGGTGACCGGGATAAAAATACTGAGTTTAGGATGAGCCGAGGGGATGGCCCCCTTGACACTCATAGCCACGATGATGGCTCGGCCTTAAAAGGCGCGTGCGAAAATTTTAATGTTGAAGATGAGCTGATGGCAAGCTGGACAATGACGGCGCCTGGGGCGATCGCGGCACCAGGGCCGCGCGGTGCAGGTGATTGCGGCCGCATCGCTGAACGGATGGTCGGGCTTGGCTTTCGCTGTTGGGCGCGCGGCAGGCTAACCGGGGACACAAGATTCTTCGATGTCTGCAGCCGCCAGTATATTCAGCGGTATGGGCTGAAAACGGGGCTGGTGCTGGCGACGCGGCTGGGTAGTTGGGTCGATGCGCTGGAGCGGATGCGCCAGCGGCCTTTGTCGCTTTTCAGGATTGAGGCGGCCGGGTTTAGCCATGACGAGGTGGTGGCCATTTCGATGATTGCCGCGTGCCAGCATGCGGAATGCCCGGCGCTGCGGGCCTGCCTTTATGCAATTACCGAGGCTGCGGAAACGGACTTACCGCAGCATGCGGCGCAGGATTTTGCCGATGGGCTGATTGATGCCGGGCAGATTTTGCGGCCGGACTGCATCACCTATCCGTTGCAACATCTGGCCGCTCCGGGTTCGGCTGCGGGCCCGCAGGGCTTTGCCAATTAAGCGGTTTTAGAATTAACAATGAAGGAGACGAAGTGATGGTTTTTAAAAAAATGCGGCGCGTTACCGGAGCGGTTTTCGCTGCCGGTGTTATAACCGCATCTGGAGGCGTGCTTGGAGGCATGCCGGCTTTTGCGGCTGAGCCGAAGGTGAAAGACATTGTCACGACCTATGCTGATATGGCGCATGCGATCTATGAGGATTCGCTGACGACGGCCAAGGCGTTACAGGCTAAAATAAAGGCCCTCACTGAAAGCCCGAGTGATGCGACACTGAAAGCTGCCAAAGATGCCTGGATTGCAGCGCGGGTGCCGTATCAACAATCCGAGGCTTATCGCTTCGGCAATGAAGTCGTTGATAACTGGGAAGGCAAGGTCAATGCCTGGCCGCTTGATGAGGGGCTGATCGATTATGTCTCTTCCGATTACGGCGTCAGCTCTGACCAGAATGACCTCTATGTTGCAAATGTCATCGCCAATAAGACGATCACCATTGGCGGCGAAGAGGTGGATGCGTCAAGGATCGACAAAAAGCTGATCGGTGAGACGCTGCATGAAGCCGGTGATGTCGAGGCGAATGTGGCCTCTGGCTATCACGCCATTGAGTTTCTGCTGTGGGGCCAGGATTTGAATGGTACCAAAAAGGGTGCCGGCAACCGGCCAGCGACTGATTACGATATGAAAAACTGCAGCAATGGCAATTGTGACCGCCGGGCCGCTTATCTGCTGGCGGCAGTTGAGTTGCTGATTGATGACCTGACGGGATGACCGGACAGTGGGCAGCAGACGGTGCCGCACGGGCCGGCTTGCTGAAAGCCAGTGATGGCGAAGCGCTGACGACGATCTTTACCGGGCTTGGGTCGCTTTCCTATGGTGAGCTGGCTGGTGAGCGGATGAAGCTTGGTCTGCTGCTGCATGATCCGGAAGAAGAGCATGATTGCTTTTCCGACAACACGCACAACTCGCATTATTACGACTCGCTTGGCATCCAGAATGTTTATCTGGGGGCGGTACAAACGTTGACGGTTCCGTGGGGATATCTGGTGCGTCCGTATCTGACCTGGTGCAGGCGCGGGATGCAGCGGCTGACAAAGAGCTGCGTGCCAAGCTTGACGCCACCATGGCGGCGATGGCCGCGATGGTAAAACGGGCAGAGACCGTTGAGGCCTATGACCAGATGATTGGCGAGGCCAACGCTGAAGGCAACGCCACTGTGCAAGCGGCCATTGACGGGCTGACACAACAGACCCGGGCGATCGAGCGGGCCGTTGCCGCGCTTGATTTGAAGTCAATTGAATTTGAAGGTTCTGATAGTCTCGATCAACCGGAAGGAATTGGTCGCTGATCAGGGCTGAAAGCGATTGCAAATTTACGTGCGGGGCAAATTCGGTTGCCTTGTTCGGCCTGGCGCCCCGCACATCACCATGCCCATGTAAATGATGCTTGCAATTGTTATATTGTTTCATATACAGTGCTGTTATGTTATTACAATTTTTCGGTGTTGTATCATTTGAGTTACTTAGCCGATGTTTTGTTCACCTGCGGCCAATCTGTCGCCTTGTGACACAGGGATCGGCGGGTTAGCTTCATATCAGATAAGTTTTTGTTTTAATTCAAACTTTTAGCTTTGCTCATTAATAGTATTTCGTTTCATGCAGCTATTCCCGGTGGGCCCGCTGTGAGTTTTGATTGGGGGAATTTTCCAGATGTTTGATTTTATGTTGAACCATAAGTCTCTTGCCGCACTCGCCGGGGTTTCTATCCTGGCCGCCGCGAGTTTCACCGCGGTGACGCCAGCGCGTGCTGCTGACTTTGGCGGCGATTGTTGCGCTGACCTTTGAAGAGCGCGTCGCGGTTCGGATCAAGAAACATTCACAATAGGTACCACACAGGATCAATTTCCATGTATGTCCTGGATAGAGGCCGATTTATATACTAATGATTACCTGTGTTTAGCCAATTTCGTGTTGGATATAATTCCAATACAATCCGGTTTAGTTCCCAAACCTCAGAGGATTTTTACAGTAGCAGAAATAGATCAACACTTGTTTCCCCCTTTTGAAATATCTTTTCTATGACCGATGAATTGGCTGGTTCGGCCTTGAAGGTGGGCGTAAAATGCGTTTGTAAAATTCATGCCTGGCCGGAGCCACCACGCGATGATTATATCGTATATGGTCATTTTATTATAAACAATAGTGGACAGATTCTTGAAAATATTTATTGTGCATTATATATGGATTATGATGTTTCACAAGCCGAAGGTGGAGATGACGGTTTTGCTTTTGCGAAGGATGATAACCATAATTATCTAGTGGATTTGGATAAAAATGGTAACCCGGAGTCAATTTCCTATATGTACGATGGAGATCTTCCTGAGCAGCAACCTAATGATGATTTGGGCGGCAGATTGATAAAGAGAGTGCAGGTTATATGGGTAGCCGAGTGCTTGAAAGTCCTCCTACAAAAAAGGTATCTCATTTAACACCCAGTCCGGCCATATTAATTTCGGGATAAGCGCATATCCTGTTTCAAGGCGAGATTTTTTACATTGATGAAATTTGAAGAATTTCGTAAGGGAGGATCTCCGGGTTCCCTACAGGATTGACGCGTGTTTCAATCTTTGGGTCCATGGGACTAATAGAATCTGATACACTCCATGTCAGTTTTGCAATCGGTGTAGGTAGAAGGTTGCTGAAGGTATGCGAGAAAATCTCAAGATGCTTACGATTTTTACTGGAGCAACTTTCAGGATGTATGGACCCCAATAATAACTGATGTATCACCAAATCTAGATACGGTAGTGACTGCGCCGCATAAATCAATCCCGTTTTCGGTTGAAGGCTTCATTAAGGATAATTCCTGGTAAACTATTCCTGGATATTGAATGATAGTATTGCCACAGAAACCAATTCTTCCTTTCTTCTCAATTGTTCGGAAACTCACAAGGAATAAATATAATTGTGGCGAATGGCTAATCGCAGTTATTCATCACAAATTGCCTGGGTCATAGATATAAAATCCCCACTCAAGTACCGTTTAGACCAAAATTATCCAAATCCATTTAACAATATAACTTTTTTATACCATTCGAAATTGAAGAAAATAGTAAAGTAAACCTAGAAATTTATGATGTTCAGGGTCGGCATATTTATACCATTACAAATGCGGAATTTAATTTGGGCAAACATTATAGTTAATTGGAGGTGGTATAAATAAAAGTAACAATAAAGTTTCATCAGGTATATATTTTTACAAATTGAGAGCAGGAAGTTTTTTGAAGAAACAAAAAAACCAATTTTGGCTAAAATAAATGTCCAACATGGCATCAAGTGGACCGGACAACGCGCAGCATGAATTCTTAGACTTCTGTGGTTGTGGTCTGTGGCCGGCCACTTATGCCCGACCGTTAGCTTTTAAAAGAACATAAAATGAAGAATAATGAAAATCCCTTTGGTGATCCCCAAAAAAATGAGGGCTGAAATTATAAAACAGAATTTTTCATTCCTAAAAACATTTTTGAACGAATATGACTCCATAAAGCTTATTTCCCATCTTTCTCTTACATATCTTTTTTACCCAGGTGGCGAGTTCAAACCAGATTTTGATGATACACATAAATGGGCATTATGGATTGAATTTATTATTATTGGGGTAATTACTAGAAATGATCGAATAAAGAGCACTGAACTTATACATGGACCAGTATTAAACGAAGCTGAAAAAAAACTTAAAGACTATTTTAATACTCCTGGAATGAATATATCATGTCATGCTCTTGCAGGAAGATGCTTCAAAAGAAAATCAAATTCTTTTTCATTTAAAAATTAATGCCCTTCATGTACGTGGAATTCTTACCACATAAATTACTTGATTTATCTCTCTCTCTTATTACAAACCTTTCGAGTATGTTCTATGAACGAAATGGTTTTTCAATCAAAGATGCAATCGAAATTTACAGATGTATCAAAAAGGAGTATGAAGATAGGGTAAATAGTTCCATTGTTAATGCGAAAATTGCTCCGATTATCACAGATAAACTAATCGAGAAAATCAAGTCTCGAAAAAACCAGATGTCGAAGTTGAAATTCTCGAATTTTTGTCATGCATTTTTTTGGAAAGTCTGATGATATCCTTTCTTTCAATTTCACGGATATTGTCAAATTGTCTAGAATTCATAAGAGTATTTGTATTAGATTTTTTGATCCAACAATCAAAACTTTTCCGATATTAAATCCGAATCATCCTTTAGCTGGAATCATTAAATTATGTGATTTTAATACTTTGTATGAAAACCAATTTTAAAATGAGGATAAATATATTGTTCCAATTCCATCTTTATTTGAGACAGTATTATTTAATACTTTCCTGCGATTTTATATCTGATAAAAAGTATAAAATAGCTTATGATAAATTGAGAGGAAATTGGCTTGAAGAAAGAACAGCAAAGACATTAACACTTATGTTAGAATCAAATGTAATAATGAATCCTTTATCAAATGGTGAAGAACTTGCAGATGTACTTGTTCTTTTTGAGAGGAAAATTTTCATTTTTCAATGCAAGTCAAAAGTAACCTATTTATCTAAGATTGGTATTGATTTTGATACTATAAAAAATGATCTAGATAAAGGAATTAAGTTGCCTTACAAACAAGGGTTAAGAGCAAGAAGATATCTTTTTAGAAAATGAATCACCAATAATGATTGTAAAAATATTAGAATGACAATTGATACTTCACAGGTTACAGATACTTTCTATTTTCCATTACGCTTGGTTATTATCAAACCTTAGTAACCCGTCAATCTAGTTTTAATTCATCACTTAACTATTTTAATGAAAATATATATCCGTGGTCACTTTCACTTGCTGATTTCGAATTAATAACTGATTATTAACAATCCCTATGGTCATTCATTACACAAAACGTAGATTGGAAATGGAACTAACTAACTACGATATATTTTACAGTAGTAGTTTTAGATTTTTATTTAAAGCAAAGTATGAATTGGGAAGAGAAAGAATTTAAAAGTAGTTCATTTATTGGCTGGATTATAGTGATGTTGATAAGTATTTTTACGAGAAATACAGGAAACGATGTTGTCGAAAAGCCAGCGAGAGAATTTGTGGATAAGTTCAAAAATTTTATTAAACAAAGTGGAGATTGTGATGCCGCTTATAAATCAGACTGCATAGATAAATTACTTATAGTGAAACTGGATTCGAACAAAAGGATTTTATGGGTCGATTGAAAAAGATAAAGAAACAGATTTAAAACAAGGTAAAATAAAGGCATTTAATTTATTAAATCCAAAATATGATTTGGTATTACCTATTTTGTAATGGACTCAGGAAAAAACATCATTTTATATAAACAAGTTATGCATTATGCACTTTGAAAAATGACTGCAAAAAAAGTATGGGTTAGTTTAGGTGTTGATATAAATAGCACTCAATTGATAGACTTCCCGGTTTTATTTCCTATGGACGGTGAAGATTTAGAGTTTGAAAAAGATGCCAATAAAAGTAACAATCACTCCAACTGGACGCCTACGCTGCAGCTGCTGGTCATTCTTGCCTTGGTCCGGCGCCAGTTAGCAGTAGTATCAACAGCCATTTCTATGAAAGCTTTACCACCAAAATTACAACAAAGTTATATGTATCAGTAGCAACACCACATTAGCAGCTGAGATATCTTCTCTATATGAAAAGAGCTACTATTTTAGTGTTCACAGATGTGGTCCTCGCATGGGAAGATCAGACGCCACAAACGAAATCATTAGAAGAAATAATGTATGTGCAAGTTAAGCCTGATCGTATTTTTCTTGTTGGTCTTGAGGAAAAAGCAATAGAAGGTTTTTCTAAATTAATTGGTAAACCTCCTTTAGACATTATAAAAAACATACATGATGTAGAAAAAAAAATTGTCACGCAATCATCCAAAAACGTAAGATACTAAAGTGAGTTTAAATATTGCAATTGGACTACTTAAATCTAAAATATCAGGTATAGAGTTGAAAATAGAATTAGAAAACTCCCCGGAGAAATTCTTTTAAGGGGTGAAAATCGTAACATTGTTATTTACGGGGATAGAAAAGATATTACTTCGGTTATAGTGGCTAACTATGCATTTTCTATTGGATCTTCCTTATTATAAGATCCCAACAGTTGAAGAAAATGTATGATGAAATTAAGGAAACATTTTATACTATTTATTCTCAAATTTGGATGAGTGGTTACATCGAATTAGAAAAGCTAAGGTTATCAATTGAAATTTATTTTACCTGATTATAGTTACGATCAATTTTCCTGCATTACATTTATAACAGAAGGTATGCCGTGGGGATTTTCTATTCCAGAAATTCCAACAACACATATTATTTCTTTACCAGATATGGGAAATACTATTGCCAATGCAATTTCCTCTTTTCAAAAATGGAATGAAGGAACACGAGTGGCTTTATTGATTGATCCAGGCAATGTAGAAAATTAGAGTTATTTTGATGTCTCTGAAATTTTATTAAAACAGAAAACTATTGTAAAAAAATTGTATGGGAAAAATGCTACAGTTTACAATGTTGAAAATAATATAAGACTATTTATGATATTTTATTTATTTCGACCCATGCCGGAGAAATTTCGGGTAGAAGATTAACTTATAAGTTTAAGGATTCTGAAAATATAGAAAAGGAAATCGTTGTGGATGAGGCTGTTGGTTTTGGATTTGAGCCACGCGGAAGTGATATGATTAACGTATTAAATATGAAAATTTGTAACTCTTGATGGAATTCCATGGGATGACAAAGAGAAAAGAAAAAACATTATATTGGTTACGCAATTATTGATTACACAAATCTAAAACAAAAAGACAATAAAAAATTAGTCTTAATTAATTCAGAAGAAATTGACAGAGTTTATGGCGCAGCAGCATTACGCATGTATGATGGTGATTTAATCTCTGGAGGCTTTCATTCAATTGCAGAGTTAAGTATGACAATATTTATCAGATATGTAGTTCATGGAAGGAAATGGCAAAAAGTTTTACCTTCAAACGAGAATAATGGCTTATATAGAACTTTATTTCCCATTACTGATATAGAGGCTAAGCAGATAACCTCAAATATATTTTCAAAAAACAATAATGGTAAACAACTTGCATTTGCCTTATGGCGAGCTTCAAAATCAAACATATGAAACAAGAAAGTATCCCTATATTTATGTTTGGTCTTGATTTCTTGTGTCACTCCACCAAGAATTAAAACAGATGATTATTTATTTGAAAAATTGATTATTAGTAAGAATCGTTGGGAAGAGAGGAAATCAAAAGAAAATGATGATGAAGGCGTAAGGAGAAATTCAAAAGTTTGCAGATTTTCCTGAAAAAGAGAAATAAATATATACGCAAAGTTTTATAAAACTGTCAATAAAAGTAAGTAAATGTTGCTAACGTAATTTGTCCTCTGAAAATTAAAAATAAATGGTACCAACACGATAAAATTTCATTTTTTCGTGCATTTTTATTAGCGATATTTATTTTTCCCGCTAAAGAGCTATAATTGACATTTAACAGGAGAATAAACATCTAATCGGATTGCCAGATAACAGCAGTAAAAAATCTATGACTAAGAGATAATTTTTACAAATACTGTTTTTCGAAAATTTGAATTATTGTTTTCTCTTTCGAAATTCCCAAGGCGGAACGGGATTTTCTCCTGCCATAATCCTAATTTTTTACTTCTTGCCTGATTTTCAGCCGAGCAAGATTTTCATCTTTTGAATATTTTTTAAAATGCCAGGCGAAACCTTCAGAGACCTGTAAATAATTTACATTTATGCTGTCAACATAGACATCTGCGAGAACTCTTCCATATTTATCATTTCCGTACGAATTTGTTTAACTTGTTTACCAAATATTATTTTAGACAAATTTTCTTTTCTTTTTTTGACCATAACGCTCCTTTTTCCGGAGCATCGATGCCATTAAGACGGACGGTTATTGTTTTTGTGTGATTATTTAATATTTCTATTGTATCACCGTGTAGTCACCATTGACCGTATAAAGTATCGAATTTTGACCATAGGTTTTTATTAAAACTGATTTAAAACTAAGAATGTAGAATTTTAGAAGGTAAAATTTTTATCATTATCCCAATCTTTGTCCTGGTTTTCTAAGCATTAATTGTTGAAGACATAAAAGTCTTAATGATTGAGAGGTATTTGCTGGAAAATCAGTTTTAGTATTTTGTATTTATTAACTTTCATTCAGAAAACCATTTCTCCCAATATTTTTTGATAATATCAGAATTATGGGGATAATCCTGAGGAGGATTAACCTCCAAAACAATTATATCTATATTTGCTTAGATCATCTTGTACTTTTATGAATCCATAATTCTGTGAGTCAAAATTAGCATTTAAAGAACCATAATCTCTAAATTTTGTCAAATAGGTAAAATTTTCTCTCTATATAGCTGTATCTATTTTTGTTTTTTACCATTGTATTCTTCCAGTAAAGGTAACCGTCAGTAAAAATTACCAGGATATTCCTATAAGCAGAGTCAGGAATTATGCATTTATCTCTTATTTCATCTTTAAAGAATCGCCAAATATCCGATCCATTATATTCAAG
>CALNZE010000056.1:0-4859 GCA_942490955.1 uncultured Alphaproteobacteria bacterium
GGCGGCATGGATGTGGTGCTCTTGGACCGCGACATGGCAGCCGCTGAAAAAGGCAAAGACTATTCGCGCAAGCTGGTGGAAAAAGACATCAGCCGCGGCAAATCAACCAAGGAAAAAGGCGACGCTTTCCTTGAGCGCATCATCCCGACCGATAATTATGATGACCTGAAAGACTGTGACCTGATCATCGAAGCCGTGTTTGAAGCCGATGAGATCAAACGCGATGTCACCCAGAAAACCGAAGCTGTTATCGGCAAGGATATTGTGTTCGCCTCGAACACCTCGACCCTGCCGATCACGGGCTTGGCCAAAAACTTCAGCCGTCCGCACCAGTTTATCGGCATTCACTTCTTCTCCCCGGTTGAGAAGATGCCTTTGGTTGAGATCATCATGGGCGAAAAAACCGATGACGCAACGCTCGCGCTCGCGCTCGATTATGTTTCCCAAATCCGCAAGACACCGATTGTGGTCAATGATAGCCGTGGTTTCTATACCAGCCGCTGTTTCGGCACCTATGTGCAGGAAGGCTATGCCATGGTCAAAGAGGGCGTGAACCCGGCTCTCATTGAAAATGCAGGCAAGATGGCCGGTATGCCGGTGGGCCCGCTGGCGGTGGGGGACGAAGTGGCGATCGACCTTAGCTACAAGGTTGGCATGGCCACCCGGAAAGCGCTGGGCGACGCTTATGTGCCCTCGCCTGCCGATGGTTTTGTCGAAACCATGGTTGAGAAGCTGGAGCGTTTTGGCCGCAAGAACGGCAAGGGTGCTTATGTATATCCTGAAGACGGCAGCCCCAAACATCTGTGGCCCGGCCTCGCGGAGCATTTCCCGCTTTCAGCCGACCAGCCCGGCGTGGATGAGGTCAAAGCCCGCCTGATGGTGCGCATGGCAGTTGAGTGCGCGCGCTGTTTTGAAGAAGGTGTGCTTCGGGATACCGCGTCGGGCGATATCGGCGCCATTTTCGGTTGGGGTTTTGCGCCCTTCACCGGCGGCCCGTTCAGCTTTATCGACACCATGGGTGTGGATGAGTTCGTGCGTGAAGCCGACCGCCTGAGCCAGGCCTATGGCGCCCGCTTCACGCCGCCGCAACTGCTGCGCGACATGGCCGACAAGGGCGAAACCTTCTACACCAAAGGCGACAGCCGCGGGAAAATCCCGGCCAAAGCCGCGTAAACATTTGCCAGTTCTGGCGCGAGTACTGAGTATCAAGGGGCCGCAACTGCGGCCCCTTTTCACATTGCGTCACCTCTCCCAAATGAGAACCGTGCCTGAGGCCCAGTCACGCGAGGTGCTGTTCAGGGCCAATGGTTTCTGCTAGCCTGCGGTCTTCATCAGTGGGAGAGCATTATCTTGAACCGCACAGCCATCTCTATCGCCGCCATTCTGTTCAGCGCAAGCGCCGCGTCTGCCGGGCAGGATGAGGATTTTGCCCACCTTGCTTTCCTCACCGGTTGCTGGGCCGGAGAAAGCGACGGCGAGCAGATTCAGGAGAGCTGGAGCAACCAAACCGGTGGCAGCATGCTGGGCACGGCCAAGACCGTGAACGGCCGGTACCTGAAATTGTTCGAATTCCTGCGCATCACCAGCGACGACGATGGCATCCAATATGTGCCCTATATCAAGGGTGTGGAAGCCGTGCCTTTTGCGCTGGCCGTTGTGGGTGAAAATCATGCCCGGTTTGAAAACCCGGCCCATGATTTCCCCAAGGTGATCGACTATCGCCGCGAAAGCGACACGTTGCATATCAGCCTCAACGGGGATGGCGGCGGTTTTGGCTTCAGTATGACCAGCACGCCCTGCCGCTGAATGCCGGGCAGGATCTGGGCGGCCCGCTATCACAGGCCACCCGGTTTTCGCCCCGGCGATCAGGCCTTCATCAGAAACTGGCGATCAAGCCAATCGTGCCCTGAAGCTGGCTGGTGCCGACAATCTGACGGTTGACCAAGCTGTCAATTTCCTGCGGCCTGTCGTCGCCAAAACGAGCATAGGTGCCGCGCAGGCGCACGCTGAAGGTATCATCAAACGCATATTCATAGGCAGTACCAAGCAACCAGCCCTTGGCCGCGCGGTTATCCAGCGGCACACCCTGGTCCACAACGATTTTTGAGCCATTGTGGGCATTGATATAACCGCCGCTCACCGACAACAGGCCATCGCCCATCACGATGCCCGCGGTGGCGGACAATGACCACATATAGTCGCTTTTATAGTCAGCCGACCAACCGTTATCGCCGCCGACAACCGCCGGGAAAAGGCAGGCCGGGCAATCAATCGGCCGCACTTCGTTTTTATAGGCATTGTCGCCCAGTGTGCCTTCAAGCCCCAGCACCAGGCCACCCTCCATCTGGTGGCGATAGCCGAACAAACCGCCATAATAGAGGTTGTTTTTTTTGCCGGTGAACCAGAAATCTTCATCAAGACCACTGTCGCGGGCCACGCCCACCTCGGCACCGACGTAAAAACCGTCAAATCTGTCCCCGCTATCGGCAAATACAGCAGGACTCATCGCTCCGGCCAGCGCCAAAGCTGCCATCCCCATCTTCAAAAACATTTTTATTCTCCCAATCGGCGGCCCTTGACCACCATGTCCTCACATGAAGACCTGCACTTTCTTCTATTTTGACTGAATGCCAGCTTAACGGATTTTAGTGTCTGGCCCGGAGGCGGCTTTATTTTTACGCCGCACCGCCTTAAGCTGGGGCTGACACACACACACACACATACACTTTTGGGGGAGCACTATCATGACCTGGATCAAAACGATTTCTTACGCTGATGCCACCGGGCGGCTGAAGGCGATCTATGACCGCATCAAGGGCCCGGACGATAATGTGGATAATATCCTGATGGCGCACAGCCTGCGGCCACACGCTCGAAGGTCATATGACGCTTTATAAATATGTGCTGCATCACCCCGGCAACCGGCTGCCAAAATGGCTGCTGGAGGCGGTTGGGGTTTATGTCAGCCTGATCAATGAGTGCAGCTATTGTGTCGAGCATCATTTTGCCGGATTGAGGCGGCTTTTGGACGACGACGCACGGGCCCATGCCATCCGCTTGGCGCTTCAGGCAGACGCCGCAGAAAATGCCTTCCTAGAGGGCCATATCGACGCCCGCGAAACCGCCGCGCTGGACTATGCCGCCAAACTGACGCGCAGCCCTGCGCACGTCAGCGCTGACGATATCCTAGCGCTTAAAACCGCCGGGCTGGATGATGGCGAAATTCTGGAGATCAATCAGGTTGCGGCCTATTTTGCCTATGCCAACCGAACCGTTTTGGGGCTTGGTGTCAATACGGAAGGCGACATTCTGGGCCTCAGCCCCGGCGATGAAAACGATCCCGACAATTGGGGCCACCAATAAGCACAAGCCGCTTGCGCCGCAGCCGGGCTTCGCTATTTTGGGCCCTTGAGGGAGAGCTTCATGGCCTTTTTGATTGACCCAAAATTTAAAGACCTCGGTTTTGCAGTGCATGTTGGCATGCTGAATTTTGATGTTGCGGTCCACGAAAGCGAAGACGGGCTGAAAAATTCGCTCGAAGAAGGCGCAAAGCTGCGCATGGACGAGTTGCTTGGCGAAGCCGCCAGCTCTGACCCCGTGATCGCCTGCATCCGTGCCGCCTTCAAAGCCTGTGGCAAGGACCCCAGCCGCTACAGGCCTTCGTCGGAAGCGCTGACCCGGCGCGCGCTTTCAGGCAAGGGCCTCTATCATGTCAATAACGTGGTCGACAGCGGCAATCTGGTTTCGCTGATGACCGGCATTCCTGTCGGCTGTTATGACGCCGCCAAGGTTTCAGGCGATATCCGGCTGGGTATTGGTGGCGCCGGGCAGGCCTATGAAGGTATCGGGCGCGGCGAGGTCAATCTTGAAGGCCTGCCCGCCCTCAGCGATGCAATCGGCCCCTTTGGCAGCCCCTTTTCTGACAGCGCCCGCACCGCGGTGGATGAGGGCACCAAGAAGCTGATTTTTGTGCTCTATGGCCTCAATATCGAAGTGGCCCATGTGGAAGCGGCGGCCGAAATTGCCGATACGCTGATCACAGATTTTTGCGCACCAAAACCCAAAAAGCCCTAGCCCTGCCTTGATAACAGGCTAATATCACTGCGGTTTATATCGATTGATCCATAATCGCCGGCTGATTTCTACAATGTTATTATATTACATTTTTATCAATCTTAGTCGGCTGCCGTGATAATTGGGGGTTATTTGGCAATGCACAGGGTTTCAGTTTTGAATTTATTCACAGCTTGCTTCGTGGCCCTTTCTATCGCTTTACCTGCAAAAGCGGCGCCCTCAGCCGCGGATAACACCAGCCTGCCTGAGACGTCGCCAGCCGAGGCCTTGGCTGACGTGCCCGATGGCATGTCCGAGCCGACAACACCATCCTATTACCGCATGCTGAATTCCTATCTGGCGCTCAAGCTAAACCTAGGTGAGCGGCCCGAAGACGGAAAATTGGTCGGGGCGGTTTGGCTAAGGTTTGAAAATCTGACCGGCAAAGCGGTCAGCGCGCTGCCGGTATTGCTGAACCCCGGGATGAAGATCATCCAAGCCAAAGGCCCCGGTGGTCAGGAATACAGGGTAAGGCAGAAGGTAGCTGGCCTCGCCGGAGTGCCCGGCCTTCAGCTCAACACCGCGGCGCTTGTGCTGACCAGGCCGCTCCCCGACGGCAAGAATATCGAAATCACCCTCAATTATGAAGGTGTGCTGTTGCCGGTTTCAACAGGAGACTTTGCCCCGGTTCACGAAACGCTCACCGGTGATTTCACCATGCTGCGGTTGGATAACTTTGCTTATCCGGTGATCGCCGATGCTACCAGCGAAGGCCTCGCCGGTGCCCGCACCCTGCAGAATTATTA